>DASQIZ010000046.1:0-3797 GCA_035631315.1 Gemmatimonadales bacterium
AAGGAACCGGATCGGGGGAATCCTCGCCTCTATCTCCGGGCGGCCCTGGCGCCCGCGGAATCGGGCCCGGACCGCGGCCGTACGCTTGCTTTCAAAAGGTCGAGTATCACATAGTATTGTATGTGATCCAAATCAGGGGGATATTATCCAATGAAGAAGCCTCCGAAAAAGAGGCGGCCTTATGTCTGCGGCCTCGAGGCAAGCCTGGACCTCGTCAACGGGAAGTGGAAGCCGCTCATCCTCCGAGCCATTCGCAAGGGTTCGAGACGGTACAGCGAGCTGCGACGCGCGGTGGTCGGCGTCAGCGACAAGATGCTCATCATGCACCTGAAGGAGCTGGAGGCCGACCACGTCGTCACGCGCAAGGACTTCCAGGAGATACCCCCGAGGGTCGAGTATTCGCTGACTCCGTTCGGGGTCTCACTGATCGATACCATGTACGCGTTCACGGCCTGAGGGTGACAGCCGTTCAGATGCGACGACTGTTGAAGGCGGTATCTCGGACCGACGCGCGTGACGCTCCTGGAGCAAGTCGTTTTTCAACCGCCGAACTGCGCGCCGCAATCGATGCGCAGGATGTGCCCAGTGACCGTCGCGGCGTCGGTCAAATACATGACCGCATCCGCGATGTCCTTGACCATGGAAGGCCGACCCTTCGGCAACAGGCTCTCCATCACGTCCTTCGGAGTGTTCCGGTGGAGCGGCGTGTAGACGACGCCGGGCGCCACGGTGTTCACGCCGATACCGACTGTCGCGTACTCCATCACCACGTGCCGGGTGACGGTCCCTGATCGCTATCTCGAAGAGGTCTTGTGCGGCGGTTCAAAAATCCACATCGAGCACGATGCGGTATCGAGCCTTGCCCGCTTCCAGCCGCTCGAACGCTTCGTTGATGCGGCTCATCGGAAAGTGTTCCGTCTGCGGTGTGATGTTGTGCCGCGCGGCGAATTCGAGCATCGTTCCGATGCCCACCGGCGAACCGATCGGCGAGCCGGAGAAGCTCCGCTGCCCCATGATGAGCGGGATCACCGCGAGCGGGATCGGTTCAAGCACGAAGCCGACGACGTGCAGCCGGCCGTTGGGAGCCAGCGAGGCGATGAGCGCGTCCCAATCGAGCGGGACATTGACGGTGACAAGCAGCAGGTCGAATACCCCCGCCAATTCCTTGATCGCGTCCGAATTGCGGCTCGACACGACTCGATGCGCACCGAACTTCCGGGCTTCGTCGAACTTGCTCTCGCTCGAGGTGAACGCCGTCACTTCGCAGCCGTACGCGGCGGCGAATTTCACGGCCATGTGGCCCAGCCCGCCGATGCCGACGATGCCCACGCGGCTGGTCGGCTTGGCGTACATCGCCAGCGGATTGAACACGGTCATGCCGCCGCACAAAAGCGGGCCAGCCTCGGCGACGTTGATTTTTTCCGGCAGGGGGACGGCCCAGCCCCAGTGCGCGCGGACGCGGCTGGCGAATGCGCCTTTGTGCCCGACGATCGTAAACGTTGCTTGCGGGCACAAATGGTGATTGCCCGACATGCATTGACGGCAGTGCATGCAGCTGCCTGCCGTCCAGCCGACCCCAACGCGTTGTCCGACTGTCAGCCCCTTGGCCGCTCGTCCGACTTCGACCACTCGGCCAACGGCTTCGTGCCCCAGCACGGCCGGAAACCGCGAGAACCCCCAGTCGTCGTTCCGGATCGAAAGGTCGGAGTGACACAGCCCACAGTGCTCGACCTCCACTTCCACTTCCTCGTCCCCAAGCGGCCCGAGCTCGACCTTCTGCCGAACCAAGCTGCTCTTCGCGGCCGGGGCGACCCATGCTTCGATCGTTGCCATGGCGATTCTCCGACAGGGTGAATTGATAATTGCGCATCCGCGCACCAACGGGTCGGTTGGGCGCGTCGGACTGATCGACCTCCGCATCCACCGGGGATACGAGGGCTCAACCACGGCTTGGATGGCGCTGTACCTATGTTTGTTTGGGGGGCGCGACGGCGGATCCCTAAGGAGCCATCCAAGACCAGCTTCCAACTTTGCCTCTGGCCTGGCTGCGTAGTCTGGTTCACGCTGCAACCGGCGGCTCCTGGCACGCGGCCGGCCGGTCCTGGGCCAGCAAGAAGGCTCCGGCCGCCGCCGTCCAGACTGAGTACGACAGCGGCGCCTCGGGGCCGAGCGCGGTCGTCATGGCGATGGCGAAGGTGAGAAGCAGGACTCCGCTGGCGAGCGCGGCCAGGCGAACGCGCACGCCGGCGAGGAGTGCAACGCCCAGCACGATCTCGGCCACGGTCGCCGCCCAGCCTGCAACCGCCACGAGCGTGGTCGACAGGTACGGGAGAAGCGTTGCGGTATAATCCAGGAACTTGGCGAACCCGCCCCACGACACCCCCGGTGTGCCGATCGGCCCCCATAGTCCGAAACGGTCGGCCACCGCCGATAAGAATCCGGCGGCCAGCGCCATGCGCATGGCGACGGGGGCCGTGTTCGAGAGTCTCTTCTTCGATCGCATGATTCAATCCCCATTCGCCGCAGCGAGGAGCCCAAAGTCCGCCCTGCCAGGGCCCTGGTACACAAGCCCGACAAGGCACAGTCGACCCGAAAATCAGACGGAATCATCCGGAGCGAGAATCAGGACCCGGCCGCCACTCGCGCCCCGGCACCCGCCCGCCATCCCGAACGGGGGCCGGGGCGTCGTCATTCCCCGGGCGAGGGGGCTCAATGCTTGGGCTTCTCCAGGATCACCAATTCCTTGGCGTCCCGCGGGTGTAGGATGACGGCGAGGAGCCGCGTATTCGCCGTCTTGCTCGGGTTCCGCGAGACGGAGTGGAGCGCCATGGTCGGCTCGTAGAACGTGTCGCCGACCTTCAGCTTCCGCAGCGGCTGGCCTTCGAGCTGGGCCTCGAACTCTCCCTCCAGCACGTGCCCGAAGACCGCGCCGGGGTGGCGGTGCGGCGGGGTGAAGCCCCCCGGCCCGTACGAGACCTCGATCGCGGAGACCCGCGCCTCCTTGCCGTCGATCTTCTCGGAGACGTCCTGCTCCAGCAGCGACTTGACCTTCGCGGCATCCCCGTGCTTGTCGTGTTGGGCCAGCGCGAAGCCGCCGGCCCCCAATGCCGCCCCGAGGGCGATCGCGATCACGGTGCGCATCAGTGGGCCTGCCTTTCCAGGAGGTGGTTGAACTGCCCCGGTTGGTAACCGCCGGGCAAGGCGCGAAAGCTGATCGCCATCCGGTTCCAGGCGTTGATCGCGGCGATCGCCATGGTCAGGTCCGCGAGTTCCTTGTCGTTGAACTGCTCGCGGACCTCCTCGAAGACCGCGTCGGGGACATGCCCTTCGGTCACCTTGGTCACCGCCTCGGTCCAGGCGAACGCCGCACGCTCGCGGTCGGTGTAGAAGGGGGCCTCGCGCCAGGCGTCGAGCAGGTAGAGCCGCTGCTCGGTCTCGCCGGCCGCGCGGGCGTCCTTTGAATGCATATCGATGCAGTAGGCGCAGCCGTTGACCTGCGAGGCCCGCAGCTTCACCAGACGCAGGAGCCCGTGCTCCAGCCCGCAGCCGTGGAGGTAGACCTCCAGGCCGAACAGGGCCCTGACGGTGCCGGGGGACGCCTTCGTGTAATCGAGCCGGGGTTGCATCGTCAAAATTCCCTGAATTCCGCGGTTGCGCCACAAATTCCTACCCGAATGGTAGGCGGCGGTGGTACCGTTGAAAGGGCCACTCGCGCACCATGTCATGGGGCCACTTCAATGCCGAAGAACGACCGCGCCCTGCGGTTCGACCTGGACTCCCTCGTCCTCGACGTCGGG
>DASQIZ010000047.1:0-7902 GCA_035631315.1 Gemmatimonadales bacterium
CCTCTGGATCAAGAGAAGTCCGGACGCTCCGGGTTTGGGCGGCTGCCGAGCTCCGGCCGCACCTTCGTGGTGATTCCCATGGGCGGCAGGGAACCCGTGCCACCGGGAGCAATCGCCAGCACCCCCGACTACGACAAGTTCGACCGCGCGCTGACGACGAGCGTCCGCCCGGTCCTCGTGTCCCTCCAGCGCTTGCCGTTCCGCGACTTCACCGCCGAGGAGTTTCTGGGTCGAACCATCTTCTCGTGCCGCGGCGGCCCCTGCGTGAGCGCGTTCAAAGGCAGCAATCTACGGCTAGGCCAGATGGCTGACGCGGCGCCGTCCTCTTCCTTAAAAGCGATGCCCAAGGCCTTGCCGTATAGATCCCCGCTCGCCGATCGATCGCGCACGATCGGACCGAATCCGGCCACGAACAGCACGTTGATACCGTCGAATGCTTTCACGTTTCTCGATCCCCCCATCCCCTCAGCCCCGTCATGATGGCGACCATGCGGCCGCGGGTGGCAACTCTTGCAGACGTTATTCATAACGCCAGATCACCCGCGCGTGATCCCATCGACTCCACACCTCGCCGCGCCGCATCGCAACCGACCGTCTCACCCATTTCGTGTTGCGCCGCAGATACAGGGAGATGGCCTGCGACCCATTGCCATCTCCACCGACGCCACCCTGGCCGGCACCTTGCTGTAGGAGAAGTGTCCACGGTCGGCGCCGACGCACGACGGGACCAGATCGGAGAATGAATGATTGAGTATGCAGGTGTTTCCGGCAGGCGGGTGCTGATCACCGGTGCGACCAGCGGGCTCGGGTTCGCGATGGCGAACGCCCTCGTGAGTGCGGGTGCCCGCGTGTTCGTCACCGGCAGAAGCCAGGCGAAGATTGACCGCGCCGTAAGCGAGCTGCGGTCACGAGCGCATCCCGGCGGCGCCTGCGAGGGTACTGCCCTGGACGTGCGGGATTCAGGCTCGATCCGCTCGGGCCGGGACCAGATGCTCCGGCTTTGGGGCGGCATTGATGTGCTCATCAACAATGCCGGGATCGGCATGCGAACGGTGAATCCGAGGTTTCTCACGGACCCCATGCCGTTTTGGGAGGTGCCGGTCGATCGGTTTCGGGATGTGATCGACACCAACTTGACCGGGTACTTTGCGGTCGCTCGCGAGGTCGTACCGCTCTGGCTGACGAACGGGACGGGCCGGATCGTCAATATCGGGGTCAGTGAGGGGACGATGCGCCGGCAAGGATTTGCTCCCTACGGCCCCTCGCGCGCAGGGAGCGAGTCGCTTTCCCGCGTCATGGCGCAGGACGTCGTCGCGACGGGGATCACCGTCAACCTGCTCCTTCCAGGCGGAGCGACGGACACCGGCATGGTCCCGGAGGATGTTCCTCACACGCTGCGTGAACGCCTTCTGTCACCAGACGTCATGGCCGAGCCGACTCTCTTCCTATGCTCCGATGAGGCCGCAAGGGTGACCGACCAACGCATCATCGCCAAGGACTTTGAGCAGTGGAAAAAGCAATGGGCGCAGGTCCACGGCGGGTAGACTCGTCGTTGGCGATCTGGCGGTCGCGCGAGCGCCGCCTAGGTCCGGTCAATACCGACGGACATCAGTGCCTCCGCCATGCGGTCGGTATGATCATCCAAGCGGTGGAAGACGATCTCTCGGATCCCCCTCTTGCCAAGTGAGAGCAATATCTCGGCCAGGGCCGAGGTCAGAACCGTGTACAGGATTATCCGCCGAGGGAAAATCCCCTCGAGAGACGGCAGCCGAGTCGCCCAATCAGCCGAAGGCTCGACCATCGGATCGAGGAAGACCACATCGGGTGATTTCATCTGGGCGAACGCAACCAGATCACTCCACGCGGAGAACGCGTGAACGACGTCCCCCCTCCACAGGGCGGCCGCCACCTTCCGCTCCATCGCTGGCCTGGACAGCAGCGCTCCAACCACGACGCTGGACATCGGAGCCTCTGACCTCTAACTGGGCCGCGGATGAAGAGCCAGAAACGCGACCGCGGACTCGCGCGCGCGCCTCGAGATCTCGCGCGGGTCCGGTCGCTCGACCACACCCAGCAATAGACTGACCATGAGATCCTGCCACAACAATCCCAGGAACTGACGCGCCAGCTCCTCCGGCTGACCCGTGAGCAGCCCTGCGGACAAAGCCGCCGTCATGACTCCACGCACCGCCCCCCGGCCGGCCTCGCGCCCAACCCCGTCGAGCACCCGCGCCACCTCCGGTGCCCGCACCGCCTCGGCGATCGCCAGCCGAAACACCCCGATCACAGCGGGATCGCTCACCTCGTGGACCAGCCTCGCTCCCAGCCCCGCCAGCACCTCGGCCAGACTCTCCCGATCCCGCGCCGCCGGGAGGTCGGTGGGCACCGCCAGTCGCCGCGCGCGATCCCCGATGCAGGCGACCAGCATCTCCCGCTTGTTCCCGACCACGGCATACAACTCCCGCTTCGACACCCGGGCCCGGGTCGCAATCTCGAGCGTACTGGTCGCCGCATAGCCGCCCTCCATGAACGCCGCGAAGGCCGCCGCGAGAATGCGCTCGCGCACCTGGCTTTCGCCTCCCCTCGCCGCCCGTGCCTGCTTCTTCCCACGCTTGACCAACACACCCCTCCTTGACGAAACCGGTACCACTGAGTACCATCTCCCCTCAGAGATGGTACTATATGGTACCACATTTCACGACCCGCGGGGAGGTTCCATGTCGACGAGAGTCATCTTCCTTTCGCAGCTCCTGCTGGGCTACCTGGCCTGGTTGCTTTACTTCCGTAGCTACCGGAGATCGAAGGTCCAGACGCAAGACCCGGCCACCACCCACCGGAACATCGCCTCCCTGCACAGCTTCCGGTTCTTCGGCCTCGCCCTGCTGCTGCCCGGCCTCGTCGGCCCCGAACTTCCCGCCCGCTTCGTCACCGTCGCCGCCTACGGGGACTTCGCCACGGGCCTCCTCGCTCTCCTGGCACTCCTGACGGCCCGCAAACGCCCCCTCTTCCAGCTCTTTGTCGTCCTGTTCAACCTCGTCGGCGTCGCCGATATCCTCGTCGACTACGTGAACGCCGTTCGCCTCGATCTCCCGTCCGTGGCCGGCCAGCTGGGGGCCCTGTACGCCATCCCGGTCCTGTACGTCCCGGCCCTCATGATCACCCACATCGTCGCCTTCTCCCTGCTCCTGCGTCCCGCGCCCGCACCGGCACGGGCCGTCATCTGAGGCCCCCCCCATGACCGACAGACCCCCCGCGCCAAACGCCCCGGCCGTCCGGCTCCACCAGGTTTCGAAAACCTACGACCTGGGCACCGTCGGCGTCGCTGCCGTCCATGATGTCACGCTCGACATCCCCTCCCGCCGGTTTTCGGTGATCGTGGGCCCGTCCGGGAGCGGCAAGACCACGCTGCTCAACCTCATCGGCTGCATCGACACGCCGACCGCAGGCACCATCGAGATCGACGGCCGGTCCGTTGCCGCGCTGACCGACGACGCGCTCTCGGACTTCCGCGCCCGTCACATCGGGTTCGTCTTCCAGACCTTCAATCTCATCCCGGTGCTCACGGCTTATGAGAACGTCGAATACCCGCTCCTGCGCCTCGGCCTGACGCCCGCGCGTCGCCAGGAACTCACGCTGGGCATGCTGGACGCGGTGGGCCTTCTGGACCGGGCCGACCGGCGGCCCAACCAGCTGAGCGGCGGCCAGAAGCAGCGCATCGCGATCGCCCGGGCCCTCGTCAAGTCGCCCGCGATCGTGCTGGCGGATGAGCCCACGGCGAACCTGGACTCGCACACCGGCGCCGCCATCATCGCCCTCATGCAACGCATGCAGGCCATGTCGCGGACGACCTTCATCATCTCCACCCACGACGGCCAGCTGATGTCTCACGCCGAAGAGACCTACCACATCCGCGACGGAGCGCTCGAATCATGAAGCTCTTCACCATCGCACGCCGGAACATCCGCCGCAACGCGCGGCGCACTGCGCTCACCACCACCGCCATCGCCGTGGGCGTCGTGGCGCTCCTGCTCTTCGGACAGTTCGTGATCACCACGGTCCTGGGCTTTCAAACCAACACGGTCCGGCGGACCGGTCACCTGTCGGTATTCCACGCCGGCTACTTCGACTTCGGCGCGGGGAATCCGGGCGCCTACAGCATCGCCGACTACCAGTCGGTCATGCGGTTGATCCAGGACGACTCCGTGCTCGGCGCCCTGGCTGACGTGATCACTCCCACCGTCACGCTCTACGGCATCGCCGCCAACGCCCAGATCGACGCGACCAAGACCTTCGTGGGCTCCGGAGTCGTGCCGGCAGACCGCGCGCGCATGGGCCGGTGGAACGAGTACCACCTGGAACCCGCGCACCCGGACTCGGGGCTGAGCGACGGGGACATCTCCCGCGGCGTCGTCGGGGTCGGCCTGGCGAGAGTCCTGGGACTCTGCCACGACCTCGCGGTGCCTCGTTGTCCCGCGCCTCCGGTGACGACCGCGACCGGCGCCGACGCACCGGCCGCCGTCACCAACGTCAGTGAGCTCTCGCGCCGGGAAACGGGCACGCCCGCGCCCGGCGGCGCACGCCTCGACCTGCTCGCCGCCACCGCCGGCGGCGCACCGAACGTCGTGAACTTCGTCGTGACCCGAGCGGACCCGCAGGGCGTGAAGGAGCTGGACGACGCCTATCTCGCCATGCACTTCGCTCTCGCGCAGGAGCTGCTCTACGGCCGTGGTGCGCACGAGGCCGTCGCCATCGTCCTCCAGCTCCACCGGACTGAAGACCTGGCCCGCGCCAAGGCCCGGCTCACGGGTCTCCTTGCGGCGCACCACTTGGACCTCGAAGTCCGCGACTTCGGTGAATTGGTGCCATTCTACGGCCAGGTCATCGGGCTCTTCGGCGCCATCTTCTCGTTCGTCGCCACCATCATGGCCATCATCGTGCTGTTCTCGGTGATCAACACCATGAGCATGAGCGTCATGGAGCGGACGAACGAAATCGGCACGGTGCGGGCCCTCGGGCTGAGGCGCCGCGACGTCCGCCGGCAGTTCCTGCTCGAAGGGGCGCTCCTCGGCGTCATCGGTGCCACGGCGGGGATCGTGCTCGCCGTACTCTGCTCCATCCTGGTCAATCGCGCGGGGCTGCACTGGATGCCGCCCGGTCAGTCGGCTCCCGTACCCCTGCGCCTCTCCGCGGCCGGCATCGTCCCGCTCATCGGCGGCGTGTGGACCGGACTGGTCATCATGTCGACCCTCGCCGCCCTTCTTCCGGCCAGCCGCGCCGCGCGCATGCCGGTCGTCGACTCCTTGAGGCACGTATGAAAATCAACGTCGTTCTCTCAGCCGTCCTTCTCCTCTGCCGGCCGGCCGCGGCCCAGACGGCCCAGACGGCCCGCGACATCGTCACCCGGGCCGACAGCGTACGAAATCCGGAGCAACCTTTCCGCGTCACCAACGCCGTGGTGAACTACGTGGGCGGAAAGTCCAGCGACCATGTCGTCCTCACCGTGTATGCCAAGCGGCACTCACCGGACGGCGCCTTCGATAACCTGGTCCGCTACGCCGATCCCCCCCGTGACCGGGGGAAGATGGTGCTGTTCAACGGCACCAACATGTGGTTCTACGATCCCGCGTCGAAGGCCAGCGTCCGGATTTCGCCGCAGCAGCGCCTGATCGGCCTCGCTTCGAACGGCGATGTCGCGACCGTCAGTCTCGCGCGCGACTATACCGCCTCCCTCACCGGCACCGATACGCTGCAGGACGCCGACCGGGTCCGCCGGGTGGCCTGGCATTTGGACCTGGTCGCGGCCGATCGGGACGCGATCTACAGCCGGATCGAGCTCTGGGTGGAGCAAGGGACCTATCGCCCGGTCAAGGGCAAGTACTACTCGGACAGCGGCCGGCTGCTCAAGGTCGCGTATTTCCACAAGTACGCGCGGGAGCTCGGCGCCGAACGCGCCACCGAGACCGTCATCATCGACGGGGTCGATCCGAATCTCGTGACCACCATGACGCAGTCGGACTACGCCGCCCAGGACATCCCGGATGCCTGGTTTCAACGCGACTTCCTGCCGCAGTTGAGCGACGCGTCGACCGTCGGCGAAGACAGGGACCTCGCCTCGATTCCGGGTGCGGTCCGCGAGGCGGCGGCGCCCGTGAAGACCTCTTCGACCCGGGGGCGCCTCTACGCCGAGGACGCCGCGACCGCCTCCCGCGACCGATCCGCGCTCGCCGTGCCGCTTCCGGGCCGGACACCCGCCGAGTGGGAGAATCGGTCGAGCGTCGATGCGATGGGACGGTGGCAGCTCCCGGACCAGCTGACCCTGGTGCTGAGTGGGCGCTTGAACGTGATCGAGGACCACGGCGTCGTCAGCGGATTCGACTTGCGTGAAGGGTACGTGTCGTGGGCGCCCCTGCACGAATCCTATCTCGAGGTGGGGCGAATCAATGTGCACGACGGTGTGGCGCTCGGCTTCAACCCGACGGACTACTTCCGGTCCCGCACACTCATCGCTCAAGTCTCGGTCGACCCCTCGGTGAGGCGGGACGACCGGCTGGGTGTCCTCATGGTGCGCGCCGAGCACCTCTGGACCGGCGGCGAGGTGAGTCTCACGTTCGCTCCCCGCTTGCAGGCGCCCGCCCCGATTCCGATTGGGGAAGACGCCGGCTGGTCCCCGGAGTTCGATCACACCAATGGTGCGGACCGCGTCCTGGCCACCGCCGGAGCCGACGTCGCCGGGTTGTCGCCGCAGGTCTTCTTCTACCTGGAGGGTGGGCGGACCCAATTCGGGGCGTCAGTGTCGAGGCTCGTGAGCCAGAGCGTCGTCGGCTATATCGAATACTCGGGTGGCGCCGGTCGCAGCCTCGCTGAAGAGGCGACGGACTTCGGGAAGGAGACCGGATCGCTCCCGGGGGCGGCGCCGGTGCCGGACCTGGGCGACGCCGGCCTGCGTTTTCGGAGTGATGTCGCAGCCGGTGCCTCGTGGGCGAACAGCGGGGCGAAGCTCACGATCAACGCCGAGATTCACTATCACGAGACCGGCTTCGACCGGGCCGCGTGGCGCCGGTGGTTTGCGGAGGGTGACTCGTCGTCCCGGGGGGCGGCGGCGATGTGGTACATCCGCGCCTTTGCGAACGACAAGCAGCAGCCGATGGCCCGGCGACAACTGTTTCTGCGCGCGGATCGCTCCGATGCGCTGATCCGGGATCTCGAGCTGACCGGATTCGCCATTGTGGACCTGTCTGACGGATCGAGTCTTGTGCAGCTGGCCGCGAATTACGTGGTATCGGATAACTGGACCCTGGCGGCATATGTGCCTCTGTACCTGGGTGGCCCGCACACCGAGTGGGGTAGCCTCTCGCAGGTGGCCGGGGTCACCGTGTTGGTTTCGTGGGACCTCTAGGCTTCCTTTCCTGACAAATCGCTCAGTGTCGCACCCCCCTGCGACACTCTTTCCATGAACCGCGTCTCTCACGCCTACCCGACCCTCGACGAATTCCTCGGCGTCCCTCCCAAACCCCTCGACGCCCTCACCTTCGACCGCCGGATCCTGATCGCCATCGTCAAGCGTGCTCTCTCAGACCTTCACCTCCATCGGCAACGGATGAAGGGCCACCCCGGCGAAAAGGACGCTATCGCCGATTGCGTGTTCTGGGACGAGATCCTCGGCTGGCTCAAAGACTCGAACGCCGAGCAGGTCATGCTCGTGAGGCCGGCGAAATCCTGAGCGCATTGCCGACGTGCATTTTGTTCGGCAGAATACCTGCCATGTCACACCCCTCCACGACCTTCGCCGCATGACCAAGAAAACCTACGGCCTTTCCAAATCCCGCTTCACCTCCGGGATGCAATGCCACAAGAAACTCTGGTGGGAAGTCCACGAGCCGGACGCGAAAGAACTGCAACCCG
>DASQIZ010000048.1:0-5076 GCA_035631315.1 Gemmatimonadales bacterium
CAGTCCCCGCCGCGACGCCGACGACGCTGTCGATAGCGCCGAGTCCGAGGCTTTGCGCGATGGCCGTGTCCGACGACGTCCAGACGACGGTGGGGTTCGCGACCGGATTCCCCAGTGAGTCGGTAACCGCCGCGAACAGCTCCACGGCCCCGCCCACACCCACCGTGGTGTTGCCGCTGATGTGGATACCCGACGTGCCAGCGCTCGCGGCGGGCAACGAAATGTCCTGCGTGAGTGTCCCACCGGCCGTCACGGTCAAATTATTCAGGGTTACGGTGGCGAGGCCGGGCTGGAGCGGCTGCGTGACCGAAATAGCGTAGGTCCACGGACCCGCCGCCGGACCCGCCGGCAAATACGCAACCTTGTAGTGTCCCGCCGCGTCCGTGCGCCCAGTCGCCAGGGGCGCGCTGGTCGCAAACCCGCCCGGGAACACCGTCACGTCGGCATTGGCGACCGGCTGCGAACCGCCATAATACGAGGTTGTCACGGTGCCCTGAATCGCCCCGGTCTGCGCGCCATTCACCGCGCGGAGCACCGGGATGAACGTGAACTCATGTCCGCCGAACAGATTGTAATAGAAGGAGTGACCGACATCGACATCGATCACGAGATCGGAAATCGAATCGCCGATGGTCAGGGCCGGCGACACATAGGCGTAGAGCGTCAGGCGGCCCGAGGTCGGCCAATGGATGGAGGCGTGGGCGCCGCCGGAAAGGATTATCGAAGAAGAATCGACGTCAATCGTCACGCTCACCGACTTATACAGGCCGGGGATGGCGGAGTCCTGCCCGAGAAATGCCAGGGCGCCGTTCTGATAATCCAGCAGGTTGACGGCCTGGTGCGGGGTCGCCAGGGTTACCCAGGAATTACTGCCGCCCGACGTGTCGAACGTCGTCGTCGCCGCGATGCTGTCGATGTAGAGGTTCACACTCTGCACCGAGTCGAACGGGAAGGGATCGTCGGTGATATGGACCCGCACGACAGGGCTCAAGGGCTTGCCGCCGCCGGGGGGGCCGATCACGTCATCGGTGTAACATCCCAGGCCGAGGAGCAAGAGGCCGGCCGCGAGGGGAGCGATTCGCCGCATCACATGAATCTCCAGGTCACGGGGACACGAATCCAGTCACCACGGGATACCCAGCCGGCGCGGGGCGCGTCACACGGTGACGCGGCAGGGGGGTCGGAGGGTATCCAGCACGTGGAGACCACCGACGGGGACCTGGTGCGCCGGGTGCTCTCCGGCGACGCGCAGGCGTACGCCGGCCTGGTGGCGCGTCACCGGGACCGGCTGGCTCGCTACGCGCGCCACATCCTGGGCAACCGGGAAGACGCGGAAGAAGCGGTGCAAGACGCCTTCGTGCGAGCCTATCGGTCGCTGGCGCGGTGTGACGGCCCGGACCGGTATGGGCCCTGGCTCTTCGGGATTCTGGTGAATCGTTGTCGCACGAGATATGGCCAGACGGCCCGGCGCGGGGCTTGGCTGGTCCACGACGATGAAGCGCTCGCGGGCGCCGAGGCTCCCGAGGAGGCGGATGGGGAGCTGTGGCGGGAGGCGGTGGAGCGGGCCATGGAGCAGCTCGAGCCCGTGTATCGCGAGGCCTTCTTCCTGAAGCATGTGGAAGAGATGAGCTACGAGGAGATGGCGGCATTGACGGGCGCCGGGGTGTCGGCGCTGAAGATGCGAGTGAGCCGGGCGTGCGAGCGGCTGCGGGCGATGCTCGAGGAGGTGGCGCGTGCTGGATGACGTCATTCGGGAACTCAAGCGTCCCGTAAGCGTGTCGGCGGATCTCGACGCGCGGATCATGACTCTGGTCATGCAGGACGCCCGGCCGCGCCGCGCCTGGTGGCCGGCGCTTGCACTGGCGGCTGGACTGGCGGTGGTTGCGGCGTGGCCCCGGGGCAAGGCGGTACCGTTCACCTTGACGGCCCCTCAGGCGTCCAAGGTCGCCGTCGTGGGCGACTTCAACGACTGGAAGCCCACGCCTCTGGTGAAGAATGGGACTGGCTCATGGGAAACGCGTCTGCGTCTCGCGCCAGGCCAGTACAACTATGTGTTCATGGTGGACGGGAAGCTGGTGCCCGATCCGGCGGCGCCGAAAGTCGCCGTCGACGACTTCGGGTCTCCCAACTCCGTCGTCACGGTGGCTCTATGATCAAAGCCCTGGTGTTCGCGCTTCTGGCGCCGACGATCGCGGTCGGACAGGCGCCGGCCGTTCAGACCATCATCGACTCCGCGGCCCACGCGGGGCTTCCGACCAGGCCACTGGTCGAAAAAGCGCTCGAGGGCTCGGCGAAGGGCGCGTCGGTCGATGCGATCGCCACGGCGGTTCGCTCTCTGGCGCAGGCGCTCGGAACCGCGCGGCAGGCGCTGGGGCCCGCGACGCCCGACGAGCTCAATGCGGGGGCCGTCGCACTCCGGCTGGGCGCCCGGCCCGAGGATCTTTCGCGGCTGCGGGCGGCGCGGGCCAAGGACCTGGTGGTGCCGTTGGGCGTGCTCTCCGACCTGGTCGCGCGGGGCGTGCCAGTCGACACCGCGTCCAAGGTGGTGGTCGCACTCGCGTCCCAGCCGGACGATGAGTATCTCGCGTTTCGCCAGCGCGTCGACCGCGATATCGATCTCGGTGCCGCGCCGGTCGGATCTGTCATCGGCGCACTGAACTCATCCGGCCGGGCGGCCCTGCTGACTCCTGCCAAGAAGCCGTGAGGGGAGTCGCTTCTCTCGCGCTTTTGGCAGTGGTGACATCGCAAGTCGGCGCTCAGGTCTCGGGTTCCCTCGACTTGAGCGCCTCCGACATCCGGTACGACCTCTTCCAGCCCTCGACCGCCTTGGCCGTCTCTCCGACCATGGCCTTCGACCGCGGGTGGACCTCGATCGCCGCGCGAGGGACCGTGCTCGAGTTCGCGAGCGGGCACCGCGACCTGCATGGATCGATCGTCGGCACGACCTACACACCCGCGGTCGGACCCTTCCGTCTCGAGGTTGGCGGCGACCTCGGCACCAGCCGATATCGCACCAAGCCGGCCTTTTCGCACGCATTCGGCGCCGCGGATCTTCACTATCTCAGACCGCAGTTCGGGGCGTGGTTCGGGGGCACTGCGGGGTCGACATCCTTTGGCGGCGCTCACCGGGGCGCCGGGACGTTCGGACTCGGGCTGTGGGGTGCCATTCCCTGGGCGACGCTCACGGTCACGGCTGCGCGCAGCACGATCGGAGACACGAGCTACACGGATCTCGAAGGAGTGGCGCAGGCGAGCCAGGGTCGGGTGAACCTCGTGGGCCGTCTGGGCGACCGGCTGGGCAGCACGGGCGGCGGGCACGGCGTGTATGGCGAAGCGTCAGTGAGCTACGCGCTGACTCGCGTCGTCAACCTCATGCTCGGCGGCGGCCGTTATCCGACCGACCCCACCCGCGGGACTATCGCCGGGCGGTACGCCACACTCGGCGTCCGGATGGCGACGCCGGCCCCGCGCCTGGCCGATCCGTACCGTCAGGTGCTTGAGCGCTACCTGCCCCTCCCCTCGGCAGACGCTCCGGTGACGACCGCCGTCGAGATCGGTGGGGCGCGAGTGCTGGTCGTGCACGCCGAGGGGGCTGCGAAGGTGGAGGTGAGGGGAGATTTCACGGATTGGGGGGCGGTGGAGCTCCGTCAGATAGCCGGGGCGTGGCGGTTGGCGATTTCCCTATCGCCGGGACCGCATCTGATCGAAGTTCGCATTGATGGCGGCACCTGGATCGTGCCGGTGGGGGCGACCACGGTGAAAGACGAGTTCGGAGGCGAGGCGGGGTTGATCGTGGTGCCATGATCTCTTAGGGTATGATATGACGTCACCGGAACCCTGGTCCGCCCGCCTCGCCAAATACCGAGGCCCCGACGCTGCCCGGAGCATCTGGCAGCTCACGACCGCCGTGATCATGTTCGCCGGCACCTGGGCGCTGATGTACTTCAGTCTCTCGGTTGGGTACTGGCTCACTCTGCTCCTCGCCCCCGTGGCCGCATTCTTTCTGATGCGGCTTTTCATCATCCAGCACGACTGCGGACACGCCTCGTTTTTCCAGTCTTCCCGGGTGGCCGACACCGTCGGCTCGATCATCGGCGTCCTGACGTTGACCCCGTATCACTACTGGAAGAAGACCCACGCCATGCATCACGCCACCTCCGGAAACCTGGAGCACCGGGGCTTCGGCGACATCGATACGCTGACCGTGGACGAGTACCTGGCGCGGTCGCGGTGGCAGCGGTTCAAGTACCGGCTGTACCGGCACCCGGCGGTGCTGTTCGGTGTGGGCGCTATCATCCACTTCTTCGTACGTCACCGCCTGCCCACCATGGTTCCCAAGAGCTGGCGGCGCGAACGGGCCAGCATTTTCTGGACGGATGTCGGGCTCGCGGTGCTGATCGTGGTGACGGGTGCGTTGGTGGGGTACCGGGAGTTCGCGATGGTCCAGCTGCCGGTGCTGGGGCTGTCGTGCATGATGGGGGTGTGGCTCTTCTACGTGCAGCACCAGTTCGATCCCACGTACTGGGAGCGGGACGAGCGGTGGTCGTACGATGCCGCCGCACTTCACGGCAGCTCCTATTACCGCCTGCCCGGGATTCTTCAATGGGCCACGGGCAACATCGGCATCCACCATGTGCATCATCTGCATCCGCGGATTCCGAATTACCGACTCCCGCGGGTATTGGACGAACATCCGGAGCTGGCCCAGGTCCCCGCCCTCACCTTCTGGGGTAGTCTGCGCTGCGTGCGGCTGACGTTGTGGGACGAGCAGAATCGGAAGCTCGTGCCCTTCTCGGCCCTGCGGGCGCGTACGACCGCGGCGTGAGTCCGCTCTAGCTCCCCGCCCTCCGCAGCGCCGCCTTCACTCTCGCCACGAACCGCGGCCCATCGATGGGCTTGCGGACGTAGTCGTCGGCTCCGCGATCCATGATGTCGACCTCGGTATCACTGGATTCGGATCCGGTGAGAATGATCACCGGCAACGCCGCGGTCGCCTTGTCGTGCCGCACTCGCTGGAGCACGTCCGCGCCGCCCATCCGGGGCATGTCGAGATCGAGGACCATGATCTGCACGTCG
>DASQIZ010000049.1:0-6926 GCA_035631315.1 Gemmatimonadales bacterium
GTCCGGATTCAGGACGGTCAGGAGCGCTGAGCCGAGCCAGAGCCGCTGTCCCGCCACAAGCGTCCGCCGGCAGGCTCCGGAGCGCTCCACGGCGCGAAGGGTTTCCTCGGTGCCCGTGATCCAGCGCCCGTTTTCCCAGAATGCCGGGAGGGCGAGAAAGGTAGAGAACTTGGAACCTGGAACGTTGCAGATCGCAGCAGAACGTAGCACCAGACGCAACCCAGGTGCAACCAGCTAACGTGCGTCCCCGGGAGTCTCTCGCTCCTTGCTGATCGCGATGGGTTTTCGTGCTGCAGAGCGTGGCCACCCCCGCGGTTCCCCCCGGAAAAGAAATTTCAGGGCCGCATGGGGCGCATTGATTGCCCCTGTGCGGGCGTAGGAGGCTCTACAATCGGCGAATGAGCGACGAGCCGACTCCTAGCCTGAGCGAGGTCAAGTGCGCGTCCCGGCGCGATCGTGGTTATGGCGCTGGTGACTACGTTCCTCTCTCGCCCCTCTCGCAGTTTCTTGGCCAGTGACCTGGGATGCCCAACACGCGCGCAGGTCGGCCCGTCGGGATGCTGGGCAAGCTCGAGATCGAGAAGATCCTGCCTCGCACCGGCCGGGGGCCACGCAAGGTGTTGGTCCGAGGTTGCCCGACGCCGATCCCATTCACCGCGTTGACAGAACTGCCACCGCGGCGTTGGAAGCCCGTCTACGGGCCGGCAGCGCAAGAGGAAGCCCGCCGGCTCATGCGGGAAACCAAGGCTGAGAGGATCAACTTCGGGTGGTTCACCAAGATGAACCTCTGCCGCGTTGCCAAGGGGGAACGGCCGCTGAGCTACTCCGTGTGGGAGGGGGCGCAAGCGTACGTGAGGCAGGTCCGCAGGGAGCGGAAGCACGAGCAGGATGTGCGGGAACGGCCCCTGCAATTCCGGGTCGTCCCCGGCCAGGGCCCCATGGTTGGCTGGCGGCGGGGATCACCGAATACAGCCCGAAGCCCCGGCGTCAAGAACTCGTTCGATCCGCGGCGCGCAGCTCGAGGTGGTCTGGCTCAACCGGTAGCGTTCAGAGCTTGACCGCTGCCCCCGTCCGGAAAGGCCGCGTGGCGGGGCGACGGTTCGTTCCCAGAGCGCTCCGAGACTAGGGGGCGGTGACTGTCGTGCCGTCGCCCGTGGCGGTGATCAAGAAGGTCCCAGCGGTGCTCGACGTATACACGTAGTTGCCCCAAGCCGGTGACCCTCCCAACGGTGGGTTCGGAAGTGAAGGCACGAAAGGTCCGGCGCTCTGGTTGAGTCCGTTGACCGCGGCCGTGCTGAGAGCGGCCAACGAGAGCGGCAGGATTCCCATGTGGGCCTTGTACAGGTTGACGGCGCAGGCAAGGGTGCGTATCTCGGCCTGGACTTTGGCCACCCGCGCTCGTGCCTCCTCATTGGCGTAGAGCGGCACGGCGAGGGCTGCCACAATGCTGATGACGGCCACCACGATGATCAGCTCGATGAGAGTGAAACCGCCCTGGCCGACCGGCCGTCGCGGGCTCCGCTTCACGTCGTTCATCGCGAAACCTCCTTTCGGGTCCACGGGAACATGCAGGGGAAGGGGTGGACTCCCCGTCGAAAGCTGAGCGCGGGTGCACGAACAGTGCCGACTCTGCGAGGGCACGAGCCTGGTGTCCCTCCACGCCATCGGGCGTCGTTCACCGTCCCCGAGGACGAAAATCAGCGCCGAGCGTTCGCTGCCGGCCATGGCGGTGGGCATCGTCCGTCTGTGGGTGGTGTCCTCTTGGCATCGAGGTGAGGTGGACCTGTCACCCTATCGACAGCCGATCTCCCGCTGACGAACACTCGCGCGAGACTTCCTGACACTCGCTCCGCTCTCATGAGGGCGGCTCTCCCTTCTGCGGTTCAGGCGGGACTGCGGGCCGGGGAGCAAGCCCGCACGGAGGCCCGCATGGAGACGGCGGCTGTGGCTCCGCCGCAGGCTCGTGCACCGGCCGCTCATCTCTGGTGGCGGCCGGCGGCTCCGGCGGCGGCCTCTGCATTAGAACCGTGACGGGCGGGCCGTATTGCGCGAACGAGAGCTGGGAGATTTCTGCAGCCCGTTCGCTCTCATCAGACACAGGTCCGTCGATGCTCCAGCACCGGCCCAAGAAATGGGGGGCGGCGGAATCACGAGACTTCGGCAGGCACGAGACTGGCAGCGTTCCCACATAGACTACCGTGCCCGGCGTTGGAACGCGCACGAACCAGCGCCAGGAGATCCGGCCTCCGGCCAGTCGCACTCTCATCTGGTATCGTCCCGGTTCCAGCACTAGATAGATCCATCCCTCCTGTCTGCTCTGATCCGTGGGGCTTCGCACGTCTCTCACCTGGTCCCCAGTATCGATATTGTCGGCGACGAGAATAGCTGATCCCGGAAGGTGGGGCAGCAGCTCTACGGGCGCTCCGTCTGCAGTCGCCAGCAGCCGCAAGACAACGATCGACCCTCTCTTAGCCGCGATGCGTTCTTGGTCCCCACTTCTCAGCGGACCGACCGAGACTCCGCAGCCGACTAGGATAGTAGCCGCGAATCCCATCGTCCATACGACCCCGGGCAGGCTCTTCATGGCCGACTCTAGTGCTTCTCGTGGGTGAACAGCGTCAGCTTGCTGACCTTGTACCGGCTGACCTTGTCGTTCTCGTCGAAGGCAATGTGAAGCGTGTATTCGACGAGGTTCTCGCTCTCGAACGACCCGCCCTGAGTGGCAATAATCGTGAAGGCGTAAATCCCCTGCAACCGGGTCCAGCGATAGAGCAAGACTGTTGGCGCGTCAAAGTGCTCTTCCGGCTCACCAAACCTCTTCAGGACGTCTTCCAGGGTTGTCGAGCCGACGAGAATCGAGTCCCGTGTCTCGCGGTCTATCCTGGATCGCGGGGAGCTGGGATCAGGCTCGTCGTGTAGGATTGGGCCCACAACAACGCATCCGGCGCAGACGAGAACCGCCACAAGACAGAGGATCCGGGAGATTGGCATTATTTCACCTTCACGATCTCATGCGTCGCGACCGTGTCGTCGCCACCAAACACGACGACCAGGTGATAACCGTTGGCCAACTTGCTATAGGTCCATATCTTCCCCTCCTTGAATTCGCTGGACGGAGGGCCGAGATGAGCCCGCACATCATCTCTCGTCGTCTTACCGTCCTCGAGGAATGCAAAAGCGGCTCGGAGATCCTGGGCACCGTCGCTTGGCGCCTGAGCGGCTATAGAGGTTGTCGCACAGCCGGACAGGAGGATCGCACAGAAGCTACGAACACAGAGGCGGTATACGGCGGGCCGCCGCCTCCGATGAGCGATTCGATCAGGACGAGCTGACGGGCTCATTCGAAGGGCCGCGCATAGATGGTTAGTGCGTTGGCGCCTTGGAGACGGCACGCATGTAGGGCTGGTGGCGGTAGTTTGGGGGCCTAGGAATAGCTCGGGCGCCCACGTTGACCCTCCACGTGAGTTCGCGCTGTCTACTCAAAGCCACGATAGAAGCCCGGTGGTGGCGGTTCCACCTGCTTGTCGCGTGTGTAACCGCGCGCCGAGAGGCAGGTGCGGTAGGCACTGTCGGTGACGATGCCGTACTGCCGGGCGGCGGGCGTCGGCGCGGCCTCGTGGGGGCACTCGAGACTGTTCTTGGCGAACTCCTCCGGCGTGCTCCCTGGTTTGGACCAGTAGTAGCGAACACAGCCTCCGAGCAGCACGGCCGTGATGGTGAGCCAGTGAGTCAAGCGCTCGCCGCGCGCCATTCAGTCGGGTGACGGCCCCTGACCCGCCGCGAGTCGCGTCAGGAACCGCACGAAGTCACGAGCCGCGTCGCTGAGCGTCTGCTCGAGCAGTTCGCGACTGCCGCCGCCATAGTCGAGCGACATCGCCTCCGACATCACACCGATCCGCCGATCCGCGGTCACCAGCAGCACGGTGCCGGATTCCGCATCGACCATCCGGGTCTCGTACTGCACCCTGCTTCGGCCGGCGCCGAAGCTAATCCAGAATCGCAGCGCGCGCGAGCCGCCGCTGAGCTCGGTGATCGTCCCCTGAAGCTTGAGCGTCTTCCCGCCCTCAGGCGGCGATGCCGGGTCCTCGGGGGTCGCGACCTGCTCGAACAGCTGAGCGACGCGGAACTGTTCGACGAGCTTGGCTTGCAGGTAGACTGGCATCACCTGCGCGAACTGCTTGTCATCATCCCCGTCGATGTTCTTGTCCGTCACGGTGAAGATCTCGACGCTGATCCGCCGATAGGCCTTGGGCGTGAACTCAGGCGCAATACCGACGAGCCCCGCGCGCTTGTCTTCTATTGTGGGCTTCAGCGTCGCCGTGCCAATTGGCTGGTCGGGTTTCACCCGGACGTTTCCGCAAGCTGCCAGCCACAGACAAGAGAGGAACACCGGGAAGAGTCGGAACAACCGGCATCCTGGTTTCATGCTTCCTCGTGGGGCGCCCTGCTCCCGACGCTGACCGACTTGGCATCGAGGCGTGGCTCACTCCTCGGCGTCCACGTCACCGAGTTTCCACTCCCCAAGGAAAGGCCAGGTGCAATCACCGTCGTGCACGCCTGGAGGAAAAGGACAGGAGAGAGGAGCAGGACTACGCCCCGGCGCACCGCAGCGATGGTCTTATTCGTCCGACCCATCCAGCCAGGGCAGAGCGGACAGCACGCATCTCCCCTCCATCCTCTAGAAAACAATCCCTTCAGGAGATCGGCCGTCTTGCGACGGATGTCATGCGAGCCCATGCCCTTAGCAGTTACGTCCCCGGCAGCACTCCGAGCTGACGGAGCATATTTCCCGTATCCCAATACGTCCAGTCGTGAACGGACTGTCCATTTCGAATCTCGCCGACCGTACATCCTCGAGTTTGGACATGTCGATTCGTGGCGGGAATGCCCATGAGAGGACCGCGATGGGTGCCCGTCGCCGTCCATCGAGTGACGACGGTGTCCCCACTTGCGATCATCTGATCGATGTTGAAGTGGAGATCGGGGAAGGCGTCTACGTACATCTGCATGAGGCCTTGAGCAGCCTCTGGCCCCCGAATTGGCTCGGGAATTGTGTCCGACTCGATTACGTAGTTCGCATCAAGAAACTTGAGATAGGCGGCTGGATCGTGCGCGTTCCAGGCATCCCAGATCTGGCGACTAATTTGGAGATTCCCGGATTCACTCATTGGCGGCCTCCTTGCCTTGCGCGTCAGATGAGTTCGAAGCCAATCTCTGCTGAGCCCGCTACTTGCGGCGGAGCTGTCTCCATGCGACACCGGTAAGCACCGTAAGAGCGGAGCCGACAAGCAACAGACTAGTGGGCTCCGGCACCGGTGTCGGTGTGAAAGCTAGAAACTCCCGCGATCGATTTTCCCAGTTCGGATGTAGAATCGTACTCGTTTCGGTCGTATCTATGTCCACGCTCGCCGCGGTGAGGAAATATGGGTGGCCCGGAACCAGCAATCCCGAAGGTACAGCGAAATTGGGTGTCGTTGAGAGCGTCCCAGTGGCGGTAGCGAATTCATAAATTGCGTTGAGGGTGATGCCATCAAAAATGAAAAAGTTATAACGACGGGCGAGACCAGCAACCCCTGGGGCAGGACTTGGATCAGTGAAAGAGAAAATCGGAGTGGTGGAGCTGTTGTTCGTTCCCAGCCCGGTCGGGATAGGGATGACCTCGGGCTTGTCGAAGTTGTGGCTCGTATCCGAAGCGGTTTGCGCCATCGTATTAGTGACGATGAACCCATAGGTGCCCGTGAACTTCGAAAAATCCGCAAGACCGCCACTCAGCGGCAAATTCGCCGTGAATTCCACGCCCAAAAGGCTAAAGAACGAATTAACGGGAACCGTGACTGGCTGGGGGAGCGGGAAACCCGGATTGATTGAAGTCGCCGTCGTCCCGGCGCCGGTGCCGGTCAAGGCACCCGACCCACCGGGATCGGTCGCGGCGAGAGTTAGTTGGACCCTCAGTCCGGAAATTCCGAAGATATCGTCCGCAGGGCGATTGTCGGAGTAGACGAGATCGTTGAAGATTGTTGGGGTTGCGTGAATGTTTGAGGGCAAGCAAAGCGTCGCGGTTAGGACCAGGGAACCAAGGACGATGGCTTTCCGCATCCTTTGAGTCCTCCGATTGCGATCTACCGTTGTCAATAGAATCAGCCGAAACCCGAGGACACGTTGTCCACCCGGGACATCAATCGGTGTCCGTTTTCCGGAGCGTCATGTGCTCCCTCCAAGAGAGAAGCACGTTCGTGTGGCCTCAAATGAGTGGGACGCTTGCCGACCGCTCTAGATCCAGCGTGTCTGACGGTGAGCACCACGAGGTGATCACCGCGCACGGCGGATCGGAACGGTCAGGCGAGCGGCGGAGCGCGGAGTGGGGCCGAGTAGGCGGGAGCACTAGCCGGCGACGCCACCGTGGCCGGGCACAGCTTCGGCGCGAGCGCAAGACAGGGACCGGTGTCTGGCGCGGCGATGGAGTCGGTAGCCTCAAGGGCAGACGTCAAGAAACCTACGACGTCATCGAAATCGGCTTGATCGTAGACGCCGGCGATCCAGGTTTGATCGGGTGGGCTCGCATGCGCGAGCGTGACAGGAGCGATTATCAGAAGCACCAGCAACATAGTGCTCAAGCCAGCGGGACGAGGAGCGTGCAAGCGATCGAGAATGGTCATTCTCAACCTCGTCAGAAGCCGATCAGTCTTGGTCGGTGCGACACTATGGAGGTTGGAGAAGTCGGGTGTCAAGATGAATCGCACAGTCTGATGGTCTGGATTCATTTGATGGTCCGCAGGATGCGTAGGCCACTGCAACTGCTGCTTCGGCAGAAGAGGCGCTTGCTAGTGCACCAATCCTACGAACTTCCAAGACGTGTGCTTACTGTTGGCGCCTCACTTGACCGTCGGCGGCTGAACACTCGGCTGCCAGAGCCATCGGGCGTCGAC
>DASQIZ010000050.1:0-4009 GCA_035631315.1 Gemmatimonadales bacterium
GCAGAAGACAGGCGCACCGTTCTGCGCGAACTGTGGGAAGCCGGGACAGTGGCTCACGCGTGCCGAACTCCTCGCGTGGATCAGGAATCTACTCCGCGCCTCGCGAGAGCTACCCGACGACGAGCGACTGGAGTTGATCTCCGCATTCGAGCGTCTCGACAAGCTCGACCCCAACGGCACCCACACGGTTGCGGCGTGGCGTTGGCTGAAGCGCGCGGCTCCGAAAGTCTGGGAAGCGAGCAAGCCGGTGCTCGACCCGCTCATGAGCGAAGCGGTCAAGCGCGTCCTCGGGGTGTAGGTCGCCGGCGCTCCCCCCGCATGACTCGACTATCACCTCCGAAGGAGGCGAATCCACGGCGTGGTGGGTAATGACCTGTTCGACTTGTGCCTCCCGCGAGGGGTTCCAGACGGAGGAGGAGGCGAACATCAGGGCCAGCGGCCATGCTCAGGAGAATCCGAATCACTCGGTGAAGGTGGAGACGGCGGGAATGCCCAAGTTCTTCGGGGCCATCGAAGAAGGGTTTGAGGCCGTGTTTGGGATTGTGGTGGGGCTCGTGTTGGTCTTCGTGGTGCTCTACGCCATGAGGCGTAGCCCGTGACCACCGACACCCCTATGCGCCTATAGCTCCGATTGGTTTCTCAGCGGTGCTCCCGGGATGCGGCGCGAGCCGGCCAGAGGTGAATCGCTGGGTAAAGGTGCGAGGGACGCGTGCTAGGCTACCCGTAGTGATGTCCATCATGATCTACCAAGGAGGCCCGATCTGACCACCATCACCACCGAGAACCCGGCACGTCTCTGGCTCCCGATTGCTTTCTCAGCGGTCCTCGCTGGGATTCCCCTCGTCGCCGTCGCCAAGCACGCGGCCCTCGGCTGGTCGCTCATTGTCTGCGGCATCGTGGTCGCGGTGAGCGTGAGCGGGCGGAGCCTTTACAGGGAGTCTACGCGCAAGCGCAAGCTCCTAGCGGCACGGCGAATCGTCCAATCTCTGCGTGCAGAGGGCGACCGCTTCTTTCACCGGCATGAAGTCCTCCGGTCGCCGGAAGCGATTGAGCGGTGGCGGGACTCCATCGGACGGCACATGAACCGCTCGCCGTTCAAGCCGGGCACCGGAGATGAGGTGCTCACGCAGGACGGCGACCGCTTCTCCGACCCGCTGCAACGACTGAGGCGGATCGAAACCGACGTTGAGAGATACATCGAGGACTAGCCCGGTTCTCGTGCTCGACGGGCTGTAGGGTCTCCAGAGAGTGCTAACTATGTACAGCATGATCTGCTGTGACATCCGGCTCCTGGGTCGGTCAGCGTCCGAGTCTGGCAGATTACGTCAGGGTGAGGGGACCCGCGGAAGGGGCGCCCGCCGCCGGAGGGTGCAAGAGTTGCCTAGGCTCTCGACGTCCACGGTCGAGTGAGACGTCGACAGTAAGCACATGCCTTGAAAGTTCGTAGGATTGATGCAATAGCGACCGCCTCGTCTACCGAAACCGCAATTGCAGTGGCCTACGCATCCCGCTGGCCATCAGAGAAGCTAGACCATTGGACTGCACGAATCGTCTTGACAGCGGGCTTCTCCAACCCTATAGTGGCGCGCCCAATTAATGACTGATCGGCTTCTGACGAGGCGCGAATGACTGTTCTCGATCGCTTGCACGTCCCTCGTCCCGCTGGCTTGAGCGCCATGTTGCTGGTGCTTCTGATGATCGCTCCCGTCACGCTCGCGCATGCGAGCCCCCCCGATCCGACCTGGCTCGCCGGCGTCTACGATCAAGCCGATTTCGATGATGTCGTAGGTCTCTTGACGTCTGCCCTAGAGGCGAGCGGTTCCGCCACCGCGCCAGACGCTGGTCCCTGTCTCGCCCTCGCGCCGAAGCTGTGCCTGGCCGCAGTGGCAGGCCGCGTTAGTGCTCCCGCCTACTCAGCCCCACTCCGCGCCCCGCCGCTCGCCTGACCATTCCGATCTGCCGTGCGCGGTGATCACCTCGTGGTGCTCACCGTCACGTCCGCTCGATCTAGAGCGTTTCGGCAAGCGTCCCACTAATTTAGCGGGCCTGCGTCTGCGGCCAATGCTGACGCCCGATAGCTAGAGGAGGCCGAGATGATAACGAGAATGAGTTCCACCCGGGCTACTCTCCTGCTGCTCCTGGCCGTCATGAGCACTCTCGGGGCGTGGGTAAACGACGCTCTCGCAATCCCGTCGATTACCGGCCCATTCAACTTCCGAGACAACGTTGGACCTAGGCCCGACGTCGGTCCCGTTGGCGATCTTCTTCTTGTTGGAGCAACAGATGTCACGCCGGCGGGGCCGGGTACGACCGTCCAAGCGGTCCAGGGCGGAGAAGTTATCAACGTCCCTCCTCGGACCTCCACTATTCAACCCAACGTTTACACGGCCATCTTAGCCTTCGATCCGCTTCTGACCGGGTCATGGACGCTGACTGCCAAGGACGGGACAGGGACGTCTCTCCAGGTCACTACGAATGCGATCCCCAACCCTGAGGTCATTCCGCTCGTAGGCAATCTTCAGGCGAGCGGGGCGCTCTTGACGCCGCACCTTAACTGGGCCCTTCCAGGCCTGACTGGACTCGGCGTCACTCGGATTTCTGTTCGGGTGCGCGATCTCGATCAGATCACTGTCGGGGGTGTCTCAGACACGATTTTCGGATCGGCCTTCTTTTCGCCGACCACAACATCCTTCGACATTCCCTCTGGCGTTCTCGTACTAGGAGAGCACTACGCATTTGAAGTTCTCCTCGACAACATAGTTACCCCGGCAACAGGGGCGCCATTTCTCCAGAACCGCTCGGAAACCTTCAGCGGAGCGTATTCCACTCCGGAGCCCCCAACGCCCCTGCTCCTCGTCGCTGGCCTCAGCGGGTTGGCGGGTGCCCTAAGGAGACGGCACCGCCGCTCTGCGTGCTGTGCGAGCGGGCACAGTGTTAAGGTGGGCATGATAGGTCGTCGGCTGCGGGCGGTGACCTGGTTCACGACCCTTGGACTCATCCTGGTCGGCATGCTGACAGCTGCTGCAGCGGGCCCGATTACCTTCGACTTCGCGGGAAGCGTGACGTCCGTTGTTCCCGCGCTGTCTGGCACCTTCAGCCCCGGGGACACGTTCTCGGGATCCTACACGTTCGAATCAACGACGCCCGATGCAGACCCTTCCCCGGGAGGCTTTTACGCCGGTGCCATAATTGGATTAACGTTCACGATCGGCCCCTATACCGGAACACTCGGGCTCTGTTCGAGTGGGCCTTGCGACATATTCGTCCAGGATAACGGCTTTGGGCCTTGCGCCTCTGTGGACTGTTACTTTCTTAACGTTATCCCGTCCGGTCCGAGTGTAGCGGGAGTGATCCCTACCAGTTTCCAGATCGGTCTCGGCGACTTCACTGGTCTGGCGTTTAGCAGCGATGCGCTGCCATTGACCCCTCCTGACCTATCCCTGTTCTTGCCATTCTTTGGCGTAAACTTCGACTCGTTCGCGTTCGGCGTTGAGGGGTCTATCACCTCCTTCACCTTAGCTTCGCCTGTTCCCGAACCCTCCACCTTGCTCCTCCTCGCTGCGGGCATCGCGGGCCTGACGGCGTACGGCTGGCGGCGGGGCAGCAAGTAGCGGAGAAAACGTCTCAGGAACCGCTCCCTGATACCCCACCCGCCGGTACGCTGCGGTAGCATCGCCTCTTCAGGGGTCCCGGAGGGGGGCGGCGTCCGAGTCTGGGAGGTTATGTCACGGGGACGACGCCCACGCACGGGGGCGACCGCCGCCGCGCGGGCTAATGTTCCCGTCAGCTGGCGCGGACGCGGCGCTGGATCTCCAGGGCCTGCTCGCGGCTTTGCTTAGAACTCATGCCAGATCGCTCAACGGCCCGGATCCCCGGTCAGCTGGAGACTGAACCGCTTCAGCTTCTCGCGCGCCTCCCGGTCGTACGCCTGGCTGTTCGCCTGGCTGGGGGACGTCTTATCGAAGTACTGCCCGCTCCCGAGGCCGGGCGCCGTGACCAGTTGCAGGAC
>DASQIZ010000051.1:0-9046 GCA_035631315.1 Gemmatimonadales bacterium
ATCTCGGACGCCATTGCGGCGGACTCGTCGGCCGCGGACCGGATCGCCCCGACCAGGCGGCGGAGGGCCACGACCATCGACTGGATCGAAGAAATGAGCTCGGCGACTTCCGCGGTGCGCTCGCGCGTCCCGGCGACGGTCACTGAGAGATCCCCGGCCGCGATCCGCCCGGCGATCCGGCCGGCTTCACGGACGGGTTCCGTGACCCGTTGATTGAGCCACCCGCCCAGCCCCCACAGCATGCCGACCGACACCAGGAGGAGCGCGAGGGCCCCGAGCCAGATGGCTCGTTGAGCCTTGGCGGCGCCGGCGTACGCCTTGGCGGCCGGTTGGCGGAGAAGCACGCGCCAGGCGCCGTCGTTGGTCGGCGCGGCCGTGACGAGCTCATCCCCCTGCGCCGTGCTGACGGAGACCGCCACGGCGGTGTCGGCGCGCGGCACACTGGTGGCGATGGAGTCGATCTTCAGGAGATCGCGCCCGTTTGGCGCGGTCACCATCGCACCCCGGTTGTCGACGACTTCGAGATATGCGCGATCACCAAGGGTGGCACCGGCGATCAACACCCGAAGCTGCTCGAGGGGAAACACAGCCTTCAGGACGCCGGAGGGCTGCACCATCCGGTTGGGGCGGACCACGACGTCATACTCCATCGAGAGTACGCCGGACTCGCGATCACTCTCGGGGCTTGAGACGTACTCTCCCTGGCTCCACGTGGACTGCCACCAGGGTTCATCTCCGTGCGCGAACGCGGCGGCGCGCTCGGACCCCATCACGCTGTAGCCGTGAGACTCGGTGAGCAGGATGCGCACGAAATCCGAGTGGCTCGTGTAGTCGGTCAGGTACGACCCGACGTCGGGCCCGCCCCCGAGCTCCCGGGTCCGGGAGAAGAGCCGCTCGAGTGTGGGGACGTCATACTGCGGGAGCTTCTGTTTGACGGCGTTCTGTGAGGCCGTCTTGGCGACGGCAACGATCGACGGGGACGCTGCGAGAGCCTCAGCTTCCCGGCGGCGCTCGTGCAGGTATGCCGTGACGGCGCTGGCGGCCCGGATGACCACGTCGCGGCCCCGGTCCTGTGCCTGCTGGCGGAGATAGGCGTTGGCGGCATTGCCGGCGACGACGGCAAGAAGGAGAAGCAGGGCGAGCACGGTGCCCGCGCCCAGTAGCAGGAAGCGTTGTCGGAGCTGCTGCGCGTCAGTCGCCATGAGTGTTGCGCGAAAGTATGGTGGGTTTCACGTGCGGGCAAGCCCGTTTAGCTTCAAGCACTTATGTCGCCTCGCGAGACACCCGAATACGACCCCGCTGCGGTCGAGTCCACGTGGCAGGCCCGGTGGGCTGAGCGCCACACGAACGAGCCTGACCTCGATCACCCCGCCCGTCCGTACTACAACCTCATGATGTTCCCCTATCCCTCAGCCGAAGGCTTGCACGTGGGGAACATGTTCGCGTTCACGGGCGCGGACATCTACGGGCGCTTCAAGCGGCTCCAGGGATATACGGTGTTCGAGCCGATCGGCTACGACGCGTTCGGCATTCACTCCGAGAATTACGCGATCACGATCGGGACCCACCCCGCCAAGCTGATCCCGAAGAACATCGCGGCCTTCCGGAACCAGCTCCACCGGCTCGGCGGCATGTTCGACTGGCGGCACGAGCTAGCGACCACTGACCCCAAGTACTACAAATGGACGCAGTGGCTCTTTCTCCAGCTCTACAAGGCCGGTCTCGCATACAAGAAGCGTGCGGCGGTGAACTGGTGCCCGAAGGACAAGACGGTGCTCGCCAACGAGCAGGTGATCAACGGGCACTGCGAGCGGTGCAACACCCCGGTGGAGCAGCGCTTCCTGGAGCAGTGGTTCTTTGCGATCACCAAGCACGCCCAGCGGCTGCTCGACAATCTCGATCGGCTGGACTGGTCCGACTCGACCCGCACGCTCCAGCGGAACTGGATCGGCCGGAGCGAAGGCGCCGAGCTGACGTTCGAGACGCCGGCGGGACACAAGATCACGGTCTTCACCACGCGGCCCGACACGGTGTTCGGCGCGACGTATCTCGTGCTTGCGCCGGAGCACCCGCTCGTCGAGACCCTCACGGCCCGGGAGCAGCAGGCGGCGGTGCGGGGCTACCAGCGCGAAGCCCAGTCCAAGGACGTCGTCTCACGGCGGGTAGGGGACACGACCAAAACCGGAGTGTTCCTGGGTTCGTATGTCCGGAACCCGGCGACGGGGGAGTCGATCCCGATCTGGATCGCGGACTACGTCCTCATGGAGTACGGCACCGGGGCCATCATGGCGGTGCCGGCGCACGATGAGCGGGACCACGAGTTCGCCACGAAATTCAAGCTGCCTATCAAGCCGGTGGTGAAGGGTGATGGCCCGTTGCCGTTCGTCGGCGACGATGGCGTGTTGTTCAACTCCGGCGAGTTCGACGGGCTGTCGTGCGCGGACGCGCGGAGAAACATCGTGGCGTGGCTGGCGGGGCGCGGGGCGGCAAGCGCCCGGGTCCAGTACCGGCTCCACGACTGGTGCATCTCCCGTCAGCGGTATTGGGGACCCCCGATTCCCATCATTTATTGTGATTCGTGCGGGGTGGTGCCGGTGCCGGAGAAGGATCTCCCGGTCATTCTGCCGCCCATCGAGGACTTCCGGCCCGACGACTCCGGCGTGAGCCCGCTCGCGCGCCATCAGGAGTGGTACTTCGTGAAGTGCCCGCAGTGCGGAGCGCAGGCCCGTCGCGAGACCGACGTCTCCGACACGTTCCTCGATTCGGCCTGGTACTTCCTGCGCTATCCGTCGACGGAGTTCGAGGATGTGCCCTTCGACCAGGCGCGGACCAAGACCTGGCTGCCGGTGACGACGTACATCGGGGGGAACGAGCACGCCGTGCTCCACCTCCTGTATTCGCGCTTCACCACGATGGTCTTGAAGGATTTGGGCCACGTGAGTTTCGAGGAGCCGTTCCCGAAGCTGCGCGCGCACGGTATCATCGTGAAGGACGGCTCGAAGATGTCGAAGTCCCGCGGCAACGTGGTCGTGCCCGACACCTACATCAATCAGTGGGGTGCGGACACCTTCCGGATGTATCTCATGTTCCTGGGACCCTTCCAGGAGGGTGGGGATTTCCGGGATGAGGGGATCACGGGGATCAGGAGATTCTTGGAAAAGGTCTGGACGCTCACCCACGACGTTTCGCTAACCCCGGGCGTCAGCCCGGGGTCCCCGGGGATGCCCCAGAGCGTGGTGACCAAGCTCCACCAGACCATCAAGAAGGTCGGGAGTGACGTCGACGGGCTTCAGTACAACACGGCCATTGCCGCGATGATGGAGTACGTCAACGAGGTGCGCTCAGCCGGCTGCACCGACCGCCGGGCGGTCGAGCCGCTGGTCATCATGCTCGCGCCCTTCGCCCCGCATCTCGCCGAGGAGCTCTGGCAAGTGCTTGGGCACACGACCACTGTTTTCGACGCGGGGTGGCCGAAGCACGATGACGCGCTCGCGGCGATGGGAGACGTGGAAATCGTAGTCCAGGTGAACGGCAAGGTCCGCGGCCGGCTTTCCGTGGCCCGGGGTGTGTCCCAGAAGGACGTCGAGTCTCGCGCGTTTGCGGATGAGTCGGTGAAGAAGTTCATGGAAGGGAGGGCGCCGAAGAAGGTGGTCTACGTGCAGGACCGGCTGCTGAATGTCGTGGTCTAGAGGTATTTCGCGACCAGGTCTCCCACCACGTAGCCGACACCCGCTACACCCAGACCGACCACGAACATATCCAGGCCTGACCGGAAGATGCCCCGACCGGTGAAGAAGCTCCGCGCGGCGCCAACGCCGAAGTGTGAGAACATCGCGAGTCCGAAGGCCGTCCACACCGCGGCCTGACCGGTGAGGACCAGGAAGGGCGCCACCGGAATCAGCGCACCGATGGCCGTCGAGACGCCCGTGACCCAGCCTTCCTTGAGTGGCGTCTCCCGGGCTTCCCCGATCTTCAGCTCCTCCCGGACCTGCTCCTCGAGGGCGCGCTTGGGATCCCGCATCACTTCGGACGCCAGGCGTCGCGCTTCCGTACCGGCGATCCCCTTGGCCTCGTAGACGAGGGCCAGCTCCTCCTCCTCCACTTCCGGCATCACCCGGATCTCTTCTTTTTCCATCGCGATCTCGTGGGCGTAGACCTCCTGCTCGCTCTTCGCGGCGAGGTAGCCGGAAGCGCCCATCGACAGCGCGTCTGCGATCATCCCGGCGACTCCCGAGAGCAGGATCACGTGCGGCTGCACCGCTGCGCCGATCACGCCCGCCACCAGTCCGAAATTCGCAGTCAGCCCGTCGTTGAACCCGTACACCACGTTCCGCACGAACCCGCCCGACTCCGTCTGATGCCACGGCTCGGCGCTCTGACCGGCGAGCCCCGCCAGCGTCTGCGCGTGCTCCGCGGACTCCTTCGCGAGCGTGAGCGAGACGTCGCGCGCATCGCCCGCGGATGAGGTCTCGTGGAGGTCCATGTAGCCTTTGACTTCCCGGCCTTCCTCACGGAGGAGCAGGGGAAGCAGGAACCCGGGCCCGAACCACTTGCCCATCTTGGCCTTGATCCGCGCCTCGATGGTGGGTGGGGCAAGGCCCTCGGGGACGCGATGACCGTTGTCGTTCAGAAGCCTGGCCCAGAGTTGAGTATGCCGCTCTTCGACGCCCGCGAGGCGGGCGTAGACGTCCCGCTTCTTGGCATCCCGTTCGACGGACGCCAGAACGTCATACAGGAAGGCGGCGTCTGACTCGTCCTGCCAGTGCTCGAGCCAGAGGCTCACGGGTTCCCTGTCGGGCATGGGTGCAATCTAGCCTGAAACGCGCTAAGTGAAAACGCCGTAGTGACTTAAAGGCGTGGGGAAGTGGGATGTGGGACGCTCCGTTGAGATTGGGAGTCCGGTGAGTCGCTGGAGCGTCCCACATCCCCACATCCCACGCCTTTTCCGTCTGCGACTCTGCACCCTACTGCAGCATCATACCTTACGGGAGATGACCATCTCACTAGCCGTTTCCGATGTCCTGGTAGCCCGCGCCAAGACCGGCGACCTGGAAGCCCTCGAAGGGCTCTATCGAGCCTTCGAGACTCCGGTCTACAACCTGGCGCGGCGGATACTCAAGAACGCCGAGGATGCCGAGGATGTGTTGCAGGAGACGTTCCTCGAGGTGGTCAAGAGCATCGGCGCGTACCGCGGTGATGGGCATCTCTGGGGCTGGGTCCGTCAGATCGCGGCCTCGAAAGCCCTGATGAAAATCCGTCGCGAAAATGTGCGCGCCGCGGACGAGTTCGACGAAACGACAGGGGCGGGGTCACCCGCACCGCTGGTAGGAGTGAACCTGGATCTGGAGCGCGCGCTCGAACACCTGAGTGAGACGGGGCGCGCCGTGGTGTGGATGCACGACGTGGAAGGCTACACACACGAGGAAATCGCGGAGATGATGGGCAAAACGGTGAGTTTCTCGAAATCTCAGCTGGCCCGGTCGCACGCGCGACTGCGGAAGCTGCTCGCCGTGGAGGCGGAGGCCTAGATGACACACTGCACGATGGATGATCTGCTGGCCCTCAGGGCCAATGAAGGGTCGGTCTGGGCCCGGAAGCACCTCGAAGCGTGTGAGCTGTGCCGGAGTGAGCTGGAGGCGCTCTACCAGCGGGTGGCGCAGCTCAAGGCGCTGCCGGCACGCTCTCCCGCCCGTGACCGCTGGGCCGAGATCCGGGGAACGGTGGTCGCGGAGCGGCACCGGAAGCGTCGGCGGTGGGCCGCGTGGTCGATGGCGGCCGCGGCCGGGATCGCGGGAGTCCTGGTGTTCAATCCGTTCTCGCCGCCACCGGCGAAGGCGGACCTGGCGCAAGTGAAGGCGCAGTCGGCGGCGCTCGACATCCAGTTGCAGGCGCCGGAGGCGGAGGGGCGGGTGGTTTCGGGGCGGGACGCCGCGCTGATCGCCCAGTTGGAGGATCAGATCGCGCAGATCGACGGCCAGCTGGCCAATCAGCAGGCCGCGCAGATGGACGCACAGCTGGAGCTGTGGCAGCAGCGGGTACATCTCATGAACCAACTGGTCCAGGTCCGCGTCGTCCGGGCCTCTTACGTGGGGCTCTAGGCTCCGGAGGAATGTCGCACATGAATCGCAAGTTGCTCCTTCTCTGCACCACCTGTGTTCTGCCGGGGGTTCTGGCGGCTCAGGAACAACCCAGGGCGAAGCGCGCCGAGCCGGCGCGTCCGGGGGTCATGACCTACAGCTTCAGTGGGTCGCATGCCCGGATCGGCGTCGTCGTCGCCACGGCGGCGGACGCGGACTCGGACAAGATCGGGGCCCGGATCGCGGCGGTGACGCCGGGTGGACCGGCGGCGAAGGCCGGCATCCAGGCGGGAGACGTGATCACGAAGTTCAACGGCGTCTCTCTCGCGAATGTGCGGTCCGAGGATTCGGACGAGTCGGGCCCGGGCAACAAGCTGAAGGAGCTCGCCCAGGCGCTCGATCCGGGTGACACGGTGCAGGTGGAGTACCGCCGTGGGTCGGACGCCAAGAAAACGTCACTCGTCGCTCAGGATGTGACCTATTCGATGAACGGCAGCCTCCGCGACATGGTTCGGGGGGACCGCGGGCTGAGCCTCACGATGCCGGAAATGGAAATGCAGCCGTTCGAGTGGAAGACGCCGGGGAACTTCCTGTTCGGCGAGGGCCAGGGCTGGGGCAACGGGATGTCGATGGGGATGGGATTCTGCTTCGGCGACGCCTGGTGCAACCTCGAGCTCGTGTCTTTGAACTCCGATCTCGGCGACTACTTTGGGACCCACGACGGCGTGCTCGTCGTGAAGGCTTCGGAGGACTCGCTCCTCCCGCTGAAGAGCGGGGACGTCATCGTGTCGATCGGCGACCGGAAGCCGACCTCGCCCGCACAAGCGATGCGGATCCTGCGCTCGTACGACTCGGGCGAGACGGTCAACATCGAGATCATGCGGCACCAGAAGCGCCAGACCATCTCCTGGAAGGTGCCAAACCCGGAAGAGCGGGAGCGGGTGCGGGCGCGGGGCGATGCGAAGAGGCGGACGGAAGAGGGCGCCCGACTGGACAGGGTCAGGAGTCTACTGGAGCGCGCTCACAAGGCGGGGCTGACGGTCATCTAAACGGCAGCCGTGCGTGATGTCGTACGGGGGCTCCGTTCGGGCGGGGCCCCCGTCGCGTTTTAGGCGAGTAAGTGACCGAGCTCCAAACCCTGACTGATTGAGCGCCGTTATGATGTCGTTGACAAGATATATCTAGTGATATATCATAAAGACGTATCGTACGAAGTATCGCACGTAATAACGAAGGAGGATGCACCGATGCATCGGCATAGGGGATGGGAAGGGTTCACATTCGAGTTCGGGCCGAAGGTCTTCGGCTTCCGAGGCGGACGTCGGGGTGGCCGGCGGCAGTGGTTCGGCTCTGGAGACATGAAGTACGTCATCCTGAAGCTGCTCCGCGACAAGCCGCGGCACGGCTACGAAATCATGAAGGAGCTCGAGGAGCAGATGCACGGCTGCTACTCACCTTCGCCGGGCACGGTCTATCCCACGCTCCAGTGGCTCGAGGACGAAGGGCTGGTCAAGATCCAGGAAGCAAATGGGAAGAAGGTGTACGAGATCACGGACCAGGGACGCGCGTTTCTCGACGAGCACAAGGACGTCGTCGAGGAAATCTTCGATCGCGTGCGCGACGCCGTCGATGATGCGCTGGGTGGCGCGATGCAGGATGTGAATCGTGCCGTGGGCCGCCTGGTCCGCACGGCGTACCGGACGAGCTGGCGCGCCCGCGACGAGGCGACTCGAAAGAGAGTTGCAGAGATCCTGGAGAAGGCAGGTGCCGAACTGGAGGGTCTCGCGAGCTGACAACCAAAGCGCCGGCCTCGCACTGAGGCCGGCGCTTGTTGTTCAGGTGGTGACTAGAGGCCTTGCCGGCAGCCGCCACTCCCCGAGTTGATCCAGTTCATCTGCACCAGGAAGTCCTTCCCGCCAATCTTTTCGTTCGCGACCGATCCGTTCGCGGACGTGTAGGTGGCGCCGAACATCCACGCGCACTTGTCGGCGTTCTCATTGCCGGAGCGATCGTACCACGCATTCAGGTCTTCGTCGGTCGTGGTCTCTTCGGTTTCGTGCGCCATCGTGTTCACTTCCGCGTCCGCCGCCGGGTCGTTGTTCGGCGAGCCGTTCAGCGCCGAGCAGGCGGAGGGAAACGTGTAGTCGTAGGGCATGGCGGAATACTTCACGTCCTTGCCGTTCCACGTGAAGTTGCCGTGATAGGCGCAGTACTGCGAGCCGAAGCCCCCGCCCAGATTGATGCCCTTGCCGGTGAACACGTGGTAGAGCGTGTTCGGGTCATACGTCAGCGCGCCCGAGTTCAGCCCCTTCACCACCTCGGCCTGCAGCTGAGCGTCCGACACCGTCGAGCCCGGCGCGGAATTGTCGGCCCAGTATTGGGTGTACGTCACCGAGTTCTGGACGTGCGTATTGGTGCCGTCGAAGTACGTGGTGTTGATGTTGAAGTAGGCGGATCCACCGAGGTTCCGGAGAAAGAACCCGATCAGCGAGCCATCCTGCGCCCCGGTGCCGGTGGTCCCCGGGGTGGGGCCGCCATTGTAGATCACGCTGGTGCCCCAATACACGGCGGCGACCTTCTGCTGATAGATCACGGGGCCACCATGATAAAAGATCCCGGTGCCGCCCCCACCGCCGTGGTTGCGCGCGTTGCCGTTTCCGCCTCTTTCGGCCATCAGATCCGCGTTCGCCTTCTGCGCTGCGGCTTGCCGCGTCAGGAAAATTCCGGTGACGGGTTGCTGCTGTTGCGACGATGCGGCGGACGGTCCGGTGGAATCGGTGCAACCGGCGACGATCACTGCGCCGCTGATCAACACGAGAGGCAGACGGACTCGCATGGCGATTTTCTCCCGTTGCAGAGTGAACTAGGGCTGGGTCACGCGACAATACGCCTGGGTCGTTGCGTCAGCAAGGCGGGAGTTATGCGGAGGGGGAAACCCTCGGGCGCCGTACCAGAATGAAAATCGGCCA
>DASQIZ010000052.1:0-34205 GCA_035631315.1 Gemmatimonadales bacterium
GACGGGCACGCAGGCTGGGTGGACCGCGAGCATCACGAACATCAACACCCCGACGTCCTGCGCGATCTACATCGGCGCCGTGACGCCCACGGCTCCGGCCACGACCTCGAACGCCGAAGGCGCTCCGGTCTGCCAGTAAGCTGATCCAGGTTGCTTGAAGTTCGACGGGGCGCTCCGCAAGGGGCGCCCCGTTCTGCTAGTATTGCCAGGTGCGCCCCGATCCAGACCAGCAATCCTTCTTGAACCGTCTCCTGACCGTTCAACTGACCCCCCGGACCCTGTCCCGGGTGCTCATGCGGCTCGGCGGAGACGAACAGACTCAACTGCTCACCCTTGCCGTCGTGATCGGCGCCGCCGCCGGTGTCGCCGTGATGGGGTTCTACTTCGCCATCGACCTCATTCAGCGGCTGGTGCTACAGGGCGCGCTCCAGCTCCCCCTTCCGGCCGCCGTGCTCATTCCCCTGTTCGTCGCCCTCGGCCTCGTCGCCTGCCGCTCCCTCGTACGGTGGGGCGCGCTCGGCTCAGTTGGTGAAAACATCCCCGACGTGATGTACCGAGTGAACGTGAAGGGCGGCGTCATCCGGTTCCGACCGGTGCTCGCGAAGACGCTCGCGGCGGGACTCGTCATCGGAACGGGTGGATCGGTGGGCGCCGAGGGACCGGTGGTGGTGCTTGGTGCCGCAACCGGGTCGCGCATCGGCCGCTGGCTCAAAGCCTCTCCGAACCGGCTCCGGACCCTGGTGGGGTGCGGAGCCGCCGCCGGGATCTCCGCGGCATTCAACGCACCCATGGCCGGCGTGGTATTCGGGATCGAAAAAATTCTCGGAGCGGCAGGCGGGATGGCCCTGGCGCCCTTCGTCGTCGCCAGCATCATCGCCGCCACCGTGGGACGGGCGGGGTTCGGCGATCATCCCGTACTCGCGCTGCCGACCGCGTTCTCGATCGGCTCACCCTGGGAGCTCCTCCTCTACGCCGGCCTCGGCATCCTGTGCGGAGTCGTCGCCGTTCTGTACTCCCGGGGCGTCTGGAAGACCCAAGACCTCTTCGCGCGGCTTCCGTCTCCCTGGATGCGGGTCGCGCTGGGCGTGCTGATCGTCGGGGGACTCGATGTCGCCTTTCGCGCGGATCTCTGGGGGCATGGCCACCAGAGCCTCGACCTCGGCGTCATGATGGGCCGGACCGCGGTGTTCCTGCTGGCGCTCACCGCGGCGAAGCTGGTGGCCACAGCCGCCACCTTCGGTGCCGGTGGGGTCGGCGGGGTCTTTACCCCGGCCCTGTACATCGGCGCGACGCTGGGTGCCGCGTTCGGGGTCGCCAGCCACCATGTGATCCCCATGAGCACCGAAAGTCCCAGCGCGCTCGCCGTCGTGGGGATGGCGGGGCTCGTGGCCGGGGCCACCCATGCGCCCCTCACCGCCATCATGATGGTCTTCGAGATGACGGGGGACTACGGACTCATTCTGCCACTGATGCTCACCAGTGTGCTGGCGTACGGGGTAGCCCGGCGCCTGCACCCGGAATCCATCTACACGGAATGGCTGGTGCGCCGCGGCGTGGTGCTGAGTCAGGGAGCCGACGCTGCGGTACTCGCTCGCATACCGGTCACCGACTGCGTCAACCGGACCCCCGTCGTGGTGCCGGAGGACGCGAGCCTGGACGCGGTCAGGCTCGCCTTCAGCGCTGGCCACCAGGCCGACATCCCCGTGGTCGATGCTTCCGGCTCTCTGGTCGGGATGCTCACCGCGGCGGGGCTTCGTGAGGCGGTGCAGGACGGGACGGCACCCCACGGACTGATCGTCGCCGCCGATCTGGTCAGTCCCGAACCGGATCCCGTGACCACTGACGACACGCTACTGATGGCCCTGCGCCGGTTCGCCCGCCGCGACGCCGATGCCCTGCCGGTCGTCGACGCCGCGCCCGGAAATCACCTCGTCGGTCTCGTGACCCGACAGGACCTGCTCAGTGCGTACGAGCGGGCGCTGACCGTCGAAGGGGAAGGGCACTGAGTCCGAACGATACAAAACACTTTTCGGCGCGTTCCTCTGTCCCCGCTCAGGCGCGTTCGGTATTATCGGCCTCATGCGCGTCCGCTTGAACCTCAAGCACCTCCAGGACCTCATCGCCCGGAAAACCCTCTCCCAGAACCTATCCCCACGGTCTACGTGCCGATCAAGCAGTTCTCAGTTCCCTATGGGAGCATCGTATTGCGGACCGCGGTGCCCCCGCTGACCCTCGCACCCGAAGTGCGCCGGCAAGTGGCTGCTGTCGATCCGAGTGTGCCACTCATCAATTTCCAGACCCTGGACGACCGTCTCAGGAATTCCCTTAATGAGCCGCGTTTCTACACTTCCATTGCGGTGATTTGCGCGGGAATGGCGGTCCTCTTCGTGGGGATGGGGCTTTACGGGATTATCGCATTTGCGGTCTCCCGCCGGCGCGCCGAGTTCGGTGTGCGGATGGCGATCGGGGCGGCACCGGGAGCGATCCTGCGCCTGGTGCTGCGGGACGGGCTGATGCTGACAGTCACTGGGCTGCTGATCGGGTTGCCGCTCGCCGTCCTGCTCGGACGCCTGCTCCGGTCCATGCTCTTCCAGGTGGGAAGCCTCGATCCGGTCACGCTGTTGCTGGCCGCGGGCCTGGTCATGCTGGTCACCCTCCTGGCGAGCGCCGTTCCGGCGATTCGGGCCACCCGAGTGAGTCCGGTGGTGGTCCTGCGCGTCGAGTGAGAATGAGGCGCCGCGTGTAGCTTTGGGGGTCCGATAAACGATCCCGGGCCATGCGCATCCCGCACACGATCCTCGACTCCATCGGCAACACCACGCTTCTGCCCCTGCGCAACATCAAGGCGAAGAGCGGCGCGCGCATACTCCTCAAGCTTGAGAACGAGAACCCCACCGGCTCCATGAAGGACCGGATGGCGCTCTCGATGATCGAGACTCCCGAGTTCGAAGGACGCCTCGCCGATGGTGCGCCGGTAGTCGAATACACGGGCGGCTCGACCGGAGTCTCGCTCTCCCTGGTCTGCGCCGTCAAAGGCCACCCGCTCCACATCGTCACCTCCGACGCCTTCTCCAAAGAAAAGCTCGACCACATGAAGATCCTCGGCGCCACGCTCGACATCATCGAGAGCGTCGGGGGCGGCATGACCGAGAAGCTGACCAAGGACATGATCGCGCGCGCCGGCGTGATCGCGAAGGAGACGGGCGCCTACTGGACCGATCAGATGAAGAACCACGACCAGCTCCCCGCCTATCAGCGGCTGGCCGAGGAGATCTGGACACAGGCGGAAGGGAAGGTGGATGCGTTCGTACAGTTCGTGGGAACGGGCGGAAGTTTGCGCGGCACGGCCGAGGGGCTGAAGAGGAAAAACGAGAAGGTCAAAGTCTTCGCGGTGGAGCCGGTCGAGTCACCGGTGCTGTCAGGCGGGAAGTCAGGGGCTCACAAGATCGACGGCGTGGGGGCAGGGTTCGTGGTGCCGATGTGGAATCCCGAATTGGTCGAGGGAGTCGAGCAGGTGTCGACCTCGGACTCGACTGCCATGGCGCTCCGGCTGGCTCGTGAAGAGGGGCTCTTTGCAGGGACGTCGACGGGGGGCAACGTGGTCGCGGCCCTCCGCGTGGCCGAGGGGCTCGGAAGGGACGCGACCGTCGTGACCCTTATGGTCGACTCGGGGATGAAATACCTGAAGAAGTTCGGAGACGCGCTGTAGCCCGACGCGGCGCCGGGACGGTCGACGGCAGGTTCCAGCACATGGGGTCACCAGCCAGAGTCAGGCCGCAGACGTCGAGGTAACCGTGGTACGGGTAGTAGTTGGAGGCGCTGAGACTTTGAAAATGCTGTGACGCTTGGTAGGGGGTCGGGGCGGTGAGCCCCCGTCCCCAGCAATACGCCGAGCCTGAGCCCGTAAGACCGCACGTGAAGTCGAATCCGGCAGCGAGGTGGCCGAGCTTCAGGCCCCCCGGCACCAGACGGGGCGGGAAACGAAGGGTGTCGGGGATGTCGATCCCGCCCCAGCACCATGTGCTCGAGTCGGTCGCGACCCCGCAAGCGTGATCTGCTCCTATCGCCACGCTGAGGAACTGGTGACCGCCACCCACCCCCAGGGGGTGGGTGGACCAGCCGCTGGCATAGCCGAGCCCGAGCTCGCCGAAGGTGTTCTTCCCCCAGCAGTACGCGTTGCCCCCGGCTTTGAGTCCGCAAGTCGTGGTCGAGTACGTCTCGACGGTCGCGAACCCGGTCGCCCCTGGCACGGCGCCCGGTGTGGTGTTCGTGCTGTCTGCACAGTAGACCTGACCACTCACGGTTCCGCACCAGCGGTTGCCGAAGCGGTCGAACGAGCTGTAATGCACCCCTCCGGCAATAACTTGAGGGCCCGTTGAGGTGATGGAACCGGCGTCGTAGTAGACCGCCCAGCAGACCGCGGTGCTGTCGGCCGCGAGACCGCAGAGAGGGGAGCTCTGAGTGAGTGCAAGTAATCCACCACTTCCTGGGATGAGCTGCGGGGCCGTGGCTGGTGGAGGCGGCGGCACCTGGTTGTCAGAGAGATTCTCGCCCCAGCAGTACAGCGAATCGGTCACCGAAAGTCCACATCCTACGCCGTAGAACGCGTTCGCCACCGACTGGAACTTGAGGTCGCCGGGCACCTGGAAGACCGTCTGCTCTCCTCCGCAGTACGGGTTGTATCCCGAAGGGCAAAGCGCGCGCCAGCAGTATGCGGCACTGTCCGCCCCCACGGCACAGTTCCAATCGTCCCCCGCGGCGACACTCGAGAACTTGACGGGGCTCGGCACGACTTGTGGAGTCAAGTCATAGTAGCCCCAGCAGAAAGCCGAACTGTCGGCGGTGAGTCCGCACCCTCCCTCGAACGCCGAGCTGACTTGGGTGAAGGAAAGGCCACCTGAGACCGGATCGGGACGCGGGTATGGCGTGTTGTATCCCCAACAGTACGCCGTGCCATCGGGGTCCCGCCCGCAAGTGATTCCGCGCACGGTCAGCGAGCTGAATGACCCGGCTGGAAGGAGGGTGGGTGCACTGAAAACGGTGTCCGTCACCACCCCGAGCTGCCCGTCGAAGTTGCTGCCCCAACAATAGGCAGCACCTGCCGGCGCCACACCGCATGAACTTTCTCCTCCGGCTGCAATCGAGTTGAACTGGTATCCGACGATCGCCGCCGGGTCCCACGTGATGTTGAGCTGGTCCCCGGTTGGTCCATGGACGTTCTCACCCCAGCAGTAGGCCACCGACGCGGGCGTGAGCCCGCAGGTATGATCCGAGCCCAAGACGAGCTGGACGAAGCGATGACCGCCCGTGACGGGATACTGTGCGTAGGGTGTCTGCAAAGTTGAGGGGCCCAGGGCGCCCGCTACGCCAATGCCGAGCTCTCCGTGTTGCCCGTATCCCCAGCACCAGGCGGTGGAGTCGGTACCGAGGCCACAGGTCGTCGCTTCGCCCGGGGCCACGAGCCGGAACGGGAGAGAGGCGAGTACGGAGCTGAAGACATCGACGGGAACGAACGTGTTCGGATCTGGGGCGGACCAGTAGCTGCCGAGCTGGCCGAAGGTGTTGTCGCCGCGGCAATACGCGACGCCGGCCGTAGTCACGCCACACGTGACGCTTCCTGACGTGGACAGCTGGGAGAAGGCTGCCGACGCCACCGACAGCGTGAGCGTGTCGGTGGCCCCTTCGGCTGTGGCCGAGATGGTCGCAGTCCCGGAAGCGACGGCGCGAATCCATCCGGAATCGGAGACGGTTATCGCGCCCGGGTCCGACGACAGCCACGCGATGGGTGCGTTGGAGACTAGCTGCTTGTGCTGGTCGTACACGTTCGCGGCGAGCCGAACGGACCCGTTCAGGATCAGAGAAGCGACCCGCGGATAAATCGAGATCGATGAAGCCAAAGGCGACGGGGGCGCGGTGGTGTCGGAGCAGGCCCAGGTGACCAGCAGGGACGCGAGGAACAGCGACTGACGGAAACGGCTCATGGGCGCCTCCCTTCGAAATGGTGTGAACTGCGCAAGATGCGCATTTGTCGAATGCTGCTAATGGAGGATCGAGTTGTCAATTTCGGGGGGGTGACGGACCTGTTTGAAACAACGCGCAGAACCATAAAACGTTATTTGACAACAAATTGCATGTTGTGTGACGGCCGACCCAACATCTATAGGGGTAGGCCCGTAGGTTTGCGACGCCGTAGAGGCGGCACTGCCAGCGCCCGCCCTCCCCTGCGGAGTCCCTTGGACACGTCCCTCGTTTTCTACTCACGTCGAGAGGAGCAGTGCATATGGACCGCAGGGGTTTCACGCTGATCGAGCTTCTGATCGTGGTGGTGATCATCGGCATTCTGGCCGCGATCGCCATTCCGAAATTCGCGAATACCAAGCAGAAGGCGTATCAGGCGTCGATGAAGGCGGATCTCCGCAACCTCGTGACCGCCGAGGAGGCGTACTTCTCGGATTCGCTGAAGTACGTGACCGCGACGTCGTGCACGAATCCGCCCACGGCGGGCACGGCTGCATGGTGTTCGACGCAGGGCAACACGTTGGGCGCAATCACGACCGGTACGGGCACCCAGGCCGGTTGGACGGCGAGCATCACGAACATCAATACGCCGGTGTCGTGCGCGATTTACATCGGGGCCGTGACTCCGACCGCGCCGGCGACCACGTCGAACGCCGAAGGCGCACCAGTCTGCCAGTAAGCTTCACCTGATCTGAAGATCCGGGGCGTCTCTGAAGTCCCGGATCTTCAGATCGGTCTTCAGTGCCTCTGCGGGATGAGTCGTCAGGACACCCACCACCCGCATTCCTGCCGCTTGCGCCGCCGCCACTCCCGGTGGCGCGTCTTCGAAGACCACGCAGTCGCCCGGTGAAAACCCCAACTCTCTCGCTCCTCTGAGATAACCCTCCGGATCAGGTTTCCCTTTCTTCACCATGTCGCCGGTGATGAAGACCCTGGGAAACGGGATCCCCACGTACCTGAGCCGGAACGAGGCGCACTCGCGGTGGCCAGACGTTACGATCCCCCAGCGACTCTCGGGCAGGGAGCGGACGAATTCCGGCGCGCCGGGGATCGGGACCAGGCCCTCGGTCCCGAACTCTTCCATCCGATCCAGACGATTGGTCTCGGCCGCGATGTCCAGGTGTGGAGCGATGGTGCGGAGGATCTCCGAGGTCCGGCGGCCATGGGCGATGGCGAGGAAGGGGGCGGCGTCGAGGCCCTTCTCGGCAGCCCAGACTTTCCAGACGCCCTCGACGACGCGATGCGAGTCGGCGAGGACGCCGTCGAGGTCGAAGAGGACGGCCCGGCACACGATCCCCTTCACAATTTCACCTTGTGTGATTCCCCTTCGGCCAATATATTATTAATAGTTAATAACATCAAGGGCGGCGCATTGGCTGAAATCCTTTCGGTCTCACTGACCTCCGAAGTCCGCCGAGCGTTGGACGCTGAGGCGAAGCGTCAGCGGCGGTCGCGCAGTTTTGTGGTGGCGGAGGCGGTGCGGGAGTATGTGGCTCGACAGCGAGCCGAGGCATTCCGCGCCGGTCGAGATCAGACTTTGCGCGACGCTCTGTCGTTGACCCCCGCGGAGCGGCTGCGCGAGGCGGAGGATCTCTGGCAGGAGCTTTCGCGGGATTTCGGGCCCGGTCCGGGCAAACCGTGGACGGCGTCCTTCGACACGTTCGCGGAGTACGAGGCATGGCGGCGCCGCTGACGTCCTCTCGTCTCATCCAGGTCTGCAGGTTGCTGAACGCCGCGGGAGTGCGCTACGTCGTCGTAGGGGCCCAGGCGCTTGCCTATCACGGCTATCCTCGGGCGACCAAGGACGTCGACATTCTCATCGAGCCCACGATCGAGAACGCGAGGAAGGTTCTCAGTGCGCTTGAGGGCCTCACGTTCGGAATATCTCGCGAGCTTGATCCAGCGGACGTGATCGCGAAAGCGCTCACGATCGTTGGAGACACTCCGAGAGTGGATCTGCTGACCATTGCCTGGAGTGTCCGCTACGCGGACGCCGCCCCGAAGGTCGAGCGGGTGGCCATCGATGGGGTGGAAATTCCATTTCCTGATCTCGATACGCTCATTCGCACCAAGCAGTCGGATCGGGCGGCCGACAAGGCAGATCTCGAGGAGCTCGAGCAGATCAAGAAGCTGAAGGGGAAAGCAAAGACCCCGGAGTAACCCGGGGTCTCTATCCTTCGGAGCGGCGGGTTCTACTTCTTCCCCGCGAGCTCCTTCTGTTCCTTGATGATCTTCCCGACGATCCCGTACTTCTTCGCCTCTTCCGCCGACAGCCAGAAGTTGCGCCGGGTGTCATCCTCGATCCGCTCGAGCGGCTGACCGGTCTGCTCCGCGAGGACCTTGTTCAAGCGGTCCCGCATCTTGAGGATCTCCCGCGCCTCGATTTCGATGTCCGCCGCCGAGCCGCCGGCACCACCGGCGGGCTGGTGGAGGAGAAAGCGCGTGTTCGGCAGGCAGAACCGGTCTTCGCGCGGCACGGCGACATAGATCAGCGCGGCGATGCTCGCCACCCACCCGGTCCCCACCATCTTCACCCTCGGCGTGAGAAAGCGCACCATGTCGTGAATCGTGTCGCCCGCCTCCACATGCCCACCCTGCGAATTGATGTAGCACGTGATGTCGTCATTCGACTCGGCGGCCAGCGCCAGAAGCTGCGACGTCACCGCGGCGGCGACCTTCTGATTGATCTCCCCCGAGATGATCACCGTCCGCGCCTTGAACAGCCGCTCGGCCACGAACCCACCATGATTCGCGCCATCCCGCTCACGCCCGCCATCCGGGCGATCATCATCCATCGTTACCACCGCACCTCCCGCACGAGTTGCTCCACGAGGTCCGCCGCGGTTCTGCCGGCCGCTTCTGCCGCAAAGTTAATCACGACCCGATGCGCCAGGACGGTGGGGGCCACCGCCTTGAGATCGTCAAAGTCCGCCATCGGCCGGCCATCGAGCGCCGCCCGCGCCTTCGCACCGAGCACCAGATACTGCGAAGCCCGCGGACCCGCCCCCCACGTCACGTACTCTCTAATGAAGTCCGGCGCATCGCTTTCACCGGGTCGGGTCGATCGCACCAGCCCCACCGCGCGCTTTACGAGCGGGTCACCCACGGGAATCCGGCGGACCAGGTGCTGCATGGCGAGCACGTCGCCCGCCGAAAGGGCCGGCTTCACTTCGACGCCGGCGTCGCCAGTGGTGGACGTCACGATCTGCTCTTCTTCTTCGCGACTGGGATACCCCACCCGCAGCTCGAACATAAACCGATCCAGCTGCGCCTCTGGGAGGGGATAGGTCCCCTCCTGCTCGATCGGGTTCTGGGTCGCGAGCACAAAGAAGGGACCAGGCAGGCCATGCGTCTGGCCCGCCGCCGTCACCTGATGCTCCTGCATCGCCTGGAGGAGCGCCGCCTGCGTCTTGGGGGGCGTCCGGTTCACCTCGTCCGCGAGCACGATGTTCGCGAATACCGGGCCGGGGACGAAGCGAAAGGCCCGCTTTCCCGTGGTCCGGTCTTCATCAATGATCTCGGTGCCCGTAATGTCCGACGGCATGAGATCGGGCGTGAACTGAATCCGCGAAAACTTGAGATCCAGGGTCTCGGCCACCGTCTGGACCATCAGCGTCTTCGCCAGGCCGGGAACCCCGACGAGCAGGGCGTGCCCGCCGGAGAAAATCGCGGTGAGGATACCGTCCAAGACCTCGGTCTGCCCGACGATCCGCCGGCCGACCTGGGCCAGCAAATCCTTCCGGGCCGCCGCGAGGCGTTCGAGCAGTTCGACGTCGCCGAGGGCGGGGGATTGGGGATTCGGGGTTGGGGATTGGGGCATGGGTGACATGGGGTTCGCGGGCGAAGGTTACCACGTTCTACTCACAAGCGCCACATAAGGTTGCATCGTCAGGGGTTTGCTTGCGAAATTTTTCACAAGCGGGTAAGTTTTCCGCGCCAAATGCCAGACCCGAACGACAAGAGGGACTTGGCCCGGGGCTTTGGAGAGGGCTATTCGTACGTCGCGGCAGGGTTCACGTTTGCCTTCGCGATTCTGGCCTTCGGCGCGCTGGGGTGGCTGGTCGACGGGTGGACCCATACCCGGCCGTTGTTTGCCTTGATCGGGGCCTTCGTCGGTGGAACGGGAGCTTTTCTCAACCTCTACTATCGGGTGCAGAGAGAGATAGAAGAGGAGAAGAAGAGACGGGGATCGTGAGACCCTACCTGTTCCTGGCCTTGATTGGCTTGAGTCTCACGGCAGTGGTGACGTCGCTAGGCGGCTGGTCGGCGGGGGTGGGAGGAGTGGTCGCGGTCGCCGCACAGACCGGAGCGGTCCTCCTGATACGCCCGGTGATCGGCGCCCCGAATAAGGAGTTCGTGCCGCGTTGGCTGGCGGGGATGGGTCTCCGCGCCGCGCTGGTACTGGGACTGGTGGTCTACGCCGCTTTGCACCGGAACCTGGTGTCTCCGTTGCCTGCGGCGCTGGGATGTCTGGGCGTGCTCGTGCCCCTGCTGTTCACGGAGAATCGCTTCCTGAAATGATGGCGCTCTTGCAGCAGCCCGACATCGGCAAGGTGATCTTCGAGCACACCGCAGACGCTCATTTCCTCGAGCTGCCGTTGATCGGGAGGGTCAATCTTCCCACCGGCTGGATGCTCTTCGGCATCGACGTCTCCCCAACCCGGCACGTGGTCTTTCTGGGCCTGGCGGCCATCTGCGTCATGGTCACCGTTTTCTGGGCCAAGGCATCGATTACCAGGCGCCATCGGGAGCATCGTGCGCCGGGCGGCTTCGGTACCGCCATCGAGGCGATGGTGATTTTCGTCCGGGACGACATCGTGCTGCCGGCGATGGGGCATGGGGGCGAGAAGTATCTGCCGTACATCCTGACGCTCTTCTTCTTCATCATGTTCTGCAATTTCTTCGGGCTCCTCCCGTGGGGCGCCACCGCGACCGGCAACATCGCCGTGACCGCCGGCCTCGCCTTGATCTCCTTCGTCGTGATCGAAGTGACGGGCATGATCGCCCTCGGTCCGAAGGGCTACCTCAAGACCATCGTGATGGTCCCTCCCGGCATGCACGGGATCGGCGCCGTGGCGATGGCGTTCATCCTCACGCCCATCGAAATCATCGGCAAGCTGGTCAAGCCCTTCGCCCTCTGCCTCCGACTCTTCGCGAACATGACCGGCGGGCATTTCGTCATTCTCTCGCTGATGGGGTTGATCTTCATCTTCGGGAGCTGGCTGGTGGCCGGCGGGTCGGTCGCCATGATCCTGTTCATGATGCTCCTGGAGATGCTGGTGGCACTCCTCCAGGCCTACATCTTTGCGTTGTTGACGTCGGTATTCATCGGGATGATGTTGCACGAACACTAGAAACCAAGACGCTAAGACGCTAAGTGGCCAGGTAACCCACTTCACCATCACTACACGGGGACGGACATGATCCACATGCTGCTTCAGGTTCAGGACGCCGCGACGGCAATTACGGTTGCCAAGAACACCAACGCCCTTCTGGGCGCCGGTATCGGGCTCGGCCTCGCGGCTATCGGCGCCGGCATCGGCGTCGGCCTGATCGGCGCGCGGGCCACCGAAGCGATCGCCCGGCAGCCCCAGGCCTCCGGTGACATCCGCGGCGCGATGATTCTGACCGCGGCGCTGGTCGAAGGCGTCGCCCTGGTCGCGTGCGTGTTCGCCCTGCTCTTCAAGCTCATCGCGTAACACCCATGCTGGCGCTGATGGTTTTTCAGGAGGCGGCCGAGTCAGCCAAGGTCGCGAGCCCGTTTGACATCAACGGGGGCGTGATCATCTGGACCGTCGTGATCTTCCTGTTGCTGCTCGCCATTGTGTGGCGTCTGGGCTGGCCCGAAATCCTCAAGATGGTCGAGGAGCGGGAGCACCGGATCCAGAAGCAGCTGGACGAAGCCGAGAAGGCCCGGGGCGAGGCGCAGAAGCTTCTGGATGAGCACAAGAAGCTGGTCGCCGGCGCAAAGGCATCGGCCCAGGAGATCCTGGCCACGGCCAAGTCGGCCGCGGGCAAGGAACGGGAAGCACTCCTTGCCAGGACGCGGGAAGAGCAGGAGCAGATGCTCGAGCGCGCCCGTCAGGATATCACCGCCGAGAAGGAAAAGGCGGTCCAGGCCCTGCGGCGAGAGGCGGTGGAGCTGTCCATCGCCGCCGCGTCCAAGCTGATCGAGAAGAACCTGACGGCCGACTCGAACCGGAAGCTCGTATCCGACTACCTGGCCGGCCTCGAGAAGGGCAAGTGAAGGAGACCACGGTCGCGCGGAACTACGCGGAGGCGCTCTTCGCCGCCGCGGAAGCCAAACGGCAGACCGAACGCTTCGGCGCGCTGATGGACGCCGTCGCGGCCGCCCTCTCGACCGACGACCGGATCGCGATGGCGCTCGAGTCCCCGCGGGTGGCCAAGGCGGTGAAGACCCGGCTGCTCAAGGACGCGCTGTCGGACGTCGCGCCGCGGGAATTCGTGAACTTCCTGCAGTCCGTCGTCCGCCGCGGCCGTCAGGGCCTGCTCGGCGAAATCTCCGCCGAGTATCAGGGCTTGCTCGATGTGTCGCTGAATCGCGTGCACGCGGGCGTGACGCTCGCCGAAGACGCCGACGGGTCGCTGAAGAACGACATCGTGAAGCGTCTCGAGAAGGCGCTCGGGAAAGACGTCCGGGCCCACTTCCGAGCCGACGAGCAGATCCTCGGCGGCGTGGTGGTGAAAGTCGGCGATCGCGTCTACGACGGCTCACTCCGGCGGCGGCTGATGGTGCTCAAGCGGAAGATGATGACCGGCGAGTAGCTCCGGCGCGTCGGGAAAATTGCCTACGGTGGCTCGGAATTCCGAGCCACCTTCTTTTTTCCCCGATTGCCCTCTGCTGCACATCTCTTGCATCATGCCATGACTTCATGAACGCGTTTCTTCCGGGCCTCATGGTCCTTCTGCTACTGGCGTTCGCCCTGTGGGTCGGCGGGCGACGACTCGCCCGGGACAAGACCCGCCGCGAGATCGCGGAAGCAGACGCCCGCGCCTCGGGGAACCTGTATCAGTCGCTCGTCGAGCACGCGCCGTTTGGCGTTGAGCGGATATCCGCGACGGGACGGCCCATCTCGGCGAATCCGGCTCTGGTGCAGATGCTGGGATACACCAGCGAAAGCGAGATCCTGTCACTGGACATCGCGCGCGACGTCTACCGCAATCCCGACGAGCGGGCACCGCTGGTCGACCAGTTGCTCGATTCGGGGGAGATGACCGCGGAGTCGCAGTGGCGGAAGAAGGATGGGTCGTTCATCACCGTGCGGCGCACCGGTACGGTCGTCCGCAACGCCGACGGGTCGGTCATGTGCTTCGACGTCTTCATCGAAGACGTCTCGACCCAGCGGGCCCTCGAAGCCCAACTGGAGTCCGCGGGAAAGATGGAGGCCATCGGTCGGGTGGCTGGCGGCGTGGCCCACGACTTCAACAACTTGCTGACCGTCATTCTCGGGTCCTGTGAGATCCTGATCGAGACGCTCCCCGCCAATTCGCAGGTCCGCTCCGACATCACGGATATCCGCAGCGCCGCCATGCGGGCTTCGGAGCTGACCACCCAGCTCCTCGCCTTCAGCCGCCGGCAGGTGCTGCAGCCGGTGGTGCTGGACCTGAACCGGTCGGTGGAAGGCATGGAGCAGATGGTGAAGCGGCTCATCGGCGAGGATGTGGAGCTGGCGGTGCGGCTCGACCCCGCGCTGGGCACCGCGCGGGCCGATCCGGGGCAGATCGAGCAGGTGATCATGAACCTCGCGGTCAACGCGCGCGACGCAATGCCGCAAGGCGGGCTCCTCACCATCGAGACCGCGAACGCCGAGCTCGATGCGACCTACTCCAGGGTGCATCCCCTCGCATCCCCGGGATCGTATGTGATGGTTGCCGTGTCGGACTCCGGGGTCGGCATGGACGAGGACACCAAGGCACACGTGTTCGAGCCGTTCTTCACCACGAAGGAGCAGGGGAAGGGCACCGGACTCGGCCTCGCGACCGTCTACGGCATCGTCCGGCAAAGCGGGGGCTTCATCTGGGTGTACTCCGAGCCGGGGCAGGGGGCGACGTTCAAGATCTATCTCCCCCGCGTGGGCGGCACGCCACAACCGGCGGAACGCAAGGAGCCTGCGAAAGTCCGCCACGGGACGGAAACCATCCTGCTGGTCGAAGACGATCCGCCCGTGCGCGCCATCACGCGGCGCGTGCTGGTGGGTCTGGGATATTCCGTGCTGCCCGCGCATGACGGCGCGACGGCACTCGACATCGCGGCCACGCACCGCGACCCCATCCAGCTCGTGGTCACCGATGCCGTCATGCCCCGCATGAGCGGGCAGGACCTCGCCGCCACCTTGCGTTCCCGGTATCCGGCCATGCGTCTGCTTCTCCTGTCGGGATATCCGGGGGAGGCGATCAGCCGGCGAGGCATCCTCGTCCCCGGTACCGCCTTCTTGCAGAAGCCGTTTACCGTCGAGGCGCTCGCCCGGAAGGTGCGCGATGTCCTGGACGCGCCCGTGATACGACCCTGACCCCGGAACGCAAAGTGGCCCCAGGCGAGCCCGGGGCCACTTCGTCTCCGCTCCGCTTCGCTCACGCTTCGCTGCGCTCAGCGCAACCGCAATCCGATACTCACGCTCGGTCGCACCAACGCGCGCCGTTCAAAGGGACTCTCCAGCTCTTCGGCGTCAAAGAGCGATGGCGTGAACGACAGGCCCGCCTGGATGCTGCCGAGCAAGCGCCCTGCGAATGGCCATTCGTAGGCGGCCGTCACATGGCCTCCCAGGCGGATCCGGCTGTCTCCGCCGCTCACTCCCCAGACCAACACGTCCCCACCACCGCCGACCCTGAGCACGCCATCGGTCCCGACCTGAAGGACCCGCACGGTGACCTCTGGAGACGCCGAGTAGAAGTGCACTGCCTTGGTGTCGATGAAGGCGCCCCCCGGGATCTCCACCGCGAGGCCCGGCGAACCGTAACCGAGTCCCAGGTCAGCCCGGACGGCTCTCCAGTCGTGTCCGACACTCAAGGTGACGATGGTGGGCCGATAGGGATGCACGGAGCCGGGCTCCGAGTCCGCCGTCGAGACGGCGCCCCCGAAGTGCCTCGCCATGCCGACGGACAATCCGACACTCCATTGGGCCGGGAGAGACGCGGGGATGGCGATCAGTGCGGCGATGGCGAGGGGGCGCATCAGTGCATCTCCAGTTTGATCCAGCCATTGGTGACGTTGTGGTCTCCGCGGAGGAACCAGTTGTATCCCGGATAGAATTGCCCGACGACGGCGTCTTGTACGGCGTTCCCGACCGGATCGTCGTTGGAATTGACGAAAGACGCGACGGCGGTGATCAGGTCCTCGCCGATCCGCGCAAACGTGAACCCCCGGCTGAACTTGTTGAGCACCGTGTCCTTGCCGCCGGTGAGGAACGTGTAGGCGCTGTCGACGGCGACGAAGATCGCGTTGGTCCGGTTCACATCGAGGCGGAGCTCGCAGGCCTGGTCGTCATCCTCCACGACATAGATCCGCACGCTCTGCCCCGGGTGCTCCAGCTTGTACCGGTTCAACTGGTCCTGGCTGAAGATGAGGACGTTTCCGAACCAATCGGTCGAGTTCTGGTCGTACGCATACGGGCCGCCGGCATGCTCGCCGGCACACTGGTAGTCGGTCAGCTGGTCGCTGGTGCCGAGCTGCCCGAGGATATGGACCTCAAACTCGGGGTCGCCTTTCAACCAGCCTTCAAACTGGCCCACGTCCGGGATATGGGACGCCGTCATGAACAGGCCGGTCGAGGGCGGCACGACAGGGTTCCCTCCACCGCCACCGGCGCAGGTCTCCGGCGTGCATTGGACGCGCGCCACCGGCGCGGTGAAATCCGTCTCCACCGGTACCAATGCCAGCACCGGCGTCTCCGGTGGATGCTCGGCATCGAGCATGTACCGGCGCCCCCTGGTGTCGAATGCGACGGGTGCCTCATGATCGGCCACGGCAGTCGCGACGAGCACGTTCTCGTCGGCATGCCACGTGGCGAGGTGCTCTTTCACCGGCATGTAGAACTCGAGGGGCTGCGCCTGCGCGACCTGGGCCAACACCGCGTCATCCGAATCACCCGCGGACTGCGCGATGGCGTGGAGCGCTCGCCAGTTCGCCACGGCGAGGAAGTGCTGGAACTGGAGCTTGTGCTCGCGAATGGGCGAGTGCTCGATCTGGGCCCACACGTACGCCCGGAAGCCTGGATTGCCGAGCGCGATGGCCACTCGCTGGGCCAGCCATTCGTTGCGGGCCCGGGTTGCTCCATGGTGAGCGCTGTCCGTGGTGGCCCCGCTGAACGTCGGTCCGGTCGGCTGGGTCTCCCCGCAACCGATGGCGATCCCGGCGACGCCGATGGCGACCATCGCCATCGGGATGAGATACCGAAAGCGCATACGCGCCTCCTGAAGAAGATGGGAGGCGAGTATGAAGGAAGGGGCATCGAAAACCGGGACCAAACCGCTGCGTCCCGGTTCCGAATTACGCCGAGTCGACGATGACGGGAGCGGGGGCTGGTTCGGGTTCGGAGAGGGTAATGATGCGGCGGAAGAGACGGCGGAGCTGCGCGACCGCGAGGAGCAGGGGTGGCAGGAGGGCCACCCATGTTGCCGCGAGTACAACGACGAGGAGACCTCCGTGCAGGTTCAGGTGCCGCGCCAGTACCAGGGGCAATCCCACCACGCCGGCCGCGACGAGATAGAGAGGCGCGAGTACCGCCCACCGCCGGCCCAACGTCAGGAACTTGCGGATCCGGGTCGCGGGGTGCGGCGCCGCCGGCACGGAGAGGAGTCCGTCGGCGATGTGTGTTCCACTCTGCGGCCTTTCGAGCGGATCCTTCTGGAGGCAGCGGTCGACCAGCGCCGCGACGGCCGGCGGCGTAAGGGGGGCCACCGAGTTCAGCGCCGGCGGCGGATCGGTCACGTGTTGCGACATCACGACGTACGGATCGTCGGAATCGAAGGGCAGCTTCCCGGAGGCCGCGTAGAAGCCGACCACGCCCAGCGAGTAGAGATCGGACCGGGCGTCCAGCGCCAGTCCGCGCGCCTGCTCGGGGCTCATGAACTCAGGGGTCCCGAGGACGGTGCGGGAGCCCGAGATGGGGCCCGAGCCGAAGCGGGCAATGCCGAAGTCGGTCACGAACGAGGAGCCGGTCGAGCGGTCGATCAGAATGTTGTCGGGCTTCACGTCGCGATGGACCACGCCCTGGTCGTGCGCGTGGGCCAGGGCGAGCGCGGTCTCGCGGATCACGCGCGCCATGTCTTCCGGCGAAAGGGGACCGCGGGTGCGCACGCGATGGCCCAGAGTGTAGCCCGGGACATACGCCATCACGAAGAAGACGACGTCGCCGAGCTCGCCGACGGAGAAAATCGGAACGATGTGCGGGTGCGACAGCCGGGCCGCGATCCGCGCCTCCCGTAAGAACCGGGCGCGATGGACGGGACTGGTCGCGCGTTCGGGCGGGAGGAACTTGATGGCGACGGGCCGGGAGAGCCGGAGATCGCGGGCCAGGTAGACGAGTCCCATCCCGCCGCGTCCCAACGGTCGTTCGACTTCGTAGCGACTTCGCAACGTTCGGCGGACTTCGGAAAGAAATTCTTCGGTCAGCGGACTGTCCTCAAGACGGCGGGAATCGGCAGGGCGACGAGCGAGGCCCCTATACCCGAGCGGACGGGCCAAGGTTCCGCTAATTTTTTTACATGCTCCCTCTCCTGATTGCCGTCACCGCCGCCGTCCTGCAGGATTCACAGACATCGCATTATTGGCAGCAGCAGGTCGCGTACACGGTCGACGCGTCGCTCGATGAAGCGACCGGCGTGCTCACGGCGCACGAACGGATCGTCTACGTGAATCACTCGCCGGACACGCTGCGCGATTTCTACGTGCACGACTATCTCAACGCGTTCCGGCCCGGATCGCGCTGGGCAGCGTACGATTCCGCGTCCGGTGTCGTGCGCTATCAGCACATGCAGGATCCGGACTACGCGTTCGAGCGGATCACCAAGGCGACGGTGATGGGAGCTGCCGGCACGCCGGACTATCCGTACGCCCCCGATTCGACGATCGCGCACTGGGCCCTGCCGCACGCGCTGCCTCCCGGCGGACAGATGACGGTCGAGATCGACTGGCAGGCGCGTCTCTCGACGCTGCCCCGCCGTCAGGGGCGCGATCCCAAGACCCGTCGCTACGACTTCGCGCAGTGGTATCCGAAGGTCGTGGTCTACGATCAGTACGGGTGGGAGGACCACCCGCTCTATCCCCCCGGCGAGTTCTACGGCGAGTTCGGCACGTTCGACGTCACGCTCGACCTTCCGTCCGATCAGGTGGTGGGCGCGACGGGCGTACCCGTGTGCGGCGATCCGGGGTGGGATCACGCGAACGCCAATGCCGTGGTGGACTCCGTCGACTACCAGCGCGGCTACTACGCGGGTGCACCCCATGACTGTCCCCCCGCGGCGGCGGGACGGAAGATGGTCCGCTTCGTGGCGCGGGACGTTCATCATTTCGCCTTCACGCTGAACCCGCACTACATCTACGAGCAGGGCCGGTTCAAGGACGTGATCGTGCACGTCCTGTATCAGCCGCAGGACAAGGCCACCTGGGGCAATGGCATCGCCGTGAAGCGCACGGAGACGGCGTTGCAGTGGCTCGACGCGACGTACGGCAAGTACCAGTGGCCCCAGCTCACCAACGTGCACCGGATCGAGGGGGGCGGCACCGAGTTCCCGATGATGATCATGGACGGCGGCCCCGATCAGGGCCTGATTCTCCATGAGGGCGGCCACATGTACACCATGGGCCAGCTCGCCAACAACGAATGGCGCGAGGGATACCTCGACGAAGGATTCACCAGCTTCCAGACCGGCTGGTACTTCGAGACGCATGGCGGGCGGCCGAGTTACGATGGGCTCGACGGGTTGTTCACGTCACTCGATCTGGACGGATGGAGTGAACCCGTGTCCATGGTGAGCGAGCGGTACCGCGACTTCGATACGTACAACCTGATGATCTACAACCGGGGACAGTTCTTCTACGAAGAGCTCCGGTACATCGTGGGTGATGCCACGATGCACAAGATCCTGAGAACGTATTTCGACCGCTGGAAGCTCAAGCATGTGGACGAAGACCGCTTCCGCGCCGTCTGCGAAGAGGTTTACGGCCACGACCTCGGCTGGTTCTTCGGGCAGTGGCTGCACGGCGTCCCGATCTTCGACTACAAGCTCGCCAACGTGGAGCGCACCCGGCTCCCGGGCGGCAAATGGCGCACGGTGGTCACCATCCAGCGTCTGGGGGACGGATGGCTGCCCGTCGAGATCGGCGACAAGGACACGATGTACGCCCGTGCCACCGGGCAGCCGGAAACCGAGCGGGTGGAGTTCGTGTCGGCGAAGAAGCCGGGGCGGCTGAAGCTCGATCCGCGTCTCCGGACCCACGACTGGAATTACCTCAACAACTACGAGTCGAAGTTTCTGGAGGGGCACCAGGCGACGAAGCTGGTCTTCGACGATCCCACCAGGACCGTGACCCGCCGCGATTCGCTGGTGCAGGCGTACCGGCCGCAAGTCTGGTATAACGACCTCGGCGGGCTGGTCGTGTCACTGCACGCGAACCAGAACTACTTCGGTCTCTTCGACCGTGGTGCCAGCGATCTGAGCCGTGAGACGGGACGTGACGCCAGCCATCCCTGGGGCTTCGAATTCTCGCTGGCCAACCCGACCGGGCTCCAGCATGCCCGGCAGACCACGACGCTCTCGGCGTGGGATGTCGAAGGGCGGGCCGGCGCGTCGCTCCGCTGGGATCACACCCTCATCAAGAGTCCCTTCCAGCCGTTCTCGGATCCGGGATCGGATCCTCACGCCGGCTTCGACATCCAATGGATGTCGACCACCGACGTGGGCTATCTCGACCGCCGGATGTGGGATGACGCGGGAACGATCGAGCTGGGGCCCTGGTATTCGAACGTCGCCCGTCAGGGGCGCACGCTGTGGACCACGGATCTCGGTGTGAAGGGCGGTGTCGTCTACCGCGTGCCGGGACCCGGCGTGATTTCCCAGAACCGGTATGACGTGAACGCGTACGCACGCGTCACCGGGCAGGGCTCGGTGCGCACGCCGTTCGTGGGCGGTGCCTTCCTGGGCGTGCGGCTCTTCGGGGGCGCGTATTTCAGCCCCAACGCGCCACCGCTCCAGCGCCGCATTTACGTCGGCGGAGCGGACCCCTACACCACGTTCACCGACCCGCTGCTCCGGAGCCGTGGCGCGTGGTTCGTGCGTCCCGGTTTCTATTATCAGGCGCCCGGGGACGGCAATCTCCGCGGATTTTCCTCGACGCTGGGCGGGCGCTGGGTCGTCACGACCAACATCGAGCTGACGCACAGCCTGCTGACCCGGCACGCCGGGTTCATGCGGAACACCACGTTCGAGGCGTTCTTCGACGGCGGGCTGGTGGACACCATGGCGGTGCTCTCCGCGTCGGGGACGAGCGCGATGACGACCCTGTGGGACGGCGGCGCCGGTCTCGTCTTCCAGACGGCGATCCGCCAGCTGGCATGGACCACCCGGTTCGAGGTGCCCTTCCTCGTCAACCGGTTCGACAAGGCCCGCGATGTCCGGTCCGGCGGAAATACCGCATTCCGCTGGTCGGTGTCACTGGCGCCGAGCTTCTAAGCTGAACAAGGGAGAACGGAGGGCCTTCTTTCGCGAAACGTTCGCGAAGCTGGCCCGCGAGGTGACCGCGCGAACCGAGCGCCGGGTCGCCGCAAACCGTTATTTTCGTCCTCCCGGTGCGGGGCCCGAGCTGGCCTTCCTCGCCGCCTGTACGCGGTGCGGAGCGTGCATCGACGTCTGTCCGGTCCACGCCATCAACAAGCTGCCTGCGGGTGAGGGGCTGGCGGCGGGGACCCCGGCGCTCGAGCCATCGCGGCGTGCGTGTGTCGCCTGCGCGGACATGCCCTGCGCCGCGGCGTGTCCCACCACGGCCTTGCAGGTGCCCGCCGACGGTTGGGCGAGCATTCACCTGGGCCGGCTGTCGCTCGATCCGGAGCGGTGCATCACGTTTCATGGCAGCGCGTGCGGCGTCTGCGCGCGGGCCTGTCCGGTGGGTGAGCGGGCGCTGGCCATGGATGCCGCGGGGCATCCGGTGCTGAAGCCCGAGGGGTGCGTCGGGTGCGGACTCTGCGTCACCGCCTGCGTCACCTATCCTTCTTCATTGACATTGCGTCTGCCGGAGGAGCTTTCGTGAGCGAGGTGCCGTACCGAGTCGAGAAACCGTGGGGCCACGAGCTGATCTGGGCGCGGACCGACCGTTATATCGGGAAGGTCCTGCACATCGAGCCGGGCCAGGTGCTCTCCCTGCAGTATCACAAGATGAAGGACGAGACCATTCACGTGCTCACGGGCGAGATCATTCTCCGCACCAAGCCGGGGGACACCCTGCTCGAGCGCCGGATGAAGCCCGGCGAGTCCTTCCATATCGAGCCGCCGTTGATTCACCAGTTCGAGGCGGTGGTCGCGACCGATCTGCTCGAGGTGTCCACACCGGAAATCGACGACGTGGTCCGGCTCCAGGACCGCTACGGGCGGACCTGATGAAGGTCATCGTCCCCCTCGCGGGCAAGGGCACCCGGCTCCTTCCGCTCACGAAGATCGTTCCGAAACCGCTGGTCGAAGTCGCGGGCCGGCCCGTCATGGACTACGTGATGGACCTCATCAAGAACGCCGGTCTGGATGTCGATGAGCTGATCGTCATCACGGGGCATCTCAAGGAGGCGGTCGAGAAGTACATCGTCTCGCACTACGGGGTCGCGGCGACGTTCGTCGAGCAGAAGACACTCGACGGCACCGCCGGCGCGATCAACCTCGCCCGGCCGTACGTCGACGGGCCCGTGCTGATCATCTTCGTCGATACGCTCTTCGATGCCGACCTCTCCTTGATCAAGCGGACGGACGCCGACGGCATCATCTGGGCCAAGGAGGTCGAGGATTACCAGCGCTTCGGCGTGGTGGTTCACGACGCGCAAGGGTTCATGACGAAGATCGTGGAGAAGCCGGACACCCCGGTGTCCAAGCTCGCGAACATCGGCCTCTACTACATCCGCGACTGGGAGACCCTCTTCGACGGAATCGCGCACGTGCTGGCGAGCCCCGCGAACCAGGGCGAGTTCTACCTGACCGACGCCTTCCAATACATGGTGGAAAAGGGCAAGAAAATCCTGACCGCCGAAGTGCAGGGGTGGTACGACTGCGGGAAGGTGGACACTCTGCTCGAAACCAACGCGCACGTCCTCACGACGGGCCGGGTGCGGAAGCCCGCGATTCCGGCTGGCGTGACCATCAAAGAGCCCGTCTACATCGAGGACGGCGTCACCCTCAAAGAGTCCACCATCGGGCCCAACGTCTCCCTCGGCGCGGGGAGCATCGTCGAGCGCTCGACCCTCGAGAACAGCATCGTCGGCCGCCGGGTCCGCGTGGCGGATTGCACGGTGTCAGGGTCGGTCGTGGGGAATGACCAGGTGCTGCATCATTCGCAGCTGGTGGGGATGGTGGCATCCGGTGGGGAAGTAGCCAAGGCGCGCTAAGCAGATCGCTAAGACGGGATGACGGGATGACGGGAAGACGGTATGTACCTACCGACCTACCGACATACCGTCCTAGCGACGTGCTTTACTGAAATCTCGCGATCGCCTTCCGCAAATCCCCGATCTCGAACGGCTTCTGCAGGAACCCGTCAGCCCGGTTTTCGATCCCTTTTACCACCTCGTGGTCCGGGGAATAGCCTGACGACACGAGGACTTTGACGTCCGGCTGCGTGGCCTTGAGCAGCTCAAGAATCCCCGCGCCCCCTCCCGGCAACACCAGATCGAGAATCACGAGATTCACGGGCGGTCGCGCGCCCTGCAGCGCCATCAGCGCCGTCGGGCCATCCTCGGCCTCCAACACCTGGTGCCCGAATTTCGTGAGCGCGCGCTTCAGGGATGACCGCACGATCGCTTCATCATCCACCACCAGAATGACCATGCGGGGGGCAAGGGGGAGCGCGGCGGCGGGGGTCGGTTTCACCGGTTCCGGCTCTGGCGCCGTACTGCGCGGGATCAGCAGCTCGACAGTCGTCCCGCGGCCGAGTGCCGAGGAGATTCGGATGGAGCCCTGGTGGTCGCGGACGACGCCATAGACGGCGGCGAGACCGAGTCCCGCGGCCTGGTGCATGGGCTTGGTCGAGAAGAAGGGCTCGAGCACCCGTTCGACCGTCGCGGTATCCATCCCCGTGCCGATGTCATTCACCGAAATCCGGACGTAGGAGCCGGGTGCGGCCTCGGGCCAGCGCGGATCGCGCTCGATGGTCTCGCGCCCCGCGGAGATGGTGACCCGTCCTGAAGGCTGATCGCGCATGGCGTCCCGCGCGTTGAGGACGAGCTGGTAGATGGCGTGGGACAGCTGGTCGGGATCGGCCTGCACCGGCGGCAAGCCGGGATCCGCTTCGACGGTGATCTGCACTGACGCCGGGAGAGCGGCCCGCGCCAGCATCGTGACGCGCTCCAGGATGTCCTTCGGCTGGGTGGGGCGGAGCAGGAGCTCGCCCGCCTTGGTGAAGCGCAGGAGCTCCTTGGTGAGATCGCGCCCCCGTCGCGCGGAGGCGAGGATTTCGTCGACGGCGGCGATGCCCGCTTCGTTCGTCTCGGTGCGGAGCAGGGAAGCGTGCGTCATCACGCCACCCATGAGGTTGTTGAACTGATGGGCGATGCCTCCGGCGAAGCGCGCGAGGCCGTCGAGCCGCTCGGTCTGGACCTGCCGGCGCTCGAGGGCGCGGCGCTGGGTGCGGTCGTGGAGAATCACCTGGACCAGCGGGCCCGCCGGCGTGTCCACGCGCGCCAGGGTGACTTCGAGCTCCAGTTCCGAGCCGTCGGCCCGGCGAATGCGCTCGACGTGGCTCACCGAGCCTTCGGTCGCCGCCTGGAGCGGCGCCAGGAGCCACCCGTCGCCGCGTCCCGGCGCCAGGAGATGTGCGAGGAGCTTGCCGCGGACGTCGTCGAGTGAGCGTCCCAGCAGCGCGAGGAGCCGCGGGTTCGCGTCATGCACCCGGCCGTCGGGCTCGAGCGCGGCGATGGGGTCTCCGGCTCCGACGAACAGGGCTTTGAAACGCGATTCGGACTCGGCCACGCGGCGGCGCTCCTCGCCCGCGATCCGCGAACCGATGACACTCCCGATTCCAGCGCTGAACAGAATGACGAGCGCACCTTCATTGATGAACGGGGCCGGCAGCGCGCTGTCGGGGATCAGCAGCAGCGTGCCGTACTCGATGAAGAACAGGGCGCTCGCGAAGGTCAGCTGCCAGCGCCAGGGCCACGGGATGAACAGCGAGACTCCCAGCACGAGCGCCGGGAGCATGGCGGCGACCTCCCAGAAGCGCGTGGGGAGGATCAGGCCGCTCGCACAGCCGGCGAGGGCGAGGGAGAGTCCCAGCGCCATCGCGAAGAGCCGCAGGGTGCGAATGGACCGCGCGGGGGTGGCCAGCCAGGCGATGAGGACGGCCAGCACCAGCGTGCCAATCCGAACCGCGAAGAGACGGGCGTAGGCCGGGGGAGCGACGGAAAGGGACAGGTATTGGCGCAGGGCCAGGGCCATGGCGACCACCACCGCTATGGCCCGGATGGGGCGGGAATAGGCCTGCGTGGGGCTCGTCACGGGGGCCATAGTAGGTCGGTTTGTGAGGAAGTGCCAGACGCCCTTGCCTAAGGGCGGGAACCAGGATTAATTACTCACCGTTCAGTTAGTAAATGCACCCCCAATCCAAGAAGCCGAGCCCAATGAAGCCCCGCTGGCAACGCCGCAAAGATGCCCGCCCCGAAGAGATCGTGACCGCCGCCCTGCAGGTGTTCGCGCAGCACGGGTTCGCCGCGGCGCGTCTGGATGACGTCGCCAAGGAAGCCGGAGTCACCAAGGGCACCATCTACCTCTATTTCGAAAACAAGGAAGCGCTCTTTCAGGAAGTCATCCGTCAGACGGTGGTCCCCATTCTCGCCGCCGCCGAACAGGAAGTGCGTGACTGGAAGGGAAGCTCCGCGACGCTGCTGCGCCACATGGTGCAGGGCTGGTGGACGACTGTCGGGAAAGGCTCGCTGGCCGGTGTCGTGAAGTTGATCGTCGCCGAGGCGACGAACTTTCCGGAACTGACACGGTTTTACTACAAGGAAGTGATTCGCCGCGGGCATCAACTCTTCGCGCAGGTCCTCCAGCGCGGGGTCGACTCCGGGGAATTCCGTCAGGTGGACGTGCTGCTGACGGTCCGGCTGGTCATCGCCCCGATGCTGATGGCGGTGGTCCATAGTCAATCACTCTATCGGTGCATCCGGGAGCCGTTCGATGGCGACCGGTACGTGGAAGCCCACCTCGACATGCTGCTGCGGGGCCTGGCCCCCGCGCCCATTGGGGAACTGAATCATGCGTAATCGCTGGACCCTGTTCGCCCTCGCATCGGTGCTCGTTTCCACTCCGGCACACGCCCAGGTTCGGGTCGCGACCGGGGATCTCCAGGCGATGCACCTGTCCCTTGGCGACGCCATCAAGATGGCGAGCGGACAGGCGGCCCCCGTTCAGTTGTCAGGTCTCGCGACCGACGAAGCCCGCGCGCGTGTCCGGCAATCGCGCGCTGCGTTACTCCCCGGCTTGACCGCCGGCGGCACTTGGGTCAACCGCGACTACGACCTCGACGCACTGGGATTGCCGTTCCCCAAGCCCAAGCCCGGTCAGCCCAGCCTCATCAGCCTGCCGACCATCGCCGGGCCCTATACGGCGTACGACGCGCGGTTCACGCTGACCGAGACGTTGCTCGACCTCTCGAGCATCAAGCGGGTGCGCGCGAGCGAGGCGCAGGTTCAGAGCACGATCGCCGCGGGTGACGCGACGACCGAAGGCGCCGCACAGGTCGCGGCGCTCGCCTATCTCCGCGCGGCCCGCGCGCAGGCCTCGGTGGCCGCCCGTCAGGCCGACTCCGCGATCGCCGCGGAAGTCCTGTCACTGGCGCAGGCTCAGCTCCAGGCCGGCGTCTCGGGCACCCTCGATGTGACCCGTGCCAAGACGCAGGTGGCCGTGGCCGCCGGCGCGCTCGTCGTCGCCCGGAATCAGTACGACCAGGCCCGTATTGCGCTGGCTCGCGCGCTCTCCGTCGACCCGGTGAAGACGGTCATCACCCTGGACGACACCCTGAGCACGAGCCTGGGCGCGGCGAGTGTCCCCGCGGACCAGGAGGACGCCGTGAATCAGGCCCTGCATTCGCGGCCCGAGCTGAGGGCCGAAGAGGCCCGCGGCAGTGCGGCGCAGGTGTCCAAGTCGGCCATTCAAAGCGAGGTCCTGCCGCGTGTGGGCTTCGAAGCCGACTACGGCCAGAGCGGACTCACGCTGGGGAGCTCCCGGTCCACCCGGCAATTCGCGGTGACCGTGAGCATTCCCCTCCTCGACGGGTTCCGCCGCGGGGCCCAAGCCGCCGAGCAGGACGCGGTGATTCAGGAATCGCAGGTGCGCCAGCATGACCTCCGGCAGCAGATCGCGGCGGATGTCGTCGGGGCTCTCCTCGACCTGCATTCGGCCGAGGCGCAGGAAGGGATCGCATCGCAGCAGCTCTCGCTTGCGGCGGATGAGCTGTCGCAGGCGGAAAAGCGGTTCAAGGCGGGCGTCGCCGGCAATATCGAAGTGATCGACGCCCAGTCCTCGATGGTGAAGGCGCGGGACGCCGTGATCGACGCGCGGTACGGCGCGGCGGCGGCGCGGGTGGCACTTGCCCGGGCGGCGGGCGCGGCACGGACGCTTCATTAAAAGGGATCGACGAATGGCAACGACCGTAGAACGGAACTCGACGTCCACGACCGAAGACGACTCCCCGCTGGGTGGGGCTTCGATCACTCCCGCGCCGGAGAAGCCCGCCGGAGGTCGGAAGCGCATCGTCCTCATCGTCGTGGGACTGGGGCTCGCCTTCATGCTCTTCACCGGCGCGCGGCGCTTCATCTTCAACCTCAGCCACGTGACGAGCGACAACGCCCAGGTGGACGGCCACGTCGTCCCGATCCTCCCCAAGGTGGGCGGCTTCGTCGCCTCGGTGCGGGTCCAGGACAACACGCCGGTGAAGGCCGGCGATGTCCTCGTCTCGCTCGACGACAAGGACTACCGGGCCCGGCTCCAGCAGACGGAGGCCGATCTCGCGGTCGCCCTGGCGAGTGTCTCCTCACCCGCGCGAGTCGGACAGGCCGAGGCGCAGGTGAACCAGGCGCAGGCAGCGGCACAGAAGGCCCACTCGGACCTGGACCGCATCCAGCCCCTGGCTGCGCAAGGCATTGTCTCGTCTCAGCAGCTCGACGGCGCTGAAGCGGCGGCCCGCTCGGCCGATGCCGCGCTCGCGGCGGCGCAGGCAGCCCTTGCCGGCGCGGACGCGAAAGTGGCCGCGGCCCGCGCCGCGCGCGACCAGGCAGCATTGCAGCTGTCGTACGCCCAGGTCGTGGCGCCGGTCGCCGGCATCGTCAGCAAGAAGAACGTCGAAGTGGGCCAGCTCGTGCAGCCCGGCGAGCCCCTCATGAGCGTCGTCCCGATGGATGACATCTGGGTGACAGCCAACCTGAAGGAGACCGAGGTCGCGGACGTGAAGGCCGGGGAGCCGGTGGACGTCACGGTCGACGCATATCCCGGGAAGCACTTCTCCTGCGCCGTGAACAGCATTTCGCCGGCCACGGGAGCCCGCTTCTCGCTGCTGCCCCCCGACAACGCGACCGGGAACTTCACCAAGGTCGTGCAGCGGGTGCCGGTCCGCATCGCCTGCGCGCAGAGCGCTGATCCGACCACCCTGTTGCGTCCGGGCATGAGCGTGGTCGTCGTCATCAAGACGAAGTAAGGAGCCTTTCGTGGCTACCGCAGTTGCCGCCGTACCGGGCGGTCTGTCCGCATACGAGGCCCGGCGCTACCGGTTCCGCTATCTCATCGCGGTGACGGTCTCGATGGCCACGGTGCTGGAGCTGCTCGATACCAGCATCGTGAACGTCGCGATCCCGCACATGATGGGGAACCTGGGTGCCACCCTGGACGAGATCGCCTGGGTCTCGACCGGCTACATCGTCGCGAACGTCATCGTGCTGCCCATCACCGGGTGGCTGTCGGCGTATTTCGGCCGGCGGCGCTACTTCGCCAGCTCCATCGCCATCTTCACCATCGCGTCGTTCCTGTGCGGCAACTCGCACAGTCTGACCGAGCTGATCATCTGGCGGATCATCCAGGGCATGGGGGGCGGCGCACTGCTGTCCACCTCCCAGGCCATCCTGTACGAGGAGTTCCCGAAGTCCGAGTACGGCACCGCGATGGCCATCTTCGGCATCGGCGTCATGGTCGGACCGGCCCTCGGCCCCACGCTCGGCGGCTACATCGTCGACGCGTACGGCTGGCCGTGGATCTTCTACATCAACATCCCGATCGGCTTGCTCGCGTTCTTCATGACGCTCTCGCTGATCCGGGACTCGGAGCACCAGACCAAGGTCGAGAAGATCGACTATTGGGGCCTGCTGCTCCTCGCCGCGGGCATCGGCACCCTCCAGACCATGCTCGAGCGCGGCGAACGGCAGGACTGGTTCGAGTCGCGCCAGATCATCGTGCTCGCGGTGACCAGCGTCGTCTCGCTCATCGCGTTCGTCTGGCATGAGCTGACCACCGAACACCCGGTCGTCGATTTACGAATAGCCAAGAGCAAACAGCTCACAGCCGGCGTGTTGTTCGGCATGGGGCTCGGGATCTGTCTGTACGCCACCGTCTTCGTCATCCCGGTCTACATGCAAAGTCTCCTCGGCATGACGGCCGAGGAGACGGGATGGGTGCTGCTCCCGAGCGCGATCGCGTCGGGCGTCACCATGGGGATTTTCGGGCGGTCGAAGCTGAATCCCCGGATATCCATCATCATCGGGACGCTGGTGTTCGGCTGGGTGATGTGGATGCATGCCCACTTCACCATTCAGAGCGGGACCTCCGACTTCTTCTGGCCGTTCATTTTCCGCGGGTTCGGGCTCGGCATGATCTTCGTGCCCCTGACGAACCTCGCCATGGCCGAATTGCCGATGAGCAAGATCGCGCAGGGGACGGGGCTCTTCAACCTGATGCGGCAGCTCGGTGGCTCGATCGGGATCGCGCTCTCGGCCACGCTCCTTCAACGCTTCACGGCCGAGAACCGGGCCGCACTCGCGCCCGATGTGTCGATCTACAATCCGGTGTTGCAGCAGCGCCTGCAGGCTGTGACCGGGCACATGATCGCGTCAGGCACGCCGCCGGCGCTCGCGCAGACCCAGGCCATGGCGGTGATCAACGGTCAGGTGACCGCGCAGGCCATGATGCTCTCATTCGAGCACATGTTCCTGCTCTTCGGGATCACGATGGTGAGCTTGCTGCCCCTGCTGTTCTTCATGAATGCCAGGAGCAAGACGCAGGGTGGGGGAGTCGGACACTAGCCTCGGGGCGTCGTTGTTCCTTCCCGCGGGCTAAGAGCCCGCTCTCGGCGCGATCGCGCCCTGAAGGGCTGAGTCGGGGTTCACTCACCCCGGGGCATGGCCCCGGGATTAACCCACTCCAGCCATCGCCGCCGTGACCAGGAGGGCCCGCACGATCCCGAGCGGGCCCTTCGTGTTTTCATACCACTCCGAGGTCCGGTGCGTATCGCCCGCATTGCCGCCGGCGCCGAGTGCGATGGCGGGGATACCGAGCGACATCGGCAAGTTGGCGTCGGTCGATGAGGCGGCGAGCTCGTGTGCGATCCCGAGCGCGCGATTGGCGTCCAACGCGGCCTGGACCAGCGGGTGGGCGCGCGGTGTGAGCCCGGACGGCCGGCGACCGAGAGGCTCGATCTCCACCTTGAGCAGCGGAGTACCGGGTGTGCGGCGCGCGTTCTCGGCGTCGCGTGCCTTCTCGAGTGCCGCCAGCGCCAGCCCCTCGAGCTTCTGCAGCGACTCGGCGTTCTCACTCCGGATATCCAGGTCGAGCCACGCCTCATGCGGGATGGAGTTGAGGCCCGTCCCACCCCCCAGGCGCACTACTGAAAGGGACGACGGGGGCTCGCGGGGGATCGTAACCTCGGCGAGCGCTCCCGCCGCTCGTCCCACGGAACTCGCGGCGTTGGCGACCCCGAAGGCAGCCCAGGAGTGGCCGCCTGGCCCGCGGAAACGCGCCCGCATCCGCACCGACCCGACGCCCCGGTGGATGATCCGCTCCACTCCGGCCCCGTCCACGGCAATCATCGCGTGGGCCGTGAACTCCCTGGCGCCGAAGAGGTGGCGAATGCCCCGCAGGTCCCCCGAGCCCTCTTCTCCGACCGTCCCGGCGAAGAGTACCGGCCGCGCGAACGGGACGGAGCCGCGTGAGAGAACGCGCGCCAGGACCACGAGCGCGGCGAGCCCCCGGGCGTTGTCCGAGATGCCGGGGCCCTCAAGCCGGCTCCCGTTCTGCCCCCGCCGGACGGTGACGTCGACGTCGGAGCCGAAGACGGTGTCGAGGTGGGCTGCCAGAACCACGGCCGGCCCGCGGGAACGCTCCCCCAGCCATCCGTGGACGTTGCCGGCGTCGTCGAGCCTGACGTTCGAAAGGCCAGCATCACGGAACCGGTCGGCGAGCCACGCAGCGCGCGCGCCCTCGAGCCCCGTCGGAGACGCGATGGCCGACACGGCCGACTGGAGCGTCAGTGTCTCGGAGTCGGACGATTCAATTGCGGCGCGGGCGTCAGCGATGCGCGGATGGTCGAGCAGGGGAGAGATCGTATCGGGCACGCCACCACTCTAACTGCCTTGACGGTAGGTAGGGAGAGGGTGATGCTAGTCTATGGACGAGCGCGAACTGATCTACGACTGGAACACCCAGGGCCAACCATTCGACTGGTCTACGCCCTCGTTCGACCTGAATGACGAGACCCTCCGCGACGGGCTCCAGTCTCCATCGGTCCGGGACCCCGACCTCGAGACCAAGCGCCGCCTGCTGCATCTGATGGCCGATCTGGGGATCGCGGCCGCCGATATCGGCCTCCCCGGCGCCGGACCCCGCGTGGTGGAGCAGGTCCGGACCCTGGCCAGGGAGATCCGGGACCACAAGCTCCCGATCTTCCCCAACTGCGCCGCCCGAACCGTCATCGCCGACATCGAGCCGATCGCCAGGGTGGTCCAGGAGATCGGCATCCCGATCGAGGCTGCCACGTTCATCGGCTCGTCCCCGATTCGTCAGTACGCTGAGGACTGGACGGTGGACCGCATCCTCAAGTCCACTGAGGAAGCGGTCTCGTTCGCCGCCAAGCAGGGCCTGCCGGTCATGTACGTCACTGAAGATACGACCCGCGCGCGCCCCGAGACCCTCAAACAGCTCTACGGCGCGGCCATCAGTTGCGGCGCGACAAGGATCTGTCTCGCCGATACGGTCGGGCATGCCACGCCGGCGGGCGTGAAGGCACTCATCAAATTCGTCAGGGAAGAAATCGTCAAGAAGCAAAGCGTGAAAGTCGACTGGCATGGCCACCGCGACCGTGGGATGGGTCTCGCGAACTGTCTGGCTGCGATCGAAGCAGGGGCCGATCGCATTCATGCGACGGCATTGGGCGTTGGGGAGCGGGTCGGCAACGCCGAGATGGATCTCCTCATCGTCAACTTGAAGCTCCTCGGCGCGTACTCGGGGGACATCGCCAAGCTGTCCGAGTACTGCCGCACGGTGGCCGATGCCGTGGGAATCCCGATTCCCATCAACTATCCCGTGATGGGCACCGACGCCTTCCGGACCGGCACCGGTGTGCATGCGGCCGCGATCATCAAGGCGAAAAGGAAGGGGCACGACTGGCTGGCGGACCGGGTGTACAGCTCGGTGCCCGCCGCGGAGCTCGGCCTCGAGCAGCGCATCGACATTTCGCCCGTGTCCGGGCTCTCCAATGTGAAGTACTGGCTCTCGACCCACGGATTTGATCCCGACAACGAAGCCGCCTGCAAAATCCTGTTCGATGCCGCGAAGCGCACCGATCGAGTGTTGTCCGAAGACGAGTGCCGGCGCCTGCTCGAGCAGGTCGTATGGCAGTAGGCTCGCTCGACGGCCTCACCAAGTCGTATTTCGATCTCCGGTGGCACCTGGATCCCGTGGGCGCGAGCCAATCGGGGATCCCGGCGCACGATGGACGGCTGGGGCGGTTCGGCAAGGCGACGCTGACTCCCCACCTCGCGGCCATGAAGTCGCTTTCGCTGGCGCTCGAGGAAGTGGCGACCGATGGACTGGACGAAGAGATCGACCGTACTGCCCTTCTGAACGACCTCCGCGTCACGCAGAATCGCTTCGAGAAAGAACGCCCGCAGGCCAAGAACCCCGAGTTCTGGCTCTCGCATCTCCTGAACGGTCTCTACGTCCTGCTCGCCCGGCGGGACCGTCCTGACGACCACCGGGCTCGCGCCCTGACCGAGCGCCTCGAGGAGGTCCCTGCATTTCTGGACGAGGCCCGGGCGACCCTCACTGATCCGGTACGCGTCTACTGTGAGACGGGGCGTCAGATGACCGCCGGCGGTCTGGCGCTGGTGCGCGAGGCGGGAGTGACGATCAGTCGCCTCGGCGAGCAGGAAAGCGAGCGGGTGATGGCCGCCGTCGATGGCGCTGCCGCGGCGCTCCAGTCCTTTGGGCAGGACCTCGACCGCTGGCGCGAGGCCGGGTCCGACCACTTCGCCCTGGGCGAGGATGGATTCAATTTCCGGCTGCACTACGAACACGTGCTCCGGGACACGGCACCCGAGCTGTGGCGATACGGGCACAGGTTGAAGGAAGACATTGAGGCGGACCTGGCCGAGCGAGCCAGGCGGCTCGACGGCAAGCGGTCGTGGCGGGAAGTGATCGGCCGCCTCCGGGAGGAGCACCCGTCGGCGGGAGAGATGGTCCAGGTCTACGCGACGGCCATGGAACGGGCCCGGAGATTCGTCGAAACCCGGAAGATCGCGCCCCTCCCGAGCGGGACTCTGGAGGTCGTCGCCACTCCTGAGTTCCTCCGGCCGCTGGTGCCTTTTGCGGCGTATGAAGCACCCGGCACCTACTCGACGGACCGGCGTGGCTGGTTCTACGTGACGCCCCCCGATCCCGCGCTCCCCGCCGCCCAACAGGAACGCCTGCTGCGCGATCATTGCTGCAAGTGGGAGGTCTCGGGGGTCACGCTGCACGAGGGCTATCCCGGGCACCACCTCCATATCATGCACGCGCAGGAACAGCCGTCGTCCATCCGGAAGCTCATCCTGTCGCCACTCACCCTCGAGGGGTGGGCGCTGTACTGCGAAGAAATGATGGCGGAGGAGGGGTTCTATGACCGGGAAGAGGAGCGGTTCTTCCAGCGCGTCCATCTCCTCTGGCGGGCCCTGCGGGTATTGCTCGACGTCGGTCTTCACACCCGCAGCATGACCTTCGAGCAGGCCGTGGATCAGATCGTGAGCACATTCGGGGTCGAGCGCGCGAACGCCGAGGCGGAGGTGCGGCGGTACTGCGCGTGGCCGGCGTATCAGATCTGCTACGCGGTGGGCCGGCGCGAGATCCTTTCGTTGCGAGATGACTTCAAGCAGGCACAAGGCCGCGCCTACTCGATCAACGCGTTTCACGAGGCCATGTTCTCGTACGGAGCCCTGCCCATCTCCCTGATTCGCTGGGGACTGGGTCTCGCGTGAAGGAGAAGCTTCCCCGGCAGGCGGTGCTCTTCGGTTGGGTCTCGCTCCTGAACGACTTCGCGAGCGAGATGGTCTATCCTCTGATCCCCGCCTTCGTCACCGGCGTCCTGGGTGGCGGCGCCCTCGCGCTCGGCACCCTCGACGGACTCGCGGACCTGGTGTCCACGCTCATGAAGTTCGTGGCCGGGAAGCTGGCCGACCGTGAGCGGCGTCGAGGGCCCCTGATCGTGCTGGGGTATTTCGTGGCGGTGGTGGTGCGCCCCGTCATCTCGATAACTGGGGCCGCGTGGCAGGTCATCGCCCTGCGGGTGACGGACCGAGTCGGCAAGGGGATCCGCACGCCGCCGCGTGACGCGCTGATCGCGGACGTCACGCCCGATCACCTGAGAGGACGGGCGTTCGGGCTCCAGCGAGGGATGGACCACGCGGGCGCCGTGATCGGCCCCCTCGTCGCCTGGTACCTCCTGCAGTTCAACCAGGCCGGTGTACGGT
>DASQIZ010000053.1:0-4813 GCA_035631315.1 Gemmatimonadales bacterium
TCTCCGACGGGAAGACGTGCAGTTCTGGATCCTGCACTCGGCAGGTCGGCGGGTGCTCGAGCGGGCGCAGAGAGACCTGGAGCTCACGGACGACGAGGTGGTCTACTCGCGCGAGGTACTGCGTCGATTCGGCAATCTGTCATCGGCCACTGTGCTGTTCGTACTGGATGAGGTGCTCGAGCACGGACAGCCGCGTCAAGGCGACCGGGGTGTCATGATCGCGCTAGGTCCCGGCTTCGCCGCCGAAGGCGCGCTCCTGCATTGGTCGTGAAATGTAAGGACCACGAAAGATACGGTGTCCTCACCGGAGGGCCCGATGACCGCACCAAGACTCATACTCCCGATCAGCGCGCTTCTCCTCCTCACGGGGTGCGCCACCGTGCCGACGGGGCCGAGCGTGATGGTGTTGCCGGGCAGTGGCAAGAACTTCGAGGAATTCCAGGCTGACGACGGGGTGTGCCGGCAGTGGGCGCTGGCGCAGACGGGGACGACGCCCAACCAGACGGGCACAACCAACGCGGTGACGGGCGCAACGGTGGGCACGCTGGTCGGTGCCGCGCTCGGGGCCGCCATCGGTGCCGCCGCCGGTGGTCCGGCTCTCGGCGCCGCCATCGGCGCGGCCACTGGTCTCTTCGGCGGGACGGCCGTTGGATTGGGCAATGCGTATGGCGCCAGCTTCGCGGTGCAGAGCCGCTACGACATCGGGTACATGCAATGCATGTACGCCAAGGGCAATCAGATTCCGGTCTCTGTCGCCCGGCAGCCCGTGCCGCCGGCGCCTCCCCCCCCGCCGGCTCCCCTACCGCCAGGGGTGCCGCCGCCTCCCGCCGGACGGCCGCCGCCACCGCCCCCGGGGCCCGCGTATTAGTTGCTGCCGACGTCGAGTCCAGCGGTTGAGGTTCGGAAGATACCAGACGCGATCATCGGCCGCCGCTCGGGGGCTATGGCCGATGCCGGGAGAGAGGTCGTTGTTGGAGGTGCCCCCATGATGCGGAAGCTCTTCGGTCTCGCGCTCATCGTCGCGCTATCCGTGGCGCTCACCGGCCCTGCTTCTGCAAGCAGAGGGCACGGCGGGGGATTCCATGGAGGATCACACCACGGGTTTCACCACCACGGCTTCCACCACTGCTGTTTCACGACCGCCTTCTTCGGCGGGGTCTTCGTGGCAGCACCGCTCGCATACCCGTTTTATGCCTACCCCTACTATTACCCCTATCCGAATATGTATCCGACCTACCCGCCCGTCTATCAGGAAGCCCCGCCCATCCAGCGGGACGTTTGTTATGTCGGCGGGTGCTACCACCTCGAGGGTGACGGCGTGACGGTCGCCTACCGATGGATCTGGATACCGAGTCCGCCTGAACCGCCTCCCGCTCCGCCAAACCAATAGCCCAACGAGCCTTTGGGAGGCATCCCCGTCGCCCTGCATGGCGAGAAGAAAAGGAATGCGTAGCGGACCCTTCTCAGGGTAGCCTCTGGTCTGTTTAGCCGACGGTAGCCCGTCGTCCGTTCTGGCCGCACACACGCCGTGAGGAGGCAAGAGGTTGCGATTTCGTCCGGCCGTCTGCCCCGCGTGGATCGTGTTTGCGATCGGCAGCTGCATCCTGGGCGGGTGCGGGACTCTGTCATCGAGCCTCGTCAACGAGAGCCCGCTCGCAGCTGTCCTACCTTCCGCGCCGAGCGAGGCCCCCACCGGCAGCTCCATCGTCGGTGCGGATGAGAGCCAAGCGTCCGCGCCGAGCGAGGCGTCCACGGGCAGCTCCATCGTCGGTGCGGATGAGAGCCCAGCGTCCGCGCCCTCCCTCGTAATCAGCTATGAGCCCATCACCGAGGCGAACGCTCCGCCCTGGACGGTTGCCCTCTCGGGTCCGAGCCGCGACGCGGACGATGCGGGGCCGGAGGGTTCCGAGATGGAGGAGTACGACCCTTGGGAGAGGTTCAACGAGAAGATGTTCGCCTTCAACTACAATATGGACAAGTACGTTCTGAAGCCGACGGCCAAGGGCTACAACGCGATCATGCCCGACATGTTCCAGACCATGATCGACAATGCTTTCACCAATCTACGCATGCCGATCCGGTTCGTGAACAAGGTGCTGCAATGGCGGCTCCTCGATGCGGCCAAGGAGATGGGTCGCTTTCTGATCAACTCCACGCTGGGTATCGGGGGTCTCTTCGACGTGGCGCGCCAGGAGATGAGGCTCGAGCACCAAGAGGCCGACTTTGGCCAGACGCTCGGCATCTGGGGTATCGGACCTGGGCCCTACCTCGTCCTCCCTCTGTTCCCACCTTCCACCGTACGTGACTCGGTCGGGTACGCCGTCGACGGGTCCATGAACATCCTCAGCTACTACATACCGTTCTTCCCGGAGCAGTTCGGGATGTCCGCGCTGGACCGAGTCAACGATCGTTCACGCAACCTCGACCTGTTCCAGGGCATCGAGGCGGCCACCGTCGATCTCTACAGCTCCGTTCGCAACGCCTACCTCCAGCGCCGCCAGCGACTGATCAAGGAACGCCGGTAGTTCTCGTCCTGGGCGGCGCGGCTCTAAGGCACCATGCTCGGGGACCGCGGTCCCCCCCCGGGGGGCGGCTCCGATCATCGCGCCTCCTCCGGTCCATTCGAGAGGGGCGCAGTAGGCCGAGAACGCGGCCGATTCGTCACCAGTACGGAACGTGGTCCCTCGGCGAGCAGGATGGCACCCGGGATGTTCAGGCCGCGGTCACCCACCACCAGGACGCGGCTGCTCGCAGTCCACAACTGCTTGAACTCCTCGTTGGTCAGGAAGAGTCCCGGCGCATCGCCCTTGCGGTACCCGAAAAGGAGATCGCCTCCGGCGCCGTCGAGCACTCGGATCGGATAGGGCGTATAGAAAGAGACGCCGCTGTAGTCCTCGTAGGTGCCCCAGACAACCAGATGAGCCTCCGGCTCCCAGAGCTCGCGGATGATCGGGGCAAGATCGCGCTGCGAAAGATCTGGAGCGGCCAGGTCGTGGCCGAGCTCGAAGAACCATACAAGCCCGAGCGCTCCCGCCAGCCAGATCGAAAAGCCGAGGCGCGGGCGGGGCAGTCGCGACGCGAGCAGCGACGCCACGCCGAGCAGGAACACGAGTACGCCGAAGGGCCAGACGAGACGCAGGCATTGTCGGGCGGCAATGACCGATGCCTCCGGATGGCTGGCGAAGTACTCCCGATAGACGCTGTCGAGCAAGGTCATAAGCGAGATGATGAGCTCCACGGCGCTGTCACGAAAGATCACGAGCGACAAGAGGAGAGCGACGCCTGCGCCGAGGACGACCCAGGCCGGGATGCGAACACCGGCAGAGGCCGACCGTCGGGCATCGATCATCTTTCCCCAGTACGCCGCGATGACGACGGCCAGGGCTGGGAACATCGGAAGGGAATAGCGCTCGAGCCGCGCGGCACTCACGGTGAAGAACAAAAGGACCCAGGCCGACCATGCTAGTGGGATGACGAGGCGACTCCGAAGGTCCGCCGAGCCCAGGGCGGCCGGGAGGAAGAGCGACCACGGCAGAAACCAGAGGGCGGTGGCCAGCCAGAACCCGCCGACCGAGAGCGACACGTAGTCGAGCGGCTCCCGGGCGTTGAAGAAACGCAACACGTGCTCGTTCACGACATAGAAGCGAAGGAAGTCGGAGTCGCGCGCGCTCAGAAGAAGATGCCAGGGAACGAAGACCAGTGCCACGATAGCCGTGCCGAGTAGTGGGCGAAGATTCCGAGCGAGAGACTTGGGGCCGACGATGAACGAGCAGATGGCGGCCGTTCCGAGGGGAAAGACGAGGCCTACGAAGCCCTTGGTCAGCCCCGCCAATGAAAGGCCCCCCCAGAACAACAATGGCCCGAGGAGCCCGCGGTGCCCCTTCGCCGCCGGGGCAAGGCCGAGCAGAGAAACGGTGAGCCAGAGAACGAAGAGGGTCTCGGTGGAGAGAAATCGTCCGTACAGGAAAGGGCCGGGCGACGTCGCGAAGATGAGGGCGGCCAGGGGCGCCGCGGAGCCCCCGAGGAGCTCGCGAGCGAGAAAGAACGTGACTGCGACCGTGGCGACGTAGGCCGCGGCGCTCGGCAGTCGGGAGGCCATCTCGTTCTGGCCGAATAGCCGATAGGCGAAGGCGACGCACCAGTACAGGAGGGGAGGCTTCTCGTAGTAACGGACTCTGTTCAAGCGCGGCTGGATCCAGTCGCCGCTCTCCAGCATCTCACGTGCGATCAGGGCGTAGCGGGCTTCTCCCGGGCTCACGAGGGGCCGGGTCCCGAGGGCGGTGAAGGCGAGCGCCGCCGAGAACAGGACGCAGCCGGAGAGGGCGAGAAGCAGGCTCGCGGGGGGGATGCGCCGCAGCGATGAAAAGTCTCGCCCTCTCGACCGAGGATATAGGGAAGAGACGGCCGCGTCCGGGGAGTCGCGCGTGCCGGCAGAATCGGGAAAGGTCATTCCGCCTGGCAGGACACGGTGCCGGCGCGTCCAGGCAGTGTCGCCTGCACGACCGGACACACGGGCAGTGCCCCTCCTTCGATCGTCTGCACCAAGTCCACTAGTCGCTCGAAGCGCGCTCGCTTGCCGAGCTCCTGGAGCAGGCCGGCAAAAAAGTCCAGGTATGCTCCTCCCTCGACCTCGGCGTGGACGGTCAGGACGTTCGGATGGTCATCTCGGATCGAACCCAGGACAGCTTCCCTGATGCCGGCCAGAGACTGGCCAACCGCGAGGAGCTCATCGAGGGTGGGAAGCGTGGTGGGCACCTCAGGAAGAAGGCTCTCCACCGTCCCGATCTTCGGCCGGTACGCCCAGCGGCCGCGA
>DASQIZ010000054.1:0-3459 GCA_035631315.1 Gemmatimonadales bacterium
CCCGTAAACCCCGCGTTAATGGCGAGTCCCGCGAGACCGGTACGCGGAGATTCGGGGCTTGTCGAGAAGGAACCATTAAGGAGAAGCAGAAGACTTCCAGGACCAGATGCCCCTGATGGCCCGCTGACTATTACCGGGAAACGAAGAGTGGCCTGTCCAACTGCACCGATAAACTCGGGGGTACCACCTGTCTCACCCTCAGCGCGGGCGCCCAGCGTTCCTAGTCCTGCGCGAGCGTCGGCACTGACCGACGCACCTGGTTGTAGCAGAGGAGGGCCAGAAAGCGAAACGCTAACGGGACCCGAACCTCCGTCTACTATTATAGGGGTGAAGCCCGCACCCGAAACCTGCGCCCGGACGTCGAAGATTGCCTCCGCGCTTGTTCGCCCAGGCTGCGATAAGAGCAGGAGTCCGGCAAGGACGGCTGCTGCCGAGAGGGACCCTGGAACCGAGCGGACACGCATGAGCGTCCTCCTTCGAGTGGAGATCGGAATAAAGAAGCCAGCGCCCAGAACACGGTGCGGTGACGGCTTGCTGCGAGATTGCGGAACGTCTTGGAAGCGCGAGGAGTGCGGTCGGGAACGTTCGAGATAGAGTCGTGGCGAACTGCTCGCGACTTTGGGTGGGCCACGAAGTGGTGGCAAGGATAGCGAACTATTGCGAATCGAAACTTCCCGTACGAGCACACTCAGAGAGTACGACCGCACCATCTCAAGTCGGTACGCGGCGACATCTTTGGATGCCACCATCTCTGCAACGAGTAAGACAACGTCGTCACCGTCAGCGCCATCGTACAATCCGTCTATCCAGACCGGATCGGGCGGACTAGCAAGTGCTGCACTCGGCAGGACAACCAATACGCTCACAATCAGCATGGCTATAGCCGATCGAATCTTTCGGCAACGCCCGTAACAGGCGGAGGCACATGCGGAGGGCGGAGCGATAAAAAAGAAGCTTGAGCTCAATCGCATTCCTCTTCAGCGGCAGGTCGTTGAGGCGGGAGTCTAGCGGCAATCAAGCCCGATTGTCAACGGCATCACACGATGCACGTCCGTACCGTCAGCTGCCCTGCAAACCTTCCATGAAGGCTAGCCAAACAGTAAGGACATCCTGTACCGCTCCCGGTTTCTGGGACACGCGAGGGGGATACCACGATTGCGCCCCCGCCCTCGATCGTCGATCCTGACGCCACTGTGCGATCGCGTGTCATCGGTCACGCCGCCCGCAGGGCCGCGCGTGCGGCCACGGGTGTCTGATGGTCGAGTCGCTCGATGAGCCACTCGGTGTTGTAGCGGGTGATGAACTCGCCGATGATCCGACGCGCCTCGGCGAGACTCTGGAAACGATGGAGATAGAGGCACTGCTCCTTCAGCGTGCGCATGAAGCGCTCGATGACGCCGTTGCACTCGGGCTCGCCCACATACGACGGCGTGATCGTCATCCCCAACCACTTCACCTCGTTGATCCACGCATCAGCGATGTATTGCGGGCCCCAGTCGCAGCGGATCCGCAGGCCCCGGGCGACGTCCCTCGCGAACCGGCCGAAGACATGGCGCACCCCCTGGCGCAGAGGCTCGAGGGCCGCCCAGCGGTCGCCGATCTTCGCCGTGTGCCAGCCCACGAGCTCGTCCACGCAGTGGTCGATGGCGCCGAAGAACCAGCACCACCCGTCTGCCTCGGTGTAGAAGCGCGTCGCGTCGGTGCCCCACATCTCGTCCGGCCGGGGAGTGGTGATCGTGCCGGCGTGCGCCGGGTCGCCATTCGGCGGGCCAAGGCGCCGGGGGGCGAGCAGCTGATGGACGCGCATCAAGCGCAGGACGCGTTTCCCGCCGATGGCCAGGCCCCGGTGGGCCAGGCGGGCCCGGACTTTCCGATAGCCTTCGCCGTGGAATGGGGTCGCCGCCAGCACCAGGCGGATCGCCGCGACGACCTCGTCATCGCTCCACCGCGTCTTCGGCCCACGCTTGGCCGCAATCGGCGGCACGCTGATCGTCGGCGCCATCGTCCGGTAGACCGTCGAGCGGGCCACGCGGAAGACGGCACAGATCATCGTCAGCGGATAGCGACGGCCCGTCGCGGCGCTCACGGCGCCTCTCATCGCCGCTGCTTCTTCCACTCGTCCGTGAGCCCCCTTTTTTCGATGAGGTGCTCGGCCAACTCCAAGCGCATCATCAGTTCCCCGATCTTGGCGCGGGCGAGCGTGAGCTCGCGCTCCTCGGGCTCGCTTCGGGTCTTGAGCCCGCGACTGCCTTGCTCGAGAAAGATCCGCTTCCAGCTCTCGAGCTCATGGGCCGGCACCTGGCTCTCGCGCGACACCGCGTCGAGCGCTTCGCCCCGCAGCAGTCGCAGGACCAGCTCAGCCTTCCGCTGGATGCTCCAGCGTTCGGGGAGCTCGACCTCGTTCGATGGACTGGATGGCTCCGGCGATGTCGCGGGTTTCCTCGGTTTCGTTCCCATGTCCGGCCTCCTTGGTCACGGTCATCCTAGCCAATTCCGTGTCCCAAGAAACCGGGTCCGATTTACCTCACCGAACGGGCCTTCCAACTTGAGCTCCCCGCGGCGCTCCGGAACGCGGCACCCACGCAGCGGTTCGAGGTCAGCCGCATGGTGGCGGAGGCCGTGGATGGCATCCTGATCGGTGGCCTCATGGTCCCGCTGGGTCTCATCCAGGCGATCTCCGTGTACACGCGCCCGCTCGACATGTGCTGCGGCCTCGCGGCGATCAAGCTCCGTCTGCTGCGTGCGCTCCGCGGACTCGGCATGCCCCTGCATGTGATTCGGGACGCCTGGCTCATCTACCCGCCCAACGGGCCAGTATCCGGGTACTACCATGGCCATCCGGATCCGGTCGTGCCGGTCTGGTGGCGCGTCGACGAGATCACGCCGTCGGTGGAACGGGCAATCGCCAACCACGAGGCACGCCGCTGAGCCTGACGCATCGCACACCGACCAGCTCTGCGGCGGCAGACCGAAGGCACGCGCTCGTCAGGTTGGAAACGACCCCCGGGTGCCACCGCCAGCACGGGATCCCCGGGCAGACCGTCGAACTCGACGGCGGGGTGCGCGCCGCCTGTGGGCATCGGCTCCTGGGGCGGTCGGGGTCCGAGTCTGGCACATTACGTCCCATGGGTCCCATCCCCGTGGACGGAGCGACCGCTGCTGGAGGTCGTTCGTTTTGCCTATCCTCCGAGCCAATGCAGCGCCAGGTCTAGAGCTGGTGCCAAACACAGATCAGCGACGAGCGCGCCAAGCTGATTTTGTACCCGGCCTTCGTCGACGGTACCTTTCGGATTGCCCGTCAGACGCCCGCGATCCGCCCCGTGGCCAACCTCAAATTCCCTAGTGGCATCCCGGACGCATGTTGGGATGTCGAAACTAGCATCCTCACCCGCGTTTTGAACTCGCGTGCCCAATTGCGTGCGGTATGTGTGCGAGTGCCGAAGCGTTCAATTGCCGTAA
>DASQIZ010000055.1:0-16137 GCA_035631315.1 Gemmatimonadales bacterium
CGAAGATGGCGATCGAGCTGATCACGCCGATCGCGATGGAAGAGGGCCTGCGGTTCGCGATCCGGGAAGGTGGCCGGACGGTCGGCGCGGGCGTCGTCACCAAGATCAAAAAGTAAGAGCCGATTGCGGAGTGCGGATTGGCCCGAAGCCGGGCACCCGCTCAATCCTCAATCCGAAATCCGAAATTGAGAGGTACAGATGCCGCGCGAAAACATCATCATGGAATGCACGACCTGTAAGAACCGGAACTACTTCACGACGAAGAACCGTCGGAAGCATCCCGAACGCGCGGAGTGGAAGAAGTACTGCCCGCGGTGCAACAAGCCGCAGGTTCACAAGGAATCGAAGTAGCCGTGGCGACGGACGTGATCACTTCCTCGCCGGAAGGCGGGCGACCCGGGTTTTTCTCCCGGCTCGTCACGTTTCTGCGTGAGGTTCAGGCCGAGACGAAGCGGGTCACCTGGCCGTCATGGATCGAGCTGCGGAAGGCGACGATCGCCATCATCGCCTTCACGCTGGTGCTGGGCATCGTGATCGGGCTCATGGACACGCTGCTCCAGTTCCTGCTGGTGACCGCGGTGGCCAAGGTCTTCTGATGGCCGACCGCCGCTGGTACGCCGTGCAGACCACGGCCGGACACGAGAACAAGGTTCGCTCGCTCATCGAGCGCCGGATCCAGGACGATCCGCGTTCCGACGAGGAGAAGCCGATCAAGGTCGCGATGGTCCCCACCCAGGAAGTGGTGGAGATCAAGAACGGCAAGAAGGAAACGGTCAAGCGGAAGATGTATCCCGGGTACGTCCTGGTCGAGATGGCGCTGAATCAGGAGACCAGCCACGTCATCAACGGGATTCAGGGCGTGATCAAGTTCGTCGGCACCGGCAAGGAGCCGATGGCCCTGCGGAGTGAAGAAGTGAACCGCCTGCTGGGGATCGCGGAGCCGGTGCCGGAAGAAGAGCCGGTGCAGGAGATCCCGTTCCTGGTCGGGCAGGTGGTCGAAATCGTCGACGGTCCGTTCTCGGGATTCTCGGGAACGATTGAAGAAGTGATTCCGGACAAAGGCAAAGTCCGGGTCTCAGTCTCGTTGTTTGGGCGACCGACTTCGGTCGAGCTGGATTATCTCCAGCTGAAAGCGCATTAAAGCCAGATACGACCTTACCACGGGTTAAGTGGGAGTCCGCTGAACACGCGGGCGCTATAGAAAGGAAGGCGCATGGCCAAACCCATCACTGCAGTGGTGAAACTGCAGGTCCCTGCCGGGCAGGCGAACCCGGCACCGCCGGTCGGTACGGCCCTGGGACCGCATGGCGTCAACATCATGGACTTCGTGAAGCAGTTCAACGCGAAGACCCAGAGCGCCATGGGCATGATTACGCCGGTCGAAGTCACGATCTACAAAGACCGGACCTTCACCTTCATCACCAAGACGCCCCCCGCGGCCGTCCTCCTGAAGAAAGAGGTCGGCATCGAGAAGGGCTCCGCTCAGTCCAACCGGAACAAGGTCGGCACGGTGACGAAGGCCCAGCTGAAGAAGATCGCCGAGATCAAGATGCCCGACCTGAACGCGACCAGCCTCGAAGCCGCCATGAAGATGGTGGCCGGCACCGCGCGTTCGATGGGGCTCGAGGTGAAGGACTGATGCGCGTCCGGGGCAAGAAGTTCCGGGCCGCCGCAGGCCTGCTCGAGGCGCGCAAGCTCTATCCGGCCAAGGAAGCCGTGGAGAAGGTGAAGTCCACCTCCTTCGCCAAGTTCGATGAGTCCGTGGATATCGCGGTGCGCCTCGGTGTCGATCCGAAGCACGCCGACCAGATCGTCCGCGGCACCGTGTCGCTCCCGCATGGAACCGGCAAGTCGATCCGGGTGTTGGTCATCGCGCAGGGCGACAAGGCGAAGGAAGCCGAAGCGGCCGGCGCGGATGCGGTGGGCGTCGAGTACCTCCAGAAGATCAAGGACGGCTGGCTCGATACCGATGTCATCGTGGCCACGCCGGATGTCATGGGACAGCTCGGACCCCTCGGCAAGGTGCTCGGCCCCCGGGGCCTGATGCCGAACCCGAAGGCCGGCACGGTCACCATGGACGTGACGAAGGCAGTGAAAGAACTGAAGGCCGGCAAGATCGAGTTCCGGGTGGACAAGGCGGGCATCGTGCACGCCCCCATCGGGAAGCGGTCCTTCGGCGCGGACGCGCTCGAAGCGAACCTGCATGCCTTCATGGACGCGATCGTGCGGGCCAAGCCCGCGGCGGCCAAGGGCCACTATGTGCGCTCGGTGACGGTGTCGAGCACCATGGGCCCCGGCATCCATCTGGACCCGGCGGTGTACGCATGAGCGCGACCAAGACTGAAAAGCAGGAGTCCGTGACCACGCTGACGGCCAAGCTGAAGCAGTCGCCGTCGCTCTACGTCACCGATTTCACCGGGTTGAACGTCGCCCGGATCACCGATCTCCGCCGCCGGCTCCGCAAGGCGGGCGGAGAGTACGTCGTCGTCAAGAACACCCTGGCCCGGCGCGCCCTTGGGGACGCCAAAGTGGCCGGGCTGGACGACCACCTCGCGGGTCCCACGGCGCTGGTCCTGGCCGGGACGGATCCGGTGGCGTCGGCGAAGGTGCTGACCGACTTCGCGAAGGAATTCGAGAAGCCGTCCGTCAAGATCGGACTCGTGGACGGCAAGGCCGTGACGCCGGAGCAGGTGAAGCGGCTGGCGGCGCTGCCTTCGCGGATGGAGCTGCTGGGACAGCTGGGCGGCGCGTTGCAGGCGCCGATGTCGGGATTCGTCGGCGCATTGAACGGACTGTTGATGAACATGGTGGGTGCCCTCGAGGCGCTCAAGGCCAAGCGCTCCTCGGGCGCTGCTTCTTAACCGGCAGGGAGACTCTCAAATGACCACGCAGACACAGCTCAGCAAGGACGACATCATTTCGGCGATCGGCAACATGTCGGTGTTCGAGCTCGCCGAGCTGATCGAGGCCTTCAAGGAAAAGTTCGGCGTCACCATCGCCGCCCCCGTGGCGGCGGCGGCGCCGGCCGGCGGCGCGGCGGCCGCGGCCCCTGCGGCTGAGGAGAAGACCGAGTTCACGGTCGTCCTCAAGAACGGCGGCGACAAGAAGATCCAGGTCATCAAGGAAGTCCGGGCGATCACCAGCCTGGGCCTCAAGGAAGCCAAGGATCTGGTCGAGGCCGGCGGGAACGTGAAGGAAGGCGTTTCCAAGCAGGAAGCCGACGAGATCAAGAAGAAGCTCGAAGCGCAGGGCGCGACCGTCGAACTGAAGTAGACCACAGGTTGGACGCCGCGGACCACAGGGGTCCGTTGGCGCGCCCTGGTCTTCTTCGGTTGGACGGCATGCACGGAATCGCAACACTCCTGCTCGGTTTGAGCACCCATCGCGACCCCTGGACCCGCTATCGGTCCGGGGGGCGCTGGGCCTTTTGCATTGCCCCTAAGGACGTGACATGACCAACAAAACCTTGCCGGTGCTGTCGTTCGCCAAGCTCGAGGAGGGCATGTCTATGCCCCACCTCCTCGACATTCAGACCCGCGCGTTCCAATCCCTCCTGCAGCCGGATGGGAAAGGCGACGCGCGCGCGGACGTCGGCCTGGAACGCGTATTCAAGGACCTGTTCCCGATCCAGGACGTGAACGGGAACTACTCGCTCGAGTTCGTGCAGTACGCCCTGGGCGAACCGAAGTATTCGGTCGAGGAGTGCATCGAGCGCGACATGACGTACTCGGTGCCCCTCAAGGCGACGCTGCAGCTGGTCGTCATGGAAGAGGTGGGGGAGACCACCAAGACCAAGCGTCCCAAGAACATCATCGAAAAAGAGGTCTATCTCGGTGAGCTGCCCATCCTCACGCCCCTCGGCACCTTCGTCATCAACGGCGCCGAGCGCGTGATCGTGTCGCAGCTGCACCGGTCGCCGGGCGTCGTGTTCGAAGAGAGCACGCACCCCAACGGCCAGCGCCTGTTCTCGGCCCGCATCATCCCGTTCCGCGGCTCGTGGGTGGAGTTCACCGTCGACATCCACGACGTGATCTACGTCCACATCGACAAGAAGAAGAAATTCCCGGCCACCGCGCTCCTGCGCGCGTTCGGGTACGGCTCCAACGCGGACATCCTCAAGCTGTTCTACGCGACCAAGGAGCTGGACATCACGGGCAAGCTCGAGGGCCGCGCGCAGAAGCGTGAAGTCCTGGGCACCCTGCTGTCCGCCGACGTCCCGGATCCGGAGAACAAGAAGGGCGAGCCCCTGGCCCGCGTGGGCGACGAGCTCACCCTCGACCGCTTCAACGCGTTCCGCCGCGCCGGCATCACCAAGGTGACGGTGTTCGCGGGGTACACGTCGCTCGATCTCCGCGAGGACGCGCAGCCGACCACCACCCGGGATCGCGAAGGCAAGTACATCCTCGCCTTCGACGTGGCGGATCCGGAGACCGGGGAAGTCGTGGCCGAGGGTGGCCGCGAGATCTCCGAAACGATGAAGAAGAAGCTCCTCAAGGCGGGCGTGAACAAGGTCGACGTGCTCTTGCCGCCGGGCCGGAGCGAATCGCCCCTGATCAAGAACACGCTGCTCAAGGACCCGACGCATTCCGAAGCCGAGGCCCTGGAGCAGATCTACACGCTGCTGCGGCCGGGCGAGGCGCCGAACCTCGAGACGGCCCGGCAGGCGCTCGAACGGCTCTTCTTCCATCCCAAGCGCTACGACCTCGGTCGGGTGGGCCGGTACAAAATCAATCAGCGGCTCAAAGTGGGCGCGGCGAAGGACCAGACCGTCCTCACCGAAGAGGATTTCGTCGCCATCATCCGCTACCTGATCGAGCTCTCCGAGGGCCGCGGGTACACCGACGACATCGACCACCTCGGCAACCGCCGGGTGCGCTCGGTGGGCGAGCTCATCGCGAATCAGTTCTCGGTGGGTCTCTCGCGCATGGCGCGGCTCATCAAGGAGCGGATGAGCATCAACAACGATCCCGAGCGCATCACCCTGGACGACCTGGTGAACGCCCGGACCGTGAGCGCCGTGATTCAGGCGTTCTTCGGGAGCTCGCAGCTGTCGCAGTTCATGGACCAGACCAACCCGCTCGCCGAGCTGACGCATAAGCGCCGGTTGTCGGCGCTCGGGCCGGGAGGCCTCACGCGTGAGCGCGCGGGCTTCGAAGTCCGCGACGTGCACTACAGCCAGTACGGCCGGATGTGCCCGATCGAGACGCCGGAAGGTCCGAACATCGGCTTGATCACGAGCCTCTCGTGCTACGCCCGCGTCAACGACCTCGGCTTCATCGAGACGCCGTACCGCGTGGTGGAGAACGGGCGTGTCACCGGGCAGATCCGGTGGCTGTCGGCGAGTGAAGAAGAGGAATACGCGGTGGCGCAGGCCAACGCGAAGCTGTCCGACGATGGCCGGTTCGCGGACGAGCTGGTGCTGTGCCGGAAGCGGGACGACTACCCGTTGCTCGCGCCCTCGCGGATCGACTTCATGGACGTGGCGCCCGAGCAGCTGGTCTCGATCGCCGCGGCTCTGATTCCGTTCCTCGAGCATGACGACGCGAACCGCGCGCTCATGGGCTCGAACATGCAGCGGCAGTCGGTGCCGCTCCTCTTCCCGCAGGCGCCGATCGTGGGCACCGGGCTCGAGGAGAAGGTGGCCCGGGATTCGGGCGCCGTGGTCATCGCGCGCCGCGCCGGCGTGGTGCAGCGCGTCACGGCCGACGAAATCATCATCGACACCGGCGAAGAGGACCGGAAGGCGGGGGACAATCCGCTGGCCCGGCTCAAGCAGCACGACCGGTACAAGCTCAAGAAGTTCTGGCGCACGAACCAGGACACCGCGATCAATCAGCGGCCGCTGGTGCACGTGGGCCAGAGGGTGAAAACGGCCCAGATCATCGCGGACGGCGCCGGCACGGAGCACGGTGAGCTGGCCCTGGGCGCGAACGTGAACGTCGCGTTCATGCCCTGGTACGGCCACAACTTCGAAGACGCCATCGTGCTCTCCGAGCGTCTGGTGAAGGACGACGTGTACTCGTCGATCCACATCCAGGAGCTCGAGCTGCACGTCCGGGACACCAAGCGGGGCCGTGAAGAAATCACCCGGGAAATCCCGAACGTCGCGGAAGAGTCACTCGTCGATCTGGACGAGCGCGGCATCGTGCGCATCGGCGCCCACGTGAAGGCGGGCGACATCCTGGTCGGCAAGATCACCCCCAAGGGCGAAACCGAGCTGTCGCCGGAAGAGAAGCTTCTGACGGCGATTTTCGGTGAAAAGGCGAAGGACGTGAAGGATTCGTCCTTGAAGGTGCCGCCGGGGATGGAAGGGGTGGTCATCGACGTGAAGATCTTCTCGCGCGTCGAGGATCAGGTCGTCGAGAAGGACCGCGGCGAACGGATCGGTGAAGTCCGCCGGCTCGAAGCCGATGAGAAGGCCCGGATCACCGAGGCGGTATTCGGCGAGCTGCGCGAGCTGCTCTCGGGTCAGGAAGTCGGCTTGATGCTGAAGAACGGCACGGTGGAAGAGTTCCTGCCGGCCGGCACCAAGCTCACGCGGGCCGATCTGAACGAAGTCGACTTCAACGATGTGGACTTGAAGACCCTCCGCGTCGGCAACAAGAGCGTGAACGAGAAGGTCCGCGCCGTGCTCGACGCGGCGACCCAGGAACGGGGCAAGATCGAGGAGAAGTCGGAGGATCAGATCGACAAGATCCTCCAGCCCGACGAGCTCCCCCCGGGCGTGATCCAGCTCGTGAAGGTCTATCTCGCCGAGAAGCGGAAGATCTCGGTGGGTGACAAGATGGCGGGACGGCACGGCAACAAGGGCATCATCGCCCGGATCGTGCCCGAGGAAGACATGCCCATCCTGCCCGACGGGCGGCCGGTGGACATCGTCCTCAATCCCCTCGGTGTGCCGTCGCGTATGAACGTGGGGCAGATCCTCGAGACCCACCTCGGGTGGGCCGCGCGGATCCTCGGCTTCGAGGCGAAGACCCCCGTCTTCCAGGGCGGTGACGAGACCGAGATCGGTGTGCTGCTGCGTCTGGCCGGTCTGGCCTGGGCAGCGGACATCCTGCGCCTCGATGTGAAGCCGCCCGAGCTCGACACCGAACGGGTGCGGGCCCTGGTGGCCGACCTGGCCAACCTCCCGGCGGGTGACGGTGCCCGCCCCGGACTCGGCCTCGCCGGACTGACGCTGCTCGGGTCGCGGTCACTCGCGGCCGAGACGCGGGAGCTGGCGCATCAGTTCACCGACTTCCTCAAGTTCGCGGCCAAGGAGCTGGCGGACCGCGAGCTGGAGCAGCACCGGGTGGAGCAGGCGCACCACCAGGAGCTCATGGATGGCGAGGAAACGGGGAAGGCCGAGAAAGCGGCGCTGAAGGCCGGCCTGAAGGACATCGAGAAGTTCCTCGAGCACTCGAAGCAGTCCGAGGTGCTCGACGCGATCGGGCTCCCGGCCCTCGCGGCCCTGCTCGGTCCCAAGTCGGAGTCGGATGCGGACGCCGCGGCGGTGGAGCTCCTCCGGGTCGCCGGATTCTCGGCGGGCGGGAAGTGCCGCCTGCGCGACGGGCGCTCGGGCGAGTTCTTCGAGTCCGAGGTCACCGTCGGCACCATCTACATGATGAAGCTGTCGCACCTGGTGGACGACAAGATCCACGCCCGGTCCATCGGTCCGTATTCGCTGGTGACGCAGCAGCCGCTCGCCGGGAAGGCGCAATTCGGCGGCCAGCGGTTCGGAGAGATGGAGGTCTGGGCGCTGGAAGCGTACGGCGCGGCGCACACGTTGCAGGAGATTCTGACGGTCAAGTCGGACGACGTGAACGGCCGCAGCCGAGTGTACGAAGCGATCGTGAAGGGGCAGAATCTGCCGAAACCCGGCATCCCCGAGTCCTTCAACGTGTTGGTGAAGGAACTCCAGGCCCTCGGGTTGAAGGTGACCCTGGGCACCACCGACGACGTCGAAGAGTAAGGGGAGGGAGAGCCGATGATCGATTTCCGCAGCGGGCGCGAGCCGAAGGGCTCGAGCTTCGACTATATCCAGATCCGGATCGCTTCCCCCGAAGAGATCCGGGGCCCCAAGGACTCGAAGGAGCGCGAGCGCCTCGAGCTTCAGGGCCAGAAAACCTGGTGGTCCTGTGGCGAAGTCACCAAGCCCGAGACCATCAACTACCGCTCGTTCAAGCCCGAACGGGACGGCCTGTTCTGCGAGCGCATTTTCGGTCCGGTGAAGGACTGGGAGTGCCACTGCGGCAAGTACAAGCGGATCCGCTATCGCGGCGTGATCTGCGACCGCTGCGGCGTGGAAGTGACGCTGTCCAAGGTCCGGCGCGAGCGCATGGGACACATCGAGCTGTCCGTGCCGGTGGCGCACATCTGGTTCTTCAAGACGCTTCCGTCGCCGATGGGCAATCTGCTCGACATGACCCTGCGCGACCTCGAGCGCGTGATCTACTACACGAATTACGTGGTGATCGACCCCGGCGAGCAGGAAGTCGCCGAGCGCGAGCTGCTCGATGAAGACCGCTACCTCGAGCTCCGGGCCAAGGCCAAGAGCGAAGGGGATGCCGCGTTCAAGGCGGATATCGGCGCCCCCGCGGTGCGGTCGTTGCTCGAGCGGATCAACGTCGACAAGCTCTCGGACGAGCTCCGGGAGTCTGTGGCCAACGAGACCAGCCAGCACCGCAAGAAGCAGATGCTGAAGCGGCTGAAGATCGTGGACGCGGTCCGGAACTCCGGCAACGCGGGGGAAACGCGCAACAACCCGGGCTGGATGATTCTCGACGTGATCCCGGTGCTGCCGCCCGACCTGCGGCCGCTCGTGCCGCTCGACGGCGGGCGCTTCGCCACGTCCGATCTGAACGATCTCTACCGGCGCGTGATCAACCGGAACAACCGGCTGCAGAAGCTGATCCTGCACCGGGCCCCGGAGGTTATTCTGCGGAACGAGAAGCGCATGCTGCAGGAGGCGGTCGACGCGCTGTTCGACAACGGCCGCCGCTCGAAGGCGATCCGCGGCCGCGGCAAGCGTCCGCTCAAGTCGCTCTCGGACATGCTGAAGGGCAAGCAGGGCCGCTTCCGGCAGAACCTGCTCGGCAAGCGCGTGGACTACTCGGGCCGTTCGGTGATCGTCGTGGGCCCGGAGCTCCGCCTGCACCAGTGCGGTCTGCCCAAGGCGATGGCGGTGGAACTGTTCAAGCCCTTCATCATTCATAAGCTCGTGGAGAAGGGCATCGCGGAAACCGTCAAGCGGGCGAAGAAGATCGTGGAGAAGGAGAGCCCCGAGGTCTACGAGATCCTGGAAGAGATCATCCAGGACCACCCGGTGCTCCTGAACCGCGCCCCCACCCTCCACCGTCTCGGCATCCAGGCGTTCGAGCCGGTGCTGGTGGAAGGCAAGGCGATCCGGATTCACCCCCTGGTCTGCGCGGCGTTCAACGCGGACTTCGACGGTGATCAGATGGCCGTGCACGTGCCGCTCTCGTTCGAGAGCCAGCTCGAGGCGCGGCTGCTCATGATTTCGTCCAACAACGTGCTCAAGCCGTCCGACGGCCGGCCGGTGGCGGAGCCCAGCCAGGACATGGTGCTGGGTTGCTACTTCCTCACCAAGGAGCCGGTGGACTTCGAAGGGGCGCTGAAGCAGGCCCCGCACGTCGGGACCGTGGCCGAGCTCGAGATGGGGCTCGCGACCAAGCGGCTGACCTTCCACTCGCCGGTGCACCATCTGAATGACGGCAAGTGGGTGGGGACCACCGCGGGCCGCGTGATCTTCAACAGCATTCTCCCGGCGGGCCTGGTCGCGACGCTCGGGTATCAGAACAAGGTGATGCGGAAGAAGGACCTGTCCGAGCTGGTGTTCGAGAGCTATCGCCGCGCGGGGCTCGCCCCGACGGTGCAGTTCCTCGACAACCTCAAGGAGTTCGGCTTCCGCTACGCCACCCAGGGCGGCGTCTCGATCGGCATCGCGGATCTCGAGATCCCGGGCGAGAAGCTGCCCCTCCTCCACGACGCGGAAGCGCGGGTGGAGCGGTTCCAGCGCGCCTACGCCACCGGACAGATCACGTTCGGCGAGCGGTACAACAAGGTCATCGACGCCTGGACCCATGCGAACAACGACATCGCCGAGGCCATGGTCGCGACGATGCGGCGGTCGAAGGGCGGCTTCAACCCGGTGTTCATGATGTTCGACTCCGGAAGCCGAGGCTCGCGCGACCAGATCCGGCAGCTGGCGGGTATGCGCGGCCTGATGGCCAAGCCGCAGAAGAAGCTCACCGGCGGCATCGGTGAAATCATCGAGAGCCCCATCAAGTCGAATTTCCGTGAGGGGCTGTCGGTGCTCGAGTACTTCATCTCGACGCACGGCGCCCGGAAGGGTCTGGCCGATACGGCCCTGAAGACGGCCGACGCCGGCTACCTGACCCGCCGGCTCGTGGACGTGGCGCAGGACGTCACGATCACCGAGGAAGATTGCGGCACCATCCTCGGCCTCGAAATGACCGCGTTGAAGGAAGGCGAAGACATCATCGAGCCGCTCCGCGAGCGCATCGTGGGCTCCGTGCCGGCCGACGACGTCTTCGATCCGCATGAGCTGGACGAGCACGGCGACCAGAAGCTTCTGGTGGCCGCGGGCGGGCTGATCACGGAGGAGATCTCGGAGTCGATCGAAGACGCCGGGATCGAGCAGGTCAAGATCCGCTCGGTGCTCACCTGCGAGGCCCGTCGCGGCGTCTGCCGGATGTGCTACGGCCGGAACCTGGCCACCATGGACATGGTGGATTTGGGCGAGGCCGTCGGCATCCTGGCGGCGCAGTCCATCGGCGAGCCCGGCACGCAGCTGACCCTCCGGACCTTCCACATCGGCGGCACCGCGGCCCGTATCGCGGAGCAGACGGTGCGGAAGACCAAGGTTGAAGGCGTGATCGAATACGGCGACCGCCTCGCGTTCGTCGTGACGCCGGAAAACCAGAAGGTGGTGACGAGCTACGAGGGCGAGTTGGTCCTCAAGGCCGCCGCCCACGGCGATCAGAAGCTGTCCGTGCACTCGCGGTTCCACGTGCCCCTCGGCGCCACGCTGGTGGCCGAGGATGGCGCGAAGGTCGCGAAGGACGGCGTGCTGTTCACGTGGGATCCGTACACGAACCCGATCATGACGGACGTGGCGGGCATCGTGCGGTTCGTGGACATCGTGGAAGACGAGACGGTCCGCGAGGAGCTGGACGAAATCACCGGACGGCGCCAGCGGGTCATCATCGAAGACCGCGAGAAGAAGCTCCACCCGCACATCGAGGTGGTGCAGAAGGGGAAGGGCGACAAGGAGAAGCGGCTCCGCGACTTCGTCATTCCGGAAGGCGCGCAGCTGACCATCGAGGACGGCACGGAGGTGTACGCCGGCCAGACGCTGGCCAAGGTGTCCCGCGAAGCCTACAAGACGCGCGACATCACGGGCGGTCTGCCGCGGGTGGCCGAGTTGTTCGAAGCACGGCGCCCGAAGGATCCGGCGACGATTTCCGAGGTCGACGGCACCGTCCGGTTCGGCGGGATCAAGCGTGGCAAGCGCGAGATCTTCATTCACGCCGAAGAGGGCGAGCCGCAGCTGTACGAGGTGCCCGCCGGGAAGCACTTGCGTGTGCACGAGGGTGACCGCGTGCGCGCCGGTGACCGGTTGACCGAAGGCCCCGTGAACCCGCACGACATCCTGCGGATCAAGGGCCCGCGGGCCGTGCAGGAGTACCTCCTGAACGAAGTGCAGGAGGTCTACCGGCTCCAGGGCGTGAAGATCAACGACAAGCACATCGGCGTGATCGTGCGTCAGATGCTGCAGAAGGTGAAGACCTTGGAGCCCGGCGACACCGACTTCCTGGAAGGGGAGAACGTGGACAAGCTGGTCTTCAAGGATCAGAACGAGCGGGTGACGAAGAAGGGCGGCACGCCGGCGACGGCCGAGCCGCTGCTCCTCGGCATCACGAAGGCTTCGCTGACGACGCAGTCGTTCATCTCGGCGGCGTCGTTCCAGGAAACCACGCGGGTGCTCACCGACGCGGCCATCCGCGGCGCGAAGGACGATCTGCTCGGGCTGAAGGAGAACATCATCATCGGGCACTTGATCCCGGCCGGGTCCGGCATCTACCGGTACCAGGAAGTGGAGATCGAGCCGCCCGAGGGTTTCGAGCCGCCCACGCCGCCGCAGGAGCTGGCGCCGGGGACGGTCCCGAGCCCCTTCCCGGAGGAAGCGGAAGTCGAGTAACCGGGTTGTGGTGGGAAGTCAGGCGGGGCGTCCGAAAGGACGCCCCGTTTTGTCTAGGGGGAGTCTGTTCTCGGGAAGGCGCTGCCGATGAACCCGCCAACGATTGCCCCCAAGGTGGCGCCGACCAGCCCGCCAAGGAGGGATCGGGGGACGCAGTACGCGAAGCTGGTGGGATGGCCGTTGTCGCCCTGCGCGCACAGGCCATACCCAAGCCCGATCCCCATCAATCCGACGATCGTCCCGCCGGCCGTCGCTCCGAGACCCGCGTAGGTGCGGGGGGTAGCTGCAGCGCCCTGGCTGTCGGGGCGCTGTCGAAATGCGGCCACGTAACGCGGCGGAGCAGGGGGGAGCCGCTGGGCCGCGGCAGGCGTGGCAAGGAGAAGAAGAAGGCAGGGAGAAATGCGCATCGGGATATCCTACCCCCCACAGGACGAACTGCCCACCCCATTCCGCGTCCGTTTTCGAAGGGTCGGGGTTGACCCAAGTCCAAGTCCCCCCTTAGCTTTCAAGTCTATTTCCCGACTTTTTTGGAGACAGCACTCAGAGCTATGCCGACTATCAATCAGCTCGTCCGGCGTGGTCGTAAAGACGTCGAGGCCAAAGAGAAAGCTCCCGCACTGCGCGGGAACCCCCAGAAGCGCGGCGTCTGCACCCGCGTGTACACCACCACCCCCAAGAAGCCGAACTCGGCCCTTCGGAAAGTGGCGCGGGTCCGGCTGACGAACGGGTTCGAAGTGACGGCGTACATCCCGGGCGAAGGGCACAATCTGCAGGAGCACTCGATCGTGATGATCCGCGGCGGCCGCGTGAAGGATCTGCCGGGCGTGCGGTATCACATCATCCGCGGCACGCTCGACTCCGCCGGGGTGACCGATCGGAAGCAGTCGCGCTCCAAGTATGGCGCCAAGCGGCCCAAGAAGGATGGCAAATGAGCCGCCGCAAGAAAGCCGTGCGCCGTCCCGTGCCGCCCGATCCGCGGTACGACAGTCAAACGGTCTCCAAGTTCTTGAACAACCTGATGGGCGCAGGGAAGAAGTCGATCGCCGAGCGCGTGTTTTACAACGCAATGGACCTGATCGAGCAGCGGACGGGTCAGCCGGGCGTGAACGTGTTCAAGCAGGCGCTGTCGAACGCCAAGCCGGCCCTCGAGGTGAAGTCCCGCCGCGTCGGCGGCGCGACGTACCAGGTGCCGGTCGAAGTACGGCCCGAGCGCCGGACCGCGCTGGCCATGCGGTGGCTCATCACCTACAGCCGGTCGCGCCGCGAGAAGGACATGTCGGAGCGGCTGGCGGCGGAGATGATTCTCGCCTCGAAGGGTGAGGGCGAGACGATCAAGAAGAAGGAAGACACGCACAAGATGGCTGAGGCCAACCGGGCCTTCGCGCATTATCGGTGGTAAGACGGTAAGTCGGTAGGACGGTAAGTCGGGAAGTCGGTGGGAACACACATACGCAGCCCATCCAGGGAGGCTCGTCTTCCCGGATGTGAGCGGAGCGAGACCGGTCCTCAAATGGGGACGACACGGTCGCCCCGCATTTTTGCTGAAGGAAGAGGAATTCAGGGAAGCTATGCCGCGCACAACGCCACTCGACAAGATCCGCAACATCGGCATCATGGCCCACATCGATGCCGGGAAAACGACTACGACCGAGCGGATCCTTTACTATACCGGCCGCAACTACAAGCTGGGCGAAGTGCATGATGGCACCGCCACCATGGACTGGATGGAGCAGGAGCAGGAGCGGGGGATCACCATTACCTCCGCAGCCACGACCGCCTTCTGGACCCGCTTCGGCATTCCCTACCGCATCAACATCATCGATACCCCCGGTCACGTGGACTTCACCGTCGAAGTGGAGCGTTCGCTCCGCGTCCTCGACGGCGCCGTGACCGTGCTGGATGCCGTCGGCGGCGTGGAGCCCCAGACCGAAACCGTCTGGCGCCAGGCCGACCGCTACCGCGTCCCCCGGATCATCTTCGTCAACAAGATGGACCGCGTCGGCGCCGACTTCGACCGCTGCCTCGCGATGGTCAAGGACCGCCTCGGCGCCAAGGCCATCCCGATCCACTTGCCGCTCGGGTCGGGCGAGCTGTTCACCGGACTGATCGACGTCATCCGCCAGGTCGAGATCGTGTACGACGATGAGTCGCTGGGGAAGAAGTACGTCGAAGGGCCGGTGCCGGAGGCGCTCAAAGAGAAAATCGCGGCGATGCGCCACGATCTGCTCGAGGCCATCGTAGAGCACGACGACGCGATTCTGCACAAGTACCTGGAAGGCCATGAGCTGACCGAGGACGAGATCCGCGCCACCCTCCGCAAGGCGACGATTCATGGGGGTGTGGTGCCGGTGATCTGCGGCGCCGCTTTCAAGAACAAGGGCGTGCAGGCGCTGCTTGATTGCGTGGTGGACTACCTGCCCGCGCCTGTCGATGTCGCCGCCATCCAGGGCCATCTCCCGCATCACGACGAGACCCACGCCGAGCGCAAGGCGTCCGATGACGAGCCGTTCGCCGCGCTGGCATTCAAGATCATGACCGATCCGTATGTCGGCCGCCTCACGTTCTTCCGCGTCTACTCGGGCGTCCTGGCCGCCGGATCGTACGTCTACAACAGCACCAAAGACCGCAAGGAACGCATCGGCCGGCTCCTCCAGATGCACGCGAACAAGCGCGAGGAGATCGAAGAGGTGCGCGCCGGCGAGATCGCCGCCGCCATCGGCTTGAAGGACACCCGCACCGGCGACACGCTGGCGGACGAGAACCATCCGATCATTCTCGAGGCGATGAAGTTCCCGGAGCCCGTCATCTCCGTTGCCATCGAGCCCAAGACCAAGGCCGACCAGGACAAGCTGGGCGTGGCCCTGCAGAAGCTTTCCGAAGAAGACCCCACGTTCCGCGTGCACTCCGATGCCGAGACCGGCCAGACGATCATCTCCGGCATGGGCGAGCTGCATCTCGAGATCATCGTCGACCGGATGAAGCGGGAGTTCAAGGTCGAAGCGAACGTCGGCCGTCCGCAGGTGGCCTACCGCGAGACGGTGCGGAAGCGGGTCGAGTACGTCGAAGGCAAGTTCATCCGCCAGTCGGGCGGCCGCGGCCAGTACGGCCACGTGGTCATCCACCTCGAGCCCGGCAAGGCCGGCACCGGCTTCGTGTTCGAGGACAACATCGTGGGCGGCGCGATTCCGAAGGAATACATCAACCCCGTCGAAGCCGGGATCAAGGAAGCACTCGAGAACGGCGTGCTGGCCGGCTACCCGGTGGTGGACGTGAAGGTGGAGCTGGTGGACGGGTCGTTCCACGACGTGGACTCGAGCGAAATGGCGTTCAAGATCGCGGGCTCCATGGCGGTGAAAGAGGCGGCCCGGCAGGCGCATCCCGTCCTGCTCGAGCCGATCATGGACGTCGAAGTTGTGACCCCCGGCGACTACATGGGCGAAGTGATCGGTGACCTGTCGTCCCGCCGCGGCAAGATCGGCGGCATGACCCAGCGCGCGGATGCGCAGGTGGTCGCCGCGAGCGTGCCGCTGGCCGAGATGTTCGGCTACTCGACCACGCTCCGTTCGATGAGCCAGGGACGCGCGATCTATTCGATGCAGTTCAGCCACTATTCGGAAGTGCCGAAGGCCAAAGCAGAAGAGATTGTGTCGAAGGTGAAAGGCTAGAGACCAAGGGCGTCGAGAAGTACTACCTAGAGACTAAGGGCGTCGAGAAGTACTACGTCGAGAGACAAGACGTCGAGAAGCAAACCGTAACTACTGAGGGAGTTCATGGCGAAGGCGAAATTCGAGCGGAATAAGCCGCACGTGAACGTCGGGACGATCGGGCACGTGGATCATGGCAAGACCACGCTGACGGCGGCGCTGACCAAGGTGTCCTCCGACAAGGGCCTCGCCACCTACGTGCCCTAT
>DASQIZ010000056.1:0-2026 GCA_035631315.1 Gemmatimonadales bacterium
GCCGTTGTCAAGGCGCTGATGGTAGGGCACGTGGGTGTAGGGGGCGTGGATACGCACGATCTGGCCGAGGAGCTCGGGCAGGGGGCGCCCGGCCCGGACCAGGTCGTAATAGATCTGACTGGCGCCCTGCTGGTCGCGCTCCAGGACCTTCTCTTCCAGCCGGGCGTAGGAGCCTGTCCCCTCTGGCGGGGCGGCTCTGTCGACAGAGATGGCCATCTGGACCCCCCTCTGGGTGCGCCGTGTCTCTATCCACTCCTCGGTGGCGAGACTGTGTCACGGCGCTTCGGCCGTGTCAAACGCCGGTGGGTCGCCCAGCCGCCGCCCTCAGCAGCGTTCATTACCGATGCCCATTCAGGGGGAAGCCCGGAACGATATTCCTCCGACCTTGGCGGTCGATGTTCGAGTCGTCCCATGAGATGACGGCCTTGTAGCTCGTTGGCTGATCGCTTTGCCGCACGATGAGATAGACGAGGTCGGAGTCCAGCACATTGTTGCTGAGGCCGACGACCGCCCCGATGCCCTGACCGAGGTCAAGGCCCTTCGCCACCCACTTGTCCCAGATGTTCCCGCGCGTCTCGGAGGACGCGATAAGTGGTTTGGGCATTTGCAAGACGGCGAGGCGGTCCCCCCCGGTGAAGACATAGGGTGGGTAGAGCCGGACGGGTCCCGCGCCACCTTCAAGGATGAGGCGTTGAACGGACTGCGGGCGCGGACTGCCGGTGGCCTTGATGAGCCAGATGCTACGTTCACCGGGTTTCCCGTCCCAGCGTACTTCATCCCAGCGGCTGACATCGACGCCGCCCCGGAGAATGTCGGCGCGGATCCCCGCTCCCGACCACGCGTGGGCGATGCTTGCCGGCACGCTCGTGAGCGGCCGCCCCACCGGCATGTCCCCCCAGGCGATCTCGCCATTGGTAATGGCCGTCTCCAGGCGCTGGAGCCCGGGGCCGGTCGCGCCGTAGTTGAGCTCGCTGACGCTCACGAAGGAGGTCAAGGAGGTGTCATAGATGCTGGCCACGAGGAGCCGGTACTCCACGGCCTGAGCCGTCCCGGTCAGGAGCACAATTCCCATGACAGCGATGCCGATCCCTGCGAGCCGAAGTGGAGAGCGCATGGCTGCCGTACCTCCAGCGGAACAAGTGGGCCCAGGCCGATATGGTAGCGCCGTCGAATGGCGCGCGATAGCGCGGGCACGGGCCTTCAGTTCGTGAACCGTGACGAGGGCGTGGGGGTTCCCCGCGCTCCTTGACCCGCCCCGCCGCGGCCAACTATGCTTTCGAGGTTGAGGTCACCCCCGATGAAGTGTTCCCGGTGCCACCAGGACAATCCGGCGGGCTCGCGATTCTGCGGCGAGTGTGCCACGCCGCTTGCCGCCGTCTGCTCGAAGTGCGGCGCGTCCAACCCGCCCGACAACCGCTTCTGCGGGCAGTGCGCGAGCGCGCTCGGCGGCCAGTCCGCAGAGCGGATGCCCTCTCCCCAGGCGTATACGCCGAGGCACCTCGCGGAGAAGATCCTCACCTCGCAGGCAGCGCAGGCGGGGGAGCGCAAGACTGTGACCGTGCTCTTCGCGGACCTCAAGAGCTCCATGGAGCTTCTCCTCGATCGCGATCCGGAGGAGGCGCGCTCGCTCCTCGACCCCGTGCTCCGGCTCATGATGGAGGCGGTGCACCAGTTCGAGGGCACGGTGAATCAGGTCATGGGCGACGGGATCATGGCGCTCTTCGGCGCCCCCCTCGCCCACGAGGATCACGCGGTGCGCGCCTGCTACGCGGCCCTCCGAATGCAGGAGCGCGTCGGCCGCTACGCCGACGACCTGCGCCGGCGGCACGGCGCGGACGTGCAGATCCGCGTGGGCATCAACTCCGGAGAAGTGGTGGTGCGTTCGATCGGGACCGATCTCCATATGGACTACTCCGCGGTGGGCCACACCACCCACCTCGCCGGGCGCATGCAGCAGCTCGCGCGCCCGGGCGCCACGCTGCTGACCGAGGCGACTCTGGCCAGCGCCGAGGGCTACGTCGAGGTG
>DASQIZ010000057.1:0-3861 GCA_035631315.1 Gemmatimonadales bacterium
CGCGGGGGTGGCCACGCCTCGCGGGCAGAAAACCCATCGCGTTATCCTGTGGCCCAATCTGGAACCCAAGTGAAACCCAAGTGCTAGTGGCGACTCCTGCTCGCTCGGGAACACTCCGGGCTACACGTCCTCGTCTGCCGTGTCGTGGTTCACCTCCTGTCTCTTACTCTCAAGCGCTCAGTCGCAGTCAGAGAAGCTCTGCTGTACCCTCTCGCAAGAGGATTCCTAAACTGCGAGCCGGGTGTTCGAGTCACCCCGGGGGCACCATTCCTGAGACCGACGCGCTCCGCGGGCGCGGACCGTCCAGCTCTCGATGCGTCCGGCAACCTCCTGATTGTGCGGACGGATCGTGCCGCTGTCCGGGTCGAACTTGGCGAATGAGGCTTGCCCGAAGAAGGCGAACGAGCCTCCCTCAGCCCCAGGGGTCACGGTGATCGGGCCATCGAGGAGACGACGCAGCACCTGCCGACCAACCTGGGGCTTCGACTCGAACATGCTCCTCACATTGGTGGCCCCAACGGGATGTGACCGGATGACGAGTTGGCTCGAGGTCGACTTTGGCGGCGTGGGGTTGGCCATCGCCTGAACGGGCGACGCGCGGCTAGGACACTGTTTCGGTGTTGGGAACATGCGCGCACCGAGCGGAGCAGCGACACCGGCCGCCCCAGGAGCCGTTGCTACGCTGGTAGTTCACGTCTCCTGCCATCCGGCCTTGCGCACACCTTCAAGGAAATGGGCGTGGTCTTCTGGCCGAGAGGATAGTCGACATCAACGCCATCCGGCGGCGGTCGCCCGGTCCCTGGCCCCGATCCCCGTGACGTAATCTGCCACACTCAGACCCCGGCCGGTCTCGGAGCCGCTAGGAGCCAATGCCACAGCCGCCGGTAAGCTCGTCCCACATCGGCCGGTGGAACTGCTCGTAGCGAACGCGAAGGAAGTCGAGCGCGTCCATGCTCGGAATTCAGGAGCTCTTCTGCGGATAGCTCGGGGGCCGAGCGGGGGCCCAGGGCCGAAAGACGTCCCCACGATCGATGCGGCCCATGGCGTCGTACGTTGCGTACTTGTACAGGTCGGACAGACTCGGATAGTTGAAGCAGGTATCGATGAAGGTGGAGCAGGTCGCTCCGAGCGTCATCGCCACGAGCCCGGCCGCGATGACCTCGCAGGCGTTTTCGCCGATGACGTGGACGCCGCGCAGCTTCTCATCCGGCAAGGAGAAGAGAAGCTTGAGCAATCCCGAGTGCTCCCCGATGAGTACGCCGCGCGGGTTGGCGTCGTATCGCCAGCGCCCGACCGTGTGCGCCACGCCCTTCGCGCGCAGACCCTGCTCGGTCTCCCCCACCATCGAGATCTCCGGGATCGTCCAAATCCCGAGCGGCAGGACGCGGCCGACATCAGGCGTGGACTTGATGCCGGCCGTGACGTCATTGAGGCCGAAGCGGCCGCCGAGCGGGAAGGCGTGGTCCATCGCCATCCGCGCCTCCTCCATCGCGGTCGACGCCAGGGCGTATCGACCGATCACGTCGCCGGCCGCATAGATGTGCGGGACATTGGTCTGGAAGTGCTCGTTCACCAAAAGCTGACCGTGCTCGTCCACACGCACGCCGGCATTCTCGAGGCTCAGACTGGCGACATTGCTGCTCCGGCCCAGCGCCACGAGGAGCGCCTCGGGCTCGAGTTGTTTGCCAGAGCGGAGATGGAGGCTCAGCGCCGGAGTCGCGTCCACCCGCTCGATGGCGTCCGACAGGTGAAACTCGACGCCGATCGACTCCATCGCCTCGCGCAGCATGGTGCTGATCTCCTCGTCGGCGAATGGCAGGATCCGCTCGCCGGAGTGGATGAGCCGCACCTCGTCCAGCCCCAGCACCTTGAAGAGACACGCGTACTCGCAACCGATGGTGCCGCCCCCCGCGACCGCCAGCGATCGGGGCAGCCGCTCCATGTACGGGATCGAGTCCGAGTCGTACACGCCAGGTCCGGAGAACGGGTACATGGGGGGACGGCGAGGCCTGGAGCCGGTCGCGATGAGTATGACGCTGCCCTCGAGCAGCCGCGGGCCCGTCTCGCCTTCCACCCTCACCGTGTAGGCGTCGACGAAGGTCGCTCGACCGCGATGCACATCGATGTGGTGGTGCTCGAGGTTACCTTCGATCCATTGCTCAAGGGTCCGGCGCACCTCGCGACCGCGGTGCATGAACCGGTCGATGGTCAGGGTGCCATCGTAGGTCAGATTCAAGCCGTGGAGGTCGCGCCTCTGAAATCCGGACACGTACAGCGCAGTCTCTCGCATCGCCTTGCCGGGGACTCCGGTGCGCGCCACGGCGCCGCCATAGCTCCGGGCCTCCTCGACGAGCGCGACCTTCTTGCCGAAGTACGCCGCCTTCGCGGCGCCCTTCTCCCCGGCCGGGCCGGAGCCGATCACGATCAGGTCATACTTGGCGTGTTCCACCATCCCACCTCTCAGGGCTGCCCGGCTGCTCCGCGAGAAGTGTATCAGCAGCCGTCGGCATTCGGGCAAGCCCTAGGCCAGCTCCCTCAGCTCCGCCTCCGCCTGCCCCACCCCGAAGCACATCCTCATCTCGTGGTACATCGTCGCGGCCGTGTAGAGGTGCTCCTTGCCGTCCTGCCGCTTGCCGTGACGGCGGTAAAGTCAGCCGCTGCCGGAACGCTTCCCACATCGGTGATGGTTCGTTCGCAAGAACGCCTATCCTGTACACCTTCCCCGCCTGCTGCGCCCCGGCGGCGAGCGGCGCGGCGAGGACGCTACCCGCAATTGCGGCAATGAATCGACGGCGTTCTAGTGACATGAGTGGCCGAGCTGTCTGGTTTCCGGAAGGATCGGCGATGCTCACCCCCTCACTCGAATCGCGGGGAGTCTAACAGAGAGGGCCGGTGCCAAATCTGAAAAGGCGACGCCCGATGCCGCTCTCGCTGGCCCTTCGGCCCGGGCGGTCGTCTGCCCCGAGCCACCGGCGCGCCATGGTGTCCGGGGTCCCCGGCCCGCCGGCCGGTGCCGTTTGACCACGCCTACGGACTCTGGCAGGATCGCCGCGTGTCGACAGCGCGATCGCGGCTTCAAGATCGGACCGAAAAAAGGAGGGGCACCCATGCTGGATTGCATCGTTGTCGAGACGAAGGACGTCGAGCCCGTCACCTACGACTGGGGCGCGGTCAAGTGGGTCGCCAACGAGAAACTGGCGCCAAGCTGCGAGCAGAGCTTCGGCCTCGTGCACATCCTGCCCGGAAAGACCAACCCCGAGCACTGGCACACCGCCGCGGAGGAGATCGTCTTCATGCTCCAGGGCGAGTGCCACGTGCTCCTGGGCGATCGGGAGATCGCGGTCGGGCCCGGGCAGACGCTGTACATCCCCCAGGGCGTCAAGCACGAAGTCGCGAACCGGGGCTGGGAGCCGGTGCTCTACGTCTGCTCCTTCTCGGCGAGCAAGCGCGGCACGCTCTTCGGGAACCCATCGGCTCCGGGCGCACGCCCGACCTCCCTCCCCAAGGGCGGCGATGACTGGTGAGCGGAACGCGCTCAGCGGCCCTGCCTCGTCAGGGCCGCCGTCATGGTGCGGCGGAGCGCGAAGAAGATCGCCACCGGCGGCAGCGAGTAAATGGTCGCGGCCGCCATCAGGGCGTTCCACGGCGCGTCGGCGTCGTCGAAGAGCTGGGCCTGCATGACCGCGGCCGTCATGTGCCGCTCTGTCCCGGCGCTCAGCCAAGGGGAAGCTGGGATTCCCGGGGCCCCCGGCAGGCCGCCGCCGAGCGGCGCAGTGGCTTCAATGTTTCCTATACGCCGAGCGGCGCGGCGAGGAGACCGCCGGTCACGGCGCTGATGAACGTCCGCCGGTGCACTACTCG
>DASQIZ010000058.1:0-3441 GCA_035631315.1 Gemmatimonadales bacterium
CTCATGCGCGACTCGACCTTCTGCTCGCGCATCGTACCCGCCCATTGAATGTCCCGGGTGTAGAAGTGCTCCAGATCCCCGACCCGGACCAGATAGAACCTCACCTTGTTGATCTCCCGGATCTCGATCACTTCCACGGTCTTCGCGCCAGACTCCGAACCGCTCGTCCATCCGTAGACCCATCGGTCCCCAGGTCGCCACTCCGGAGGGGCGCTGACGACCATCGACTGCGACACCGCGGCCGCCGGGGCGGGGGGGGTGGTCGCCATCGTCGTGCAGCCCCCGATAGCGATCCCGAGAGTAGCCAGACCCGCAGCACAGGCCCTACGTGGTGCCGGGAGAAGGTCGCGCACCATGCACGCTATAGTCTCATGGTCGGTTCTCGCGCTCGCCATACTTTAGGACGTCGACTGACCGAGAAAATCAGGCGCTCGACGGCGGCGTTGTGGTAGAAGGGTCGCCGAAGGCAGAGGAGAGCACGACAGCCACGTCGATCGGAGGTCGCCATGAAGGCTCTGGGAATCGTCGCCATCTTCGCCGGGTCCTGGTCATCATCCTGGCGCTCACCGGTGTGATCGGGCAAGGCGCGGGTGGGCGGTGATCATCGCGGCGATCATTCTCCTAGCCGCCGGCTACTTCCTCTACAAGCGAAGCCTGCGCCCGCCCGCGTAGCGGCATCGTGACGGTTCGGGATCGACTCCCACTCCGTCCTCGAACGCCATGACCGCGAGTCCCGGAAACGCACGCACGGGGACGCGCAGAGGAATGCGAGCCATGTCTGAACACGAGTCCGGGACCCCCCGGTCGCCGCGCGCCACGAAACCGACTCCGAGGACGCGGCGCGCCGAACAGCCAGTCGTGGAGGTATTTTTCATCCTCGGGGCGATCCTGGTCCTGGTGGGCTTTCTCTACTCTCTTGCCCGGTCGTGGCCATCGTTCGATCCCCTGGCCCTGGCGACGCTGGTAGGCATCGGCCTACTTCTGGTGGTCGTCTGCGAGCGCATGCGTCTAGTACTTCATGAGCTCCGCGTACTGACTTCGCTCATGCGGACCGCGATCGCCGATACACAGAACGAGCCCCCGGGGACGTAGCCGGCAACATCCGAGACCGCGGAGATCGCGGTCAGTGTAACGCGCTCGAGCAGTCGCCGGAGGGGTCTCTGCCAGCCTGGATGGTCGAGCTTGTCTTGCTTGCGCTCGCCTTGGCGCTCGCGCTCATCCGACCCGGAATCGGCTCGAGATGGCTCGAGAAGGTGGAGCGCGGGCTGAATCGGCTTGCGCGGCGTCGTGCGCTCGCCGTGGTGACGGTGGGCGCCACCGCCCTGATTGCCCGGCTCGCACTGTTGCCCCTCATGCCGATCCCGGAGCCTGACGTCCACGACGAGTTCAGCCATCTGCTCGCCGCCGACACATTCGCCAGCGGCCGGCTTACGAACCCCACACCGCCGATGTGGACGCATTTCGAGAGTTTCCACATCATGTTGCGACCGACCTACGCGTCCATGTATCCACCCGCGCAAGCTCTCGTGCTTGCCGGCGGCATCTTGCTCGGACACCCGTGGTTCGGAGTCTGGCTTTCCATCGGCGCGCTATGCGCGGCAGTTTGCTGGATGCTACAGGGCTGGTTTCCGCCGGGCTGGGCACTCTTCGGCGGGATGCTCGCCATCCTGCGTTTCGGGCTGTCGGGGTACTGGGTGAACAGCTACATGGGCGGCGCGGTGGCCGGCGTCGGCGGCGCGCTGATTCTGGGAGCGCTGCCCCGGCTCAAGAAGGAGGCCCGGATCCGGGACGCGTTGCTCATGGGTGCGGGCCTAGTCCTCCTCGCCAACAGCCGGGCATACGAGGGACTCGTCCTCAGCCTGCCGGTCGGTGTGGCGCTCGTCGCATGGTTGCTCACAAGTCGTCGCCCCGCCCTCAAGGATCGCGCGCTCCGGGTGGCCTTGCCCATCGTTCTCGTCCTGGCCCTGGCCGGGACCGCAATGGGATACTACTTCTGGCGCGTGACCGGTCATCCCTTCCGCATGCCGTACGAGGTGGCCCGTGCGACGTATGCCACCGCACCGATATTTCTCTGGCAGTCTTCACGACCGGAGCCGACCTATCGTCATGCAGTGATGCGGGAGTTCTACAAGCGCTACGAGCAGGATTTCTACGAAGCCGAGATCGGGAGCCTCCGGGAACTGATCATCACGAAGCTGGCCTTCACGACGGCCTTTGTCGCCTTCTATTTCGGCCCCGCGCTGCTCCTGGTCCTCTTGATGTTCCCGCAGACATTCAGCGACCGGCGGGTGCGGTTCCTGGTCATCGCCGGAGCGGTCGTGATCGCCGGACTCGCGGTGGAGGTCTTCTTCATTCCCCACTACGCCGCTCCGCTAATCAGCCTCGGTCTCGCGCTGGTGGTCCAAACCCTGCGTCACCTGGGGCAGTGTCGATGGCGGGCCCAGCGGGCCGGCGCGCTGCTCGTCCGCCTCCTCCCGATCGTGAGCGCAGCAGCGCTGGCACTCCGTTTGGCCGCGCCGGGACTGGGATGGCCTCTCGCGGAGACGACCCTCTGGTGGGCACGGCTCACGCCGAGCTCCCGCCCGCTCGAGCGCGCGCACCTGCTCGCCGATCTCCAGCGGCTCGACGGCGACCACCTGGTCATCGTTCGCTATAGCCCGGGGCACGACCCCGGCCGGCAACTCGAATGGGTGTACAACGCGGCGGACATCCCGGGAGCCAAGGTGATCTGGGCGCGTGACATGGGCGAGCACGAGAACGCCAAACTGATCGAGCACTATCGTCATCGGCGCGTCTGGCTGGTCGAGCCAGACCTGCCGCCGGTTCGCCTGGAGCCCTACCGGCTCCCGCGCGGGGCTCAACGCCCCGCCGGTTGAAGGCGACGCGGTCGGCTCGGCCGATCGTCGTCGTACCTTGAAGATTCGGGAGCGTTCCGGTTTAGACTGAGCCAGTGACTGCGAAGACGCGCCCCGGGCTCCGGGTCTGAGGCGTCCATACCGAGAGTCCAACGACCTCAGCGAAGAGGACACCATGTCGCCAGGACACGACGATCCGCGCTGGCCAGCCCGTCGCGACGTACGAGACAGTGAGGTCCTGGCGGGCCCGTCTCCTTCCTCCGATCTAATTGAAGGGCCACCGGCCGATCCGTTCCTTCCACCCCTACCGACCACGGCCGAAGACTCCGGCCTGGACCTCGGCTTCCTGACCGACCTCGCACTCAAGACGGCCTATGCGGACACGAACTGCACCACCCAGAGGGCGGCCCAGCAGCTCGCCCTGCCGGTCGGTATCGTCGACGTGCTACTTCAGCATCTCTACCGCGAGCACTTCATCGAGATCCGGGAGACACTCTCGCAGCAGAATCGCCGGTATGCGATGCTCGATCGCGGTTGGGAGCGCGTGCGCCGCCTCCTGGACCTGAACGCCTACATCGGCGCCGCG
>DASQIZ010000059.1:0-70990 GCA_035631315.1 Gemmatimonadales bacterium
GTTTCTGAAGACCCTTCAGTCGCGATGAATGGATTGTGCAATAGTCGGACTGCAAGACGTCATTTCTATTCGATGGCGGCATCACGCGGTGTCAACCTGGATCGGCGAGGTTGGTCATGATGACTCGCTCATTCGCATTCCTCGTGCCTGCACTGGCAATCGCGCTCGTACCGGCCCGCTCGACCTTCGACATGGCGGCAGAGACTGCCCGCATCCGCACCCACCTCGCTACCGCCGAGGCCGAGCTCAGACGAGCTGACGTCTCGGTATTGACGGACGCCCAGCGCCGCGCTCGTCTCCGCAACCTCGACGTCCTGCACCAATACTGGGTACACGGTGTGTTCCCGGTGAACACAGACTTCCCGGGCCATCTCGTTCCGTATTTCGTGGACCGGTTTGGAACCCGTTGTGCCATGGCATATCTCATCGAGCGCTCAGGACGCGGGGACCTGGTAGCGCGCATCGCCGGCACACACAACGCCTACATCGGGCAGTTGAAGGGTGATGCCGAGCTTGGAGCCTGGCTGCGCGACAACGGCCTCTCAGTGGCCGAGGCGGCGCGCATCCAGCCCACATACCGGAGCCCGGTCGAGGACTTCACCGGCCGGTGGGAAGGTGTGGCCCGTTTCCGGCACCGGGACAGCACCAGCCTGCAGTACGTGATGAACGACATCCCCAGCGACGAGCCCGGCGGAATCAACTACGCCCCTCCACCACGGTGGCGGCTGACATTCGCGGATCACGATCCCGTCACCCTCCGAGTCGTAACGTTCGGTGGAGACAGTCTCGTTATGCAGTCGGGGCCATTGACGAGCGCTGTTGGACTGGGAGTTGGTGTGACGTCCCTCCGAACGACCATGCACTACGGTGGGAGCGTCCTGACTGGCACGATCGAGATCGGCTATTCGTCAGGTGCGATCGCTCGAGCGCAGACCCGGGCCACCCTCGATTGTCCCGGGCCCCCGGCGCCGAGGGACGTCGTGGCGTTCGTTCGTCACGCCGATCTTTCCAAGGTGCGTTGCGTTATGCAGACAGGTTCCCTGCTCAATGGGCAGGGGATGCTGTTCAGCGTTACGTATCGCGTGGGATCCATTTCTGGTGACCCGGCGACCCGTTTTGTCCTTCGATGGCGCACTCGCGTGAGATGGCTGCTCCCAGAGGCAGGACCGGTCCCGGATACCCTCCCGGATGCGGAGACATTTCGAGCCGGTCCCAGGGACACCGCCCTCGTGGCCCCAGCCGTGCTCAAGGGGATGACGACGTTCGGCCAACGCCTCCCCTGGGCAAGGACTCTCCTTAGTCACCCGGACGTGCCCCGGTTCATTCTTTTAGGCCTCATCGCCGCGCTCCAAGACACCGTCGATGAGGGTCTTGCCAACCTGTTGGTGACCACGCCGGCTGTCACTCAGGATCCGCGGCTGATGGCGACACTCGCACATCTCCCGGTCGCACCGGACTCTGAGCTGCGCAATCGCGACGGCAGCACCGCCTATATCACTGCAGCCACCGGATATGCCGGCGCGCGCGACGCCGCCGACATCTTCCTCTGGAACCACGCCCTCGCCTTGATTGCGGCACCCGGCACCAGCAACGACGTGCTGTTGACCATCGCCACCTGGGATGAGCGGCACCGCTACATGTGCGGGGGCGGGGACCCAAGGAGCCAGATTTTCGCTGCGCTCCGCGCCCGTGCGACACAAGATCGGGATACCACCATACTGGCGGCTTTGGCACGTGCTCACGGCATATGCGGGTAGCTGCTGCGCTGGTTCTGGTCTCAGGACTGGCATGTCATCAACAGACTCAGGCAGCTCCGGCGGGAAGTGTATTCGCGAACGCCGAGATCTACTGGGCCGCGATCGATTCCGTCCGCGTACTTGATCTCGGCCAGTACGTGCCGCGGGATACCGTGAGAATCAGCGCGGGGATCCAATCGTGGCCACTGGGTATGGTGGGTGACACCGAGACTGGAGTACCGATCAATACTTCGGGGCCAGTGCCATTCTGGTTGGTTACCGTCGCCAGGAACCACGGAGTCGAGCCGATACTCATCCCTCCAGCTGCACTGCGCCGAGGTCCTGGCAAGGGAGCCAGGATCCGCCCTGTATTGATCCTCGGCCCCATTCAGTATCTGAGTACCGACGAAGCCACGGTGACCCTTGCGATAACCGATGCGGATTGGCGACCGGAAACCCTGTACACGGTCTGGGTGAAACGTGGATCGAAGAACTGGACGGCGATTCGCGTGGGAAGGGAACTGCAGAGCTAACGACAGGGGGCCTCCTGAACCTGCACCAGGAGGCCCCAAACGGTGTGAGTTTCGATGTGAGTTTCTCACGACTTTCGGTCGACCTTCGCTCTCGATGTCACGACACTGATGCCCAGAACCCCGCGTAAGTACTACTAGGTGTCGTACCTCAAGAAGCTTCGAGCCGATTCGGGACCAGGAGGTCGGAGGTTCAAATCCTCTCGCCCCGACTGATTGAAGACGGTGTATTCCGGTCACATAGGCGACGGTTTATACCGGGCACATAGGTAACACTTTCGAGCCGAAGGGCGGGGAAGAGCGTTTTACCCTTGCACTTCTACAGGAACCCGCGTAGACTTCCTTCTTCCTGTAGAAGTGTAAGGGGAGCATGACCGAACACCGTCTCGATCTACCGCAGGGCACCCTCGATCTTCTGATCCTGAAGGCGCTCTCGCTCGAACCGATGCACGGCTGGGCCATTTCCGAGCGTCTGCACCAGGTTTCCAAAGCCACCCTCCAGGTGCCGCAGGGCTCGCTCTACCCCGCCCTGCACCGCCTCGAACGCCGGGGCTGGATCAAGGCCGAATGGGGCACCTCCGACAACAACCGAAAGGCCAAGTACTACGCGCTCACCGCCGGCGGCCGGAAACAGCTCGCTTCCGATGCCGACGAGTGGTCCCGCCTCACCACCGCCGTCGCCCTCGTACTCAGGATGAACTGATCATGATCGCGGAGCTCTGGGCAGACCTGAGATATCGCCTCCGGGCGCTGTTTCACCGGTCCGACGTCGAACGCGAGCTCGATCAGGAGCTCGCCTTTCACATCACTCAGGCGACCGCGAAATGGGTCGCCGATGGTCTCTCGCCCGACGAGGCAAAACGGCGTGCGCGGCTCGAATTCGGGAGCGTGGACAACACCAAGGAGGAGAGCCGGGAACGACGGGGAACCGCGCTGATGGAGGCGACTCTCGCAGATCTCCGGTACGCTCTCCGCGGCCTGCTGACGCACCCGGTGTTCACCGCCGGAGTCGTGCTGACGCTCGCGCTGGGCATCGGCGCCAACACGGCGGCGTTCAGTCTAATCGAGAGCGTGTTGCTGAAACCGCTCCCCTACCCCCACCCGGAGCAGATCGTCTCGCTCGCGCTGATCGATCCCCGGGGACAGGTGCCGGGCGGCGGCGCCCAGGTCTCGGACCGCGAGTTTGCAGTGTGGAAACGGGACAGCCGCTCATTCGCCGCCCTCGCGGGCCTCAGCGGAGGGTCGGCGGTCCTGACAGACGGTGGCGACGTGGAGGAGATCAACGGCGCCGAGGTCTCGGGCGATTTCTTCCCCGTCTTTACCGTCGCCCCGGCGTTGGGACGCACCCTGACGGCCGCCGACACGAGAAGTGGAGCCCCTCCCGTCGTCGTCATCAGCCAGACGTTGTGGAAGCGACGGTTCGGAGGAGACGCGGCCGTTGTGGGACGCACGGCCACCCTCGACGGGGTGCAGCGGGAAATCGTCGGCATCATGCCCCCGGGCTTCCGCTATCCGTCGGAGGCCGACTACTGGATTCCCCGCAGTTTCGAGCCGGGCAACGGGACGATGAGCTGGTTCTTCTCGGCCGTCGGGCGGCTGGCACCGGGACGGACGCTGGCCGAGGCCCGGACCGAGCTGCAAGCGGTTCAGACCCGCGCCGAGCTCAACCGCCCCCCACGTGCCCGGGGCGGAAGGGTCGACATGCTCACGCTGCATGAACGGCTCTTTGGTTCGGCCAGAGTCCCACTGCTCATGTTGCTGGGCGCGGTGGGGTTCGTGCTCCTCATCGCCTGCACGACCACGGCGAACCTCTTCATCGCCCGCGCCGCGGCCCGCCGGCGCGAATTCGCCATTCGCGCCTCCCTCGGCGCCGGCCGTGGCCGGCTGATTCGCCAGCTCCTGGTGGAAAGCGTGCTGTTGGCCGCGATCGGCGGCCTCCTGGGACTTGCCTTCCCCGTCTGGGGGACCCGGGTCCTGACCGCCGTCATTCCCTCGACGGTGGACCACGTGCCGGCCGCGACCCTGGACGGGTGGGTGCTGCTCTTCGCGGCGGGTGTCGCCCTCTGTACCGGCGTAGTGTTCGGACTGACTCCCGTGGCCAGCCTGTCCTGGTCCAACCTGTCGGGAGTGATGAAGGCCAGCGCGCCGGGGGCGGGCGGCAACCAGAGCCATGCCCGCCAGGGCCTGGTCGTCGTGCAGCTCGCGTCCGCCGTCGTCCTGTTGGCGGGGGCCGGACTCCTCACCAGGAGTCTCACGGCCTTCGTCGCGCTCGATCCGGGATTCAACCCGCACCACGTGCTCGCCGTGCAGGTGGACCTGCCCCGCTCTCGTTATGCGAACGAGCACGCACGCTCCACGTTTTACGATCAGCTGCTCCAACAGACGCGCGTGCTCCCGGGAGTCGTCGCCGCCGCCGAAGCTGACGCGGTGCCGCTGTTTGGATTCTCCATGCTCTCGCGCCTTGGAACGGACGGCGCTGCCCCAAGCACAGAGTCGAATGAGATGACCGCCGTCAACCGGGTGACCCCAGGCTTTCTGGCGGCGGTCGGCCTCACGATGAAGCGCGGCCGGTGGTTCACGGACGCCGACGGACCGGGCGCTCCCCGAGTGGCGGTCATCAACGAAGCATTTGCCAAATCGCGTTTTCCGGGAAGCGACCCAATTGGGCATCGGCTCTTCTTCCCCCTACTCCCCAACGCACCGCCCGGCGCCGTGCCCGTGCAGCCCTTGATTGTCGGAGTGGTGAGCAACGTCCGGCAGGTCGGGGACCTGGTGGAGCCCATGGCGGAAGCGTTCTTCGTGGCCGCCCAGGACAGCTCAGTCCCGGAGGCCCTCGCGCTGCGTACGAGTGGTCCGCCGCTGGAGCTCGTCGCCGCGGTGAAACACACCATTGCGACCATCGATCCCTCGGTCGCGATTTCGGTGAGTGCAGACTTGTCGGCCGTCTACTCGAGCACCTACGCAGACCGCCGAGTGGACGCCTTCCTCTTGAGTGCCTTCGCCCTCGTCGCGCTCATCCTCTCGGCGTCGGGACTCTACGCCATTATGTCGTACCTGGTCATTCAACGAAACCGGGAAATCGGCATGCGCATGGCCCTGGGCGCGTCGAGCGCACAGGTCCTGCGGCTGGTGCTCCGACAGGGGATGACGTCCACCCTCCTGGGGCTGGGTCTTGGCCTCGCTGGCGCGTTCCTGCTGACGAGAGAGCTCCGCGCGCTCCTCTTCCGGGTGAGTGCGACCGATCCGTCGGTGTTTGCGATCGTTGCCGCCATCCTGGGTGTGGTGGCGCTCGGCGCCTGCTATCTCCCGGCACGCCGGGCCACGCATGTGGATCCGATGACCGCCCTCCGTTGGGACTAAGTACCCACCCTTGCCCGCCGCCGTCCGTGTATATATACTGAACTATATGGTTCAGTATATCGGACCCCGCCTCGATGCCTCGTTCGCCGCGCTCTCGGATCCCACCCGACGCGGCGTCCTGGAGCAGCTCGGACGTTCCGACGCGTCGATCACGGACCTCGCCCAGAAGTTCCACATGACCCTTACGGGCATGAAGAAGCACGTCGGCATCCTGGAAGAGGCCGGACTCGTGACCACCGAGAAGATCGGACGCGTGCGGACCTGCAGGCTCGGCACCCGCCGACTGGAGGACGAGATGGCATGGCTCGAGCGGTATCGACAGCTCTGGGAAGCCCGTTTTGACGAGCTGGACACGGTTGTCCAGGAACTGAAGAAAAAGGAGAGGATCGATGGACGCGCGAAAAGAAGGTGAGCCCACACCCATGAAGAACCGCACGACGGTGGATCGGACGTCCGATCGTGAGATCGTCGTCACCCGAACCATTGACGGCCCGGCACGCATCGTGTGGGAGGCGTTTACCAAACCCGAGCTGTTCAAGCGGTGGTGGGTGCCGAAGTCGTTCGGCATGTCCCTGCTGACCTGCGAGCTGGACGTTCGCGCCGGGGGCTCCTACCGGCTGGTCTTCCGCCATGCTGATGCGGGCACCATGGCGTTCTTCGGCAGGTACCTCGAAGTGACTCCGCACTCGCGCATCGTCTGGACGAATGACGAAGGTGAGGGCGAGGGGTCAGTCACCACGGCGACCTTCGAGGAGAAGGGCGGCGCGACACGGCTGGTTCTGCACGACCTCTATCCGTCGAAAGAAGCGCTCGACGCAGGGATCGGGGCGACGGAGGGAATGCCCGAGACGATGGATCAGCTGAACGAGCTCGTCGTCAGCCTGCGTACGAAGCAGTGAAACCTTGCGATCCCCGGCGGCGTATGTATCGTCATATGGGAAACCCATAGGACAGGACATGGCCGCCAAACTCGACGTGCAACAAGGCACCCTCGCGCTGATGATCCTCCGCACCATCGAAGTGCTGGGGCCGCTCCACGGCTACGGCATCGCGCGCCGGATCGAGGACATCAGCAAGAACCAGCTCGAGCTGAACTACGGCACGCTCTACCCCGCGCTCCTCAAGCTCGAGCAGGAGGGCGCGATCAGCGCGGCCTGGGGACCGTCGGAGAACAACCGCCGGGCCAAGTTCTACGCCCTCACCGCCGCGGGACGAAAGCAGCTGGCACGTGAGGCTCAACAGTGGCGTCGCACCGCCGACCTGATGGCCGCGTTCCTCGCCCCGCCGGAGACCACATGAAACAGCTGCGCGCACTGCTCGCCCGTATCGCCGGCCTCTTCGGCGGCAGCCGCTCCGATGCCGACCTGACCGAAGAGCTGGCGAGTCACCTGGAAATGGCGACGGCCGAGAACGTCCGGCGTGGGATGACGCCCGACGAAGCGCATCGGCAGGCGCGGCTCGCCGCCGGGGGAATCACCCAGGCGGCCGAGGCCGTGCGGGACCGCCGCGGACTCCCCGCGGTGTCGAACCTGGTCTCGGACGTCCGGTATGCGGTGCGGACCCTGCGGCGGTCCCCCGGATTCACTGCCGTCGTCGTCCTCACGCTGGCCCTCGGCATCGGCGCCAATACCGCGATCTTCTCCGTGATCCGCGGTGTGCTGCTCAAGCCCCTGCCCTACCGCGATGGCAGCCGGCTGGTGTACCTGCGCCAGGCGAGTGACGGACCGTCGGGTGCCAATATGGAGTTCTCGGTCCCGGAGATCACCGACATCACCCAGGGCGTGCCGGGCTTCTCTGGCGTCGCGCAGTATTCGCCGTTCAGCCTCACGCTCCAGGGCGACAAAGCCGTCACCCTCACGGTCGGTCTGGTGACCGGGAACTTCTTCGACGTCATGGGCCTCAAGCCGGTCCTCGGACGCGTCACGCTTCCCTCGGACGACGGCTCCGGCGTCCCGCCGGTGATGGTGCTGACCTACAACTTCTGGATGAACCGCTTCGGCGGGGATACGAGTATCGTCGGCCGGGATGTCACGTTGGACGGCCACTCCGTGCGCGTGATCGGCGTGCTCCAGCCGGCCCCCTACTTCCCCGACCCGATTGATGCCCTGCTCAACATGGTCATCAGCCCGCACCACGTGAGCGCGACGATGATCCAGGGCCGTACCCACCGCATGACGGAAGTCTTCGCGCGGCTGACGCCGGAGACGACGCTCCAGCAGGCGAGGAACGAGGTCGCCACCACCTACGCCCGCATGCGGAATGACCATCCCGATGCCTACGATCCCGGATCGCACTACCGGGTCGCGGTCACTCCCCTCAAGACGGCCATCGGCGAGCGGGCGCAGCTGACGCTCTGGCTGTTGATGGTCGCGGCCGCGTTCGTCCTGATCATCGCGGCCGCCAACGTGGCCAACCTGACACTGATGCGCGGCGTGCGCCGCGAGCACGAGCTCGTCACCCGCGCAGCCCTCGGCGCCGGCGTGGCCCGGCTGCGGCGCCTGCTTCTCGCCGAAAACATGGTGCTCACCCTGCTGGGCGGCACGGCCGGCGTCGCGGTGGCCATCGTCGGTGTCCGCATGCTCACGGCGCTCGCCGCCCGGTACTCGCCCCGTGCCGCGGAGATCCGGCTCGACGCGACGGTCCTCGGCTTCGCGCTGGCGCTCTCCGTGGTGCTCGCGCTGCTCCTCTCCTTCGTCGCCGTGCTGCCGCCCGACGGCGCGCTCGCGGCCTGGCTGGCCGCCGGGGGGCGGCGCTCGAGCGGAGGCGTCCGGAAGCAGCGGCTCCAGCGCGGCCTCGTCGTGGCGCAGGTCGCCGCGTCGGTGGTGCTGATGGCCGGCGCCGGCCTGTTGACCCGTACCATCCTGCAGCTCTCCGAAGTGAGCACCGGGCTGCGCAGCGAGTCGATGGTGACCATGGAAATGCAGCTGATGTCGTTCACCGCTCCCGACGCCGCCGCGCTGGCCGCCTCCGAAGTGAACGCGAAGCTCAAGTATGCCCAGATGCAGCAGGAGGTGCGCACGCTACCGGGCGTCATCGACGTCGGCATCGGCAGCACCATGCCCCTGCGCAACGGCAACCTCGTGCTGGACGTGAAGGCGGAGGGTCAGTCGCTGGCACCGGGAGCCGCCCAGCCGCGCGCCGAGATGCGGACCGGGGACCCGAACTACTTCACGGCGGCCGGCATCCCGCTGCTCGCGGGGCGCAACTTTACCGCCACCGACCAACGCGGCTCCGGGCTCGTCGTCATCATCAACAAGACCCTCGCGGACCAGCTGTTCCCCGGACAGGACCCCATCGGCCGTCACATCGCCTGGACTGGAGAAGTCCTCAAGTTCTCCCCGTTCAGCGGTGACTGGCGCACCGTCGTCGGTGTTGCCGCCAACACGCACGACGGCGCTCCTGGTGAGGCCTCGCACGGAGTCGTGTTCGAGCCATTTGCGCAGGAGGTGGCGATCGGCGATGGCCTCGTGATCCGCGCCGACCAGAACCTGACGGGAGTCACGACGTCCGCGCTGCGCGTCGTGCGCGACATCGCGCCGGGCGTCCCCGTCGAGCATGTGCAGACCCTCACGCAGTACCGCGACGAGAACGTGGCCCCGCAGCGGCTCAACGCCGAGTTGGTATCGGCGTTCAGTCTCCTCGCCGTGGTCATCGCGGCCGTGGGAATCGCCGGCGTCCTGGCGTTCTCGGTGAGCGCGCGCACCGGCGAGATCGGCATCCGCATGAGCCTGGGGGCCGAGCCCGGGCAGGTGCAGCGCATGATTCTCGGGGAAGGCGGCATCGTACTGGTGATCGGATTGCTGATCGGCGTGGTGGGGGCATTTCTGGCGACGGGCGTGATCCGCGGGCTCCTGTTCGACATCCCCCCGCACGATCCCGTCACGTTCGTCAGCGTCACGGCCCTGATGGCGCTGATCGGCCTGGTCGCCTGCTGGATCCCGGCCCTGCGGGCGGCTCGCATCGACCCGGTGATCGCCATGCGCGCGCAGTAACCACTCAGGAGGTTGCCATGCGGGACACGAGGGAACGGCTGTCGCTACTGTGGATCTTCGCGTTATTGAACTACTTGTATGCGGACGTGATCGCCCTGTGGGACATTATCGGCTCGAAACAGGCATTCGACGGTCTCCCACCAGGGGCACTGATGTGGTCAGCGGTCTTGATGGAGATACCGATCGCCATGATCGTGGCCTCCCGGTTGCTCTCATTTCGGGCGAACCGGATGGCGAATATCATCGCCGGTATCGTCGTGACCGTCGTCAACGGTTTTCTGACCTTCGTGGCGCCGCTGCTCTTCCATGCGCAGACGCCAGCCTATCCCGAGTACCTGTTTTTCGCGACGATTGAAACGGTGTCCACCGTGTACCTCGTCCGGCTGGCGTGGACGTGGACAGAGGTCCCGGCGACAGCTAGCTCGGCGCGGCCAGTCACCGCCTCCTAGGTGGGCGGGTCAATGACTCAGCGCAGCAAGAACAGTCCCGCGACGCACAGGATCATGCCCGCACCGGTCCGGACGCCGAAGCTTTCGCCATAGTAGCATCGGACTCGACGGGCGCGTCGTGCTCTTCGCCCTCGTCATCACACTGCTGACGGCCCTGGCCTTCGGGCTCGCCCCCGCCCTCCGGGTGACGGGCGGCCACGTGGCCGAATCGCTGCGCGCCGGGCGCGCCGATACGGGAGACGTCAGGTCGCGCCGGTTCCGCCGGGGTCTCGTGATCTCGGAAGTGGCGCTCGCGGTGGTGCTGCTGGTCTGTTCGGGCCTCGTCTGGCAGAGCCTGACGCGCATGCTGTGGGTCGATCCCGGGTTTCGCCCCGAGCGCACTGTGACGGCGCAGATCACCCTCGGCAGTGACTATCCGGATTCAAGTAGCGTGGCCTTCTGGCGCACGCTGCTCACCAACCTCGACGGCAAGGGGGGAATCGAAGCGGCCGGCGCCACCGACACGCCGCCCTTGTCGGGGGGTGGGATCTTCACCTCCATCCGCCTGCTCGACCAGCCACCCCGGCCGGCAGATCAGCCGCTGATGTCGACCATCCGGTCGGTCACGCCGGGCTACTTCCAGGCGATGGGCATCCCGGTCCTGGCCGGCCACGACCTCGAGTGGAATGAGTCGGGCCCATCGATGGTGGTGAGCGCCGCGGCGGCGAAGGCGTTCTGGCCCCACCAGCCGGTCACGGACAAACAGATCGCGTTCCATCAGGAGCCGAAGGGCAAGCCGGTCGTCGGCGAGGTAGGCGATACGCACGAAGCGAGTCTCGCGACTCCGCCGGCACCGGTGGTCTACGTCTCGATGCGCCGGTATCAGCGCGTCTTCCGTACCATGACGCTCGTGGTGCGCGGGCGGGGAGACATCGCCGCGCTCACCCAGACCATTCGCGGAGCCCTGCACGAGCTCGATCCGGGCCTTCCGCTGTACAACGTGCAGAGCCTGCAGACCATCGTGGACCAATCCACGGCGCAGACGCGCCTGCAGACGCTCCTGCTCGTGGTGTTCGGCGCCTCGGCCCTGCTGCTCGCGGCCTTGGGCATCTACGGCGTCATTTCCTACTCGGTGACGCAGCGACGCCAGGAAATGGGCGTCCGGCTCGCCCTCGGCGCGGCGCCCGGCGGGCTCCTGGGTCTGGTGATCGGCGAGGGAGTCGCGCTGACCGCGATCGGCGTGGTGGTCGGCGCCGTCGGCGCGTCATTCACCACCGCACTCGTCCAATCCCTCCTCTTCGGCGTGGGACGCGGTGATCTCATGACGTTCGCCGCCGTGGCGGTCGGATTGGTGGGCGTCGCCGTCGCGGCGAGCTTCGTCCCCGCCCGCCGGGCGATGCGCATCGATCCGATCATCGCATTGCGGGGGGAGTGAGACCCTGACGTCCCCTTGACGGTCTAAGGAAGCAACCCTACGGTCCCCTAGGGCATCTAAGGGGCATGACCGTGACTCCGCGCGACTCCAAGGACGAGGTCCTCCAGGGCACCCTCGACATGCTGGTCCTGAAAGCCCTGTCCCTCGAACCGATGCACGGCTGGGGCATCAGCGAACGCCTCCAGCAGTGGTCGGACGACATCCTCCACCTGAACGAGGGCTCCCTCTACCCCGCCCTCTACCGCCTCGAACGCCAGGGCCTGGTCCGGTCGGCGTGGAAGGCCAGCGCCAACAACCGCCGCGCCCGCTACTACGAGCTCACCGCCGCCGGACGTCGACACCTCGCGTTCGAGCTCCAGGCGTGGGCCCGTGCTTCCCGAGCCGTCAACCTCATCCTGGCCGTGGAGGCCCCATGACGGCTTTTCGCCGACTTCGAAGCGCGTTCGCCCGCCTGCTGGGACTCGCCACTCAGAACGACGACGACGCCCGGATGCAGGAGGAGATGGCCTGGCACCTGGAGCGGAAAGCCGAGCAGCTGCGGGAACAGGGGCTCCCGCCAGATGAGGCGCGGCGTCGGGCCGGCGTGTCGTTCGGCGCGCGCGCCGCGCACCAGGAAGCGGCCCGGGATCAGCTCCGCGCACCGTGGGCCGACCACCTCCTGCGGGACCTTCGTTACGCGCTTCGGACCCTCTTCCGGACTCCCTTCGTCACGACGGTCGCGGTCCTGTCCCTCGCCCTCGGCATCGGCGCGACCTCCGCGATCTTCTCGCTGTTCGACGAAGTGCTCCTGCGTCCCCTGCCCGTCCAGGACCCGGGCCGTCTCGTTAACCTGAGCGCCCCCGGACCCAAACCCGGCTACGCCTCGTGCGGGCAGGCGGGTGACTGTCAAATCGCTTTCAGCTACCTGATGTTCCGGGACTTGGAGCAGCGACAGGACGTGTTCTCCGATCTCGCGGCCCACGTCCCGTTCGGCGCGAGCGTGGCCTATCAGGATCAACCGGTCACCGGCGACGCCGTGCTGGTGTCCGGATCCTACTTCCCGGCGCTTGGCATCCATCCGGCCCTCGGACGACTCCTGTCCGAAAGCGACGACCAGAGCATCGGCACCAACTTCGTCGCCGTGCTCTCCTACGCCTATTGGCAGTCTCGTCTGGGAGGGGACCGGGCCGTCCTCGGCAAACCGATCGTCGTGAACGGCCAGGCGCTGACCATCGTCGGAGTCACGGGGCCGGGGTTCGAGGGCACGACCCTCGGCCTCCAACCCCTGGTGTACGTGCCGCTCACGATGCAGAGCGTCGTGATCTCCGACGCGGAAGATTTCCAGAACCGGCGCGACTACTGGATCTACGCCTTCGCCCGCCTCAAGCGCGGCATGACCCTGCAGGGCGCCAGCGCCGGCCTGAATGGTCTGTACCACTCGATCATCACCCAGGTCGAGGTACCGCTGCAGCAAGGGATGAGCGACGCGACGATGGCACAGTTCCGGGAAAAAAAGGTCGTCGTCGAGCCGGGCGCACGCGGGCAGAGCACGATGCACCAATCGACTTCCGGCCCGTTCCTGATGCTCTTCGGCGTGACGGCGATCGTGCTCCTGATCGCCTGCGCCAACATCGCCAACCTTCTCCTCGCCCGCGGCGCCGGGCGCGCGATGGAGATGGGCCTCCGGATGGCCCTCGGCTCCAGTCGGACACGCCTGATCGCCCAGTTGCTGGTCGAATCGCTCGTTCTGGCGTGTCTCGGTGGACTGGCGGGCCTCCTGGTCGCGAAGTGGACCCTTTCTGGAATCGCCTCACTGATCCCACCCGACACCACCGGGGGACTGGCCTTCACCCTCCAGCCGCCGGTCCTCCTGTTCTCGGCCGCGCTCACAGTGGCCACCGGTATCGCATTCGGACTGTTCCCCGCCTGGCACAACACGCGGGGGGACCTGGTGACGACTATCCGGGCGAACGCGGGCCACATTTCGGGCGCACAGGCAGCGGCGCGATTCCGCTCGACGCTGGTGACGCTCCAGGTGTCGCTGGCGACCGCGCTGTTGATCGCGGCCGGCCTGTTCATGAAGAGCCTGGCGAACGTCGCGCACGTGGACCTCGGGGTGCACATCGATTCCGTCGTCACGTTCCGGCTGTCCCCGGAGCGGGCGGGCTACACGGACCCGCGGACCACGGCGTATTACGCCCGGGTTGGAGACGCGCTGGCTGACATGCCGAGTGTGACCTCGGTGACCTCGTCGAACGTGCCGCTGTTCGCCGACCAGAACCGGGGCCGCGGCGTGACCGTCCAGGGATTCCCGTCCGGCCCTGACGTCGACAACGGCTCGAGCTACAACCTGGTGGGGACCAACTATTTCTCCACTTTGGGCGTGCACCTCATCGCCGGACGGGAATTCACGGACGCCGATCGCCGGGGGGCCCTGCGCGTCGGCGTGGTGAACCAGTCCTTCGTGAAGAAGTTCAACCTGGGGTCCGGTGCCCTCGGGAAGTACTTCTCGGATCCCCCCGACACCGCCAACATCCTGATCGTGGGCGTCGTGCCGGATGTGAAGTACTCCCAGGTCAAGGCATCGGCGCGGCCGGTGTTTTACCTCCCCTGGCGGCAGCGTCCGGACATTCCCTCGATGAGTTTCTACATCCGGACGCCCCGGCCCGATGCCGTGCTGCGCAGCATCAGCGGCGTGGTGCGGAAGGTCGATCCGGGTGTCCCCGTCGAGAACCTCAAGACCCTTGCGCAGCAGGTCCGTGACAATGTGTTCCTGGACCGGATGATTTCGCTGCTCTCGACCGCATTCGCGGTGCTGGCGACGCTCCTGGCCGCCGTCGGTCTGTACGGCGTCCTGGCCTATGCGGTCGCGCAGCGAACCCGCGAGATCGGCGTCCGCATGGCCCTCGGCGCGGACACGGGACGAGTGCGGGCGATGGTGCTGCGACAGGTCGGCGGCATGATGGTGATCGGCAGCGTCATCGGCCTTGCGGGTGCCGTGCTGTTCGGGAGGGCCGCGGGATCACTCCTCTTCGGTCTGAAGGGGACCGACCCGGCGGTGTTCGGACTTTCCATTATGGTACTCACGCTCGTGGCCCTGGCGGCGGGATACCTCCCCGCCCGTCGGGCCTCGAGAATCGATCCGATCAAGGCGCTGCGGTACGAGTAGCCCGGCTGAGGACGACCCGGCGCGGCGTCAGCCCGGCAGGCGATCGAAGGGCACCGACAGGTAGGACGATATCTCGGCACCAACGGCGTTGGCCGCTCCCAGGATTCCACTGTAAGCGTTGGTCAGGGGAACGGGGCCACGCGTCGTGAAGATGATCAGTCGCCGGGCGTTCGAGGGCCGGCTGCTCGTCCAACTGCGCTCGAACCCGATCCCGGTGACGTCCCCAAACCGGAACGTGCCGGTCAGCCTCCGGAAAACCGTCCGTCGCGACCACGATACGGTCTTGGTCGATTGGTCGAACCGGAACTCCGAGCGCTCAACACCGGCGGTGGAGGCCAGCGCAAACAGGCCGAGCACCGCGTCCCATCCAGCACACTGTCCGGCCGTCGCGGGACTGAGCCAGATCGCCGCGCCTGCCACCGTCAACGAGCCGGCAAGGACCACCAAGAAGGCCTCGAAGTGCGATACTCGAAGACTGCCATCGGGATCCCGAGTCGCGGTCACGCACTGCCCCCTTGGACCTGATCGTGCCAGAATACGCTCTGTCGCAACGGGCGGCTGTCATAGTTCGGTGAACGATGAACGAGTCCTGGGCATCGGTCCCAGTTACGACGGTCTTTTCAGGACCGAGGCGTCTTTCAGGGCCATCTCAAGGGTCGACGCGAATTCGTTCAGCATCTCGACCGCCACCCGTTGGCGCTGGGGCGGCCACAGGGCAACGAGCGGCCGGGTCCTGGCCTCGAGCTGCATCAGGAAGCGCTCGGCCAGCCGACGCCCGTGTGGGGTGAGCTCCACGAGACTGACGCGACCATCCGACGCCTGCTCCCGACGCGCGAGCTCGCAGACCGCACCCGTCATCAGATCACTGCAGAGTCTCCGCTGAAAGCCTCGCCGGACCCCTAAGGGCGATCCCTGACGGCTGCGTGAGTGCTCCCGCGCAACCCCGCTGCCGCGCCCGGTGTCACACGAGAACCCCCTCCCGGACGTTCAGATGCCTTGCGCAGCCACGCTCATGTTGCTGAGTCAGTTGGTATTGCCGAATGGTCAATCCCCCGACGTCCGGCTCGTGACCGACGAAACCGACGCCGTGTTGTCCATCCTGCGCCTCCGACAGCGGGGGCAATCCCCATCCGAGCGCGACTGGAGTCGATTGTTCGCGTCCGAGGGATACCGGGCCCTGGCCCGCCGAGAAACATCATTTGGCAGGCCTTTCTCGGACGATCGCTTCAAGGCGTTCGTCCTCTCCGACTCCCTGCTCGCGCGAACGTCGCAGCTCGCGGCCACCGTCGATTCCTGGAAGCACATCGACGTCGGCGACGCCGCGCACCGGGCCCTGGCCTATCTGCCCGCCGGCACCCCACTCCGCTCCATCCTCTTCTTCGAGATCAAGCCGCAGGGCAACAGCTTCGTGTTCGACGTCGACGGCCGCCGGGCGATTTTTCTCTACGTGAATCCCGCCGAGTCGGGACCGCAACTCGAGAATACGATGACGCACGAGCTGCATCATGTCGGGATCACCGCGGCGTGCACCGACTCGACGGCGAATTCCAAGGATTCCGCCGTGGCCCGAGTGACTGACTGGATGTCGGCCTTCGGCGAGGGATTTGCCATGCTCGCCGCGGCCGGCGGTCCCGACGTCCACCCGCACGCGCTGGATGCCGACAGCATCCGCCGGCGGTGGGATCACGACGTCGGGAATTTCAACGCCGACCTCGGCCGGGTGCAGACGTTCTTCTTCGACATCCTCGATTACCGGATTCCGGCGGATTCCATTCCGGCGCATGGCATGAGCTTCTTCGGGATTCAGGGGCCCTGGTATACGGTCGGCTGGCGGATGGCGGTCACCGTGGAGAAGAAGTACGGTCGTCCCCGGCTCATCGCCGAGATGTGTCGTCCCGTGGGGTTCCTGCGGACCTACAACCAGGCGGCCGCCGGAAGCGGAATGGCGGTGTGGTCCGATTCCCTCCTGACACGAATGCAGGCGCACTAGACGACTCCCGGCTGACGGACCAAGCTTGAGCACCCGGGGCGATTCGATCAACACCGGGTGACCGCCATGTCCTCCCGCATGACGGCAACATCTTCCGCGACAAGGTGCCCGCAGCGGTTGTGATCGGGAACGCCTTTGGCAAGCTCGGGGCCTCGACGCAGTCAACGGGCTCGGGGAGCTGGAATCACCCGTAATCCTGACGTGCACGCTCTGCATCCCCCGCAATCCCGCGATGAGCGAAGCTCGAATCCACCCGAAGTGCCCGACGACGAGGTACGCCGGCGGGCGCTCGAGCGTCCGCTAGTAGCCGATCCCGATGCCGAAGGTGAGGCTCGACAGGCCCACGCTCCCGCCCTGACCGAAAAACCGTCGGTAGGTGAAGTCGACCCGAAACGCGGTGGTCTTCGCCAATTGGAGAATCACCCCCGCCCCGGCGTTCACTCCGCCAGCGGACCCGGTGCCTCCAAACGCGCTGGCCACAAGGGCGCTGCCACCCCCGCGCACGACCGCCTGGGACTGCTCTCCCATCGGGATGTGATAGGTCACATCCAGGGCGCCGATCATGGGGCCATCCCTACGCCGCCTTCGAACGCGACGCCGCCTTGCGCGGCGCTGACCGTAGCGCCGCCGACCATCAGGACCGATACGAGAACTGCGACAGCGTAGCGGGACATCGATGCCTCCAGTTGGGGTTCCGTCGGGAACCTGACCCCCCTGGATCACGTGGCGATCACGCCGTCCGGTCGACTCCACCCTCGCCATTCTGGAGCACTAGCGCGATCTACCGTTGCAGCGTGTACGTTACCCGCAGCACGCACATCTGGAGCCTGTTTCCCTCCATGGCTGGAAAAGCCGTCGTCGCAACACTCATCCTCACCGGCGCCTCATGTCGCCCCGGCCCGGAGCCTGCCGTCATGCCGGAGCCCGGTCAGCTGGCCCGGATCAGGCATCTCCGCATCGAAGCGCCCGCAAACGCGTGCCCCGGGAAGGCCTTCGCGGCCACGTACGACGGCCAGCTGGACGACGGCTCGTGGCTCCCCCATCGCCTTCCCACGGAGCTCGTGCGCCTCGAGAGCCCCGATGCCAGGCCACTGATCACCGGCGACTGGGTCCCCGAACCCGATCCGGTCGCGAGCCTCGATTCCGGATTCAAGCTCATCGCGACGCTGCGCACGGATACGAGTGTGGCCGACACGCTCGTCATTCCACCCGAGTACTCGTGCGTGCCGCGGGGATTCCGCTTCGAAGGCGCCCCGGGCGTTTCGGGTGGCCGCGGGGCGGACGGTCCAACCGTGACCGTCTCCATCGGTGTCGTGCGCACGCGGTACTACAAGGACCTGGTCGTCGCCGGGATTCGCGTGCTCGATGCGCCTCCGTTCTATGTGGTGGGGGATGCAGCGAAGGCGCCCCCCTCCGGGTGGATCTCCGTAGTCTCAGCAGGCGGACAGGGAGGCTCAGGAATTCCCGGACCCGCCGGCAAGAACGGCGACCGTGGAGCCGATGGCTGCCCCGGCGATCCCGGTGGTACGGGTCAGGATGGCGGCGACGGCGGGACGGGGGGTCAGGGAGGACGCGGCGGTCCGATCACCGTGATTGGACCGGTCGATTGGCCGCTGTTCGCCGGCTTGGTCGACGCGCGTTCGGAAGGAGGACGAGGTGGGCCCGGTGGTACCGGTGGGCCCGGAGGCGAAGGTGGCATGGGAGGGAGGCATCCACCAGTGAGTCGTCTCTCCTGCGCGGACGGTCCGATAGGATCTCCGGGCCGGCGCGGGTCCACGGGGCACGACGGCCCGCGCGGAGTGTCAGGGCCTCGTCCGCAGATTCAAGCCGTCGATCCGCAGCGCGTTTTCGGACCTGACGCACCACCGGCGCTTCTGGTGAGGGCGACGCCCTAGCACCATATTGGCCGACGCCGTCGTCCGAGGCGTGGGCCCATGAGTGGTACGTCCGATCAGCTGTTCGCGGCACTCTATCACGAGCTGCACGCCCTGGCGCAGCGGCGCTTGCGCGGCCTCCCCTACGGATCCACGCTCAGCACGACCACGCTGCTCCACGAGGCATACCTCAGCCTCGCGGACAATGACCAGCTCAAGTTCCCCGACCGTAACCGCTTCATGTCGTACGCCTCCCGCGCCATGCGCGGCCTGATCATCGACTACGCCCGCCGCCGTTCGGCCGCCAAGCGCGGCGGAGAGTTTCAGCTCCTGCCCCTCGAGGGCACCGTGGAGGCCCCCGGTTCGGCTCCGGCGGAGCTCGATGCCCTGGGTCTCGCGCTGGACGAGCTGGCGACCCTGGACTCCGGACTGGCGGAGCTCGTCGATCTGCATTTCTTCTGCGGACTCACCTTCACGGAGATTGCGGCGATGCGTGGAGTCTCCGAACGCACGATCCAGCGCGACTGGCGCAAGGCCCGCGTCATCCTGCACCAGCAGCTCCGATGAACCGGCCGCTCGACCCGCTCGACTGGAAGGCGCTGAACGCCCTCCTCGACACAGTGCTCGACCTGGAGCCCGACGCTCGCGCGGCCTGGCTGGCGGAGCGTCGGCGTGAGGCGCCCGAGCTGGCGGCCCGTCTGGAGCGGCTCCTTGCCCGTGAATCCCGTGCGGATGCCGAAGGGTTTCTCTCTCCCGACGAGGCGCCCCACCCGGGCGATCTGCTCGAATCTCCCGGGGCGGTCGAGTTGGGCCCCTGGCGTCTGGAGCGCCCGATCGGGCAGGGCGGGATGGGCACCGTGTGGCTGGCCCGGCGCGCCGATGGGAGGTTCGAAGGCACCGCCGCCATCAAGTTCCTGGCGCTGGCGCTCTCCGGGGCCGAGGGCGAAGCGCGGTTCCGCGCCGAGGGGCATTTGCTGGCCCGGCTCACCCACCCGAACATCGCGCGCCTGCTCGATGCGGGCGTGAGTCCAAGCGGGCAGCCGTACCTTGTCCTCGAACATGTCGACGGGGCGGCGATCGATGGGTGGTGCGAGGAACGCCGGCTGAACGTGGCCGGCCGGTTGGCCCTGTTCCAGCAGGTGCTGTCAGCCGTAGCACACGCCCACGCCAATCTGATCGTGCACCGGGACCTCAAGGCGTCGAACATCCTGGTGACTCGTGACGGCACCGTGAAGCTTCTGGATTTCGGGATCGCGAAGCTGCTCGCGGGGGCGCCAGCGGATGACACCGTGACCCGGGACCGGGCGCTGACGCTCGATGCCGCGGCACCCGAGCAGATCCGCGGGGACCCCGTCTCCACGGCGACGGACGTCTATGCGTTGGGCATCCTCCTCTTTCAGCTGCTCACCGGCCGGCACCCGACAAACGAGGATTGCCCAACACCGGCCGCCCGCGCCCGGGCGATCGTCGAAACCGAGCCAGGCCGCCTTTCACGCGCCGTGACGCAGGATGGAGCCGTGTCGCGGGGCGCGTCACTGGAGCGCCTGCGCCATCAGTTCTCGGGCGACCTCGACAACATCGTGGCCAAGGCGCTCGACAAGGATCCGAGTCGCCGGTACCAAACCGTCGGCGCGCTCTCAAACGACCTCACCAATCACAATCGGCACGTCCCGGTCTCCGCCCGCCCGGCCACACTGGCGTACCGGACCGCGAAGTTCGTCCGCCGGAACCGGGGCGCGGTGGTGGCCGGCGCGCTGGTGTGGCTCGCACTCCTCGGCGCCGCAGTGGTCACGGCCTTGCAGGCGCGCGCCGCCCGCATCCAGCGGGACGAGGCTCGGTACCAGTCGGCACGCGCGGACGCGCAGGTCGAGTTCCAGACGCTCCTCCTCTCGGAGGTCGGCGACAAGCCGATGACGATGGGCGAGCTGCTCGACCGCGGCCGCCAGCTGCTGCTGCGTCAGGGTGGTGATCCGCGCTTCCTTTCTTCCCTGCTGGTCGACCTGTCCGACCGGTATGGGGAGATCGGCGACCGGCAGATCCGCGACAGTCTCCTCGACACGGCGGACTCGATCGCCACGACTCTTCATGCCCCCGCATTGATGGCCGAGGTGCGGTGCGATCGCGTGGACCAGCTGCGCACCGAGGGCCGGTACGACGAGGCGCGGAAGATGCTGCCGTCGGCGGATTCCCTTTCCACGGCAGCACGCGACGCGACGGTCAGCGTCGGGTGCCTCGAGACGCGCGGGAATCTGGAGAATGAGACCGGGCATGCAGATTCCGCGGCGATGGCGTTCACCAGCGCCGTGGCCATCAAGACCCGCGACGGCCAGACGCGCGACGCCACCTTCTTCAGCCTCCTGAGCGGCCTCGCGACGGCGCAAGACGAGAGTGGGAATCCCCGCGCGGCGCTGCCCACGTATGCCCGCGCCATTGCGGGGATGGACTCGAGCGGACGTGGCGGCATGATGGAACGGGTGATCATGGAGCACGACAACGCCTACGCGCTGGCCCGGCTCGGGGAATTGGCCGATGCGGAGCGGCTCTATCACGATTGTCTCGTGCGCGCCGCCCGCGCAGACGCCGAAGGGCGGATCGACTGGCAACCGCTGATTCACTATGCCGAGACGGCGCTCATCGAGGCGCACCCCGACTCGGCCGCAAAGTACTTCGGAATGATCGTGGGCCGGGCCCAGGCGCAGAAGGACTCGTATTGGCAGGGGCGCGGTCTGTATGGATTGGCGCGTGCCCAGATCGCGCTGGGAGAACTGTCCAGCGCGCGCGCCACCATGGCCCGGTTCCGGATCGCCCTCAGAGCGTTCCCCCGCATGCAGAACACCGACGACGTCATACCCGATACCGCCACCCTGGAGGGCATGCTGGCGCAAGCGGGCAGCCATCCGGAGACAGCTCAGCGCGCATATCTGGCAATCCTGCATCAGAACCAGTGGTTCGGGGGAAAGCGACGCATCCGGATGCGGCCCATCGCGATGCTGGCAGGCGACCTGGCCCTTCAACTCGGGTGGCCCGACAGCGCCCTGCGGTATTCCCGGATACTCGACTCGACCTCCAACTGGGATTCCCTCACCTACACGCGGAGTGGATGGGTCGGCGCGGCGAAACTCCTCGAAGCCCGTGCCCGCCTGGCCGAAGGTGACACGGCACATGCCCGTACCCTGGCCACTTCCGCCCGGGTGGCGCTGGCCGTGGGCTTCGGCCCTGACCATCCCATCACGCGGACGGCCGACTCGGTGCTCGCGAGGCTGTCGGGTCCCAGCCGCTGATTCCGATATACCTCCCAGGAGGAGTACACCCCCGAGGGAGGTCCCGATGTGGTCCGTCCGTCAGTTGGTGCCCGCCGCGTTGGTGCTCGCCGGCGTGTTCGCATGCGAGCCGAATCACGACCCCACTCAGCCCGCGCTGCCGCGCGGGTCGGCCATGTCTGTCGCGGCGGTTGGGAATCAGTCATCCGACCCGGACCCATCCGGTATTCTCGCGACCTACAGCACCAGCGGGGCCCTCGACCTCCGGAACCCATTCTTCCAGTCGCTGGGCACTAATGGCCGCTCCTGCGCATCCTGCCACATCATCGGCAACGCGATGGGACTGTCCGCCGATTACGCCCGGGAGCTGTTCGCGTCCAGCGCCGGGACCGATCCGCTCTTCTCGTCGGTCGATGGCGCGAACTGCCCGACGACGCCTCCCGGAAACAACCCGGACGCGCACAGCCTGCTGCTTGGTAATGGCCTGATCCGGGTTGGCATCACCGAGCAGCGCGTGACTCAGTACGCGCTGTCGGTGGTCCACGATCCCTACGCCTGCGCGGTGCACACCGATTCCACGGGCACGACGGTCTCGGTCTATCGGCGGCCCCTCCCGGCCACCAATCTCGGGTTCCTGACGACCGTGATGTTCGACGGCCGTGAGACCGTCATGCCCCTCAATAATCCGGCGACCTTCGCCGCGAACCTCCGCGCCGATCTCTCCCATCAGGCGATGGACGCGACCCTCGGCCACGCTCAGGCCGCCGTCGCCCCGACCACCGCGCAGGTCGCGGGCATCGTCGACTTCGAGATGTCGCTGTTCAGCGCGCAGCGGGCGGACAATGCGGCCGGTGAGCTGAACGCGTCGGGCGCGAGTGGTGGTCCCGGGAACCTGGCAGGCCAGGTGTTCTATCCGGGCATCAACGATCCCTTGGGCGGGGATCCGACGGGGGCGGCCTTTGATCCGTCCGCGATGACCGCCTTCCAGCAGTGGCTGTCCCTGACCAACAACGGGAGGCAGACGCCGGCGCGGCAGGCCATCGCTCGGGGAGAACAGATCTTCAATACGCACGCCCTCACGATCACCAGCGTCGGCGGACTGAACGATGCGCTGGGTCTGCCTTCGATCAGCGGAACGTGCACGACATGCCATAGTGCGCCGAACGTCGGCAATCACTCGCTGCCCCTGCCCCTCGACATCGGGACCAGTCACGCCATCGCATACGAGACGGATCCGCATATTCTGGCGGCGCTCCAGCAGCTCTCCACGCCCGACTTGCCCGTGTATCAGGTCACCTGCCCCTCGGGCACCGCCTTTACGAGTGATCCTGGGAAAGCGCTTCTCACCGGGAACTGCGGGGATTTGAACCGGATCAAGGGACCGATTCTTCGCGGACTGGCCGCGCGTGCTCCGTACTTCCACAACGGCGCCGCGGCGACGCTCGAGCAGGTGGTGGCGTTCTACAATGCCAGGTTCCAGATGAACCTGACGGCGCAGCAGCAGTCGGATCTGGTCGCGTTCCTGAAATCGCTCTGATCGGTGCCGGGCGCGGGCGTGGGGGGATCGCTATGCTTCTCCCGTGTCCGTGCCCGACTTCATCCGAGAACACGTCCCCCTCGCCCCGCTCACGACCCTCGGCCTGGGCGGACCCGCCCGGTACCTCGCGGACTGCCGAAACGCGACCCAAGTGATCGAGGCGTTGCGCTGGGCTGGGGCGCAGCGCCTCGCGGTCACCATTCTCGGCGGGGGGAGCAACGTCGTTCTCCCCGACCAGGGGCTCGAGGGACTGGTGCTCCGGGTCACGAGCAGCGCCCTCGAGTTCCGGGAGTCGACTGGCGTCGTCGACGCGGAGGCGGGGCTCCCGTGGGATGCCCTGGTCGAGGGAGCCGTCGCGCGAAACTGGGCCGGTGTCGAGTGCCTCTCCGGCATCCCGGGAACCGTGGGTGGGACTCCGATCCAGAACGTGGGCGCCTACGGGCAGGAGATCGCGAGCACGCTCCGTTCCGTGACGTGTCTTGATCGCACGACACTCTCGATCCACACGTTCCAGCGCGATGAGTGCCGGTTCGGCTATCGCACCAGCCGGTTCAAGGAGCAGGACCGCCATCGCTACGTCGTATTGGCCGTCTCCTTCCAACTCACGCCCGATGGCACACCACAAATCACATACGCCGATGTCGCGAGGGCCGTGACCCCCGCTGCGACGCTCGGCGAAGTCCGGGACGCTGTGCTCGCCATTCGTCGAAGCAAGGGGATGGTCATCGACGCTCGCCACCCCTCGCACCGGTCGGTGGGGTCATTCTTCACGAATCCGGTGATTGACCAGTCCGCGTTCGATGCGCTGGAGGTCCGCTGCCGGCAGGACGGTCTGCCGCCCGTCCCCCGCTACCCGGGGGGACCGGGACGCGTGAAGGTCTCCGCCGCGTGGCTCGTCGAGCAAGCGGGGTTCGCTCGTGGGTTTCGGAAGGGCGGCGCCGGCGTTTCGCCCCAGCATGCGCTCGCCCTGGTGAATCTGGGAGGCACGACCGCCGAGCTGCTTTCACTCGCGCAGGATATCATTGACCGGGTCGAGCGTCGTTTCGGCGTGCATCTCATCCCCGAACCGGAAATCATCCCATGAAAGCCTCAGCCGGCTATTCCGGCACCCCGCTCGCCAAGAAGCTCGGCATCGACGGTGACAGCAAGGTCGTCGCCACAGGCGCGCCGCGAGCATACCTTCCCGGCATTCGCCTGCAAAAACGCGTCACTGCGGCAACAGACGTCGTGCACGTGTTTCACGACCGGGCGTCGGCCCTCCAGGCGGAGCTGGTGCGGCTTCGCAAGACGATCCGCGACGATGCGACGGTCTGGGTGTCATGGCCCAAGAAGTCGGCCAAGGTGGCGACCGACATTACCGAGAACACGATCCGTGACCTCGCGTTGCCGCTGGGATTCGTCGACGTGAAGGTCTGCGCGATCGACGAGACCTGGTCGGGCCTGAAGCTGGTGATCCGAAAGGAACTACGTCGCTAACCAGGATCCGCCAAGAATCAGCAGCAATCCCACCAGCGACATGATGCCGACGTGCTCGTGGAGCGTGAGGACGCCCACGATCACCGCGACGACCGGATTCACATAGGTGATCAGGCTCGCGCGACTCGGCCCTGCCGTGGCGATGAGCTGGGAGAACACGATCAGTCCCATCACCGTACACACCGCACCAAGCACGGCGATCGAAACCAGCGCCGATGCAGAGGGCCACCCGCGGGGCGGCCAGGCCAACGCGAAGGGCAGAAGTGCCAGGGTCGACACGAGCAGACTGGCGGCCACCGGGCCCATCGGGTCGATTTTGGACAGGTAGCGGCTGATGATCAGCGGCGCCGTCGCGTAGCCAACGGTGGCGAGCAAGACCATCGCGGCTCCCCACGGCGCGCCGGGCCGCCCACCCACATCGATGCCGAGCATGGCCGCGACCCCGGCGAGTCCGATCACCAGTCCCCCCAACCGCCAGCCGGTGGGCCGATGCTCCGGGTGAATCCAGATCGACAGCACGGCGAGTTGGAGCGGCATGGTGGCGACGAGGATGGCGGCGAGCGACGACGAAACACGCTGTTCGCCGGCGGAAATCAGCACGAAGGGGATCGCGATTTCCGTCGCGGAGTAGACGAGGATCGCGACCCAGTGTCCGGCCAGGCCGCGGAGCGCTCCCCGCCGGAGCGCGATGGGCGTCAGGATCAGAGCGCCGAGTGCCACCCGCGACCAGGCGACGAACGCGGGCGGCACTCCTCCGTCTACGGCGATCTTGATGAAGAGGTACGGGATGCCCCAGATGACCGAGCTGAGGGCGAAGAGTACCCAGGCCTTCCGGGTCACGGTGCGACGAAGTCCATCGCCCGGATCTCGCACTCCCCCTCCCACCCCGGCCACTCATCGATGTGCAGCTGCATGAACGCCCGTACAGCTTCGATGGCCTTCTCGCGAGTGGATGCCTCGATAATCGCGTATCCGCCGATCACTTCTTTCGCCTCGGCGAACGGTCCGTCGGTCAGCACGAGCTTGCCGCCGGAAATCCGGATCCGCGTGCCGTCCTTGCTGCGCGCGAGTCCAGCGGTCTGTGCCAGGGTGCCGTCCCGCAGCCACTTTCCGATGAACCCCTGCATGGCCTGGTCGAACCCTGCCGGAGCCTTCCCCTGGTTCTCGGCGCCGCGGATGAATGCGAAGTAGCGCATGGTCACTTCCCTCCCGCGGCACGGCGAACGTCCTCGGGGAAGTCCTCGAGCTCCTGCACCTGGCGGATCTCGATGACATCACCGTCGAGCATCGGCGCGCGGCGCGCCCATTCGATCGCTTCCTCGCGCGAACGGGTCTGGATCACCCAGTAGCCGCCCACCATCTCCTTCGCTTCGGCAAACGGTCCGTCGGTCACGCGGGGCTTGCCGCCACCGAAGCTCACCCGGGCGGCCTTCGCCGGCGGGGTCAGGCCATCGAGGCTCAGCAGCACACCGGCCTTGCTCAGGGATTCGTTGAACTTCGTCATCTTGGCCACGAGGTCCGCGGGCGGAACGAAGTCGGCGTTCGCGTTCTCGTACGCCTTCGGGATTACCAGCATCATGAAGCGCATGGTCGTCTTGCCTCTCAGTAGGAAGTCTGGAGACGCACCGTGCGCCCCCGTACGATGGCGATCAGGAGCAGTCCAACGACGAACGGCATGATGGCGGAGCCGACGCCCATGAGGGCGACACTCATCGTCACCGCGCCGGCCATCACGCCCGCCAGGCCGACCGCCGCCAGCGTGGTCACGTTCTCACGGATCCGGAAGATTCCGGGGAGCACCAGGCCGAGGCCACCGGCGAATTCGCAAAGGCCGATGAACTTGAAGAACAGGGGCGGCAGCGGAGAGAACTTCGCCAGCGTGGCGAGGGGAAGCACCAGCTTGAAGCCCCCCGCGAACAGGAAGAGCCCGCACAACACCGCCTGCAGGATCCACAGCGCCACCCGGCCCTTCTTGGTATGAATCGTCATCGTCGTCTCCAGGTTGTGGAGCCGGTCCATCCGGCTTCCACTCCACGACGAACGACGTACCGGGATTTCGACACGGCTTGTAAGTTGTTATATTATAATTACTTAAACAATTCGCATTTGATGGACACTGCGGGAGCAGAGTGGGTCAGCGCGCCCATCGAGATCAGGTGGGCTCCAGCGGCAGCATACGCCGCCACGTTCTCGACCGTGATGCCCCCCGATGCCTGCAGGGTGACATCGGGTCCGGCGCGCCTGGCCCACTTCGCGAACTGTTCAGGGGGCTGGTTGTCGATGAGCAGGTGCTTCACGCCCGCGGCCAACGCTTCTTCCAGCTGCGCTTCGGTCTCGACCTCGATGATCACCGGCAATCCGCGCGGCGCCTTCTTCAGAGCGTCGGCGAGCGATCCACCCCCCGCCGCCATCAGCTCCCAGTGATTGTCCTTCCACAGGATGGCCTCGGCGAGCGAGACGCGATTTTCTACCCCGCCTCCCACGAGCACCGCGTAGCGCTCGAGCGTCCGGAGTCCGGGTGTCGTCTTCCGCGTGTGGGCGATCTTCGCTTTCCCCTGCACCGCCTCGACGGCCCGGCGCGTCAGCGTGGCCACACCGCACAACCGCTGGAGAAAATTCAAGGCAACCCGTTCGCCTGACAGCAGCGCTCCGGTCCGCGCCCTGACCGTCGCAAGGGTGTCCCCGGGGTGCGCCCACACGCCCTCCTTCACCCCGGGCTCGACCTGAGCGTCCGGGTCGAGCTGCCCGAAGACCTCCTCGACCACCGGAACGCCCGCCACCACGAACCGGCCCTCGGCTACGAATCGCAGGGTGCCGAGCTTCCGGGTCGCCGCACCCAGCAGGCGCGTGGTTTCGTCATCAGCGGCCCGATCCTCCTCGAGGGCCCGACGAACCTCTTCCTGCCCCAGACGGCCCGGGCGGGTCTCACCCAATGGCCAGCATCCGGTCGATCGCACGTCTGGCTTTTCCGGCGACCTCGGCGGGAACCGTGACTTCGTACTTCAAGTCGCGGAGGGCATCGCGGAGCTTCTCGAGCGTGATGAGCTTCATGAACCGGCATTCGGCGGTCTCGACGGCCGCGAGAAACTCCTTGCCGGGGTTCTCGCGCCGCAGCCGGTGGAGGACACCGGTTTCCGTCGCCACCACGTAGCGACGCGCGGACGAAGCTCTGGCACGGGTCATCATCTGTTCGGTCGAGACGATCTGCATCCGGCCCGCGGCCACGTCTCCCTCCGCCTCGGCGTAGTACATCGCCTGGGTCACGCACCCGCACTCGGGATGCACCAGGAATTCCGCGTCGGGATACTCGGAGCGACGACGGTCGAGCGCCTCCCGGGTGAGCCCCGCGTGCACGTGGCACTCGCCCATCCACACGGCGATGTCGCGACCCGTGACCCGCTTGAGATACTGCCCCAGGAAAAAGTCGGGGAGAAACAGCACCGGTACACCGGGTGGGAGAGCCCGGATCACCGCGACCGCATTGCCGGAGGTGCAGCAGTAGTCGGCCTCGGCTTTGACCACAGCCGCCGTGTTGACGTATGCGACGACCAAGCCGTCCGGATGCGCCGCCTTCCACGCGCGGACGTCCGCCGCCTGGATCGTCTCGGCCAGCGAGCACCCCGCCTGCGGATCGGGGATCAGCACCCGCTTGTCCGGATTCGCAATGGCCGCGGTTTCGGCCATGAAGTGGACGCCGCAGATCACGAGGACCGGATCGTCCAGGGTCGTGGCACGGCGGGCCATCGCGAGGGAGTCGGCCACGTGGTCGGCCAGGTCCTGGATTTCGGGACGCTGGTAATTGTGCGCGAGAATCGCGGCGCCACGCGCCGCCTTGAGCTCCCGAATCTCGGCGATGAGATCTTGCCGGCGGGACGATGTCGTGTCGGAAATCACTGCCCTGCCCCATTGGTAGCAGTACCAGGGCTGGGGGGCCGATTGGGAAACGCCTCGGTCCGAAGGGGTTCGGACCGCTCCCAGCCTGGGGCGCGCTGACGTCACGCGCCTTTTCGATTCTAGCGGCTCGCTACTCCGCCCGCAACGCCTCGATCGGGTCCACCCGAGAAGCCCTGAGGGCCGGGACCCAGCAGGCCACGACTGCCACCGCGAGCAAGAGGGCCGTTACGACCAGATACGTCGCGGGGTCGACGCGCGGGGTGTCAAAGAGGAGACTCGCGAGGACCCGCGACAGCAGGGCGGCGCCGATGAGCCCCAGCACCACACCGCCCAACACCAGGCGGCCGCCTTCGCTCAGGATCATCCCGACCAACTCGCTGCGCGTTGCGCCGAGCGCCGCCCGCACGCCCATCTCCCGCGTCCGCTCGGCCACCGCACCGGCGAGCACACCGTAGAGCCCGATCGCCGCCAGTGCGAGCGCGGACAACGCGAAGGCCTCGAACACCGTGAGGGTGAACCGTCGCTGCGCCTGAGACGCGGTTACCACGGACGCAAGTGTCGCTACCCGCACCACAGGCTGGTCTTTGTCCACCGACCAGATGGCGCGCCTGATGGCGGGCGCGAGTGAAGCCGCATCGCCCCGCGTCTTGACCACCAGCCAGAGGGGATCGTCGGCCCAGAGCCAGTTGTCGGTGGCCGTGTACATCGCGTCCGGAGGCTCGAGCGCGAGTGACGTCTGCTTCACATCGCCCACCACGCCGACGATGATGTCCGCGTCCCGGCTGGGCAGCCCGCCAGTCCGGAGCCGGTGCCCGACCGGATCCCCGCCCCCGAACTCCTGGCGGGCGAATGATTCGCTGATGACGACCGCCCGGGGCGAGGTGCCGCCCCGCATATCGGTCTCGTCAATGAGCCGGCCCGACCGCAGGGGGATTCCCATCGCGCGGAAATAGTCCGGGCTCACCGCATACCGGTACACATCCACCTTCCGGGGCTGTGCCCCGGCGCCGGGATCGAGATCAGCGCCGTAATCCTCGTTGTCCCCGGACAACGGCAACTGACTGGTCCAGGCGGCAGCGAGCACGCCGGGGACGGCGCGCACCTGGTCCAGTGCCCGGCCGTAGAAGAGGTGCTTTGCGGTGTCTCCCCGGAAACGGGTGTGAGAGATTTGCACCTGCATGGTGACCACATGGTCCGCGTCGAAGCCCGGCGAGCGGGAGAACAGATGGTCGAGACTCCGCCACAGGAGTCCCGCGCTCACCAGCAGGATCACGGCCAGCGCCACTTCCGAGATCACGAGCGCCCGGCGGATCCCCGCGCGTCCGCCCACATTGCGCCGGGACGCCAGCTGCAGGCCGGTGGCCGGATCGGTCCGCGACGCGCGGAACGCCGGCAGCCACCCCACGACGATCCCGATCACGGTGCTGACCACGAAGGCAAATCCAAAGACCCACCCTGCCATCGCGACCGCGCCGGCACGCGGCAGGTCGGCCGGACTCAGCGCGAGGAGCGCCCCGATACCGATCTTGGCCACGAAGAGGCCGAGGAGTCCGCCGGCGAGTGAGAGCAACAAACTCTCGGTGAGGAGCTGGCGAAGCAACCGGCCGCGGCTGGCGCCGAAGGCCTGCCGCATCGCAAACTCGCCCTGCCGCTGTGTCCCGCGGGCCAGCAGGAGATTGGTGACGTTGACGCAGGCGATCACCAGGACCAGGAATACGGCTCCGACGACGGCGAGGAGCGCGGGGCGAACGGTGCGGACGACGTCGTCGCGCAGCGGATTCAGGACGAGACCCCCATCCATCAGGGACCCGTCCTGCCTGGCGAACTCCGGCACCGGGGCGCGCGCGATCTGGTCGAGCTCGCGCGTGGCCTGCGCCAGACTCGTCCCGGCCTTCAGCCGGCCGACCATCGTGAGATGATGGCCCCATTCGCGGCTCTGGGGTGGGATCGACGCATCGTACTGCAGCAGCGACCAGAGTATCGCGGACGGTGCGAGGACGTCCTCGAAGCCGGCCGGCATCACGCCGACGACGGCGTACGGCACGTCGTCGAGGGTGACGAGCTTGCCGATGATTTCCCGGTCCGCGCCGAAGCGCCGGCGCCAGAGCCCGTCGCTCAAGATGACGACGGCGGGGCCGCGGAGGCGGTCGTCGGCAGAATCGAAGTCCATCCCCAGGGCAGGCGCCACTCCCAGTACCCGGAAGAATCCCGCGGTCACGAGCTGCGCGTCGAGCCGCTCCGGCTCCGCCGCCCCCGTGAGCGTGGGCTGCCACGCTTTGAACACCGTGAGCGCGTCAAACGATCGGGAGCGGGTGAGAATCTCCCGGTAGTTCCCGTAGGACTCGAGCGCCCGCTGCCCGTTGGTGCCGAGGTACCACACCGACGCGAGCTGCGACGCGCGCGGGAACGGCAGAGGCTCGACCAGAATGGGGTTCACCGCGGAGAAGATGGCGGTGGACGCCCCGATCCCGAGCGCCAGAGTGAGGGTCGCGACGATGGTGAACCCGGGATTCGCCCGCAGCCGGCGCAGCGCGTAGCGCACATCGCCGAGCCCCACGTCGACGGCGTGCTCCCAACCGCCGGAGCGGACTTCCTGCCGAACGCCCGCCCATGAGCCGGCGTCCATTCGGGCCCGCCGCCGCGCGTCGTCGGGACTCAGCCCCTGCTTGAGGTACGCCGCGGTGCCTTCGGCGACGTAATGATCGAGCTCGTCCGAAAGCTCCCGGTCGGCCGAGTCGCGGTGAAGCAGGACATCCAAGCCACGCTGGAACTGCCGCCAGATCGACATGGGGTCATCCCTCCGCCCGGAGCAGGCGGGCAACAGCGGACGCGCGGCGCGTCCAGTCGTCGGTGGCGGCTTCCAGCTGCTTCTGGCCCGATTTGGTCAGGGAGTAATACCTGGCACGGCGGGAGCTGTCGGTCATCCGCCACTCGGCGTCGAGCGCACCGGCGCGCTCGAGCCGCGTGAGGGCCGTCAGCAGAGATCCCGGGTTCACCTTGAACACGCCACGTGAGATCTGCTCCACCCGGCGGGCGATCCCGAACCCGTGCATGGGCTCGAGGGAGAGCGTCTTGAGAATCAGGAGGTCGAGGGTACCGGGGATGACGTCGGTATTGGGTTCGTCCATGGAAGCACGATACCCTCGCTCATCTTGACTGTCAAGATGTGATGATCAAGATTAGAACTGCGACCAGAGGTGCTGGTTCGTAACCTCATGATGAAACTGCACCTCGGCCGTCTTCACCACCGCGCCGAGGGCCTTCGGGCAGCGGTCGGCCTGGAGGAGCTTCAGGTCCGCGAACTTGGCGTGGACCTCCGCCCCGAGCATCTGCTTGTAGAACGCGCTGCCCTGATAGAGCCGGATGGCGTCGTAGATGTTGTCCGAGAGGTACTTGGTCTTGGTGCCGGCGTCTTCCGACAGCGGGCCTTCCAGACCGGTCCGGAACACCGAGTACAGCGCGAGATAGGGGTTGGCGTCCGGCGCGATGGAGCGAACTTCGACGCGCTTGGAACGCTCGTTCCCCAGGGGGATCCGGATCATGGAGCCGCGGTCGATGGCCGACGCCTTGATCTGGTTCGGCGCCTCGAAGTGCGGATCCAGACGCCGGTAGGCGTTCACACTCGAGTTGAGGATCAGGCAGAGGTCGGCGCCGTTGGACAGGATGCGCTTCGTGAAATCCCACCCCGCCGTCGACAGCTGATCCTGGCCCTTGGGATCCCAGAACGCATTCTTGCCCTTCCGGGATATGGAGACGTTGGTGTGCATCCCGTTCCCGTTCACGCCCGTGACGGGCTTGGGCAGGAAGCAGGCGGTCATGTCCATTCGCGCCGCGACCTGACGGGAGAGGAGCTTGTAGAGCTGCACCTGATCGGCCGCAATGCACGCTTCGGAATAGCTGTAATTCATCTCGAACTGGCTGGGCGCCACCTCGGGATGGTCCTTCTCATTGGCGAACCCCATCGCCCGCTGCACTTCAGCGGCGGTGTCGATGAACATGCGGAGGGCATCGCCGGGCAGCGAGTGGTAGTAGCCGCCGGTCGAGAGGTAGTCGAACTTGCCCGTTTCGTGATAATGCCGCTCCGCGTCCCGCCCCTGGAACAGAAATCCCTCGATCTCATTCGCCGCGAAACACTCCGTCCCGTCCTTCGCGAACAGTTTCGCCGCGTATTCCTTGAGCACGCCCCGGATGTCGGCGGGATACGCCCCGCCCTCCCGCTCCAATACGTCCGCGAACGCCAGGACCTTACCGTGACCGAAGACGTCGGAGGGCAGCCAGTAGAACGCAGGCCAGTCGACCCGCAGTCTCAAATCGGATTCCTGCTGGCGGGAGAAGCCCCGGATGGACGAGCCGTCGAAAGTGAGGTTGTCGACCGAGCCCAGGAGAAACTTCTTGTCGTAGTCCAGCATGTGAAACCGGCCTTCGAGGTCCGTAAAGCAGACCGTCACGGCCTTGATGCGCTTTTCGTCCCGGAGGTACTTCAGGCGCTCTTCCTGGATCTGATCGGCGGGGACCCGGTCGAGCCGCTGCTTCTTGGCCGCCAGGTTTCGTTCTTCGAGCTCGTCGTAAGGCATTTCCAGGAAGTCGCGCAGGCCGGTCATTCCAGGTCCTCTATGATGAAGGGAGAAGCGTCCCAGCGGTCAGGGAACGTTCTCCACTTCCGGCAGTGCACGCAAGTTGCTCATTCCATCCGCAGCGCCTCCACCGGAGCGACCCGCGAGGCCCGCACCGCCGGGATGAGCACCGCCACTGCCGCGACGGCGAGCAGGACGAACGGAACGAACAGGAACGTCACCCAGTCCAGGGGCGCTACCTGATAGAGGATGGCCTGCAGGAATCGGGTGAGCACGACCGCGCCGCCAAGCCCCAGGAGAACCCCGAGATACGCGGGACGCATCCCCTGCCGCAACACCAGATCACGGACTCCCCGCACGTCAGACCCCAAGGCCAGCCGGATCCCGATCTCGCGGGTGCGCTGGCTGACACTGTACGAAATCACCCCGTAGATGCCGACCGCTGCGAGGGTCAGGGCGAGGAGGGCGAACACCGCCATGAGTCCCATCGTGAAGCGCTGCTCCTGGGTAGCCGTGGCGAGCACATCGGAGAGCAGGCGGATGTCCGTGGCGGGCAGGTCCGCATCGAGCCCACGAATGAGCCCCACCACTCGGCCTGTCAGGTCCTCCGGAGCACCGCTGGAGCGGACTACCAGATACGCCGAGCGCCGCGGCACCGGGGAAGTGGGCGGGCCATAAGAGTTGGCCCACTGGTCCTGGGGAACATAGAAACCGCGCTTGAGATTCCCGAGCAACCCGTTGTGGTGCACGTCCCCCACCACCCCAACGACCCGCCGAAAGGGGGCATCTTGCCTGCCGATCCGGATCATCTGGCCCAGGGGGTCCTCCCCGGGGAAGTACTCCTTCACGAGCTCGCGGTTGAGAATGATCACCTGCTCGCCCTGGTAGTCATCGTGGGCATCGAAGTACCGGCCGCTCACGAGGGGGATCTTCATCGCCTCGAAGTATCCGGGACTGACGGCCTGCCAGTCGGCCTGGCGGCGAGGTTCGTTCGGGGGCAGCGGCTTGGTCTGAATGACGAGCCCGGCGTCTCCCATCTCGGTCGCGAGCGGAAGGAGTCTCGAGAATCCCGCGGCCTGGACGCCGGGGAGCTTCCGGACCTCGTCGCCCAACGTGTGGAAGAAGGTGTTCGCGCTTTCGACCGTGCCGTACTTGGCTGCCGGCAGTGACACCTGCATGGTGAGCACGTGTCGCGCGTCGAAACCGGGGTTGATCCGCAGGAGATTGATGAACGTCCGGATCGTGAGCCCGGCGCCAATCAACAGCAGCACCGCGAATGCCGTTTCGCACACCACCAGAGCCGTCCGCGCCCGCCGCCGGTCAATGCCGGCGCTTTGGCCCCGCCCCGCCCGCAGGGAGTCGGCGAGGTCCAGCCGCCTGACCCGCGCGAAGGGCACGAGCGCAAAGAGAATCCCGGTGCCGGCCGCGAGGAGGAACGCAAAGGCGCCCACCTTCAGATCGATTCCAAGCTCCGCCACCCTCGGCACCGTGGTCGGCGCGCGAGACGCGAGCAGCCGAACGCTCGCCCAGGCCAGTCCCAACCCGACGGCCCCACCGGCGAACCCGAGGACCAGGCTCTCCCCGAGCGCGAGGCGCAGCATGTCCCGAAGCCCGGCGCCCAACGCCGCCCGCACGGCCATCTCGCGCCCGCGGTCCGCCGCGCGCGTGAGCATCAGATTGGCGACATTGGCGCACGTGAGGACTAACAACAGCACCACCGCCGCGGTCAGCAGCATCAACGCCGGACGCACCGCGCCCGTCACTTCATCATTCAAGGAGATCGAGAAGGGCTGGAAATGCATGTCGACGGGGTACAGCCCCTGTTGTACCCACTGAGCGGTGAGCGTCCTGATCTCCGCGGTCACGAGCGCCGGCGTGGCTCCAGGCTGCAGCCGGCCGATGGCATAGCAACAATGGCCGCCGCGACTGGGCGCCGACCGGTCGATCTGCATGGGGCCGATGAGTTGTACGGATGACCGGGATTGAAATTCGAGGGGAAGCCGGAAGTCACGCGGAAGAATACCGGAGACCCGATACGGCTGACCATCCACCTGGATGGTCTTCCCCACCAGCGCGGGGTCGCCGCTCCAACGCTTCTGCCACAGGTCGTAGCCGACCATCACCACCGCCGGACCGTTCGGAATGTCTTCCGCCGCCGTAAACATCTGCCCCGCGCGCGGCGGCATGCCAAGAACGTCCAGCAGATTCGCCGTTGCCTGGGCGCTCGTCACGCTCTCGGCATGTCCCTCGGGGCCGGTGAGCGTGACTTCCCCGTTGTCATTCCACAGCGCCACGTCCTGGAACAGTTGCGTCTGCCGTTGATAGTCGAGATACTCGGCGAACGACACCCACGTCTTGTCGAAGTTGCTCCACTTGCTCCAGACCAACGCCAGGCGCGATGGGTCGCGATACGGCAGCGGCTTGAGGAGGACCGCGTTGACCACCGTGAAGATCGCCGTCGAGGCGCCGATCCCGAGACCGAGGGCCAGGATGACGAGCGCGGAAAAACCGGGGCGATGGCGGAGGGACCGGAGTGTCTGCCGGAGCGTCATGGGAGGCCGAAGATGGGGTTAAGGATTGGACGGGCCGACGCCCCCTACGGTTGCAATCTTCTATAGAGCCTGATCCCACCGGGTCGAAAGCCGCACCGCCGAGTCGATGACCCCGACCATGCTGTAGGTCTGCACGAAGTTCCCCCACTGCTCCCCGGTCTTCGGATCCACGTGCTCGGCCAGAAGTCCATGACGGTTGCGGCAGGCCAGGACCCGCTCGAAGAGCTCCCGGCCTTCTTCCCGCCGGCCCATCGCGGCCAGGGCATTGATGTACCAGAAGGTGCACAGCAGGAAGGCGTTTTCGGGCGTCCCGAAATCGTCGGCTTCGTCGTACCGGAATATGAAATCCCCCCGCTTGAGGGTACGCTCGATGGCTTTCACAGTGCCCACGAACCGGGGATCGTCCGCTTTGAGAAACCCGATGTCCACGAGCTGCAGGAGACTCGCATCCAGCGCGGTCCCTTTGCCGTCGGCCGTCCCCACGAACGACCCGAGCTGATCATTCCAGGCCCGCGTGCAAATCATCTGCCGGATGCCGTCAGCGGTGGTCCGCCAGTAGTCGGCGCGCGCCGTGAGACCAAGGCGTCGTGCGATGCGCGCCAGGCGGTCGCAGGCGGCCCAGCACATCACACTCGAGAACGTGTGCACGCGCGCCGTGCCTCTCAGCTCCCAGATTCCGGCATCGGGCTGGTCGTACAGCTTCGCGGCTTGATGCCCCAGGCCTTCCAGCCGTCGGAAGAGGGCTTCGTCGCCACGGCGGACCAGGCGATGGTCGAAGAAGACATGCGTGGACGCGAGAATGGCGGATCCGTACACGTCGTGCTGCACCTGCCGGTACGCCTGGTTGCCGACGCGGACGGGGCCGAAGCCCAGGTACCCGGCGAGCGACGACACCTCACGCTCCTCCGGCACCGGGTGGCCGGAGATCCCGTACACCGGCTGCAGTCGGGCGTCCGGGCCGGCCGCGACGACGTTCAGGATGTACGCCAGGTAGCGTTCCATCGTCCGCGTGTTGCCGAGACGGTTCAGGGCGTGCACCACGAACGCACCGTCGCGGATCCAGCAGTACCGGTAGTCCCAGTTGCGGGCACTCCCCTTCGCTTCCGGGATCGACGTCGTCATCGCGGCGATGATGGCGCCCGAGTCTTCGAAGACGTTCAGCTCGAGAGTGATGGCCGCCCGGATGACGGCGTCCTGCCACTCAAAGGGAATGGCGAGTGAGCGCACCCATTCGCGCCAGAACGCCGTGGTCTCCTCCAGCATGCGGTGGCCGACGTGCGCCGGCGTCCCTTCCACCGGCTCGTCGGGGCCGACGAGGACTGTGACCGAGTCTTCGAGAAAGAAGGGGTTCTGTTCGAGCACGGCGCTGATCGGCGCGTCCGTCGTCAGCCGGATGGCCAGACCCGCACCGTCATAGCGGATGTGGTTGGATCCCCACGTGATGGTGGCGGCGCGCGCCCCATAGTCCGCCGCCGGAACGACGCGGAGGCGAATGCGGGGACTGCCCGCGATCCGCCGTACCGACCGCGCCAACAGCATCGGGCAGAACATCCGGCCGAATTGGTAGTAGCGGGGAGCGAAGTCCGTGATCTCGATCCCCCCACCGCTCTTGTCGAAGAGTCGCGTGACGAGCACGGGCGTGTTGACGAGGTACTCCTGCTCGCTGCGCTCTTGATCCACCAGGTCTACGGCATACAGGCCGGGGGCACCGGGCGGCAAACCAGGGGCGCGGAGGAGCGAACAGAACATCGGGTCGCCGTCGAACCGGGGAAAGCAAGCCCACACCACCTGGCCGAGAGAGTTCACCAGGGCGCCCACGGTCCCGTTCCCCACCAGCGCGAGGTCGAGCCCCTCCCCGCTCATGCAGACCGCGCGGCGGCGATGGCCCGGGCCAGCCAGGCCCGGACCGCCCGGACGTCACGCAGATGCCAGCGAGCGGCCGTCCTGCTCGCCTCGACGGCGCCCACCTTGATGGACGCGCCGTCGAGCGCGTTCACCATCTCGAAACCATGCTCGTCGGTGATGTCATCACCCAGGAACAGCGGCCTTCTTCCACGGAAGGGAGGCTCCTCCATGAATTCGCGCACGGCGACCCCCTTGTCACGGCCACCGGGTTTGATCTCGACGATGCGTTTTCCGGGCAGAACGACGTACTGCGGCCCCGCCTGGGCCGCGGCCAATCGGGCGAGCCGCCCGGCATACCCGCCGAGTTGTGGCGCGAGCCGGTAGTGGAGTGCGAGCGAGAGACCCTTGTCTTCGAGCTCGAGCCGCGGATCATGCAGGTCCGCCAACACTCGCCGCGCCTCGTCCAATCCGGGTGGCGGATCGTGCTGCGTGATATGTCCATCGGCTCCACGACGTTCCACTCCATGCTGCCCGGCCGCCGGGAACGAGGACCCCGGGAAGACAACATCGAGGTTCTCGAGCGAGCGGCCGGTGATGAGGGCCACCGCACCACCGGTCGCCTGACGCAGTGCCTCGAGGAGCTCGCGGAGGCCGGCATCCACGCGCACCACCGCCGGCGGATCCACGATGTCCACCAGCGTCCCGTCCAGATCGAAGAAATAGGCCCACCCGGGGCCGCCCACGGGCGGCGGCTCGGTGGCCGGAGACGATCCGACCGCTTCGGCTCCGTCCATCAGCGGACCCGTCCGTCCGCGGTGTCGCGGACCCTCCATTCGGGCTCCGCCGACCATTCCGCCAGCCGGTCCCGCCGGCGCATGCCGGCGGCGTCGATGAGCATTCGTCCCGCCCACCGGTACACGTTGAAGTCCCGCACCAGTGCGCGCATCAGGCGCATCCGGGCGCGCTGCTCCCCCATCGGCATCGCGAGGGCCAGCTGCAGGGCCGCGGCGCATTGCTCCACGTCATACGGGTTCACGATGATGGCCTCGGGCAGCTCGCGCGACGCGCCGGCGAACTGCGACAGCACGAGCACCCCGCGCTCGTCATCCCGAGCCGAAACGAATTCCTTGGCTACGAGGTTCATGCCGTCGTGCAAGCTGGTCACCACGCAGACATCCGCTGCCCGGTAGTACTCGTACACCGCCGCCGAGTCGTGATGCGCCACGTGGAGGATGATGGGCGGGTGCGCGGCATCGGGAAACTTCTGATTGATCCGTTCCGCCATGGCACGCACGCGCGACTCGTACGCCTGGTAGTCCGCGATGCGGCTTCGCGTCGGCGCCGCCACCTGGATGAACGTGAACCCGCCCACCCAGTCCGGCTCGAGCTCGAGCAGGCGCTCCACCGCGCTGAAGCGCTCTTCGATGCCTTTCGTGTAGTCGAGGCGATCCACGCCGAGTCCGATGGCCTGATCGGGCGGCAGGTCATGCCGCGCCCGGACATCGATCCGGCAGCGCTCCACCGGCTTCCCCATGAGCGTCGACGCGGGCGGGAACTCGATGGAGATGGGGTACCGCTTCACCGCTGTGAGCTTGCCCTGATACGTCACCGTAAAGGTTTCGCGGTCCACGCGCGCCTCCAGAAACCGGTCGACGGTATCGAGGAAGTTGATGCAGTGGTACAGGGTGTGGAATCCGAGGATGCCGGATCCGAGGAGGCCCGCCAGGAGCTCGTCGCGCCACGGGCAGATGCCGAAGGCTTCCGGGTTAGGCCACGGGATGTGCCAGAAGGAGATCACGGTCGCTGCGGGGAGTGCGTCGCGGATCATCCGCGGCAGCAGCGCGAAGTGGTAGTCCTGCACGAGCACGATCGGGTTGTCCGACGTCGCCTCGTCCACCACGGCGCGAGCGAACCGGCGGTTCACCTCGTTGTACTGCTCCCAGTCCGTGGTCCGGAACGTGGGCCGCACATGGGCGATGTGACAGAGTGGCCACAGCCCTTCGTTCGCGAATCCATAGTAGTAGCCCGACTCTTCTTCTTCCGTGAGCCACACCCGGCGGAGCCGGTAGGCCGGGTGCTCAGGGGGCACCGCGACGCGGTCGCGCCGGTCCACCACCGCGCGGTCCGCCGAGCCGCCGCCATGCGCCACCCAGGTGCCGGAACACGCCCGCATCACGGGTTCGAGTGCGGTCACCAGCCCGCTCGCCGGCCGCCACACTTCGATGTCCTTGTCGTCGGTATAGCGGTGGATGTAGGGCTCGCGGTTGGAGACCACGATCACTTCTTCGCCCTTCAAGTCGCCGCGCAGTATCTCGCGCAGGGCGTCAGGGGTCCAGGTGACCTGCTCGTCGTCCTGGGGGCCGCGCTGGACCAGATCACGAATGAGGGTGCGCAGGTCCTGCGCGACCGGACGGAGCTCAGGGGCGTACGGCTTCCCCGATGGCCGGAGCAGCCCCTCGCCTCGAAGCAGCGCCTGGAGCCCCTGCATCCACCCGCGCCAGGAGAACTGCGCGACGGCCACCGTGATCAGCGCGACCGTGGCTGCCAGCCCGACGAAGAAGAGGAAGAGGTACTTTCGCGTCTGGGCACTGCGGCGGGCGATGAAGCTCATGTCGTGCACGAGCACCAGGCGACCCGCCGGCGCGTGCGGCGTCATCAGGGGGCGCAGCGATACCAGCACCGGCCCATTGGCACTCGAGATGAGACGCCCCGACGAATCGTTCTGCGCGAGCGTGTCCAGCCCGGCACAGGTGATCGTGGCGGGAAGGGTGGGCGTCGCGATCGGCTCAACGCGGGATGACGAGCAGTACCCGATGGCATAGAGACGCTCGTCCTGGGTGATCCGCGCAAAGAGCGTGAGGATCCCCCGGGTGTCACCCGCCTCGACCATTTGCTGCAAGGGTTCGTGGATGGTGGTGGCTACCGCGCCTGCCCGGCTGTCCAGGTCACGCACGAACCACTGCAACGTCAGCTTATCAACCAGCGGCACAGTCGCGTACGCGAGGGCCGCAAGAACAACCAGAAGCGGGATAATGAACCGGAGGGAGAGTCGCATAACGCGCCTTCCGGAGGGTAGTCCCACCCCTACCCGAAGGCTGTGACGCAGGTTCCCTAGGCGAGGGCCTGAAGCCGCTCCAGCATGACTGTTGCGCTCTCGACACGATCCTCGGGCCGTTTCGAGAGGAGTTGGGCGACCAGCTCATCGAGGGCCGGGGGCACACCGGTGACCAGCGTGCTGGGTCGCGGCGCTTCTTCGGACAGGACCTTCGCGAACAACGCCATGACCGTGCCCCCTTCCAGCGGGAGACGGCCCGTCAGCAATTCAAAGAGCACCACGCCCGCCGAGTAGAGATCGGTCCGCGCGTCGACCTCCTCGCCCGTGAGCTGCTCGGGACTCATGTACGCCGGGGTCCCGACGATCAGGCCCGCCTGCGTGTGGCGCGCCGCGGTACTGCGCGCCAGACGAGCGACCCCGAAGTCCATCACCTTGAGCACACCCTCGGGATCGAGCAGGAGGTTCTGCGGCTTGATGTCCCGGTGAATCACGCCCGTCGCGTGCGCGACGCCGAGGGACTCCGCCAGCTGCGACCCGATCGCAAGCGCCGACTCGACGCCGAGGGTGCCACGGGCATCGAGGAGTTGTCGGACCGTCAGGCCTTCCACGAACTCCATCGTGATGTACCAGAGACCGCTCGACTCACCGAAGTCGTGCGTCCGAACGACGTTTCGGTGCGTGATCCGGCGAGTCAGACGGATCTCGTCCTTGAACCGTTCGCGCGACTCGTCGTCGGCCACCAGCTCGGGACGGAGCGTCTTGATGGCGACCGTCTCGTCCAGCTCGGTGTCTCGCGCCCGGTAGACGGTGCCCATCCCGCCCCGCCCCAGCACCGCGTCGATCCGGTATCGCCCGGCGAATGTTTCGTCGATGCCCAGCCGGTCTTCGTTCTCGTGGCTCACTTTCTCCTGGGTCTTTCGGGCATGCCCGATTTCCGCCCGCAGCTGCTCGAGCCGTCCGCGAAGACTCGACTCCCGCTCGCCGACGCCGGTCGCCATCCGGTCCATCACGCGCGCGAGGCGTCCGACGGCGTCGGGGCGTTGGGCGAGAGTGCCCAGTTGACCGGCCTGGTACGCACCGGCCTCCACCGCGGTCGCCGCGGCGGTCACCACGCCGAGTGCGCGCACGAGGTCCCGCTCCTGATCGCGGAAGCGCTTTTCCGCGAGTGAGGCCGCGAGCCGCGCGCGCAGGATGACGGGCTCGAACGGCTTCGGTAGGTAGTCAAGCGCGCCCGCTTCGATGCAGCGTGCAATGGCACCGAGGTCGTCGAGCGCCGAGATCATGATGACGGGCAAGTCGCGCGTGGCTGGGTCGGCCTTGAGCCGCTCGAGCACCGCCAGGCCATCGAGATCGGGCATCATCACGTCGAGGAGCACGACGTCGACGGCCTCCCGGGTGACGACCTCAAGCGCCTCGCGCCCGCCCCCAGCCGAGACGACCGCGTACCCTTCCCGCTGCAGGCGCCGGCCCAGCAGGTCGCGGTTCCCCGCCTCGTCGTCGACGACCAGGACCCGCGCCTTCCCACTCGCGGCCGCGGCACCAGCGGCCTGGGCCGCCGGCCCCGCGGTCGGCTGGGTCGGTACCAGGCGTGCCGCTGCAGCTTCGATCTTGTGCAGATCCTCGACGAAGGTGGCCGTCGGGGCTTCCCCCGCCGCGGCCAGGAGCCGATGGACCGCGTCCATGATCCGATGCTGCGGATCTTCGAGCTGGTGATACAGCCCGGTGACTTCGGTCTGCTCGATGGTGTCGCGGGTAGGTGCCAGCACCAGGGAGATCATCTTCAGCGCGTCTCGCGCCGCCTCGATGGCCGACTCGAGCTCCGCCCGCCGGGCCGCATTCGCGGGCCCATCGAGATCCTCGATGAGCATTTCCGCGTAGCCCACGATGTGGTTGACCGGCGTGCGGAGGTCGTGCCGGAGGGCGGCAACCGGGTTCGAGCCGGGAGCGGTGTGACTCACGCCGGTTTCGCGGGCAGCAGGGCGCTCATCTTGCCGAGCAAGCGGTCGAGCTCGATGGGCTTGGTGTCGTAGTCGTTGCAGCCCGCCTCCAGGGCCTTCTCCCGGTCCCCCGCCATCGCGTGCGCCGTCAGCGCGATGATCGGCACGGTCTTCGTCTCCGGGAAGGCCCGCAGCTGACGCGTCGCCTCCCAGCCGTCGATCTCCGGAAGGCTCATGTCCATGAGGATCAGGTCGTACGCACCGGCTTTGGCCCTTTCGACGCCGGCCTTCCCGTCGAACGCCATATCCACCTCGAATCCTTTCCGGATGAGGCGGCGGGACAGCATGTCGCGGTTCATTTCGTTGTCTTCGACGAGCAGGATTCTGGTCATTGGGTCAGTCTGCTCCCGCGGCAGGCGCGGTAATGGGAAGCCGGACGGTGAAGGTCGTGCCCTTCCCCAGCACGCTGTCGACCACGACGTCGCCACCCATGAGACGGCAGAGCCGACGCGAAATCGCGAGTCCGAGCCCGGTGCCTCCGTACTTGCTCGTGATCGACGCATCGGCCTGGACGAATGCCTCGAAGAGCTTGGCCTGCTGATCGGGCGTCATCCCGATGCCGGTGTCCGACACGGCGAAGAGCATCTCGTCTCCCGCGCGGGTGACCTCGAGGCCGATGGTGCCGCGCTCCGTGAACTTCGACGCGTTCGACAAGAGATTGAAGAGTACCTGCCGAATTCTCGTTTCATCCGAGTGCATCGAGCCGATCTCCTCCCTGCAGCGGACCGAAAACGTGTTGTTTTTCCGCGCGACCAGGGGCTCCACTGTGGCCGACACTTCGTCGATCACCCGGCGGACCGGGAAGGACGCGGCGACGAGCTCGATCTTGCCGGCTTCGATCTTCGACAGGTCGAGGACGTCGTTGATCAAGGTCAGGAGATGCCGGCCCGCCGAGGCGATCCTGGTGAGGTCGGGGGTGAATTCGTTCAGACCCCGGTCCTCCGCTTCTTCCCGCACCAGCTCCGCGTATCCCAGGATGGCGTTCAGCGGCGTCCGGAGCTCGTGGCTCATGTTGGCCAGGAACTGGCTCTTCGCGCGGTTCGCAGCCTCGGCGTCCTGCCGCGCCCGCAGGAGCTCGGTGATGTCGTGGTAGAGCGCCATGGGCCCGACGTGCTCGCCGTCCACGATGACCGGGACGCCGAGCACTTCGACATCCACCAGGGTGCCGTCTTTTCGACGGCGCTGCCCGATGCCGGCGATCGGCCGGTCCAGCGCCTCGCGCGTGTATTCCTCGGCCTGAAGCCGGGTGGCTTCGGTGGTGATCAAATCGTCCAGGATCTGCCCCGTCGCCTCCTCCTGGGTGTATCCGAACAGCCGCTCGAAGGCCGGGTTACAGCTTCGGACGGTCTTGTTCGTATCGAGGGTGACGATCGCCACCGGGCTGTTTCCGACCAGCTCCGAGAAATACTGCTTCTGCCGCTGGGATTCCGTGTAGAGCCTGGCATTTTCGATCGCCACGGCGATTTGCGGCGCGAAGAGGTTGAGCAACCGGAGATCTTCGCCGTCGAATACGCGCTTGGGATCCGAGTGAATCTGGGCAATGGCGCCCACCAGACGTTTGCCGATCAGGAGCGGCGCGGCCATCACCGAGTGCACGGTCCAGTCCGCGTACTGCACCGACTGCCCCATCCATTCATGATAGGAAGGGATGATGATCGGCTCGAGCGTGCGGGCCACGTGCCCCATCGCGCCTTCTCCGATCTTCAGGCGCGTGCCGGTCGAGTCCTTGCCGATGTTCGCACTGGCCGAGACGACGAGCTCCCGCGTTTGCGCGTCGAAGATGGCGACTTCGCCGCCGGTGCTGTTCAGGAGCTGGACCGCGCGGTCGAGCACGACTTGCAGCACGCGGGAGAGCTCGAGGTCGCCCGCGAGCGCCGTCATCGAATCGAAGAGGGCCGCGTGCTCGTCCGCGCGCCGCCGCTCTTCGGCCAGCAGTCCCACCCGCGCCAGCGCGATCCCCGCCTGATCCATCGCGGCCGTCAGGATGTCGAAGTCCTCGGCGTCGAAGGCGTTCGGCTCGGTGCTCTCCACTACCAGCACGCCCACCATGACGCCGTCCACTTTCAGCGGGACGTCGACTTCCGATCCTGAGGACAGCGAGGCGACGTAGTTGCGTTCGCGCGTGACGTCGGGAGTGTAGTGCAGCTTGCCGTCGGCGATCGCGCGGGCCGAGAGTCCCGCGCCGGGGGCGACGCGGAGGTTCGGATCACCCGACCAGCCGACGGACGAGTGCATGACGCGCTCTTGCGTGGCGGGATCGAGCACGAAGAGCGCGAGGAAGTTGTAGCCGAGGGCTTCGTCGTGGAGGCCGTTGACGACGGCGTCATAGATGCCGGCCTCGTCGTGCGCGCCGGCGATCCCCGTCGACAGGCGCAGGAGGGCCCGTTGACGGTGAGCGAGGTGTGAGACCCTGGGTGAGCGGCGAGCCCGGGGCTTGGCGGTGCGACGAGGTTTTGGCATCGGGTTCTATGTCCTTGGGCCCACACCATATACGGGCTGAGTAGAGGGGCCGCCAGCATGAGCTTTGGTCTGTATCAAACAGTAATAAACAATAAAATACTTGCCTATACAGGTCTAATTCCGTAAGATTTTGCACCCCAACGGGCCAGGCGCATGCCTCCGATCACGACTTTCTCCGAGTTCCTCAGGGTCCTCCTCGCCGACCGCGACCGGTTCTTCGACGAAGTCGTCGAGGGCACGGATCTCAACCGGGGGCTTCGATATACCATCCTCACGATCGTCGGGTTCTCCGGGTTCTTTGGGTTCGTGGCCGGCATGTACTCGGGGCCGCTGCAGGCGATCTCCGCGGGCGTGAAGCTCCCCTTCCTCTTCTTCGCGACCTTTGTCATCTGCTTCCCCGCGTTTTACGTCGTGCAGGTCCTCGTCGGCTCCCGGCTCCGGCTTACGCAGGTCGTCGTGATGGTCTGTGCGGCGCTCGCGCTCACCTCCATTCTGCTCGCCGCCTTCGTGCCGATCACCGCGTTCTTCCTGATCACCGGCGCCAACTACTACTTCCAGCACCTCCTCAACATCGTGCTCGCGACCGTCGCCGGAGTTTTCGGGATGGTCGCGCTGCACGACGGCCTGACGCTGGTCTGCGAAAAGCGTGGCGTCTATCCGCGGAAGGCCATCACCATCATGCGGGTGTGGGCGCTGCTCTTCGGGTTCGTTGGCGTACAGCTCGCCTGGAACCTGCGCCCCTTCCTGGGGGACCAGAACAAACCGTTCCGTATCTTCGGCAATTACCAGGGGAATTTCTACGCCGCCGTGATCTACGCCGCGAACAAGCTCTTCCAGGGGGATACGGCCGCGGCCACCGACGCGCACCCCAAGACGCCGGCCCCGTTCGTCCTGACGCCGGACACGACGCACCGGGCGCATCCATGACCGGGAATCATGGCCCCGACATCCTCACGCTCGAGGAAGTCGCGGCCTACCTCCGCCTCACACCGCAGACCATCTACAAGTGGGCGCAGGAGAAGCGCATTCCCGCGGCGAAGCTCGGGAAGGAGTGGCGGTTTCGAAAGTCCATTATCGATCGGTGGCTGGACGAGCAGATTCTGAAGGGGGAGTTTGAGGGACTTATGAGCTAGATGCCAAGACGGTAAGACGGTAAGCGAGATCAATGGCGCTCCCGTCGTCGTTCCCCGCGGGCCGAGGGCCCGCTCTCGGCGCGGTCGCGCCCTGAAGGGCTTCAAGGCCCGGTATCGGGCAAAGGACATCGAGGTGAGAACGTTTGCCGCTGGCTGCGTACTCGCGCTGATGGCTGTCAATGTGGCCGCCCAAGGCGACTCGGTCCGCGTCGCGGTTGGACTCGGCGTCGACACCTCGTCGGCGCCGAATCATGAGATCTTTGGGCTTTGGTCCGACCATCTCCGCAGTCGACCCACGTGCCTGACCCCATCACGTATGGGGCCGGGAGGTGACCTGCTCTGCAGTCAGGTCTACCAGGGGTTCACTTCCTTTACCGTCGTCAACCTGGAACCCGCGGCTAGTCTGGACAGCACCTACCTGATCAGGACCATCGTTGGCACCATCGAGGACTCGACTCGCGCCTACTATCCGCTCGCCCTTTACCGGACCTACGCGGTGCGGAAAGGCGGGCATTGGGCCCTGGCGAACGCTCTCCCCGTCGAGACAAGAGGCTGGCAGCACGAGCGTATTGGGAGAGTCACCTTCGTGTTCCCTTCAACGCACACCCTGGCGCGGGCCAAGGCCGAAGGATCGGCCCGGTTCGTAGACTCCCTCGCCACGGCGTGGTCCCTCACTCCACCCGATAGTATCGGCTACTACTTTACCGACAAACCCAAGGACACTCAGCGAGCGATGGGGCTCGACTTCATCCCTGCCCCGGACACCGCTTGGGGACTCGCCGATACTCAGCACGAAATGGTATTTGTGGGGTCCTCCCGCAGTGGCGAAAGCTATCGACACGAGCTGGCCCACCTCGTGCTCATCCCGTTCACCAAGGTGCACGCGCCGGCAAGGCTCGTGAATGAAGGGCTGGCGACGTGGTTGGGCGGATCGGCCGGACTCCGCTTCCACGAGCTGATTCCGCCCCTCGCCCACTACCTATCCGCACACTACAGCCTGACCCTCGACCAGATCATGGCGGATCCGCCCCGCCGCGAAGGGTCGCTGGATGTCGGCTACGATGGGTTCGCGGTGCTGTGCGAGCTCGTCTACGCCAAGGGTGGACTTCCCGGCATTACGGCGCTGGCAGATGCAGGCCGAGACCCGAAGGCCGTGCTCGACACGGCAGCCAGAGTCATCGGGGTCTCACGCGAGAAGCTCGACGAGGCTTGGAGAGAGAGAGTCGACGAGCTGGCTCGGTAGGAGGCGCCCGAAATCGCTGAATACACGATTGAGAGCGTGCCCTCCAAGCCGGCTCGTTGCCCCGCGGGCCGATGGCCCGCTCTCGGCGCGATCGCGCCGTAAAGGGCTTCAAGGCCGAGCGCCAGTGCCCCGTGGAGTCCCGGATACGATGCCCGAACTGTCGGAGTCAGCCAGCTCCGTACCGTCATCAACTACGTGAATACCCAATCCACGCATCACCCGGATCGGGCCGTCAACGGAGCGCCGGCTGTGTAGGCCTTCAGGCCGCGACCGCGCCGAGAGCGGGCTATTAGCCCGCGGGAACGAAAAAAGGGGGGACCCCAAGTATTCGTTGGGATCCCCTCCAATTTCTTACGACGAAGCGCATTAACGACTTGGCGACTTAACGACCGAGGGACTCAACAACTTGGCGACTCAGCGACTTGGCGACTCTTAGCGTCTTAGTACCCTAGTTACTCGCCACTTGATATTGCTCCAGCTTCCCGTCCGGCATCTCGAAGGTCCACGCCCGCACCGCACGGCCCGACGTGAACCGCACCTGGTAAACCCGGAGCACCATCCCGCCCCGCAGCGAGCGGCCCACCTGGACGACCGCCGCCGGCGCGCCGAGGGGTGAGAGACTCGAGGCAAAATCGGCGAGCGTCTGGGCGTTGAAGTAGAAATTGGCGTCCGTGGTGAAGAGCGAGCGATCGATGGTGCCCTTCTGCAGCCCCTCGAAGATCGTCTGCGTCTGGCTCTCGTGGGCATGGGCCGACGCGTCTTCGGTCGTGAAGAGACGCGCACTCACCTGCCGGGCGATGGCGCCCCCGGCCTGTGCCGCATCCTGGTTCGTGAGCACTACGATCGCCGCACGATCATCCGGGAACACGAGATTCTCGGCCGTGAATCCGGAGACCTCGCCGTTGTGGGAAATGGCGCGGTGGCCATTCTGGATCCCGACGTCCACTCCAAGACCGTATCCCGTGCCCACGCCGTCCTTGCGGAGGACCTCGGTCTCCATCGTGTGGTACGACGCCGGCGAGAGGAGGCTCTCGTTCATCATGGCAAGGTCCCACTTCGCGAGATCGGATGGCGTCATCGCCAGCTCACCGGCCGCAAAGAGCCACCCCTTGCCTTCCTTCGGTGCCACGCGGGCCGGACCCAGCGCGTACCGGACGTACCCCGTGGGGTCGGAATCAGGCAGACGCCCCAGGTCGATGTTCTTCACGCTCTCGATACCGAGCGGGTTGAGAATCCGGCTCCGAAGAAAGTCGAAGAACGGCATGCCGGAGACCTTTTCGACGATCATTCCCGCGATCACATAATTCGTGTTGCTGTATTGCCAGCGGGTGCCGGGATCGAAGTCGAGGGGGATCCGGGCCCACCGGTCGACGATCTGCCGGGCGGTGGTGGAGTCGAGCATGTTCGGCATCACGTAGTCCTGCGGCCAGTAGTCCTGATATCCGGACGTATGGGACAGGAGCTCGCGGATCGTGACTTCATTCGCCCGCGTCAGATCTGGGAAGTATTTGCTCACCGGATCGTCGAGCGAGAGCTTGCCGTCCTGGACCAGGAGCAGGATCGCCCCCGCGCAGAACTGCTTTGAGATCGATCCGATGCTATACCGCATGGTGGTCGTCGCGGGCACGTGGCCCTCGACCTTGGCGTCGCCGTACGCCTGCACGTAGACGACCTTGCCGTCCCGGACGATGGCCAGGCTGGCGCTGGGCACACCGGTCTGCCGGAGCACATCGCGGGCGATCGAATCGACCGCGGCGTTGAAGGGGTCCTGGGCGGCGAGTGTCGAACCGGCGAGCATCAACGCACCGAGCATCAACCTGCGCATACCGACTCCTGAGAGTGAGAGCACGGTGGCCAATCTGCAGAGTGGAGGCGATTCTTCAAGCCATGGATAGACTCCTCGTCGCTCCGATCGCAGCGCTCCTGGTGTTCCCGGTCTTCGTGCAGGGGCAGCAACTCGCCTCGTCCAAGCCCGGCAAACCCGATACCTCCGTCTTCCGCCCCATCGATTGGGCCACGCCCGATGTCTACCGGACGGCGTCCGGCATGCCCGGTCCCGAGTACTGGCAGCAAAAGGCCGACTACACGATCCGGGCCTCCCTCGATCCCACGACGCACACCATCGAGGGCGCGGAGACCGTGCGGTACACGAACAACTCTCCCGACACCCTGCGCTTCCTCTGGATGCAGCTCGACATGAACCTGGGCTCCCGGCAGAGCCGGATGGCCCCGCTCGATCAGTATTTCTTCCCGGAAGATTCGAGCTTCCACATCGGCGCGACGATCGAGCGCATCCTGTCGGTGCGGGCGGGCCCGAAGGGCGCGAAACCCACGACCACCGCGCTCCCGTGGTGGGTCAACAGCACCATGATGTACGTGGAGCTCGATCGGCCCCTGCCCCCGAAAGGCGTGCTGACGCTCGACATCGGTTGGCACCATCAAGTCCCGACGCAGGGCGGGCGGACGGGGAGGCAGGAGTTTCCGGAGGGCTGGCTCTACCAGATCGCGCAGTGGTATCCGCGCCTGGCGGTCTACGACGACGTCCGCGGCTGGAATACCGACCAGTACTTCGGGGCGAGCGAGTTCTATCTCGAGTACGGCGACTTCGACGTTACCGTGACCGCCCCTTCGAACTACACACTCACGGCGACCGGCACGCTGACCAACGGTGCGCAGGTATTCCCCGCCCTGATCCAGCGGCGCCTTGCCCTGGCCGCGCACTCCGACACCATCGTCCACATCATAACCGCCGCCGAGCTGGGGACCCCCGCGTTGCTCCCGGCAGGCGCCGGCAAGACGCGCACCTGGCACTGGACCGCCACGAATGTCCGCGACTTTGCGTGGGCGGCCGCACCGAATTTCGTGTGGGACGAGACGAGTTGGGATGGCATCACGATGCAGGCGTTCTACCCGCCATCAGCGTCGGACATCTGGAGTACCGCCGCGGACATGAACCGGCACGCGATCAAGATCCATTCCCGCTGGCTTCACTACCCCTGGCCCACGGCGATCAGCGTCGAGGGACCGGTCGGCGGGATGGAGTACCCGATGATCACGTTCGATCAGGCCGACAGTCCGAAGGAGTTGTATTACACACTGGCGCACGAGCAGGGACACGAGTGGTTCCCGATGATCGTGGGCTCGGACGAGCGGCTCTTTGCGTGGATGGATGAAGGGTTCAACACGTTCATCGACTGGTACACCTTCCGCGACCGCTATCCGACCGACACGACGCGGATCCAGTCGCTCGAGTTCGGGTCGATGCGCGCCTTTCAGCAATTCCTCGCCACCGACACCGGTCTCGAGACGCCGATCATGGAGACCCAGGACCGGTCGCCCTCAGGGTTGATGAGCGGGTGGAACGCGTACGGAAAACCCGCGGTGGCGCTGCACTTCCTGCGCGAGCAGGTCGTCGACTCCACGCATTTTGATGCGGCGTTCCGGGAATACGTCCGCCGCTGGGCCTTCAAGCATCCCCGGCCCGACGACTTCTTCCGCACGATGGACAACGCGCTTGGCGAAGACCTCTCGTGGTTCTGGCGGAGCTGGTTCTACCGCACCGATCACCTGGACCAGGCGGTCGACTCGGTCCAGCAGCAGGACACCGCGGGCCGCACGATCTCGCGGGTGTTTCTCTCGAACCGGCGTGAGATGGTCGCGCCAGTCATGGCCCGGGTGACCGGGGTGGACGGATCGGTCCGGATGATCAAGCTGCCGGTGGAGACATGGTGGACCGGGCCGAAGGCTGTCTGGCTGCTGGTCGACCCGAGCAAGTCAAAGCCCGTGAAGATCGAGCTCGACCCCAAGGGTGATTATCCGGATGTGGATCGATCGAACAACACCTGGCCCCGGAGCAAGTAACCCCGGGCGCGAGCCCGGGATTCTGAGGCTCAAGATCAGCGACTCGCCGAACTTGAGCCCACCACTTCCGGGAGTATCTCCCCATCCAGCTTCTCGGTCGGCTTGACGCCGAGAATCGCGGCGAGCGTCGGGCCGATGTCGACGGTGCGGGCGGGGCGGTCCACCCGCCGCACCGGCACACCAGCGCCGAAGAACGCGATCGGGACTTCGATATCTTCGGCGTTCATGCCGCCATGCTCGCCGCCGAGGGATCCTGAGGACCAGACGTACCCGGGACGCATGGCCGCCACCGCCAACCAGCCGTAGCCGTCGGGGAGCAGCCGCCGCCAGAGCGGTGCCGCCCCGGTATCGGGTGCCTGCGGGAGCGTCGCCGGCGTGAAGACCTGGCTGATGCCCGGGTTCGCCGCGATCCGCTTTGCCAGCGCGGCCGACAGACTGTCGACATTCACGCCACGAGCCCGCAGCGCGTCGACGTCCGCGGACAGCAAGCCATTGTCGAACGAGAGGTCGAAGGGGACGTGGTACCGCTCCTCGAGCTCCTGCTCCACGTCCTTCGGGAAGGAGCCCATCCCGACGCGTCCAGCGTGCTGATGTTTCACCAGCACCGCGTACTCGGGAAGACTGACGATCCCATGGTCGCCGGTGAGCGCCGCGACCATGCCTCCTGGTACCAGCTTGCTCAACGAGTCGAAGAACTGACCCAGCCAGCGGTCGACGTGCAGGAGCTGGTCGTGGATTTCACGCGAGTCAGGACCGTAGGCGTGACCCACGGCATCGGTGGTGGAAAGTGACACGACGAGGAGATCGGGACTGCCGCGAGTCCCCAACCGCATCTTCTCGACCCCGGTGATCGCGAACGCCAAGGTGAGTGAGTCCATGACCGGGTAGGACGTGATCCGGTTGGCGATGACGTCGTTCCCGGGGAGCTGATGGGGGAACGTGAAATCCGAGCCGGCGTTCTCGAACGCCATGCTGTCCGGTTCCTGATAGGCCGATTCCGGAAGCAGGAGGTTCCACGTGCTGCCGGCGATGTGGGCGAGATCGATGTGGGAGTCGAACTCAGATACCCACTTTGGCAGCGTATCCGTGTAGTAGCGGCTCGTCGTAAACCGCCCCCCCAGCCACCAGTAGACGTTGCCGCGGCCACGGCCGACGGGGAAAATGGCGCCCCGATCCTTCCGGGAAACCGACAGCACGCGGGTCTGGGGGTCGCGGGCGAGGAGCCAATCGTAGAGGGTGGTTCCCTGGAACCGGCGGGGCGAAGAGCCTTGTGGATCGGGCACTCCCAGCGCCGGCGAGGTGGGGTCCTGGACCCCCCGGTTGTTCAGAATGATGCCGGTGTGTCCCGGCTCCCGGCCCGACAGCATGGTGGAGTGGCCCGGCGCGGTTTCGGTGGAAGCGTGATCCTGACGCCCGTGGGGGAAGAAGGTCCCCGTGTCCCGGAAGCGCTTGAATCCGCCCGTCCACTGCGTGGCGAACCGGTCGAGATAGTCCCCTCGCATCTGATCGACCGCGATGAGTACCACCAGGCCGGGGTATTGGGGCGTCTGCGCCCTGACCGGGACCGCCAATCCCGCGGCAACGGCCGCCGCCACCATGAAGCGTTTCATGTTCCACTCCGTTGAGGTGGGGAAAAGGTGCACCCCCTCGGTAACGGTTCTGTCACCGCACCGGTAGATTCCCATCAGGAGGCGTCATGACCTACCAGAAGCCCACCGAACAAGAGCTGAAGCAGAAGCTCAATGCCGAGCAGTTCGCCGTCACCCAGCAGGATGCGACCGAGCGGCCCTTCCAGAACAAGTACTGGGACAATCACGAGCCGGGCATCTACGTCGATGTCGTCTCGGGAGAGCCGCTCTTCAGCTCGCTCGACAAGTTCGACTCCGGCACCGGGTGGCCGAGCTTCACGGCGCCCCTGGATCCGGCGAATGTCGTGACGAAGAGCGACAAGACGCACGGCATGGTGCGCACCGAAGTTCGCTCGAAGGACGCCGACAGCCACCTCGGCCACCTGTTCCCCGACGGCCCGGGCCCGACGGGCATGCGCTACTGCATGAACTCCGCGTCGATGCGCTTCATTCCGGTTTCCAAGCTGGAGGCGGAGGGGTACGCGAAGTACTTGCCCTTGTTCCAGAGGTAGCCATGATCCAAGTCATCTGGGTCGTTCTGTTCCTGGTCTTCCGGGTGGTGGAGTACCCGCTCCCCCGCGCTCGCGCCTTTCCGCACGATCCCGCGGTCGCCCCGAATGGGACGGTCTGGTACACGGATCAGGTGAACAGCTTCATCGGACACCTGGACCCCGCCACGGGCAAGGTCGAGGACTACCCGACGCCCACGCCGAACTCGGGTCCGCACGGCATCATCGTGGCGCCCGATGGCGGCGTCTGGTACACGGCGAACTTCAAGGGACGCATCGGGCGGCTCGATCCGGCAACAGGTGCGATCAAGGAGTACGTGCTTCCCAAAGAGGCGGTGGACCCGCACACGCCCGCGTGGCGCGAGGGGAAAGTCTGGTACACGGCGCAGGGGTCGAATCTGTACGGCTGGCTCGATCCGAGGGACGGGAGCGGCAAGACCTTTCCGGTGCCGACACCGAATGCACACCCCTACGGTCTGCAGAACACTCAGGATGCGATCTGGTTGGCGGAGTTCGGGACCAACAAGATCGGACGCATCGATCCGGCGGATGGCGCGCTGAAGGATTTCGTGCTCCCCAACTCGAGCTCGCGGCCACGGCGGCTCGCGGTGGACCACGGCATCGTGTGGTATACGGACTATACGCGCGGCCAGCTCGGGCGCCTGGACCCCGCGACCGGGGCGATCCGCGAGTTCCCGTGTCCGGGCGGGGCCGGCAGCTTGCCGTACGGGATTGCGGTCGGGCCCGACGGGAGGATCTGGTACGACGAGTCGGGCAAGAACGACGTGGTCGTGTTTGATCCCGCCACGGAGACCGCGGCGACCATCGCGATTCCCACGGCGACGGCGATCGTGCGGAATATCTCGGTGGATTCGACGCGGAGCCGGATCTGGCTGGCGCTCTCGGGGACCCAGCGGCTCGGCAGAATCGACCTGAAGTAGCGGCGTTGCTCCTGTTGACTTTCTACAGGAAGGGCTGAAACTTCCTGTAGGCTTCCGACATAAGAGTCTGATATGCCTGCCCAACAGAACGACGTCCTCCGCGGCACCCTCGAGCTCCTCATCCTCAAGACCCTCACGCTCGAGCCGATGCACGGCTGGGGCATCAGCCAGCGGATCCAGCAGTTCTCGTCCGGCGTGCTGGACGTGAACCAGGGCTCGCTCTACCCCGCCCTGCAGCGGCTCGAGGTCAAAGGCTGGATCGACAGTGCGTGGCGCACCACGGAGAACAACCGCCAGGCCAAGTACTACCGCTTGACCGCGTCCGGCCGCCGAGCACTGGGCGCGGAGACCGCCAGCTGGCGTCGATATGTCACCGCCGTCGAATCCATCCTGGGGGAGACGGCCTGATGTCCATGCTTTCCGGCTTCCGCGCGCGCCTGCGCGCGCTCTTTCGCTTTTCGGCCACTGAAGACGGGTTGGACAGCGAGATTCGCTTTCACCTCGAGCAGGCAACGGAGCAGAACCTGAAGGCGGGGATGACACCGGACGAGGCACGACGGCAGGCGCGGATCGACTTCGGCGGGCCGGAGTCGGTGCGGGAGGAGCACCGGGACGCGCGTGGCACGCGGTGGCTCGAGGATGCGATCGCCGACACGCGTTTCGGCCTCCGGGCGCTGCTTCGCAATCCGGTGCTGGCGACCACCGCGATCATCACCCTCGCCCTCGGCATCGGCGCGAATACCGCCATCTTCTCAGTCGTCAACGCCGTCATTCTGCGCCCGCTGCCATTCCCCGGTTCGGACCGCCTGGTCAAGCTCTCCGAGGACAATCCCGAATTCCACTGGGTGCACCAGGGCGCCGCACCGGCGAACTACCTCGATTGGGCGGCGCGGGTCCATGCGTTCAGCGGCGTCGCGGCCTACACACCGGGCGGGCACGTCACGATTGTGAGCGATGCCGGCCCGTCGATGTTCCACCAGTCCGATGTCACAGGGAATTTCTTCGACGTGCTGGGCATCCCGGCCATTGCCGGGCGCACCTTCCGGGACGAGGAGACCTGGCAAAACGGGACGCCGGTGGCGGTGATCTCCGACCGCCTGTGGCGGACCTATTTCGGGAGCGATCCCACCGTCGTCGGGCGCAGTGTCCGGTTGGACGAGGTCCCGACCCAAATCATCGGCATCGTGCCTGCGACCTTCGGCTTTCCGCGTCCCGACGTCGACATCTGGTCGCCCATGGCCTGGAAGCCGGCCGACCGGACCGCCCTGTATTTCCGCCGCGCGCACTGGCTCGGCGTAGTCGCACGCCTCGGGCCCGGCGTCTCCCTGCCGGCCGCCAACGCCGAGTTCCAGACCGTCGTTCGGCAGCTGCAGCTGCAATACCCGGAGACGAACCGCGTCATGGGCGCCGACCTGATGCCCCTCCAGGCCTTCCTGACCAGCGACATTCGCCTGCCCCTGCTCATTCTCCTCGGGGCGGTCCTGCTCCTGCTCCTGATCGCCTGCGCCAACGTGGGAAACCTTCTGCTGGTGCAAGCACTCGGCCGGGAACGGGAGAGTGCCCTGCGTCTCGCGCTCGGCGCCGGCCGCGGGCGGCTGATCCGGCAAGCGCTGACGGAAAGCCTGCTCCTCTCGGTGATCGGCGGCGTCGTCGGCTGTGCGCTCGGCTGGGCGGGCACGCACGGACTGGTGGCGATGCGGCCGGCCGGCATGGACGCCATCCCGGAAGTCGGTCTCGACGGTCGGCTGCTCGGGTTCGTCGTCGCGATCGTGACCGCCAGCGGCCTGATCTTCGGGACCGCCCCCGCCATCTGGCGAGGACGCCGCCTTCCCGCGGAAGTGTTGAAAGAGGGCGGCCGTGGCGGCTCGGATGTCGGGCGTATCCGTGCCTGGGGACGCAGTCTGGTCGTCGCCGAGGTATCGCTGGCACTACTCCTCACGGTCGGCGCGGCACTGCTCCTCAAGAGTTTCTGGCGGCTGGGTCAAGTCGATCCGGGTTTCGACCCGCAGAACGTCCTGGCGGTCGGGATCAACCTCCCGATCGTCCGTTACGACAGCGCTTCCAAGCAGGCAGCGTTCTTCGACCAGCTGGAGGACCGCGTGCGCGCTCTCCCGGGCGTGACGGGAGGATCAGCGGTGATGTTGCCCCCTCTTTCCGGGGGCGGCTGGACGAGCAGCTACCACATCGAGGGGCGCACGGGCGATCCCGCGGGCGCCGAGCTGGCGCATCGCGTGGCGTCCCCGTCCTACTTCCAGGTGATGCGGGTGCCGCTCAAGGCCGGGCGTTTCTTCACGGACGCGGACCGCGCCGGCGCACCGCTGGTCGTCCTGATCAACGACGCCTTCGCCCGGGTCGAATTCGCGGGTCAGAATCCCATCGGCCAGCGGATCGCGTTCGAGCGGAAGGTTGATTCCACGACCGTCTGGATGACGATCGTGGGCGTGGTGGGAAATGAGCACCAGATATCGCTGGCCCAACCCCCGCAGCTCGAGGCCTTCCAGCCATTCGATCAGCGGCCGACCTCCTACATGACGCTGATCGTCCGCACGGCGTCGAATCCAACGGCGCTCGTGCCCGAGGTGAAACGCATCATCGGCGAGCTGGACCCCGCGGTCGCGATCGCCAACCTGATCACGATGGACGACGCCGTGCGGCGCTCACGCGCCACGCAGCGCTTCATCGCCCTGCTCCTGTTGACCTTCGCGATCACCGGGCTGATCCTGTCGACAGTGGGAGTGTACGGCGTGATCGCTCAGCTCGCCCGGCGCCGGACCCGCGAAATGGGCATCCGCATCGCCCTGGGCGCGGCGGCGGGTCAGGTGCAATGGCTCGTCGTGAATCAGGGACTGCGGCTGGCGGCGCTCGGAGTTCTGCTGGGAACCGTCGCGGCGCTGTTCATCACGCGCGTCCTGCGATCGGTGTTGTTCGGCGTGAGCCCGACCGACCCGGTCACGTTTGTCGCGGTCCCCGCGATTCTGGCGGCTGCGGCGCTGCTGGCGTCGTGGCTTCCCGCGGCGAGAGCTTCTCGAACGGATCCGGCGAGTACGTTGCGGTTTGAATGACAGGTTCAGGGTGCCAGGTGTCAGGGCTTCGACCCTGGCACCTGACACCTGGAACTGGGGACCTTGCGTTAGCTCTTCTTCGCGGGCTGCGCCGTCGGCGGCAGCATGCCGTTGATGCGCAGGTAGTTCGCCAGCTGACTGTAGTGATCCTGCCAGTCCATGCCGATGATCATGATGACCGCGGCCCGGGAGAACTGACGCCCGAAGAGCGGGATCTGGTCGCCGAGCTTGGAGTCGTCCAGCTTGGCGAGGGCCGTGCCGCAGAAGTCGAAGGTCGCCTTCAGCTGCGCCAGCAGCTTCTCCTTCGCATCCGTGGGCGCGATCTTGTCGCGGGTCGGCGCGGTCTCGCCCGACACGACGCTGCACAGCTGATCGTTGCCTTCGGCCAGATGTACCGCGATCTCGGCGACCGACATCTGCGCCGGGGTCGGCTTGTACGTCCACTTGTCCGCGGGGAACGTTTCGAGCGCCGCGGGGAGGATCCGCGCGAACCGGCCCTCCTGCATCCGGAGCGCATCAGCCAGGGGCGCCCCCATCGACATTCCTGACATGCTCGCCTGCTGCGCAGCACCAACCTGCGCCATCGCGCTCAACGCGAGCGCTACCACCGCCACACGTGCCTTCATGACGAACGACTCCGGAAAAATGAGGGAAAGGCATTCTAACCCCGGAACCGGGTACGGGAAGTCCCCGTATGGCGGGCTATATTGTGAGCCCTATGTCCGAAGTTCCCGCCGATCTCGCGGCCGCGCTCGGCGGCCGCTATGAGCTGCGCCAGGTGCTGGGGCGTGGTGGGATGGCCACAGTGTACCTGGCCACGGACCACAAGCACGATCGCCAGGTCGCGGTCAAGGTCCTGCTTCCCGGGCTCGCTGCGTTCCTCGGCACTGAGCGCTTCCTCACCGAAATCCAGATCGCGGCACGCCTCAATCACCCGCACATCCTGTCACTCCACGACTCGGGGGAAGCGGGTGGCTTCCTTTATTACGTGATGCCGTATATCGACGGCGGCTCGTTACGGCAGCAAATCAAACCGGGACGAGAGCCGTCGGCCGGCGAAGCGCTCGACGTCCTTCGCCCCGTCGCGGATGCGCTGTCGTACGCGCACCGGATGGGCGTGCTCCACCGCGACATCAAGCCTGAGAACATTCTGTTTTCCCAGGGACACCCCATCGTTGCGGACTTCGGCATCGCGCGCGCCGTGACGACCGCGGGGGGCCAGCATCTCACCAGAACGGGCTTCCCCATCGGCACACCCGGGTACATGAGCCCGGAGCAGGCCGCGGGACTCACCGATCTCGACGCGCGCGCCGACGTGTACTCGCTCGCCGTGGTGTCGTACGAGCTCCTGGTGGGCGAGCTGCCGGGCCGCTGGCCGACCGAGGAAGCCGTGCGCGCCGGCCGCTTTGGCGAAGCGCCGCCGATGCACCGCACCCGCCTCACCTCGCTCGGCGCGCCGATCGAAGGCGCGCTGATCCGCGGGTTGTCCGTGCGATCCGACCAGCGCACCGCCACGCCTTCGGCTCTGATCGCCGAGCTGTCCGGTGACGCGCCTCCCGTTCGGCGGCGCTTCAGCGAGGGCGAGGTGCAGGAGATCGTGAAGCGGGCGTCCGAGATGGAAGCGAACCCGACCCAGTCCGGCGCGATGACGATCGGGGGGGTAGAGTCGCTCGCCGCCGAGGTCGGCATTCAACCGGAGCTGGTGCGGAAGGCCGCGGGGGCGCTCACGCCGGGCAAGGCGGCGACGCCCGCGACCATTGATTTCGCCAGGCACAATCGCTGGGTGGGCGGACCGACCCGTTTGTTCATGGAGCGCGAGGTCGACGGAGAGCTCCCGGACGCGGAATTCCCCACGCTGGTCGAGGAGATCAGGAAGCTCGTCTCGGATGTTGGTCAGGTCAGTCAGCTCGGCCATTCGTTTTCCTGGATTTCGACCCGAGGCGGCGGCCGGACGCGGGACGTCGAAGTGTCGGTGTCGGTCCGCGGGGGCAAGACGCGCATCCGGGCCCGCGAGAATCTCTCCGTGCTGATCGCCGCGACCTTCGGTGGCATCGGCGGAGGCGTCGGCGGTGGAGTTGGTGGTCCCCTGATGGGCACCTTGTTCGGGGGCGTGCACATTTCTCCCGTGTTTCTGCCCGTCGTTATTCCACTGTGGCTCGGAAGCGTGTACTTGTTTGGGCGGAAGGTCTACCAGCACTCGGTGTCCAAGCGGAGCTTGGGACTGACCGAGCTCATCGATCGTCTCGCTGAGCTGACTGCGGAGATGATCCCGGTGTCGCGTCCCCGGTTGCAGGCCTGACATGCCCACACGACTCGTCGACCTGAGCCATGTCGTCGAGCACGGGATGATCACGTACAAGGGTCTCCCGGCCCCTTTGATCTGCGACTATCTGAGCCGGGAGGCGTCCCGGCAGAAGTACGCACCGGGCACCGAGTTCAACATCGGCAAGATCGAGATGGTCGCGAACACGGGGACGTACCTCGACAGTCCCTTCCACCGGTACGAACACGGCACCGATCTCGCAGGGCTCCCGCTCACGTCGCTCGCCGACCTTGACTGCATGGTCGCGCGGGTTTCCCCCGAAAAGAAGTCCATCGATCGGCTGCCCTTCGACAGGGCCGATGTGCGGGGGAAGGCGGTGCTGGTGCACACGGGGTGGGACCGGTACTGGCGCACCGATGCGTACTTCGAACACCACCCGTTCCTGACGGGGCCGCTCGCGGAGTGGCTGGCGGATGCTGGCGCGACGCTCGTCGGCATCGACTCGCACAATATCGACAACATCGACACCGGGGAGCGCCCGGTCCACACGACGCTCCTCGGCCGCGACATCCCGATCGTGGAACATATGACCGGGTTGTCTGCCCTCCCCGATCGCGGGTCGCGGTTCTTCGCGGTACCCGTCAAAGTGAAAGGCTTCGGGACCTTCCCGGTCAGGGCCTTCGCGAAGTTCTAGCCTACCAGCTCTCCGTCTTGACGTTCGCCAGCACGGAGTGGAGGTCGTTGAACGTGACCTTCTTCGCTCCCGCGGGCAGCGGCGGGCTCTGATACTCGGTCTTCTCTCCGTTCACGAAAATTCTGAAGTGCGCGATGCGATTGTCGCCGAGGTCCGCGGCGACGAGGACGGGCATCTGGAAATCGGGTCCGACGCCCTCCTGCTTGATCCGGAACTTGATCACGGTCGTGTTGTTGTCCGCGGGCTGGTTGGTCCAGGCGACGTGATAGGTCGGGATCTGCGTGCCTTTCACCCATTCGTCGAAGAACCAGTCCATCTGCAGTCCGGCATGCTTTTCGACGATGTTCTGGAAGTCCTGTGTGGTGGCGGTCTTCCCGTTGTAGGTCTGGTAGAAGTCCTTCATGGTCTCGGTGAAGCGGTCTTCGTTCATGTTGTGCACGTCGAGCATCATGATCCGCAGCATGTGCAGAATCCAGGCGCCCTTCTCGTAGACCATGACCTGCGCGCCTTCGGGGATCTCGAACGTGGACGCCCTGCCTCCGACCCAGATCGCCCCGGCGTTCTTGTCGGCGATGATGTCGCTCTGGTACTGGTCCAGGAACTTGAAGTATTCGGTCGAGTGGTGTCGTTCCGCGGCGAGGTACCAGAGTGCCGAGAAGCTCGCGAAGCCCTCGCCCATCCATTGGTCCCGGTACGTGGCCGGCTCGACGCCGTTGCCCCACCACTGGTGCGCCACCTCGTGGGCCCGGAACCATTCGTCGAACCCATCGAGAGACGTGAAGTGGAAGGTGCTCGCCGAGAGGTCGATGAATCCCTGGAAGGAGACTCCTTCCGAGAACGGGATCTCGGTGACGTAGAAGTGATGGCTGGGCGGTGGCCCGAAGAGCACGGAGTAGTACTTGAGGCTGTTGGAGACATCCGCGGTGACGTTTTCGACCATGTGCGACTGTTGCGGCAGATAGTACCCGGAGGTCGCGAGCGCGTGCGCGATTTCCCGGTGGGCATCCTCGGACAGCATGACATCGAGCGCGCGGTCCGGTTCGTCCACATGGTGGTTCTCGAAGATGCCGAGATTGAAGGTCGCCCAGGGGGTGGGGCGGTCGATGGTCCAGTGGGTGGTGACGACCTTTCCCGAGAGGCTCGAGTCGGTCCGCTGGCCTACGCTGGCAAAGGAATACTGATGCGGAGTGTGGTAGGTAACGTCGAAGGTCGCGTCGTCACTTCCCGACAAATTCACCGGATACCAAGCGACTCCAGGCTCGATGTAGAACCACTCGACATCCCGGTCGATCAGGTCCGGGTGGTTGGCATGATAGCTCACGGTCAACGTGAGCGAGTCACCCGGCGCCAGCCGCTTCGGCGTCCGGACCCACAGAATCCCTGAATCCTTCCCCTTGAACGTCACGGCCTTCGATCCATCCTGCCAATGAGCCGAGTCGACCAGGATCTTGTACTGCAGGTAGAACGGAAACCACGGTCCGGCGGCCTGGTCGGCCTTGAAGGTCATGGACGTCGTGGCCAGGAGATCGATATCGGCGCCGAACGTCTCCTTCAGATTCGCGTCCATGACGTAGTGCGTGGTTTCGAGCCATTGGAACCGCGATGCCGTCGCAGGAATGCCGGCGAGCGGGAATTGCGTCACCAGGTCCCAGTGCGTTCCGAACTCAGTCCGGTGCGCCGGCTTGTAGAACTTCACGGCCTCGGTTTCGGTCGGATCGATCTGGAACATCGTGTCGCCATGCTTCGCGAGCTTCAGCCGCGCCACAAACAGCCCGTTGCGCTCGCCGTTCAGGAACGGCCACACCGGGCGCCAGCGCCAGGCATCATCGAGGGTTTCGAGGGCGTCCTTCACATGCCCGACAACGTTTCCGGGGACCTGACCGACGGCCGATCCGAAATGCAGCAGCTGATCCGTCGTACTGTCCGCGAAGATCAGGACGGCTTCCGAGACGCTGTCATCGAGCGTGTCGCTGTTCGCAAACACGTGCAGCTCGGCGCGCTCCGTCGGGTTCGGTGGGATGAGCGTGAACCGTCCCGTCCCCTGGAAAATGGCGCCGGCCGTATGGCCGTCGACATTCCCCAGGAGGTAGAGGAAACCGTCTTCGAGTATGAGGGTGCCGGCGTCTCGCGCGAGCACCAGGTGGTGGACCTTCATCACCTGGTTCGACGGGGCGAGGGTCATGACCTCGCTATGACGCGTGAGATAGTTGTCAGCCGCGGTGCCCCACACTTGCTGTGCCGTGAGCAGACCGGGAACGCAGGAGAGCAGAGCGACAGCGGATCGCAACCGGTGCATGACGGGCCTCGGATAGAGACCCGCCTAAACTGCGCAACCAGCCGACGTGCCGCTACCCCTTGTTGGGCTTGGTGACCGCGGCGGAGAGCAGCTCGCCCTGCGACCGCGCCCGCCGGAGCGCGGTGATGGCCCACTGCACTTCCGCGTCGCGCGCGATCGCCCGCCGGCCGGCCGCAGAGTCGCCGAAGATTTCCTGCGCGACGTTCCCTTCGATCACGCGGTCCAGATAGGTCGCCCCGCCGGCGACGACCTCGGGCGAGAGCGATACGCCGCGGGCCTTGAGGTGCGCCAGGATCGACTCGCGCCAGGCGAGGGGCTCCCTGAAGTCGGGCTTCACGATCGGGCGCAGCGAGTCCACGAGATCGTGGAGTGCGCCGAAGAAGTCGCGGCTCTTGGGCGAGAGCACCTTCACCAGCGCCTGTTCACCCGTGGTCAGCGTGTCGTCGGAGAGCGCGACATCCGGCGTGATGGCACCACCCCCCAGCACAGTGCGTCCACCGTCCGAGTGGAAGATGGGGCGGGGGCCGAGCGTGTCGCGCGGGACGCTGTCGACCCCGGGCGCGCGGCGGCCGACATCCCGCTCCGGCCGCTGAATCGACCGGCCACTCGGCGTAATCCACCGGCCGGTAGTCATCACGACGATCCACCCGTCGGGCAGCGTCCGCGCCGTCTGCACCAGTCCTTTTCCGAAGGAGCGTTCACCCGCCACGAGTGCGCGGTCGTGATCCTGCAGCGCGCCGGCGACGATCTCGGAGGCCGAGGCCGTGTAGCGGTCCACGAGCACGACGAGCGGGAGTCCCGGAGCGAGTGGCGACGACGTCGCGTAGTAGCGTTCGGTCGAGTCGCGGGTCTCCACGCTGTAAATCTGCTGGCCGCGGGAGAGGAAGAAATTCGCGATGGTCTGCGCCTGGTCGGTCAGCCCGCCGCCGTTCCCACGGAGGTCGAGGACCACCCCGCGCACGTTGCGCTGCGAGAAGTCGAGGAGGGCCGACCCGACTTCGCGCGCGGACGACTCGCTGAAGCGCTGGAGCGGGAGGTAGCCGATCGAGTCGGCGGTGACGAGGGCGTACGGGACCGCCGGGATGTGCACCAGCGCCCGGGTCATCTTGAAGTCGAGCGGCTCCTTCACGCCGGGGCGGGCGAAGCGCACGGTCACCGCGGTGCCGGTCACCCCGCGGGTGGCGCGCGAGACCTCTTCGATCTTGGCGCGCCGCATGTCCTTCCCGTCCACCGACACGATGTGGTCACCGGCCATCACGCCCGCGCGCTCGGCGGGGGTGTGGGGATAGACCTTGCTCACTTGGACACCGGTGTCGGCATCCTCCAGCAGGAGACCAATGCCGGCGTACTTGCCTTCGTAGGTGACGTCGAAGTCTTCGGACTTCTGGGGCGGGAAGATGTTGGCGTAGGGATCGTGGAGCTGGGTGATCAGGCCCCGGGCCGCTTTTTCGTAGATGTCGGATTGGTCGAGGGAGTCCACGAAGTGGGTGGCGACGAGCTCGGACACCCAGCTGAAGAGCCGTTCGCCGTCCCGGGATTCGGAGCCCTGGTGGCGGGGCATGGCCCAACCGAGGACGGCTCCGGAGGCGAGGAGCCCGACGGCGGCGGCGATCGTGGTTCTGCGCATAGGACTCCTGGGGCGCGGCAAAGATGGTAGAAGAGGCGACGGCGCCAGCGTTCACTCTACCCCGAATGCGGGGGGGATGCCAGTCAGGGTCTAACAAGGGGCGTGACAGTGCGTTGAAAGGTGCCGGGGCGCGTTGTTTTGCTTATGCGGGGCGCCGAGCTTACTGTTAGGGTAGGCGGTCCACTTTAGGAGCTTCGATGCCCGTGACCGCCAGACTGTCGAAACAATTTTATGACCGGTTCGGGAACGAGGTCGCGAACGAGCTGGTGGAGTGGTTCAACCAGGTGGATGCGACGTACCGCGGGGATTTGCGGGAGCTGAATGAGCTCAACTTTGCGAGATTCGACGCGAAGTTGGAGCAGCGCTTTGCGGAGCAGGACGGCAAATGGGAGCGCCGGTTTGGGGATCAGGACAGCAAGTGGGAGCGCCGGATTGCGCAGCAGCAGGTGCAGTGGGAGCAGCGATTCGCGGCTCTGGAGACGCGGCTGGTCCGGTGGATGTTCGTCTTTTGGGTGACTGGACTAGGCACGCTGGTGGGTCTGGCGCGGCTCAAGCCGTAGTACCGATTCCGGGGGCGTGCGGGTAGATTTTGGGCCCTTAACGCGCCAGTAGCTCAGCTGGATAGAGCGTCGGCCTCCGGAGCCGAAGGTCGTGGGTTCGAATCCCGCCTGGCGCACTCCGCCCCCCCCCCGTTGCAATCATCGCCGCTGGCTCCCCCGCTTCGCCGCCGCGCGATTGACTGACCATGCACAATGACATAGTCTATCTATGTCATGTCTCCCCGCGACGAAATCCCCCCCGGAACGCTCGACATGCTGATCCTGAAGACCCTCGCGGCCGCCGGCAAACTCCACGGCTTCGAAATTGCCGAAACCATCCGCCGCACCACGATCGACGTCCTGCAGGTTGAGGAGGGCTCCCTCTACCCTGCCCTTCAGCGGATGCTGATCAAGGGCTGGATTGCAGGAGAGTGGGGCAAGACGAAGGAGAACCGTCGCGCTCGCTACTACCGCGTCACTGCGAGTGGCAGGAAGCATCTCGAGCGCGAGATGGAGACCTACCAACGAGTGGCCCGCGCGATCGGCCTCATCCTCCGCACCGCCCAATGACACCCGGCGAGATGTGGCGGCGCCTGCAGGTTCTACTTCACCGTGAACGATTCCACGCGGAACTCGAAGAAGAAATGCGACTCCACCGCGAGCTGCGGGGCGACGATAAGATTTTCGGGAACCAGGGGCTGATTCAAGAGCAAAGTCGAGACGCATGGGGCACCCGGTGGCTCGATAGCCTGTCGCAAGACCTCCGGTACGGCGTCCGGACCCTCCTCAAGGTTCCCGGCTTTACAATCGTTGCGGTGCTCACCCTCGCGTTGGCGATCGGCGCAAACACCGCCGTCTTCAGCGTGATGAACGGCGTTCTACTGCAACCCCTCCCCTTCCCCCATCAAGACCGGATTCTCTTCCTGTACGAGCGCAGCCGGACCGGGGATCTCCGCGGCCCATCTTACCCGACCTTCCTGGACTGGCAGAGTCAGGGATCGGCCTTCTCCTCAATGGCTTTCGTCAGCGGGCGGGGGACCAGAATCACGATGCCCGATGGGGTCGAGCCGGCCCTCATCTCGTTCGTTTCGCCGGACTTCTTTGAGGTCCTTGGTGAGCAGCCGTACCGCGGCCGCCTGTTCAGCCCAGAAGAGCTGGAACAGGGTGGTCACGTGGCCATCCTGACGTACGACGAGTGGCAACTCCGCTTCGGTGGAGACCCCGGGATTCTCGGCAAGCCCATTCGCTTGAGCGACGGGACGTTCACCGTGATCGGCGTGCTCCCTCACGACGTCGTCTACCCGGATTGGAGTCAGAGCCAGATCTACGTCCCACTGATGACGATTGCCGCCAGCGCGCACGTGCTGACCGAACGTGGGCACCACGCCGACAGCAGAGTGATTGGCAGGCTTCGCCCTGGCGTGACGCCGGCGCAAGCCGCGACGTCCCTGGGAGCCATCGAGCAGCGACTAGCGCTGGCGTATCCAGACCTGAACAAGGACTGGATCTCCGTCGATCAGACGTCCCTGCGCGACGAGATCCTCGGAGACGCCGAGCCGCAGGTGCTGATCCTTATGGCGGCGGTGGCGCTGATTCTCCTCATTGCCCTCGCCAATGTGACCAGCCTCAGCCTGGCCCGCGCGGGCGCCCGGGCTCGTGAGCTCGCGGTCCGACGCGCCCTCGGCGCAGGACGCGGAAGGGTGATTCGTCAGCTCCTTACGGAATCCCTGCTGCTCGCGACGATGGGCGGTGCCATCGGCGTGGTCGGCGCGCGCGCCGCGATCGGACTCCTGAGGCCGACCCTCGATGGGATCTTCCCGCGGATCGAGTCCGTCACCGTCGACGTTCGAGTGCTGGGGTTCACCACGCTCGTGACCATCATTGCCACGGTGTTGGTCGGCCTCACACCGGCATTGCGAGCGACGCGCCCCGACCTGGTTGGATCGCTTAAGGATGGTACCGGTGGGTCCGGCGCCGGACGGGAGAGACAGCGGCTCCGTTCGGTCTTGGTCGCGGGCCAAGTAGGCCTGTCGGTCGTCCTCGTCGTGGTCGCGGGGCTTCTGATTCGAAGTCTGTGGCAACTGCGGCGGGTTGATCTCGGCTTCACTCCCACTGGGCTGATCACCTTCCACATCTCGCCTCCCCCGGGCCAGTACGACGATCCGACCCGAAAGGGACTCCTGTACTCCCGCGTGATCGACGCCGTCCGGGTGTTGCCAGGAGTCACGCATGTCGGAGTGACCAATTTTCTCCCGCTGGCGGACTACGTGCCGTCGCGCGTCGAGATGGCCGGGCACACGCCAGACCCCACCGACGATCGCGTGGCATTCCTGACCGTGTCGCCGGACTACGTCGCCACGATGGGCGTACCGCTGCGGTCGGGACGAGCGCTGACGGACGGGGATCTAGCCGGTGGTACCGCTGTCATCGTGAATGAGGCGTTCGTACGGCACTTCTTCCCGGGTACGAGCCCTCTCGGCCGCGAGCTGACACTCCATAACGCCGCCGGCGGGCGCTCCGATTTCGGCGCTCCTATCCCTGCGACGATTGTCGGCGTGGTGGGAGACGTTCATCAATTCAGCCTACAGACGCCGCCCGAGCCACAGGTGTTCGTTCCCTACACCCGGGACGTTTGGCCTCACATTTTCCTGGCCGTTCGGGCAGGAATCCCTGCCGCCGCCCTCATCCCATCGCTTCGCCAAGCGGTGCGAAGCGTGGATCCCGGAATCGTGACCACCGAAGGCGATGGCAGCTCCGTAGTCCGGGCGTATGCGCCTCAGCACGGACTCGATTCCCAGCAGCTCGACACCTGGACCCTTGGCATCTTCGCAGGCGTCGCCCTGCTCCTCGCCACCATGGGCATCTATGGCTTGCTGATGTACTCGGTGGCGCAGCGGCGCCGCGAAATGGGCATCCGACTGGCCCTCGGCGCGAGCCGCACCCAGGTGTTGCGCCTGGTGATCGATGAAGGGATGCGGCTCGTTGTGGTAGGGCTCGTGGTCGGTGCGGCTGGCGCGCTGGCGCTCACTCGACTGATCGCCAGCCTGCTCTACGGAGTGCAACCCACGGATCCACTGACGTTCGTAACGGTCGCCGGCGCCGTGGTAATTGCTGCTCTCGTGGCCTGCGTCGTGCCAGCAAGGCGAGCCGCCGCGGTAGACCCGATCACGAGCCTCCGTGCCGAGTGAACTCGCTCGATCGTCTCGTTATTCGTATCGAAGCGCCACCATCGGATCGACCTCCGCAGCTCGTCGAGCAGGTAACCAGCTGGCCAGCAGGACTGCAGCTGCCAGTACAATGGCGGCGGTAACGAACGCCAGGGGATCGAACCGACTCACTCCGTACAGAGACGCCGCGATGAACTTGGTGAGGTAGAGGGCGCCCATCACCCCGAGCAACACACCAACTCCGATGATGATCGGGGCGGGGCCGAGCGCCGTTCGAACGAGGTTCCCCTGCTCCGCTCCGAGTGCCACCCGCACCCCGAATTCACGAATGCGGGTCGAGACTCCGTAAGCCACGATCGCGTAGACGCCCACTGCCGTCAGCAAGAGACAAAGCGTCGACAGCGTGCCCACTGCCGGCGCTTCGCTGGCATCGAACACCTCCTGCCCACAAAATGGAGGGTCAGGTAGGTGTCCACCAAATCGGGTCAACTTCACTCCAACCGCAACGCACTCGCTGGAGAAATGTGCGCCGCGCGCGCGGCCGGCCCCCAACTCGCCAGCGCACCGACGCCGACCATGATCCCGGCCGCAAGCAGCAGGGTCGGGGCATGTGTCGGTGTCACACCGTACGTCAGGCTCGCGATCATGCGTCCGCCGAGCGGGACGATTCCCAGTCCAAGTGCGGCGCCAATCGCGGCGAGCCGAACGGCCTCCGCCACAAGGCGCCGGCGGACGTCCTGCGGTCGGGCGCCCAGCACGAGCCTGATGCTGACGTCGCGTCGCCTGAGCGCAATGTGCAACGCCATGAGACCATAGATGCCTGCGCTGGCGAGAAGCAGTGCCAGGAGCGCCAAGGCCGTGCTGAGGATCGCTCCGACGCGGCGGCCCGAGAGGGACTGGCTAACTACATCGGACATCGACTCCACCGAATACGCAGCTACGCTGGGATCTATCTGCTTCACGATCCGACGGACCATCGATGCGAGCGGTGGACCGTCATCGCATCCGTTGCGGCCAGCTAAGTCGCAGGTGCCGCGGACCACCAGGGTCATGTCCCCCGCGGGAACCTGAAGGAGCGAGATATAGGCTGTCGGTTCGCCTGCCGCCTGGAGTCCGTCATGCCGCACGTCGCCGACGACGCCAACGATCGTAACTATCCGGTCATCAAACGTACGGAATCGCTGCCCGATCGGGTCACGTCCCGGCAGGAACTCCCTCACCCACGAGGCGCTCACGAGCGCCACTCGCGGATGCTCAGCGTCATCGTGTGCGTCGATGTCGCGTCCGCGAACTAAGGGGATGCGGAGCGCCGCGAGGTAGCCCGGTGTGATCAGCGCGCTTCGCGCCACCGGCTCGCTGCCCTTCGCAGGCCGGGGTTCACCCTCAAGTGTGAAAGCGAATCGATTGGTAGCACTTGCGAGGGGAAGCTGGTCAATCGCTCCTGCGGCCTGAACGCCGGGCAGCGCTCGGAGGCCCGCCAGGGCATCCGCATAGAAGCGCTCCTTCGCGGAGGCCTCCGTGTAGCGCGGCCCGGTCAGCGTGACATGCGCGGTGACGACCCCCTGCGGGTCGAATCCCGGTGCGACGGCGTGGAGGCGTAACAGACTCTCGCCGAGCAGTCCGGCGCCCGCTAACAGCGTTGTGGCAATCGCTACCTGCGCGACCACGATTCCCTGCCGCATCCGTCGCTGTTGCTTGGAGACCGTACCGCGACCGCCGAGGAACTCCGGCGCCCAATCACGTATCACACCTACCGCTGGTGCCGTGCCAGCCACGATAGTCGACAGGATGGCCGCAGCCGCAACGAACCCGAGCGTTCTCAGGTGGACGGAGAACGAGACCCAGGTGGGGATGGGCCCCGGCACCACGCGAGGGAGCACGCCAGCCACTGCCTGAGCGCTGATGGCACCCACCATCGCTCCAGCGAACGCGAGCAGTAGACTCTCAGCGAGCACGTGGCGAATGAGTTGACCAGTGGAAGCCCCGAGCGCGCGACGAACCGCGGTCTCGGCCTGCCTGGTCGCGCCCCGAGCGAGCAATAGGCTGGCGACGTTCGCACACGCGATCAGGAGCACGAGTACGGCGGCCGCGCCCGCCAAGGCGAGTTGAGGCCGGGTGTCTCCAACCAAGAACTCGTGTATCGGCGTGGCCCGGATCTCCCACCCAGAATCAGATGCGGGATACGCCTGCGCCAGCTGGTCCGCGATCCCCCGGAGTTCTACGCGTGCCTGCTCGACGGACGTGCGAGCTGCGAGGCGACCAACAGCCGAGACGTAGTGGCTGGTGCGATCAGGGGCAGACGACTCCGGGACAAAGGGGATCCAGTACTCTGCGCCGGTGGGATAGTCGAACCACGCTGGCATGACCCCCACCAGTGTGTAGGGTACGCCGTCGAGCGCGAGCGTCCGCCCGATCGCCGAAGGCTGGCCCCCGTACCAATCCTGCCACGCTCGTCCGGAGAGCACGATCGACCGTTCGGCTGTCGATGTTTCGTCCCCTTGGAGGAGAGGGCGCCCAAGGTGCGGCTTGACCCCGAACACTCGGAAGAACTCCGGCGACACGCGCGCACCGCTGGCGCGGACCGCTGGCGGCCCGTTGGTGACGAGCCCGCGGTATGCCCGCACGACCGAGACCGCCTCAAGCGAATGGCTCGACGCCCGCACATCAACCACGACGGGGTACGAGAGCGCCGCATCCGTCAGGCCACGGGCAGGACTCGCATCGGAAAGCACGAGAATTCGCTCGGGCTGATCGAACGGCGGAGGCTGAAGGAGTAGGCCGTCGACGACGTCAAAAGCGGCGGTGGCCAATCCAATACCGACCGCCAGGAGACCGATCGCGATAAGCGCAAATGTCGGGCGCCGCGCAATGGACCGGAATGCGT
>DASQIZ010000060.1:0-2701 GCA_035631315.1 Gemmatimonadales bacterium
GCCCCTCGTTGATGAGCGTGAACTCCTGCTGGACGAGACGGAGGGACGCCTCGATGGCAGGACGGTTCAGCCGTCGAGCAGACACGCCTACTGGATGCGATCCAGGGCCGCGCGGGACAGGGCTGCCACCTCGGGAGGGAGGGCGATGTAGCCGAGATCCGCGCTGAAGGACTGGCCGCCCGTGAGACCCCACGTGACGAAGCGCTTGATCGCCGCCCTCTTCTGCTGGTCCGGATACCGCTCGTACAGCAAGAGCCAGCTCAGCGACAGGATAGGGTAGGACTCGGCGCCCTCGGGATCGGGCAGGTACAGGCGCAGGTTCTCGGGCATGGACCGCACGTTGCTGGCCAGTGTCGTCTGGCCGCTGCGTCCGTTCGGCGCCACGTATCCTCCCGCGCGGTTCTGGAGTTGCGCCATGGGCAGCCGCAGCCGCTCCGCGAACCCGTACTCGACGTAGCCGAGCGCGCCCACGCCGTTCTTCACGAGAGCGGCCACTCCCTCGTTACCCCGCGCGAGCATCGCCCGCCCGGACCAGTCGATCACGAAGCCCGCGCCGGGACCGTCACGCCACGCGGGGCTGATCGCGCTCAGGTGGTTGGCGAGCGCGAATGTCGTCCCGCTGCTGTCCTTGCGCGCCGCGATCACGATGCTCAGGTTGGGCAGCTTGAGCCCGGGATTGAGAGCCTGGATCCGGTAGTCGTTCCATTTCTGGATCCGGCGCAGGAAGATGTCCACGTACACGTCGCGGCTCAGCTTCAGGTCGCCACCCAATCCGGGCAGGTTGTAGGCGAGGACGACCATGCCCGCCGTCGCTGGCACGAGCCGCGCTCCCCCAGGGATCTTCGCCATCTCCTCGTCGGTGAGGGCACCGTCGCTGGCCCCGAAGTCGATGCTCTGGGCGAGGAAGCGCCGCACGCCTTCGCCGCTTCCCACCTCCTGGTACTCGATCGAGACGTCGGGGTTCTGCGCGGTGAAAACGCCGATCCACTTCTTGTAGAGCGGCGCGGGAAAGGTGGCGCCCGCGCCGTGGAGCACGAGCGCCTTGTTTGCGGCCGTCTGGGCCGCCGCCGGACCGGCGACCACCCCCAGCAGGAGGCCGAGGCCCGCCGACAATATCCTCCACCTCACGAGGCGGTCCATCCTGGGGCTCGTCTCAGCTGAACTGCCCGGAGATGTAGTCCTTGGTCAGCTTCTCTTGTGGGTTCTCGAACACCTGCTGCGTCGGCCCCATCTCCACGAGGTAGCCGGTGCGCCCATTCTTGGACATCTCCACGGAGAAGAAGGCGGTGGTGTCGGCCACCCGCATCGCCTGCTGCATGTTGTGGGTGACGATGGCGATGGTGTACTTCTGCTTGAGCTGCACCATCAACTCCTCGATGCGGCGGGTCGCGATGGGATCGAGAGCGGAGCATGGCTCGTCCATGAGGAGCACCGACGGCTCAGTGGCGATGGCCCGCGCGATGCAGAGTCGCTGCTGCTGTCCGCCGGAGAGGGAGAGGCCGTTGTTCTTGAGCTTGTCCTTCACTTCGTCCCACAGGGCGGCCCGGGCCAGGGCCTGCTCGACGCGATCCGCCACCTCGCCCCGATAGCGATTGAGCTTGAGCCCGAAGGCCACGTTGTCGAAGATGCTCATCTGGAAGGGGTTGGGTTGCTGGAATACCATGCCGATGTACCGACGGAGGACCACGGGATCGACGTCACGCGCATACACGTCCTGGCCGTGGAAGTGCACATGGCCCTCGAAGCGGAAGCCGTGGATGAGGTCGTTCATGCGGTTGAGGCTCCGCAGCACCGTGCTCTTGCCGCAGCCCGAGGGTCCGATGAAGCCGGTGATCTTGCCCTTCTCGATGGGCACGTTGCTGTCGCGCACGGCCAGGAACTCGCCGTAGAACACCTGCTTGAGGTGGCAGTCGATGACGACGTCTTTCGTCCCGGTCATCCGCCCGTTGGTCGAGGCGATCGTGGTCACCGCTGATCCTCCCATGGTCGTCGGGGTCATACGCGCCGGCGGCCGATGAGCCGGCTCAGCACGTTGATGAGGAACACGAGTATCACCAGCACGAGCGAGGCCGCCCACGCCAGCTCGATCTGGTTCTCGAAGGGCATGCCGGAGAAGTTGTAGATGAGCACGGCGAGGGACGCGGTGGGCTGCATCAGCTTGATCCGCGCTCCTTCCATCAGCCAGTAACTGCTGAAGAGCGCGGTGAAGAGGAGCGGGGCCGTCTCCCCTGCCGCCCTGGCCACTGCGAGCATGACGCCGGTGAGGATGCCGGGAAGCGCCGTGGGGAGCACCACCTTCCAGATGACCTGGGTTCGCGTGCAGCCCATGCCATAGGCGGCGTCCTTGGTGATCCGCGGCACCATCTTCATGGCCTCCTCAGCCGTGAGGATCACCGTGGGCAGCATCAGGACGGAGAGGGCAAGCGCCCCCGCGGGCGCGGAATAGGTTCCGGTGAGGAGGACGACGGTCGCGTAGGCAAATACGCCGGCGAGAATCGAGGGCAGACCCGTCAGGGTCTTGGCGGCGAAGCGCACCGCCTCTGCCAGCTTGCTCCGCGGCCCGAGCTCGGCGAGGGACACCGCCCCCACGATGCCGGTGGGCACCGCGATCAACGCGGCCAGTCCCACCATGACCATCGTGCCGACGATGGCATTGCCGAAGCCGCCGCCCATCTCGAAGCCTGCGGGAGGCAGCTCCACG
>DASQIZ010000061.1:0-2031 GCA_035631315.1 Gemmatimonadales bacterium
GCAACGATGTAGAGGTGCCCCAGAGGCACCCGGGCGCCGCTCATGCGGTCCTGATTTTCCTCGCGGGTGTACCCGGTTTCCGAGAGAGCCCCAACTTCTAGTCGTTCGTCGTTGGAGTCCATACCTCGCGCCTGCGTGAGAGAGGAGCGTCGCCTAGATGTCGAGAATCTTTAAACGCCGTGTCCGGCTTCCCTGTCTACAGGACGACGGACCGGTCTGGTCCCTTGCGTGCTTCCTCCTTCGCTCCGCGGGGTGAGCCGCCCGCCCCGGTTGCCATCACCTCGAAGGCTGATTCACCCAGGCGAATCCGATCACCGGGACGGACCATGACCGGAGTCCCGCTGACTCGCTGTTCATTGAGAAACGTGCCGTTCCGAGAACCTTGGTCATAGAGAAAGAGCCCGCCACTTTGATAGCGCAGGCAGGCATGCTCGCCCGAGATACTGTCGTCGGACGCTACGCACAGGTCGTTGTTTGCGTTTCGTCCCATTCGGTAGTTCGACTTGTCGACGAGATAGTGCCGCCCCTTCATCGGCCCCTCCACCGCCACAAGCTCTGCGCTCGGATTCTCCGAACTGGGCGGGACGAAGTTGCCCCCCACCACGGTGGCGCGCCGGGGCGGAGGCGGCTCCGGCACGGGAAGGGGCATGGGGGTCAGCACGCTCACCGCGAGAAGCTGCGCGGCGCTCAGGGCCAGGCTCGCGTAGGCACGCGCGTCCTGGCTGTGTGGTCGCCGTCCACGATCGTTGGCGATCTCCCGGCCGACGTTGTACGCGAACTCGACCAGTCGAGCCAGATCAGGATCGAGCGGCCGGGCATCGCGCAATCGTGGCAATGCCTCCCGCACACCCATGGTCGCGGTGACGGATATCCCATTGGCCAGGCAGCCGTCGAATACCGCTTGCCTGACCGCGCCCCAGGCCTCCAGAACGATCTCTCGTCCCGTCTGGTCCGTGCCCTTCCCAAAGGAGTCAGGCAGGGTAGGTACGGGGACGGGGGACTGGGCGGTGATCTGCCGCTGAATCGCTGCCGCTTTCTGCTGTTCCTGCTGCACCCGTTGACCGAACTCGACTCTCCACCTGCGCTTGCTGGGATCGATTTCAATCGACGTCGTGCGCTCGATCAGCTCCGACAGCTTCCGATGGAAGATGAGGGCCAGCGCGATGGCGAGGAGGATGAGGGCCACCGGCACTGTCACTTTGTCGAGAACTATCTTCAGCACGTCCACGTTGGACTCTCCTTCGTCGAGTCAGGAACGATCGCTCGTCGACGGACCCAGCCTCCGGTCGATGAACTTCAGACCTTCGCCTCGCCGAGAATCCAGGGTGGGACGTCTATCGCACCTCCGTCGGATCTTTGCCCTGGGGCGGTGACGACACGGGGTGGTGCGCCACGCGGGGCCCGGGGGGGGCCATCTGGTTGGCCGGCGGCTTGACCATGATGAAGGTCCACAACGTCGAGCCCGTCTTGATCTCCGAGTAGTTCGGCAGATCGGTGCCCTGGTTGGCCTTCAGCATCTGCCCGGCAAGAAAGGTCCCGTTGGAGCTGATCTGATCGAGGATCTCGTAGTTGCCCTGGCGACAGAGAATCAACGCGTGTTCGGAGGACATGGAGTCATCGTGGGGGACGCACACGTCGCATCGCCGACGATTTGCTTCGCTGCTCACATCGCCGCTCCCGATGAAGGTCTTCCCTTCCCGCACCGGAAAGAACTCACCCTCAGGCCGCCACGTATACGTCACCAGGATCCCCGTCAGCCGGCGCGTGTCACCCGACCCGAGATGACCAGCCGGCGAGTCCGGCACCCCCATCGCTCGAGTTGCCCGCTGGGCATCGGGCGGATCAGCCCTCAGCGAGCCGACCACCGTCCGTTGCCGATCCAGGGGGTCGGAATTTTGCACGCTGGTACTCCGTTGCTTCGACTTCTCTTCAGCTTCGCAATACGAGCAGGTCTCCCAGTTCGGGTCCATGGCGTGGCCCTTTGCGCAGCGTCGGGGAGCGCGTGCCTCTACCATGTCAGCCTCCTTGTCG
>DASQIZ010000062.1:0-2655 GCA_035631315.1 Gemmatimonadales bacterium
GAGGCGCACCTGCTCGGGGACTTCTTCTTCGTCAGCGGGGAGATCGGGCGCGTGACCTCGTACGAGGCGGGGTTCGTCGGGCATCACACGGTGCGCGACGGGCGCGCCGTGCCGGATCCCTTGATCCTCGACGAGCGATTCCTCGCGGCGCGCGTGCACGGCCGCGGCGTCAGTGTGCTCTCGTCGTGCTCGCACGCAGGCGTCGTCAACGCAGCGCTGGGCGCGCTGGGCGCGTGCGGGGGCGAGCCGATCGACGTCATCCTCGGCGGCTATCATCTGGCAGGCGAGGGCATGGAGCCGCGGATAGAGCCGACCGTCCACGACCTCGTCAATTCTGTCAAGCCTCGTGTCGTCGCGCCGGGGCACTGTACCGGCTGGCGTGCCAAGGCGGCGCTCGCGCATAGGTTTGCGCCAAGAAACTATGGGCCGAGCGTCGTCGGTTCGCTCTACGCTCTGCGCGTGACGTGAGCGGGACGACTTCGCCGGGAGCCACCGCCGGACTGCATGCATAGTGCGGTTCCGCCGCGACCATGAAAGAGGCGAGCATCGACCTCCTTTCGTGTCGACGGTGCGGAGATGGACACGCCCGCGCCGTTGCGTGTGGAGGTCATGGTGGACCGCTACGGCGCACCACGGGAAGAGCCACTGCTACATCGAAGCGGTGCGGCTCCGGACTCGCGTCCCACCGCGTCAGCGGTTTCGTTCAACCTGCAGTTATGTTGAGCGATTTGAGTCTACTGGCCCCAGATGTCTTGAATCTGTGGGAACGCCACCACCAGACCAAAATTGACCGTGGTCTGGGGTGCGACCTGGGCAAACTGCCGATAGAGCATCCATTGTCCAGTGACGAAGAGACTCATCGGAGGTAGTCCTTTGTGTACCAACGTTCGCCCGAGTCCCATGCTGAGCGGGAGCATTGTAGGGGAATGGCGGTGCCAGCCCACGGACCAGTTTGCCTCGGCTGACCGCAGGTACCATTTTTCCCACAGGTGAAGCGCAAACACGGGTTGGAACTGGAAAGTGTCCTGCGGAGGGCGGTGCGGATTGGTGTAAGCAAATGAGACCGGGTTCTGGGCAACAAAGCCGATCAGGAGTCCGGGAATAGCCGTATAGATGGCTCCCAGCGCGGGACCAGCCTGCCACGCGCCTTGACCCGCACTTCTGGACGTCGCGGTCGGAAACACGAAAGTCGGTCCCACGCCAATCAGGAGGCCGGTCTTCTGCCGGTCCGGCCACGGCAGTACTGCTATGTCGAACACCGGGAGATCGCCGAACTCGGTACGGGCCCCGCCCCTTGCGCTTGGAACCGTCACTAACTGAAAGGTAGGGCGGATCAACTGATCGAAAGGAAGGAACGATCGGGGTGGTATGCGCGGAATTAGCGGTCTTACGATTGTTTGATTGGTCTGCACGTTGGTGCCGAAATTCGCGGGGGTGTAGCTGTCCCGGAAGAGCACCTGGGGCAGAGTAGTAAGCGGGTCGGTGAACTCCCGCTCCAGCTTCTCCTGCTGCTGGAGGTCAGTTGAGGTCTGGCTCGTTTGAGCTTCCGCAATTCCGGCAATGGTGAGGGCCATCAATAGGATCACGAGTATGGTGCCGAGCCCTGGCCAGTAACCTCTCATTTTCGTTAGGCCGTCATTTCGATTCGCAGCATGCGGTGAAGATAAGACATATTCTCTCGGCACACACGAGACAGAGAGGTGGAGTTCCTCGCCGGCTTCATCCCGTAGCGCAAGCGTTTCTTCTGGTAAGCGTCAGGGGATCCCACAATCGAGAGATGTCGGCCTGGTTTCGCCTACCTCTTTGGACCTACATGAGAACGGAGGAAATCCTTGCGGCAATCGACCTTGCTCGAGCGCCTAGTGAACGGAGCAACGGGGTTTGCCAGCTATCGCCCTCTGCACGTTCGTGGGTTTGTGGTTGACCTAGGTTTCGAACGCCGCACGCCGTCCAACTTCCAGGAAATGTTTGGGATCCAAATGCCCGTAGAGTCGGATCAGGGCACCTACTACTCCGGTCCATCCGGTCTGGTGGCTTGCCCCCAGGCCGGCACCGTTGTCGCCATGAAAGTACTCGTAGAACAAGATGTGGTCGCGCCACTGCGGATCGCTCTGAAACTTCTCGGTACCACCGTAAACCGGCCGTCGCCCCTTCTCGTCGCGGCAGAAGATACTTTGCAGGCGGTGGGCAATCTCCCTGCTCACTTCGAACAGGTTCATCAGTTTGCCCGAACCGGTCGGGCACTCGATTCGGAAATTATCACCGTAGTAAGCATAAAACTGAAGCAGCGCGCGAATTATCAGGACATTCACGGGCATCCAGATCGGACCCCGCCAGTTCGAGTTGCCGCCGAACATGCCCGTGTTCGACTCCGCCGGCAGGTAGTCCACCCGGTACTCGCTGCCGCCGACGTTAATCACGTATGGATGTTCGGCGTGGTAGCGAGACAACGAGCGAATTCCATAAGGGCTTAAGAATTCGCGCTCGTCGAGCATGCGCGTCAGGATCCGACGCAGCCGGTTCTGGTCGACGAGCGCGATGATGCCGCGCTCCGCCACTCCGAAATGGCCCGGGCCCGTAGGGTGCATGCTCTTGAACAGTTCCGGCATCCGTCGCGCCCGCTCCCGCCACAGCTCCAGATATCGAGGTATTCGC
>DASQIZ010000063.1:0-3666 GCA_035631315.1 Gemmatimonadales bacterium
TGTGCATCATCGACAACACCAATCTGGCCCGTCTGAAGGGCACCGGCCGGAATGCGGTGATCGTGCCGGAGATGGCGGCCTTCGCCCAGGAGCACGGCTTCCGCTTCGTATGTCATGAAAAGGGGCATGCCAACCGCAAGGGCTGCGCTTCATACTGCACCTCATTCGCAATCTGCGGCTAAACTTTTCACTCTCGGTCGATAATACCTACGCTTCCACTTGTGCTTGAGCGGAGTATCAGGGCCTGGAGGTTCGAAGAGGCACTGACCTCTGTCATTATACGGATGACCGCGGAGGTAACCTGCACGCTTCCAGATCTTGGCGGTCCCATGAGAAATGCCAAGCCGGGCAGCGATCTCTTCGAGTGTCAGCATTCCCTTTTCTCGAAGTCGCTGGTATCGGCTCTGCAACCTGTGCTCCTGGCGAAGGCACCACACCATGCGCGCACTGATAGGTTTCTTCTCCCCCGATCGGTACCCGCGCTCCGTGAGGATGGCCGCGATCTGCGAGTCGGTATAGTCGTCCAGTAAATGATTGATCTCGGTGAGGACCTCAGGGCTGGTCTGACGGAGTTTCCAGGCGGGGAGCGGCAGAGGGAGCGTTAGCACCTTGGTGGCACCTCCGCGAAAGCGCACGCTGGCGGTGATCTCATTCCCCTTCACGAGGGTGACGTCTTCGATCAACAGCCGAAGCATCCGCTTACGATCGCGGTCGGAGGTGTCGGCATCCTGCCAAAGCCTGGGAAAGTCACTCGCGAGTGCCAGGATCTGAGAGCGAGTCTCCTCATCCCATATCGTCCGGTCCTTATTCCTTTGCTGATCATACTCTCTTTGAGCTTCCTCGAGAGCGCGCAACTTCTCGTTCCAATCGGCCTCGAGGGATGAGGCCACCAGCCGATGATCGGGATCGACCCGCATGAAGCGGCGACGCGCCAGCCCCACTTCATACTCCGCGCGAACCACCCGCTGCTTGCGAAGCGCATCGGCCTCCTCGAGACGCGTTTGCATCTCCTGCTGAACCGCCAGCGTGACTTCCAGAGCCAGGGGGTTCACCGCCTCGATCAGCAACTCCCCGATCGCCTGGTCGAGGCTTGCCCCGCTCAGGCGTTGGCAGATCCGCTCGCCCCGCCGGATCCCCTCCCGCTGGCAGACGTATACCGGCTGCAGTTGCCGGTAGTAACGAACGGTCAGGCGTTGGCCGCAGATCCCGCAAATGGCCACTCCCTGTAACAGAGCGGAACCTTCGCGGGGAGGGCCGCTCCCTCGGTCGGCACCTTGGGCCGCGGCGTTATCGCGAAGGCGTTGCTGATTCTGTTCAAACTCTTCTAAGGAGACGTAACTCGGGTGAGCGTTGGGGAGGAAGGCCGTCCATTCCTCACGGGGCAGCTTGGTGCGGCATCCACGTCCCTCAACTTTCCGCGCTCGCGTGCGACCAAAGAAGTACACGCCGGCATACCGCGGGTTGTGTAACAACCGTAGCGCTCGAGAATGTTCGAGTTCCCCCCAGATGACCTCCCCCGCCCGCGGGCCGTGGACAGCTCGCTGGGGAAATTTCAGTCCTTCCCGGCGGAAGCTCTTGACCGTCGCCGTCGCCGAGCCGGTGCGGCGGAACATCTGGAAGAAGACCTGCAGGCTCTGTTGCACCTGCACATCGGGGTCGAGCACCGTACGGCCCGCCGCGTCGTAGACGAGACCGATCGGCAGGCGGCATTGCAGTGCGCCGCGCTGTGCCTTGTTCAGCACACCTCCCAGCAGGCGCGCGCGGAGCGTATGAAGTTCGGCTTCGGACATGGTGCCCTTCAGGCCTAAAACCAATCGATCGTTAAATTGGGAGGGGTTGTAGAGACCGTCTTCATCGAGCAGCAGCGTATCCGTCAGGGCGCAGATCTCGAGCAGGCGGTGCCAGTCGGCATTGTTGCGTGCCAGGCGAGAGACTTCCAGCCCCATGACCAGTCCCGCTCGCCCCATACTCACTTCCGTGACCAGATTCTGAAACCCGTCTCGATCCGCTGCCGATTGCGCCGAGTGGGCTTGATCTGCGTCCACGACAATAATCTGGTCCGGCGGCCAACCCAAGGCCACCGCCCGCTGCTTCAAGTCATACTGGCGCAGCGTACTCTCCTTATTCTCGAGAACCTGCTTCAACGTGGATTGACGCACATAGAGATAAGCCCTCCGCTTTAAGTGTTCAGCTTGCACCTTCTGCAAAACATCTCTGGTCATGGACCGGGTCTCTCCTCTCGCCGGCTGACGCTCAGAACCATCCCGGTCAGCAGCATGACGATTTCTCCGCGCAGGCCCGCAGGAGGCGCCGTGCCCTCGACGGACACTGCCGGGAAGCCAGGGGACGCGTCGTCCGGGGTTTCGCAGCGCCGCTGCCAGGCGCCGATCCATGCCGCCATCCCCTGGCGCATGAGGAGCGCAAGCTCCCGTTCGCCGTGACCCACGCTGCCCGGCGTGACAATCTGCCCTCGCAAGGCCTCGTAGGCCGACTCGAGATCCGTCGCGGGCCAACCTGCGGCCGAACCAGGGTCGCTTCCGTTCAGAGGCGTTTTTTTTTGCGTCGCCGCAAGGCGCGCTCGATGCTGCGCGGGTGGACCTTGATGCCGAAATGCTTCTGCACTCGATCGACGAGTGGGCGCGAGCCCAAGGAGGCATCTTCGGCTCTGACCCTCTCCAAGAAGTCGACGACCTCCTCGCTGAGCTTGTGCCCGCTGCGGGGCCCCCGCTTCTTCGACAAGAGTCCCGGAAGTCCTTGCTGCCGCAGCGCCGCTTGGGCGTGATAAAAGAACAGTCGCGAAACACCAAACGTGGCCGCCACCGAGGTGACCGCCCACCCTTCCATCTCCACGCGCCGCACCATCTCGTATTTCACCTGGAGCAAGTCGCGGGCGTCGAAGAAATCGTGCTCGACAAACAGCTTGTCCCTCACCCGCTCGGGGTGGGGGTTCAAGCTGGCTCGCTGACGCAAGGCGTCGGTCTTGGGATCGGGGGGCAGAGGTTTGGGCATAATGGAGCGGTCCCTTGTTATTTATATTATGTCGATATAGCCCCTTGTCAATAAGAAAATAAAACCCCATGCGAGCGTCTAATCGCGTTGAAATTGGACAGCATTGACACTGAGCTACGTCTGGGATGAAGCGGCTCCTTCGTGACCGGCATATTTATGATAACACAAGCGGCGTATTTCCGATTACACCGGCCATGCCTGCTCTGCCCCCTCCAATCGGCTCCTCAAGCTTTCCTCCTTCCCACCAGCGCGGCGAGCTGCACCAGATCCTCCATCCGGAAGTGCGCCCGGCCGGCCGCCAGGACCACAAACGGATCGGGTGCGCCCGCGTCCGTCCAGCCCGCCGGCATCGCTCTTAAACGGCGATGCTGGTCATGGAAATAAACTCGATGCTCACTCCACGTTCGCCGGTAATCCACCAACTCGAACCGCCGGCCGTGAAGAGGATGAAAGGGGTGGGTGACGATAAAGAATCGTCGCGCTTCGACTGAATCAGGGGTAGTTGATGACTCTTTCCAAGGCAGGCGAGGAACGCAGCTTCTGGACGGTGGAGACGAACTTCTTCCCCGGGCGCCACTTTTCCAGCCTGGAAGACCTGAATCAGCAAGCCTGGGAATGGGCCACGGTCCGCATGGAACATCGCCCGGTGGCCAAAAC
>DASQIZ010000064.1:0-6905 GCA_035631315.1 Gemmatimonadales bacterium
CAGTCGGAGTCAGAGAAGCTCTCCTGTACCCTCTCGCAAGAGGATTCCTAAACTGCGGGCCGGGTGTTCGAGTCACCCCGGGGGCACCACCTTCAGTGGATCAGCAGTTTCGGTTGAATTTGCGCGGTGCCGCTAGCGCGGTGTGGTCACCGGGGAGGAGTCGACGCGTCGTAGGGAGACAGCGCGCGTTCCGTATGCGGTCCGGATCTGACCGGTCATCTCGTCTCCGTTGACCGTCACCTCGCCTTCCAGACTGCCCCGCGCGTTCTTGAAGTGGAACATATCCCCACCCACCGTGCCTTGAAGGGGTCCCGACAAGTCTCCCACTCCCGTTGCTCTCGCCTGCCCCGTCCCCTTGACGGCAGGCCCCTCCTGGCGCAGTTCGAGCCGGAAGTCGGAAGCCATTCCCGCCCCGGTTCCTTCCACGATTCCCAACCAGGTTCCCGTCACATCCGCCGTGACCAGCGTCCGGTCGATCCAGTCCTTCTGCGCACAGCCGCTCGCGAGCACGAAGGCTGCGGCGATAACGACCCAAGCTGCTCTCATGCACCGTTCTCCTCGGCGAGGATGGTAGCGCACCGGGCAGGGCTCCTCCAGAGGGACGGAGGTGTTCTACCGGACTCTGCCTTCAAATCTGACAGGCAGGGGAGTGTTCCACCGTCGGGCGTTCCCTGCCGGGGGCACCACAACTTCAGTTACTTAGAGCGCTGCGGGTCTGCCTCGGCGGGAAGTGGTTGCGCCAGGGTTGCGTTTGGTTCCGACCCCGCTGCCTCGATGGCGTCGGCCAGGCCCTCGACATGGTGCCGGTCCGCGCCGGGAACAAAGTGGCCGTACAGGTCCACGGTGACTTGGATGCTGGAGTGCCCGAGTTGCCGCGATACGTAGGCGATGGGCACACCACGGCGAAGCACCTAGAATCAGTTCTCGCGCTTTGTCGAGCTCCCCGGCGGCGGGCTCCGTGGACACCGCGGGCACAGCAAAATGCTTCGGCGGCCAATAGAGAATGCCGCTGGCAACATCGTAGCCGGGCTCAGCGAGTAAGCGGCCGTCTGGCGCGAACACTGGCACTTTGACGACTCGCCGAAGCAGCGGGAGGGGCGGTTCCTCGTTCGATAGCAGGCCGTTAACGATCGCCGGGGGTGGGTACGCCGGCCTCGATCCCTTGTCCGCTTGGTGGCCGTGTCTGAAGTCGGCGACACGCGCGAGGCGGTCTTTAGCGATGGAGCTAGGTCGGAAAGCGCGATAGCCACGATGACGGCCCGGAGCAATCCCATTACGCCCCCTCACCGCGTGCGCCCCTCTTCCCGGGCCGCGCCCTTGACGCTGCCCCTACGGCTAGCCCACAATTCCCGTGCCGATGTGCAGGATGCGCCGCTCATCCCCGGCGATCTTGACGTGCGGTCGCTCCGTCGGCAGACAAGGTGATAGCGCGTGACTGCAAAATCTATGCGCTGGCATCAGCTCTTGGCTGAGGCGGTGTCTGAGACGGTCAGGCTACGTCACGGGATGGCGAATATAGCAATGGGGAACTGAGATGCCTGATCAACCCCCCATGAACATCTTCGCTCCGAAGCTCGATCACCTAGAGACGAACAAAGCGGCAGGTTCGCCAAGTATTCTGTTGCGCCAGCTCCCGCGGCCGGTGGAGCGACCATTTGGCGGCAGCGCACTCGAACCCGTGTTCATGCTGCAACGGACGATTGGAAACCGCGCAACGCTGCGGTATCTGACGCAGCGGCTTTCCGACTCGCCTGCGGCGACCCTTGGTGAACTCTCGCACGTCCTTGAGCGAACAGGCCCGCTCATGCACGTTCCCACCCTGATTTATCCCGGCCTATTGCAAAGAGACGACAAAGCCGCCGATGCCAAGAAGAAGGAAGATCCGAAAGTAGAAGCTGCCAAGAAAAAGTTGAAGGATAAATTCGGAATCAAGGAATTTACGCAGGAGGAGGGCGTCTCCTGGACTGAGTCGCAATTAGAGAAGCTCACTACGGCCTTCTCGAAGATGAGCCCCGAGGAGCAGAAAAGACTCCAAGGCGTAACCCTACATCGCACGAAGCAAATCGCGGCGCCACCAGATGTGAAGGTACCGAAGGGTGGGAAAATTGTCGGGGAGGCGAGTAGCTTTGACTTCATGCAGTTCACCGCTGAAGGATTTGAGCAAAGTGTCGTGCTCCACGAGGCTGGCCACATCATCAGGGCAAGCGGACTTTTGGAGATCTCGAAATCCAAGTCGTTTCGCGATGTGGAAGCCGCAGGAAAGACCATAGGAAGGGTGATCGGACCGAGGGCGATGATCGCAGACATGAATGCTGTAGAGAATGCAGGGTTAACCTACCTGGCCAGTACGGACGACGACCGTGACGCCAATGCACAAAAACTCGAGGACGTCCTTGATAGCTCCCTTGCTTTTCAAGCGGGTCCCGAGATTCTGTCGGCAAGCAATGCCAAGGTTCTTTTGGAAGCCTACGACCGGCTGCAAAAGTGGGTCGACGCTGTCAAACTATTGGCGAATGCCCAGGCTAGAGGAATTAATGAATTCAAAGCACTCGTGAAAACGAATAAACTTAACCGTAAAGGGTTTCGTCCATTCACAGATTACGTCGCACTCAACTGGCCGGCTAAGCCTGGTGAGTTCTTCGCGGAGTGCTATTCCACGTGGCGCAATAATCGCGCTTACATGCAGGCTCATGCGGGGACTCTTTTTGATTGGTTCGAGAAAGGCGGCCACCTGGAAGGCGTGCCCCCGAGCAAGCCGCAGCCCTGATCACCCGGAGTTGCGCCGTCCGTTCGGCGGGGGGATCCATCACCGACGTAGCGCCGACTCGGCCACATCAGCCGAAGACCACCACACGCCTCTGACAAGGCTGTGTTTGGTGCTGATTCACGTAACACTCCTCTCCGTCCACCAACGCCGCGATAACGATTGTCAGCACCCCCGGCGGCGGTGCTTCGAACATCCCGCTCGGCATCACTCTCCAGCACACGAGTTCGGCGCGCCCGCCCTCACGTAGCTCGACGGCTCTGCCCGCGCAACCCGCATGGCCTGACGGATCTCAAGCCGCGCGCTCGTCCGCGGATGCGTGTACGCCAGCTCTAGGTTCCAGGCATCCGTTGTTTCTCCGCTGGGTGTAGCGAGAGAGGTCGCACCTCGCGCCAACTCACGAGGCTAGTACCTACTGGCCGCGCATTGGCCCTTGTTCTTCGCGATCATTGCTTTCTCGTCACCCGATCCGCCGCGATCACTTCCAGAACTGCAAGCTTCAGAGCGCGCAAGAGCCCCTCGGTAAAGCAGCAAGTTACCGAGGGGTTTTTCTTTGTCTCGGTGGCTGGCGTTGGGTCGAAACGGGCCGCTTCAGGGTGCTCGCGGGCACATTCCTGGGCACAGTACGCGCGGCGCAATCCGCGTTCCACTCGGCCGGGGCTGGGCCAGGGTCCCCGCCCCCCTCATTCAGGGCAGCAGTGTCACCCCTTCATCAGCGCCCCGGCCAGAACCCAGCCGATTCTGCCCGCGGATGGCCCCTCCATGACCGTCACCCGTCGCCACGATCCGCTGAACCGCTCCGAGTAATCCCGGTTTTCCGGATCAGCCATTTCCACTTGGGTATACGGCGCGAGGATCGCAAGGCTCTGGGCAGAGAAGCTGGGGGCTTTCATGAGTTTGGTCTTGTCGATGGTGTATCTGGCTGTCACGACCGGCAGCGCGATTGTTGACTCGCCTTTCGACGTCGGAGTGACATTCCACAGGGCTGCGGCCGTGTTGAACGTGTCGCTCGGCGCATCTTCAGAGACCAGGGTCATCGGCAGCATCGTGTACTTGCCGGCGCTATCGGTCTGCCAGCCCCATTGGACTGACCCGTAGTAGGTGCCCTTCTGAGCGCCCTTGACCGCTAGCGCGGTGGTTTCGAAGATCTGACCGGAGTTGGGGCCTGGATCCGCCATACAGGGCCGGTCCTCGAGGATGGCGTCGGCTGCGTGGAGCTTGCCGGCCTCGTCTCGGTACCGCCGGCCATGCTCGCCGTACTGTAGGTCCCGGGTCTCGACCGCTCCGGCCTGCTCAAGGGTGGTCTCGGCCGCAAACTCTGTGGCATCGGTGGCATAGAGCGGGTTGGTGCTCTCGGCCGCCGAGGATTGGGTCCCCCTCCCAGATGGGTCGATATGGGCGCCGGCGCCCGCTTGTCCCGCGGGGATCGATCGGTCGCGGATCGTCCGGGCCGTTCCAGGGTCCTCCTCTCGTGGGTCGGGAAGATGGGGCGTGCCCCGCCTTTGCGCCCTGACGATCTGTATCAGGCTTATGGTTTCGGCATCGACCGATCGCCCGGGTTTGAATCGCAACTTGATGTGAACACCCTCGCCCGGCTTGCCGTTACAGTCACTCAGCCGCTGGTACACGTCGGTGTCGAAGCTGCTGTCGCCCCAGGTTCCAATGGAGCCGACGCCGTGCAGCGAACCGGCGGGGTAGATGGTGAACTCGACGGGTTCGAGTGGTTGACCCTTCGGGTCGTCGTCGACAAACAAGCGGATTCTCAGCACCTCGGTGCCGGGCTGTAGCCCCCTGATCGTGACGGTCGTCTTGACACCGGTAGGACCAACCTTGACGTTGAGCCGCTTCGGGTCGACATCGAGCTGCCAACGGACCTGCTTCGCACGTGCTGCGGTGCCCGGGTCGACGGCCAGGTTGCGCACCATCGTCTCGCCAACGTCGATCTCGCCATCCCCGGACGGCGTCATATGGGCCGACGCCTGCGCCGGCGTCTTGCGTTGAACCGTCGGCTCATTCGGAGCGAAACTCAGCCGAGCTGTTGGACGCATCGCTCTTTGCTCCGCGGGCAGCGATACGAGCGGCGTATCTCCGACCGTTGAGCCAGAGCCCTCAGCCACGGATCGGTCTGCTCGAGTTCGGTTTACCAACAAGGTGTTGACGGCACGGTTCCCGAGGAGCTGCTGGAGGGCGAGGAGGCCTCGCTGCGGTGTCCCCCCAGACGTCTCCCCAGGCCGCGCGTTGCGGGCACGGGAGATGCGAGCGATGCTTCTAGGCAGCTCGACCCGGGTCCGAAATTGTTGAGACATGGCCATCTCGATCCCACGACGCAGGATTAGACTACGCTACTCCGCCGGAAGCTTTCCTTCTTTGGTCAGATACCGGCGGCAGAGAATTCTGCCCCTTCGCGCAACCTCGCGATCGACCTAATCACCGACGCGTCCTCACGAGCAATCCATCAGACGACGACGAACCTGAATGCTCAAGAATTGCCCAGGACGAGCGACTCGGAGCCCGATGCCACAGAGCTTCACCCGGCCATAGGGGGCGGAGATGCAGCGAAGCGCTTCCGGTTATCTCCCCGGGGTCGTGCAGGGTTGCAACGCCCCTCTTCAGCAACGCCGCGGCTTCCTTGGTCACCGCCGTGCCTCGAAGAAGCGCGGGTTCTGCGTGCCCCACAGCCGCACCGCATTGGCGAAGACAAAGTCGCGGGAATCCTCTTCGGTGATGAGGCCGCCATCCTCGACCAGCTCGAACACTTCGGGCAGCGGGTCGCGCCTGTCGACGACGTCGAAATGCCCTATATCGGAGCTGTAGATCGCGTTGATCCGGGCGCCCAGCGGCACCGCCTTGCTGAACGCCACCGTGTTCAGAACGTAGGCAACTCTAGCACCCTCCGGCGGCGGGCGCCTACTCGTGCCCCGTTCCCATGACATAATCGCCCAGATGCCGAACGCCCGGTGCATCAGGGCCGCCCAGCTCCAGGCGCGCGGACTTGCGGTCTTCACCCCCGTGCCGTCCAGACCTGCAGCCGTCGTCCTTGCCCATCGCCGCTCCGCCGCGAGCAGGTCCAGAAATGCAAAACGTCCGCGAAAGGCATCGCGAAAGAGAGCGGGGACCTCCAGACCACGCGGAGTTGCGCGGCGATAATAAGTTGATGGACGAGGGCGAATCCAGCCTCGTTGTGCCTCTTCTCGACGCGGTTGCGAGCCGCTCGCCCGTGGATCGAAGAAGGGACACCGGAACGAGCATATCCGGTGCGTCGAAATCTTCTTCGGAACGCACACCTGGACTTCTTAGAGAACGCCTACTTAGAGCCTCTTTTGGCCACAAATAGCTTCGGGCTGAACCCTCTTCTACCGGCGTGGGAATTCTCTGTGGTGCTGCACCATGTCCTATTCCGCCGTGTCCATGCCCTCTTTCCTTGCGCACGCCTCGGAAGGGCGGAGAGAGTCAGAAAGCGGGCGCGAATCCCACGGCGAGCATCAAGGTCCGTCTCTGGCCCACACTACGAACCCCATCTTCACCCGAGCGGTCGACCTTATCACTCCGGGCGCTTCTACGGCTTCACATCCGTGAGCTTGCCGCCACAGGCGCGATCCATCTCCGGGTACACGATCATCGAAAACTGGCTGCCGACGCAGTTGTCTTTTTGAACTCCCTTCCGGGCCGGAAAAGCTGTCACTGCCTGCACCGCGTCCACCGGAATCATCATGGTCGAGGTGCCACTGGGGAAATCCACGGTACCGCCCACCTGGTTGCAGTGGGTCCCTGACGACTGCTCGACCGACTGGATCTGGACCCGCACTTTCGCGCCGGCGACCGGTGGCGGCGGGCGCCGAGGCTGGACGCAGCAGGTCCTCGACACGCGGGACGAGTCCGGTTTGGATCGGCCAGGTCGACGGCACCGTCAAGGAGTATCCTTTGAAATGCTCGGGCGGTTCGCGCAGGCCCTGCGCGTTCAGCCGGGGCGGTTGTTCGACCGAGAGCGGACGGAGGAGGAAGCCGATGACGACGACAGATCGCAAGGCAGGCACGATCATTGACTTGGCGCAGGCTCGACAAGCGCGTGAGCGAGGAGAGTCGCGGCCCACGCCGGCGACGGATGATCGGCCCACGCGGGCATCGTCGCAGCTCAAGACCA
>DASQIZ010000065.1:0-4277 GCA_035631315.1 Gemmatimonadales bacterium
GGCTCTAGCGAAGTCCACCTTCATGATGTCCCCCTCTCAGACCTCGTGTGCCGTGTGATCCGCATCGTGTCAGGTGATTCTCAGGGCTTGGCGAGGAGCGATTGGCCCCAGGCAAGCCTACACCATGGGACGAACGACCGCTCGAGCCTCGCCCCACGTGGAGAATTAGGAGAGGCCGACAGTTGCACAATTCGGAGAACTTCGCAGGAAGACCCCGTAAAACTACGGACCTGGCCCCACGCCGTGGGCGGGCTCGGTCAGGTTGTCCTGAAAGGGCGGGCGGTCAGTTTTCCGCGGTGCCACCTGCTCGCGGGCCTGCTGACCCGTCGCTTGCGCTTCGAGGGTCAGGCGATAGGCAAAGTTCCTCTGAGATGTTTGCGGAATCGTGCAGCTCATCGGCCAGCCGGATTAGAAGGCGGTCCACGGCCAGGGCCCGCCGAGAACCCCGCTCACCTCGGGATCGGCAGGCCCTCGCGGATGCGCTGGGAGAAGGCGGGATCCTTATCGGCGGCGTGGGCGCGGTCGTTCACCCGGGACATGCGCTCGAGCTCCAGAAAGGGCCGCGACGTGTCGAGCCGCCCGAGCTCGTAGCTGTAGGCGGGGACGTACCCGCTCAGCACGACCTTCCACGAGAAGGGCGGATGCTCGGGGTTAACCTTCGTGTGCAGACGAACGCCGGTGGTGCAGTTCGTGGTCAGCGTATTGTAGAACTGCGGGTGGTCGCGCAGCTCGTTCATCGTCTTCATGTAGTCGAGGAACACGCGGCGGATGTTCTCCCGGGGCGTCCGGACGCGGTACACATAGACGTCCTCCTGGGGCTGGCGGTAGTTCGTTCGCACCCGGATGACGTCGCGCTCGTCGGCCGCGATGTAGACCAGCTCGTACTGCTTGAAGAATCCAGCGATCGTGGAGTAGCTCTGGCCCTTGGCTTTACGCGTCTCGATGGAGAACGCGACGTAGTCCTTTCCCTCGAACCCGAAGCTCAGCATGATGTGCGCGATCGCCTTGCCCGCCCAGTACACGGCGATCAGATCCACGGAGTCGAGTTTCCGGAGGTCGTACGTCCGGTCGTCCCAGTGCGGGACGAAATCCGCCTCGGTGCGGTAGTCGAGGTTCCGCACGCCTCGGATCGTCACGAGGTCGCCGTCGATGCGCGCCCACGGGGTCACCGCCACCTCGGGCTGCCAGTCGCGGTCGTTGGTGGCGGGAATGGTGAACCACCACACGACGATCAGGCCGAACGCCACGAAGAACCCGACGAGCATCCGGAACCTCGGTTTCAGGAACACAAACGCCAGGACCGTCATCACCACGAAGGCCACGGCGAGACCGCTGCGGAGCCGCGCCCCGGGGATGTTCGAGTAGTAGATGGCGCCGGCGGCCCACGCGGTCAGGCCGGCCACCAGAAGGCCCGCGAGCGCGATGGCAAAGCCCCGGAGCAGAGGGCCGCCGCGCATCACTTGGCCCCGGCGTCCTGCAGAAGGATGCGCCGCACCTCCTGGATGGCCTCAGGCTGCCCCTGGACCGAGTGCTCCCAGCGGACGACCAGCTCGGACTTCACGCCCTCGATGTGCGCGCTCTGGTACTGCACCATCCCGTCGTCCCCGGTCTCGATGGGCCCGTCACCCTTCACGGCAATGATCGAGTACGAGGCGATCCCGGGGTCGACGGGAATCGTGGAGAGCGTGCGCACGAACGGGTTCTGCGGGGACATGTTGTCCACCGCCGTCGGCAGACGATTGCCCGACGGGCTCCATGTGAGGGCGTCACGATTCTGCATGACCTCGGCGGTGGTCTTCACGAGGCGGGCCGGCGTGCTGACGAGCCGGCGCACCAGGTTACCGACGAACTGCTTCGCCTGGTAGCTGCCCCGGTGGGGCGTGCAAATGAAGATCACCTGTTTCACGAAGGGCAGGGGCTCGACGAACATCGAGTGGAGGATCAGCGAGCGCGTCTCGTTGGAAACCTTGAGCTCGGCGAGAGGCTTCTTCATCGCCGCGTCGTAGAGCTTGCTGTCCGTGGTCACTGCCGTCATCTTCGTCAGAAGCCCCCCCTGGCTGTGGCCGATCACGACCATCTGCTTGAGCCCGGGGTCCTTGCCGTCGGGGTCGAGGCCCTTGACGGCGCTGGTGAGCGCGTCCCGCAATAGCATGGAGGAGAAGGGGATCGGGTTGCCGGTGTCGTACGAGAAGAACCAGAACTCGTAGCGCTCGCGAATCACCGGATCGTCCCAGAGCACGTTCATCATCTCGGCCCAACGACCCACGCTGGACGCGGTTCCATGGACGAACACCACGGGGATCCGCCCGTATTTGTGGGGCGAGGCCGAAATCAGCTGCGGTGCTTTCCCCACCTGGAACACGCTGCCGAAGAAGCCCTGGAACTCCCGCTGCCAGGGCGGCGCTTCCTGCAGGGCCCAGGCCAGCGCCGCGGTGGGCTCCAGCTCGAGCGGAACGCGCTGGCCCGCGATCGTGACGGTGGCCTGGTTCGGATCGGTGTACAGGTCGAGGGTCGCCTGCACGGTCCCGCCGGCGAGCTGACGGCGGACGTGGTCGAACCGGAGCAGCGCGGTGACGGGGACCTTGATCCTCGGCGCGACGAAGTCTCGAACTGTCTGGTCCTCGGTGAGAGGAGCGAGCCCGGCGGCGAGGGCTGCCCCGAGGCCGGGCCGCCGGAAGCGAGCTTCCAGCCCTTCGACCCTGAGCTCGGCCACCGGGATGAAGTCGGTCAGTCGGTGGCCGCTCCAGATGATGAGCTGCTTGTCGTCGAACGCGACGTCGAGCTTTCCCCATGGGAGGTCGAACGTCCCGCTGCGAAGATCCATCTCGCCGTCGGGCGAGGACAGTCCGAGCGTGATGCCACGGTTGTAGAGGTCCGCCGCCATCCGGAGCCTGGGATCGAACGGCTCCGGTGGCTTGCCATCCTCGTCGGGAAACAGGAAGATCCAGGCGTACACCGCTGCCGCGAAATAGTATGCGCGGTTGCCGCTCTGCTCGGCATAGAGGAACGAGAGCTCCGATGCCGCGGCCATCAGGTCCGAATCGGAGTGTCCGGCGAGGATGTCGTCGTGCAGCTGGCCGAGCGCAGCCTCCGGGTTGTCCTCGTACTTGTGGAGGAGGCCATGGAGAAACAGCACGTTCCGGGATGAGCGGCTGAGTTCGCCGCTAGTCAGGACATTGCCGGTCAGTTCGCGCTGGACCGTCCGGGGATCGACGCGGACCGCGCCGACCGGCGGGGCGCACGCGCCGGCCACGAGCGGCAGCGCGGACACCAGCACGGCCAGCAGGAGCCGCACGCCGCTCATCGCGAAGACGGGTCGCCGTCGGACGACGAGCCGCAGATCCCGCGCGCGGGCAGCGGTCCTCGGAGAGTTGCCACAGTCAGCGTCTATGGATCTCGAGGCCGTCAAGGCTCGGCCGCCGGGGCCGGAGTGTACCACCGGCGAAGGGCACGCGCAAAGCGCCGATTCATCGTCTCCTAGGGTGGCACTCCCTCTGGTCCCCTCGGATTTCGGGAGGTAAAATACCGCCTGGAGCGTAAAAGTCCTCACTAGGCACCCGCCTCGGCGAGTGTTTCACGATGCAGCCCAACATCATTTTTCAGACGAGGCCGCTGTACTTGTCGGTAGCGGACTTACTCGGCCCGGCACCGAGCGGGGCGAGCAGGTTGCGGAGCCGTCCCCCGCGAGGTCCACCGTGACATCTCTTAGGTGCGGTAGTTTCAAGAGGTACTTCGGTATGGGCTTTCGGGAACGACACCTCCATCGAATACGTCGGTGTCCTGTGCGGGGTGCGCGGGTGAAGGCGACGGCGGATCCGGAGACATTGCGTCGGCGGCTGATTCTCCAGATGCCGCCTTACACCCGGTGATTGAGCACTGGATACCAAAAACATAGAGGCACGATGCCTCGACAACAGTGATGACCCAGTTACCGAAGGGCTGTGTCGGTCGGGTACCCTTGGCAACTCTGCGACACCTACGATCGGATCGGCGGAGAGAACGATGCCTCGACCGGGCAACTGGATCGGATTCCCGCTGAGCAGGCACGTCGCCGGGGTGATCCTTGCCCTCTCGGCCGCTCTCCCCGCCGGCTGTAGCACTCCGTTCCACATGTCGGATGCCCACGTCACGTCCGCGCCGCCGTCATCGTCGCTCGACATCGCCGTGCTGGCGTGCGAGCCGGTCACTACGCTTGGCTTGGTCGCCCCCGCCGGTCTCCAGGGCCTGAGCCCCACCGTGTCCCACGCTCTGACGACTGCGCTCTCGGAGGCATCGCC
>DASQIZ010000066.1:0-3075 GCA_035631315.1 Gemmatimonadales bacterium
GGCATCCCGCCTGAGCGAGTCGCTCCGCCCGGTTCTCGAGACACGGGAACGAACGGGGTCGACGGCATCGCGCCTGAACGAGTCGGTCCGCCCGGTTCTCGAGACACGGGAACGAGCGGGGTCGACGGCATCGCGCCCGAGCGAATCGGTCCGCCCGGTTCTCGAGACACGGGAACGAACGGCGTCTCAGCCCGTGTCGCGCCCGAGTTCGCCACCACGACGCCCTGGTCGTCTCCGCGTTCGGGCGTCAACGCTATCACCGGCGCAGCCGCCGGGACGCCGGCCGCGTCACCCACCGATTCTGCCACCACGTTCGGTCCCTGCTCGATCGAACGGCTTGCCGACACTTCGGCGGGCCGTCGCGACGCCGCCCGCTCGGGCGCTGGCCCCCGCGGCGACGGACTCGCATAAAGATCGAGACCCCCTCTCAGCCACGAGGCGCCCACGTCGGCGGTGCTGTCGGCCCGTGTCGACGGTCTCGCCGTCGCCTCCCGAGATCGAGCGACCACGTCGAGCGAAGACGTGCGCAGGGTGTTCGCCAACGGCCGCTCAATGTTTGCCGGACGCGACGCCGCCCCCGGTTCCACCGTCGGACCGGACTGCCACCGGCTCGGTCCAAACCAACGAAACCGTCGCAAGAACAGGGGCAAGTCTCCTCCTGACCGGGAGCCCCGTCCCAAGCCCCAGCGACCTCGGATCTCCGACGCGAGGGAATGACGACTGCTCAGACTACTAATACGGAGGCGGGCCAGCTGCCTCTGAACCTGTCGAACGAGCAAACCAGTGGACTGGGCCCGGCGCCACAGCTGCCAGCCCAGGCCATTCGGGTCGTTCCAGCCCTGCGAATGGTCGCCCAACCCGCCCGCCTTCCCCGATGACCCGATTGACATGGATCCGGCCGGTCACTTGCGGCCGGTGCTCTTCTCGTTAAGGTCCAGGCCCCGATGAATCAGCTCGATCGATTCGAACGCGACCTCCGCGGTCCCCGCTCGAAGCTCCGGACCGCTCCACTTCACCGGGCAGGCCTCACTGAACACCCATGACCATTTCTCTTCACCGCTGTAGTTCTGGAGGATCACGGCCACCGTCTTCCGCGCGACCTTGCCGCGCATCACGTCCCGATACCAGGACCAGAGCGCCGCCTCGGCGAGCCCTCGCTTCAGGACGAGTCTCGAGGGAAACTTCGACGGACCCGGCAGCTGTATTTCATGGGTATTCACACCGCCCACGCGAATGGACTCGACATCGGTCTCGACGACGAGGCCCGAGGCCTCGCTGCACCCACACACCCGTTCGTGGGGGTGGTCGCCGATCTTCACGGCAAACTGGAACGAGACGAAGGGGTCCTCGTCCGGCCTGCGAATCGCGCTCGGTCGCGCCATGACGTACGGCCTCCTATCCCGTCGTCTCGTTGAGCCGCTTGTTGATCTTGGCGATCTCCTCCACCCACCGTTGACGCTCCCGGTGGTCGAGGTTCACGATCTGCCCGTGAGGCCAATGAAAGTGATACGCGATGTAGGCTACCTCCTCAAACAAGCGATCTGAGGGGTAGCCAATCATTCCCCCGGCGCAGTCATCTCCACTTCGAACTTGGCCTCGCACTCCGGACAGGACACGCCCAGCCGGGCGTGGCCATTGAGGTTGATCCGGCGGTAGAAGTCTTGCAAGAAGGCGAAGTCGGCCGCGAACAGCCCCTCGATTACCTTGGGATTGACTTGCGGGAGCTCCCCGAGCTTCGAAATCACCCGCGATAGGAGGATCACCACCAGGTAACCAGCGTTGGTCTGAACGCGAGGGTCCTTCATCGGCCCGATCTCGTCCAGGGCGGTCGCCAGCCGCATCACGCCGTCTCGATGGACGTTGCCTTCGGCGTCGACGTAGCCGTGCGGGAGGGTGAACGCGAACTCCGTCTGCACCGTCATGCCTTCACGACGCCTTCGTGGGCGATCTCCAAGGTCTCGATCGCCACTTCATTCCCCGTCGCGTTGAAACTCGGTCCCGTCCACTTCGTCGGCCAGCCGTCATGAAAGTTCCACCGTGTCTTCTCTTCGCCGGCATCATTGATCAAAATGATCGACCCATTCTTTCGTTCCAACTTCCCGTCGATCGCCTTCTTGCGCCACTCCCAGAGCGAGGCGTCGTCCGTGCTCCCCCACTTCAGCGAGATGTTGGAATACTTGGTCAATCCCGGCATCTTGTGCGCGCTCAAGGCTTTGAAGTTGCCCTCGCGGTACTCGATGGGATCCTGTGAGGAATCGAGGCCCGAGGCTTCCCGAAATCCCCCCCGGTCGATACCGTCTATCTCGATGCGAAAGTTATAGCCACGATAGGGATCTTTGCGGTCGCCGGTTGCTGGCATAGTCCCCTCCTCCTCTTCGTCTGTGGGCTGCTCTGTCTACCAGGCACATCACGCGCCGCCCGCGATCACCACCCTGGTCCCCGCGGCGCTCCGGGTAATCTGGATCATGATGAATTCGGCCGGCACCACCGGCGCCAGGCCAATCTCGCAGAGCACCTTTCCTTCTTCTCGCTCTTCCAGAGTGTTGAGCTCCGCGTCACACTTGACGAAAAACCCTTCCTCCGGGGTCATTCCCTTCAAGGCGCCGCGCTGGAAGAGCTCGTAGCAAAAGCTCGTGACCCGCTCCCGCGTCCGATCCCAGAGGGCCGGGTCGTTCTGCTCGAAGGCCACGTCATCCATGTGGTGCTTTAGCCATCGCACGAGGGTCAAGAAGATCCGGCGGACGTTGACGTAGCGCCACTTCCGATGCTGGCTCAGGGTCCGGGCTCCCCATACTCGTATGCCGCGGCGGGGAAAACTCACGACGTAGTTGACGCCGACATCGTTGAGTTGACCTTGCTCCTGTTGCGTGATCTCAACCTGCACATCCATGACGCCATCCACGACTTCGTTGGCCGGCGCCTTGTGGAAGCCCACCTGCGCGTCGGTCCGGGCGTAGACACCCGCGATATGGCCGCACGGAGGTACCCACGCCGTCCCGGATCCGTGGAGCGACCTCACGAGCATCCAGGGCCCGTACAGCGCACCGTCCGACGATACGAGATCCTGCCAATGCC
>DASQIZ010000067.1:0-25748 GCA_035631315.1 Gemmatimonadales bacterium
ATCAACAGCTGATACTCGTTTTCGGGGGCAGGCTGCTGAGCTACCGAGAAACCCTTGTCGTAGATCTTCAGTTTCTCACTTGGTTCCATATCATCATAAATCAACATCTTCTTCGAGCCGCCGAGGATCGTCCGCCGCACCTTCGCAGGTGCGAGCCAGTTCACGTGTACGTGGCCGATCAGTGATCCCGGATAGCGGACGGTCACATACGCGATGTTCTCTGTGGGACTTCCACCGTGGGCCGCCCCTGTAGCGGACACAGACACCGGTTCCCGGGCGACCAAGAAATCGAGGATGGAAACATCGTGCGGCGCGAGATCCCAGACGACGTTCACGTCTGCCTGAATCAAGCCGAGATTGATACGGACGGAATCGAAGTAATAGAGGTCGCCGAGCTCACCATGCTGAACCAACTCCCGCATTTTCCGCACGGCGCCAGAGAAGACGAACGTGTGGTCGACGGCAATCAACACGCCCTGCCGTTCAGCCATTGCGCAGAGCTCCTCTGCGTGATCGACCCGGGTCGTCAATGGTTTCATCACCAAGACGTGCTTCCCCGCATTGATTGCGGTCTTGGCCAACTCAAAATGGCTGAATGATGGAGTGGCGATTACGACCAGGTCGACGTCAGCGGACTTGAGCAGGTCTTCGGGACGATCCAGGATCGTGGGGATTCTGAATTCCGTCGCTACCCGATTCGCTCGCTCAAATTTCGTATCACAAACCGTGACAACCTCGCTTGCGGGATGCCGGGAGAAATTCCGAACCAAGTTCGGACCCCAATAGCCACACCCAATAACACCGACCCTGACTCCTCGAGACCCCATGAGAGATTGCCGTTCGTGGTAGAATGAATAGTTACTCCATGATTCGCATGCGAATCACGACGGACGTCACCTCGTCTTAGTGCGCCCCCTGCATTTGCATGACTACCCAAATTGTCCTGAGCAGAATCCCGAGGTCCGAAAGGAGTGTCCATTCGCGGATGTACTCCGTTTCAAGCCCGATGATCTTCTCGAAATCCGTGATCTGGTTCCGGCCATTCACCTGCCACGGACCTGTGATCCCAGGCTTGACGTCGAAGCGCGCGTAGTGGTGCGCCTCGTAGAGTGCCACCTCAGACGGCAGCGGCGGCCGCGGGCCCACCAGGGACATCTCCCCCTTCAGCACATTCCAGAGCTGCGGGAGCTCGTCCACGCTGGACCGCCGCATCCACTGCCCCACACGCGTAATCCGGGGATCCCCAACCATCTTGAACAGCCGGGGATCTTGATAGACACTCTTCGAGAGCAGCTCGTCACGCACTTGCTCCGCCCCGACCTTCATCGTGCGGAACTTGTGGATCTTGAACCGCTTGCCGCCCTGCCCCACCCGCTCCTGCGTGAAAAAGATGGGCCCCGGGGAGTCCCGTTTCACCAGGATCGCCGCGACCAGCATGACCGGGCTGGCCAGGATGAGCCCCACCGCCGCCCCCAGGAGATCGAGCACGCGCTTCAACACCAATTGCTGACCGCGGAAGTTGGGCGCCGTTAACTCCATCAACGGCTGCCCCCGGCGATACACCACCTTGGGCTGTACGCCAGCCACCTCGAGCGCGCGCGGAATGGACAGGAGCTGGCACCCGCTTGCGAGCGCCGTGTCCACCACCGCCTGGAACCGCCCCTCGCTCAAGTACCCACACACCACCACCGCCTCCGCTCGACTCTCCGTGAGCACCTCGTGCAATCCGGAGATGTGACCGAGAGACCCAGGCCCCGAGGGGACCTGGATGTCGACGTACCCAAGCACCAGGAACTCTGAGCCGGCACCGAAGAGATTCGATCCTTGAGCGCGAACGCAGTCTTCGGCAGGTCCCACCAGAAGCGTCCGTGCGGCCTGGCGCGAGGGCGGAAGAACCTTCGCCACCACCCAGTCGATGACCCGCCGCTCGGTAGACAAGAAGAGCCAGACCGCTAGAGTGGTCACGGCGTACTGAGCCGCCACTACTCCAAGCCCGCGTGTCCAGACCGTCATCCAAAGGGGGAGCGCTGTCGCCAATGCGCAGGCGGTCAACACGCGCCTCGGATCCCGGCGCTGATCCCCCTGCCCATAGTTCCCCGTCAGCCAGAGACCGAGGAAGAGGGCGGTCGCGTATTGCCAGCCGTTCAGAATCCCGCGGGGAGACAACAGCTCCGCCAGTTGCGCCACCTGAGAGCCAAATACCGCCTGGTCCCGGACCAGCCGGATCACTGCGCGAAGCAGCCAGAAGGTCCCGAGATCACCAGCGAGGAGGACGAGGAACCGGCGGGTATTCCGAAAAACATGCCGCCGGATGTTATGAGGGGCGCGTGCCTGTAAGCGAAGCCGCCCGCGTTGAGGCGCGGGTTCTGGATAATTGGTCCGTTGACGGCGACTTGAAGACTCGGCCGTCCGCGGAGCCACGTCCTGACGAATCGGCTCGACGCTCACGGTCTCCCTTAGCTAGCAAAACGTATACCAGACGAAACACTGAATATATAAGCGCTGCAACGACTTGCCTAGTCTCGGTACTTCCCTATGTTACGCTCGCGCATCGAAACCAGTTGCGAGTGGCGCCAATGTAGCGACAGCGCTACAGGCGTCGCCCGAGGCGAGCGGTTTGATCACTAGTCACCGTGTTTTCTGGATTAGCCCTGCGGGAATCTGATCCCTGCCCCGGCACTCCTGCCCCGCATCCTGGCTGGTGCCGAGTTGCAAAATTTCCGTCGCCGAGGCGAACATATGGTCATGGCTGCCACCATTCCGCGCTACACCGCGGAAGAGGTCCGCAACTTCCCCGAAGACCGCCTGCGCTACGAGGTCATCCGCGGTGAGCTCTTCGTGAGCCCCGCCCCGAAAATCCCGCACCAGCGGATCGTCCGCGAGCTGCTCGTTCAGATCCACGAGTACGGCACGCGGCACGACCTGGGCGAAATTCTCCCCGGACCCTTCGAGGTGCAGTTCACCGAGGACTCTGCTGTTCAGCCGGATGCGCTGGTCATCCTTCGGGACCGTGGCCCGCAGCCATCCATCGAACGTCTGTACGGACCACCGGCCCTCGTCATCGAAGTGATCTCCTACTCGAGCAAGCGCACCGACCGCCTGCAGAAGCGCACGCTCTACATGGAAGAGGGAGTTCCCGAATACTGGATCGTCGACCCGGAATTGAAACACGTCGAGCGCTGGCGGACGGGAGATGAGAGGCCAGAACCGCTGACGGAAGAGCTGACCTGGCGACCGACAGCAGATGGCCCGAACCTCACCATTGACCTGAAGCGGATGTTCGCAAGAATGGATGGGTTTGGAAGTTCATAACCCCGGGCGCAAGCCCGGGGTTCGTAGTACCTAACCCCGGGCGCACCCTAAAGGACGATGAGCCCGGGGATGAGCGGAGAGTGGTGGGTCAGCCTGGGGTCCCGCCGACGACAACTTCAACGCCATCCCGCCGCAACTTCCCCAACAGCTTCGCCTCCACCCGCACCGTCACCTTCATCACCCCATCCTCCTGCACCTGCTCCACCACCTCGGCGTCCCGATGGAGCGCGGCGAGGAGCTTCCCATTGGACACCGGGACGCGGACCTGGGCGAGAGGACGCAAAGACTGAACGGACTGACGGAGAGCGGAGCGGAGCTCGTCCACTGAGTGCGGAGTGCGGAGTGCGGAGTGCGAAATGGTAGAAGTGAGAATCGCGCCCGGGAAACGCTCCCGAACCCGGCGAAGAAAAGCATCAGGTTCCGAGAGCATGTCGGCTTTATTGAATACGTATATCGTTCTGCTATTCCGCACTTCGCACTCCGCACTCCGCACTTGATCGCTCCGCAATGCTTCCTCCACTACCTCCACCTGCTCCTCCCACATGTCGGCCGAGGCATCGACGACGTGCAACAGGAGATCCGCGTCCTCCGCCTCCTCGAGCGTCGCCCGGAAACTCGCGACGAGGTGGTGCGGGAGCTTGCGAATAAAGCCGACCGTGTCCGTCACCCTCACCCGATACCCCTCGCCGACATCGACCTCGCGCGTGAGCGTGTCGAGGGTCGCAAAGAGCCGGTCCTCGACGAAGACGTCGTCACCAGAAAGCGCTTTGAGGAGCGAAGACTTGCCGGCGTTGGTGTACCCGACCAGCGCCGCGGTGGGCACATCCCGACGGCCCTGGCGCTGATTTGCGCGATGCTCGGCCACGCCCGCAAGCTTGTGTCGCAGTCCCGAAATCTTCCGCCGGATCACCCGGCGGTCCGTCTCGAGCTGCGTTTCGCCAGGACCCCGGAGACCAATACCGCCGCGGATACGTGACAAGTGCGTCCACATCCGGGCGAGTCGCGGGAGGAGATACTCGAGCTGGGCAAGCTCAACCTGCAGGCGAGCTTCGTGACTGCGGGCACGGGTCGCGAAGATGTCGAGAATCACCTCGCTCCGGTCCATCACCCGGACCCCCAGCGCCTTTTCGAGACTCACCCCCTGCACCGGCGACAACGGCTCGTCGAAAAACACCAGCGACGCCTTCTCGGCCACGAGCCTCTCTTTCAGCTCGTCGACCTTCCCTTCGCCGATATAGAAGTTGGGAGTCGGCTTGTCGATCTTCTGCGTCAGCCGCCCGACGACGTCCGCACCCGCCGTATCCGCCAGCCGCGCCAGCTCTTCCAGGTGCTCATCGGCCCGCTCCAAATCCCGCGTCCCCTTGCGTGGGGCGCCCACCAGAAACGCGCGCTCGACCGGCTCGGCGATCTCGATTAGATCTTTGATAAACGAGGCTCCTCAAAGGGGGATAGGGGATTGGGGATTCGGGATTGGCAGCTAATCAAAGCGTTTCCCGTCGCATAAGATCTGGGCGATCCGCTCCCCAGCCTTCCCATCCCACCGCTCGATCTTCGGCGCCTTTCGCTCAATCCCCAATCCCGAATCCCCAATCCCCTTGCCTGCCGTCACAATCTCCCCCGGCTTGATCAACCGGTTCGTCCCCTCGCTGACCGTAATCGGCCGCTCCGTGTTCGGACGCACCGTGAGACATGGCACGCCGAGGAAGCTCGTCTCCTCCTGCACGCCACCGGAATCGGTGACGACGAGCGCCGCCGACTCCGTCAGCGAGAGCATCTCGAGATACGGCACCGGATCCACGAGTTTCACGTTCCCCAACCGCTTCGTTTCCGCCAACCGCTGACGGGTCCGCGGATGCACGGGGAAGACCACCGGCCGATCCTTTGCGAGCGTGGCCAGCCCGTCACAGATGACACCCAACGTGGCCGGGTCGTCCACGTTGCCGGGGCGATGGAGCGTCACCAGCACGAACCCGCGCTCCGGCACTCCCAGCTTCCGCGCGGCGCCTTTCGCCCGGCCCCGCAGACGAATCAGCGTGTCGATCATCACGTTCCCGACGAACTGGATCCGCTCCGCGGGAATCCCCTCCCCCTTCAAGGTCGCGATCGCGTCGCGCGATGGGGTCAGGAGCAGGTCAGCGAGATGATCGGCCACCATCCGGTTGTGCTCCTCCGGCATGGTCCGGTCATGGCTGCGCAATCCCGCCTCCACGTGCGCCGTCTTGATGCCGAGCTTCACCGCGACCAGTGCCGCCGCCGCGGTCGAGTTCACGTCGCCATAGACCAGGACCCAATCGGGCTTCAAATCGAGACAGGTCCCCTCGAAGCGCTCCATCACGGCCGCGGTCTGCTTGGCGTGACTCCCCGACCCCACCTCGAGATTCACCGAGGGTGCGGGGATGTCGAGCTCCTGGAAAAAGCTCTCCGACATCAGCGCGTCGTAGTGCTGACCGGTATGCACGATGAGGTGCTCGACGTCCGGGCGTTTCGCCAAGGCGTGGGCGACAGGGGCAAGCTTTACAAAATTAGGGCGCGCGCCCACGACGGACAGGACGCGGAGGAAAGTCACCGGCGTGCGGGCCGCTTCACTTCCCGCTGAACAGTCGCACCAGTGTATAGGCGGCGATCGGAATTCCCAAGGCGTAGGAAATCGTCTCAACGACCTTGAAGAGATCCTTCGTACCCGTGGGGACAACGACCCGGTCCCCCGCCCGGACGCCGAGATCCTCGAGGGTGCGTCCGTCCGTGATGGCCTTCCCAAGCGCCGCGCCCTCCCAGATGACGCGGCCTTCACGCTCGATGGTTATCCCGGAGAGGTTGGCGTCAGGCGTCGGCCCGTGGGCGACTTGAAGCAGCTGAGTGAGGGGGATCCCCGCCGGAACCGTGTAAAATCCGGGCAGGCCAACCGACCCGATCACGGAGAGCGGTATCAGCGGTTGTGCCCGAACGATCGGGGAGCGGAGGTACGTCGACAGATAGTGCTGGAAGAACGGGCCGACATCAGACCGCAACACACCGTTCAGCGAGACATCCCCCGCCAGCGGCAACAGCAGATCACGGTTGCCGCCAACCGTGAACGTATCGGTGAGCTCCTTCTCACCCGCCACCTGGAGGGCGATGCGGTCACCGGGCTGGAAGTCGCCCACGGCGAGACGGCGGTCGATCGCCGCGATCTCGCTCGTCGCGACTGCCCTGAGCCGGCTGCTGTAGGCTGGAGATTGAGCGGCAAGCACCAGGCGGCTTCGCAGGTTCGCGAGTCCATCCCGAGTGGCCACGACGCGATCCGGGTCCCACTCGGCGGGGCCCTGCATTCCCGGTGCCCGCCCGGCCAGACAAACGAGCGAGGCGGCGACCAGTATCGCGATCCGTGTCATTCTTGAATTTACTCGACCGTCACGCTCTTCGCCAAGTTTCTGGGCCGGTCCACGTCACACCCTCGCAATACGGCCACGTGATAGGCGAGCAGCTGGAGCGGAATAGCGGTCAGGACGGGTGACAGGAGGGGCGCCGTCACCGGCACCAGCAGCTGCCGCTCGGCCAACCCCGTCAGGTCCCCATTGCCCTGGCTGGTAAGGGCCACGATCCGGCCACCCCGGGCCCGGACCTCCTGCATGTTGGACAGGACCTTCTGGTACACGGCGTCATGCGGCGCCACGAAGATCACCGGCATGTTCTCGTCTATCAGGGCGATGGGCCCATGTTTCATCTCCGCCGCCGGATACCCCTCGGCGTGGATGTAACTGATCTCCTTGAGCTTCAGGGCTCCTTCCAGCGCCACCGGGAAGTTGACCCCCCGACCCAAGTACAGCGCATTCCGCTCCTCGACGAACCTCCCGGCCAGCTCGCGGATCTCCTCATCCAGTCCGAGGGTCTGTTCGACGAGCCTGGGCAGCTGGGAGAGCTTGCAGACGAAATCCCGGCCGGTTTCGAGGGAGAGCCCGCGCTGCCGGCCGAGGTAGAGGCCGAGCAGGGAGAGCGCCACGATCTGGGAGGTGAAGGCCTTGGTGGACGCCACGCCGATTTCCGGCCCGGCATGGAGGTAGATCCCGCCATCGGATTCCCGTGCGATGGTGGACCCGACCACGTTCACGATGCCGACCACCCGCGCGCCCGCAGCGCGTGCCGCCCGCATGGCCTCGAGCGTGTCGGCCGTCTCGCCGGACTGCGAAATGGCGATGGCGAGCGTGCCGGGCGATGGGATCTGCTTCCGGTACCGGTACTCCGACGCGTACTCCACATCCACCGGAATGCCCGCCAGCTCTTCGATGATGTGCCGGCCCACCAGCCCTGAGTGCCAACTGGTGCCGCAGGCCACGATCACGATGCGGCGGATGTCCTGGCAGGCGTCGGTATCGAGGTTCAACCCGTTGAGACGGGCCGTTCCCTCGGACAGCAGCAGACGGCCGCGGAGCGTGCTCTCGACGGTCTGGGGCTGCTCGTGGATCTCCTTGAGCATGAAGTGGTCGTACCCACCCTGCTCGATGGCTTCGAGGTCCCACGACAGCTCATCGACGCTCCGCAGCTGCACGTGCGACTCGGCGTCGATGATGTGGTACTCGCCGGGCATCAGGATCGCGATGTCGCCGTCGTCGAGGTAGACCACCGAGCGCGTGTGCTCGAGCACCGCGGAGGCATCCGACGCGATGAAGAGCTCGTTCTCGCCGATCCCCAGGAGTACCGGCGAGCCGCGGCGGGCCGCCACGACCTTCCCCGGCTCCTCGGAGGTCATCACCGCAAGACCGTACGTGCCTTCGACGTTGGCCAGCGCCGCGATTACGCGCTCTTCGAGCGTGTTGCCTTCGGATTCTTCGATCAGGTGCGCGAGCGTTTCCGTGTCGGTGTCGGTCCGGAAATGGTGTCCCTCGCGCTCGAGGCGCGCGCGCAACGCGGGCGCGTTCTCGATGATGCCGTTATGGACGAGCGCGACCTTTCCGGAGCAGTCGATATGCGGATGGGCATTCTGGGTGTTCGGCGCGCCATGCGTCGCCCAGCGCGTATGCGCGATTCCGGACGTCCCGTGCACAGGCTCGGCCTTGATGAGCTGGCGCAAACCGGCGACGCGACCGACGAGCTTGCGGGTGACGACGCCCTTGCCGTTCTGAATCGCGATCCCGGCGGAGTCGTAGCCCCGATACTCGAGTCGCGAGAGCCCTTCGAGGAGGATCGGCGCCGCTTCACGCGGACCTACGTACCCCACGATGCCGCACATCAGCGACCTCCCCGCATCGTGCGCGAAAGAACGAGCACCGGACGACCCTCGGGAGCGAGACCGAAGCGGGAAAGTCCGGCGAGCATCGACAAAAGTCGCTCGGTGGAATCAGGAGTTGGCAGGAGGCGACCACAGGAGGTGCAGACCAGCGTTCGAAGCCGCTCGACAGCGCGGTCGCGACGAGCCGTCGCGCGTGAACCCCACCGGCCTTTGGACTGGCAATCGCTGCAGGTCATGCGGACTCCTCCACGAGATTGCCTGGGGGTGGTAACAAGTTTGGGACCGACTCTTGTCGGTGGGTTGAACGTGCCGGTAACGGGCTACTACGCAAGGCGTTAGGGCTAACCGAACGACCCGCGCGGAGTGGCGTTCCCGCGTCAATTGGCGGGGGTACTTGTGGTGCGTGTGCAGCGCATACGCCAAAACCTCACATCTGCTGATCTCATTAATAGATTGTCACATAACGACTTACGTTTTGTCGCCCTTGCGCATGACTCGTGCACTGTTGTGCGAACAGTTAGCGATCTGTAACATGTGCCCGCCCTAGAACAGAGGATGTATTGGTGCCGCCTACGACGCCCGCAGGCCGACCCCCGCTTGCGCTCATCGGTAGCGACCAGGAGTGGTCTATCCGATCCATCGAGAGCATCCTGGGTCCGCACGGATACGCCGTGCTCCGTGCCTACAACGGCAAAGAAGTTCTCGAGCGCGCGCAGGCTGGCCAGCCCGACGTCGTGATCCTCGACTTACGACTCCCTGATCAGGATGGCCGGGCCGTGTGCCGCGCGTTGCGCGAGCAGCGTCTGGTCACGCCGGCGACACCAGTCGTCATGATCTCGTCGGGTCACCCCGCCAAAGCCGATCGCCTCAAAGCCCTGCAGGCCGGAGCGTGGGAAGTGCTCTCGCTCCCCCTCGATGCCGAAGAATTCCTGCTCAAACTCCAGGCCTTCGTGCACGCCAAGACCGAGTCGGATGCGTTGCGTGAAGAGGGTCTGGTCGACCGCACTACCGGGTTCTACTCGGTGCGCGGACTCGCGCGTCGCGCGCGCGAAATCGGAGCCGAAGCGTTCCGCCGCAAGACCGGGCTCGCGTGCGTGGTGATCGGGGTGGATGCCATCGGCGCTGACGGCGCGGAGAGCGTCAATGACAACTCGGCGCTGGCCGAGGCCCTCGAGGTGGTGGCGCAGGCGTTCCAGGGGACGGCGCGGTCGTCCGACGTCATTGGGAGGCTGGGGCGCTCCGAATTCGCCGTCATTGCCCCCGCCACCGACGCAGACGGTGCAAAGCGATTCGCCGAGCGGTTGGCCCAAGCCGTCGCGACTCGTCAGGCGACGCCGGGCGCGCGCGTCAGCTCCGTGAAGCTTCGTGGCGGCTTCGAAGGGGTCGCCGATCTGCACGCGACACCTGTGGAACCGGTCGATCTCCTCGTTCGCGCGACGGCGGCGCTGCGGCAAGTGCGGGCCAACGAAGGAGGCGGACAATTTCAGCGGTATGATCCCGAGGCTGCGGGATCGAACTAGACTGGGTCGCCAAGTCGCCAGGTAAAGCCGAAGGGGCTAGGTGAGTTTCTCCTGGCCCCTTGGCGTCTTCGTGACGCGGCGATGTGGCTTACGACCTCTGCCCCGCCGTCGTCGCAATTTGTTTCAGTTCCTTGCCTGCCTTCCGCTCCTCCTCGGCTTCGTAGCCAGCGAGATATCCGTAGTAGCGGTACACGCCTTCGGCTTGAACGTCGTTCAGCACCGCCCCCAGGATGCGTACGGGCAGGCGATCCAGCATCTCGAGCTTGGCGCGTGCCATCTGGCGATCCGTGGCTCCGGTTCGCAATACCACGACCAGGTTGCCGGTGAGGGTCGCCAGCATGAACGGATCGACCGCCGCACCCAGTGGCGGGCTGTCGATCAAGATCACGTTGTAGGAGCCTCGCATACCCAACACGAGGTCACGCATCGCCGGGGTACCCAGCAGCTCCGGAGCAGTCTGCTTGCGCGTGCCTCCGCCGATAAATGAGAGCATCGGATACGGCGTGCCCTGGATGACCTGCTCTCGTCCGATGGTTCCGGTCAGGTAGTCCGTCAAGCCGGGCTTGCGCTGCGCGGAGAGTACGCGATGGAGTCCGCCGCGGCGGAGGTCTCCATCGATCAGAAGCGTCTGGAATCCGGCGTCGGCGAACGCGATTGCCAGGTTGGAAGCGAGGAATGACTTCCCATCCCCGGAACCAGGTGACGAGATCGTGACCAACAGGGTTCCCGCCGCTCCGTGCGCGTGAACCAGGTTCAAGCGGATCGAGCGAAGCGCCTCGACCACCTGCGCCATCTCCTCGGGCCGGCCGTTACCATTGGCGGCCGAAACGCGAGTGAGGGCGCCGAGAATGGGGAGCCCTAACTCCGTCGTGACATGCTCGGGGTACCGCACGCGCGGATCGAAGCGATTCAGCACCACGGCGGCGCCCACACCCAGTCCGAGCCCGGCGATCAAGCCGAGGAGCAGCATCTTCGGGCCCGTATTGCTCGAGGGCTTTTCTGGAGCCACGGCCGCGTCCAGGATGCGGACGTCCGGGACGCTGCTCTCTTCTTCGAGATGGGCTTCTTCGTAGCGCGCCCGCAGGTTGCTGTAGAGATTTTCGGCGATCACCACCGCCCGCTGCAGCCGTCCTTCCTCGATGGTCCGCGCCGGGATCTGCTGCAAATCGGTGGAGGCCGAGCTGACCTGGGTATCCAGCGCCTGTTCGCGCTGGGTGATGTCGGCGATCAGGTTCCGGGCGAGTCGCGGCACCGTCTGCCGCTGGAGCGTGTCGACCTGGGCGGCGGCGGCGGCGACGACCGGAGTCGCGTCGGTGTACTTGTACCGCAAGGCACGCAGATTTGCCTGCGCGCTCGCGAGCTCGCCCAACGCGCCGTGGAGCTCGACGGAATTGTGCACCGAGGGAATCACTTCGAGCGCGTCGACAGAAATCCCCGAATCGGGGACCTGATCGAGCACCGCCATGATCGCAGCCTTGTCTCGACGCAACTGCTCGCGGTCAATCTTCATCGCGAAGAAACTGTTCATTACCGGGTTCTGGGTGATCGCGAGGCCCGGAACTACGGGTGTGGCCTGATCCGACGGCAGCGTCACCGTGTGCACGCGGAAGGTTTCGAGCTGATTCTCGGCGGTGGTCAGGTTGGTCTGGGCGAGCTGCAGCTGGTCCTCCAGGATTTTCGTCAGCTCGGCCAGTTTGGCTTTCTTCAGATCGGTCGCGACGGCGACCTCTCGATCCACGACCGCGTTGACGACGTCGGCGGCCCGACGCGCACTGGGCCCGGAGTACGAGACCGACATGAAATTCCCGTTCTGATCCATCCGGACTTGGAGGGCCTTGGACAGGCGCTGAGCCGCGTCCCGGGGAATGGAAACGGCAAACGCGATGGACGCGCCCGGGCGAAGTAGTGTCGCGGGCGGGACCCACTGGAACCCGATCTTGTTGCCAACCGAGTCACCCACCTGCCCCTCTTCCACCAGCTGTCCGGCCTTCGTGGACAGCGTGAATCGCCGTCCTGAGGCATCGACGGTGAGCTTGTAGTTCCCGGGGAGGAGCTGATCGGCGGCGGCGAAGACATCGAATGCGGCGGAGTCGGCCGCCCGGGCGGGGACGACATACAACCGCTGCTGCTTCACCACTTCATCCAGCACCACGAACGACTTGAGCAGATCGACCCAGCCCGCCGACTGCAGCAACTGGTCCGCGCGGATCGGCCCATGATTCTGCTGACCGAGGTCCTTGTCGCTCCCCTGCACCCACAGCGTGGCGGACGCCGTGTAGGTCGGCTTGAGGATCCTCGATAGGGCGATGCCACCGACGGTCCCCAGGATCGCCAGCAGAATGACCACGTACCGATGCTGCTTGACCGCATCCCAGTAATGGGCAGCGTCTACCCGTTTCGCATCGCCAGTAAATGGGTCACCGACCCCCGCCGCCGGTGTGAACCGTTGCGGCGGGAACGCAGGGACCTGGCCTTCGGGACTTACGGGTACTACGTCCTTTGACTCAATCTGCATGGGTCTCGCTTGATCCTCAAAGAATGAGCTACCTGCCTTCGGCGCCAACCTAATACCTTAATGCAAAGCAAGTACCTGTGTGGTACATCCCTGTAGAATCCCTTAGACCAATTGGACTGTTGCGTCCCCGCCACGAATAGTCCATAATAGTGCGTCTGGTCGACAGTCGTGCACCCTTCCCCAACCAAGGGCCTCAGTGCGGATTCCCGGTCCCTCCGGACGGAGCAAAGCAGGCAGCGCCCCGAGCGCCCGGAGCGACGTGCCGTCCGAGCTTGTTTCCATCCCACCCGAGGAGCGGGCCAAGCTTCGCATCCTGGTGGTCGACGACGAGCGGACCCTCCGGGAGTCGTGCGCTTCGGTATTGGAGCACGAAGGATATAACGTCACGTCCTGTTCTTCCGGCGGTGAGGCCATCGAGCGCCTCAAGAGGCAGCCCTTCCACATCGTCCTGTGCGATCTCTACATGGAGCCCGTGTCGGGGGTCGATGTGCTCAAGTCGGCAGTCGATCTCCAGAAGGACATCATTGTCATTGTCATCACCGGGAATCCCACCGTCGCATCGTCGGTGGAGGTCCTGCGCGCCGGTGCCTGGGATTATCTCCCCAAGCCGTTTTCGGCGACTCACCTGCAGATCCTGATCGGCCGGGCGGCCCACGCCGTCCGTGTCGCGCGCGAGTCGAAAGAGCTCCAGACCGAAATCGAGCGCTCGCACGGCAACAGCGAGAAGGTCACCGTCCTCGGCATCTCCCCCGCCTTCCGCCGCGCCATCGAGCTGGCGCGCAAGGTCGCGCCGACCGATGCGTCGGTGCTCCTGACCGGCGAGAGCGGGACGGGGAAAGAACTCTTCGCCCAATTCATCCATCAGCACAGCCGCCGCTCGGCGCGGTCGTTCGTGCCGATCAACTGCGCGGCACTCCCTGAAGGCCTGCTCGAATCCGAAATGTTCGGTCACGCGAAAGGCGCCTTCACCGGCGCGCTCCGGGACAAGCCGGGCCTCCTCGAGACCGCGAACGGCGGCACGCTCTTCATGGACGAGCTCCTGGAGATGCCGAAGCCGACGCAGGCCAAGCTGCTGCGCGTGATTCAGGACGGCGTGGTGCGGCGTGTCGGATCGGAACACACGGATGCCGTGGTGAACGTGCGTTTCATTGCGGCGACCAATGGGGACCCCGAGCAATGCGTAAAAGACGGGACCCTGCGCGAAGATCTTTATTACCGGCTCTACGTCGTGCCGATTCACATCCCCCCACTCCGGGACCGGCAGGAAGACATCCCGGTCCTCGCCAATTTCTTCCTGCAGCACTACTGGGCCCGGCACGCACCAGGCTCCGGAGCGCCTCCGAAATTCTCGGACGCGACCCTGCGGGCCCTCCAAAGTCACCCGTGGCGTGGAAACGTGCGCGAGATGCAGAACGTGGTTGAGCACACGGTGGTGATGCTCGAGCCGGGCTCGGAGATTCAGCCCGACCAGATTCCGTTGGGGGGTGGCGATTCTGCCGCCGGCGCGTCGTCCACGATCGTGTCGCGGGGCGGCGCGGAGACGCTGATCCCCGCCATCGGCGAGCATGAAGAGAGCTATCACGTGGCCCGCGACCGGTTGATCGCGGAGTTCGAGCGCCGGTATCTCACCTGGCTCGTGAACCACGCCGACGGGAACATGTCGCGCGCCGCGCGCATTGCCGGAGTGGATCGCACGACGCTTTACCGGCTGATGGAACGTCACGGGCTGCATCGCGGCTCCATTGCGAACGGGGAATCGTGACCGTTCGCGAAGCGCGTCCATCCCCGCCCCCTCTGAACCCCGGGCAAAACCAGCCGCCGGCCCCCCGCGGCGCGCCCGAGCCCCGGGAAGACCTTGGCGTCCTGATCGTACGGGACGCCGCGCACGAAGTCACGTCGTCATGGCGCGACCAGTACGGTGAAGCGACGGATCCGCGGGATATCGTGGACGTCCTTCAGGAAGTGGCCGAGGCGGTCGCGGCGCGGATGAGCGGGACCACCAGGCCGCTCTCGGGGACCTCGGTATCGACGCTCGGCCGCCGGCTCGTGGATCTACTGCGTTCGAACGTCATCCGGCGCGCGGCCGATCCGAAGGTCGTTCCCTACGAGCAACTCATTCGAGTGCTCACGGCGATCGAGGCGGTCCGCGAGCAGGTGGAGCCCGACTGGGCGCGCTACTTCACTTCAAGACTCGCGGGCCCTGAAGGCCACGAGCTGCTGGTTGAGGTCGCACATGACCTCCGGTCTCCCCTTACATCTATTCTCTTTCTGGCGGAGACCATCCAGCGGGGCCAGAGCGGCGACGTGAATGACCTCCAGCGGAGGCAGCTGGGCCTCATCTATGGAGCGGCGCTGGGGCTATCGTCGCTCGCGTCGGACCTGATCGAGCTGGTTCGTGGTGGGGATCGCCTGCTCGATCAGGAAGAAGCCCCCTTCTCCATTACGGAGATCCTCGAGTCGGTGCGGGACATCGTCCGGCCGATCGCGGAGGAGAAGCGGCTGAAAGTGCGCATACTGCCGCCTCCGACAGATCACCGGCGCGGCCATCATCTCGCGCTTTCCCGGGTGCTTCTGAACCTCACGTCCAACGCATTGAAGTTCACCGAGGAGGGTTTTGTCGAACTGGTCTGCCGTGCCACCGACCGGTACCGGGTGGAATTCTCGGTGCGGGATACCGGCAAGGGGATCAACCCGGAAGTGGTGAATAACCTCTATCAGCCGTTCCGCCGGACGGGGGGAAGGCGCTCCTACTACCTCTCGGGGACCGGACTTGGGCTGGCCATTTGCCGCCGGATGGTGGAGGCCATGGGGGGGGACCTCAAGGTCGAATCCCGGCCTGACTGGGGCACCCGCTTCTACTTCGAGATCAACCTGCCGCCAGCACAACAGTTCTGATCAAACTTCGTCACGAACTCCCCATGGTCGCTACAACTGACTGTCGCAGACACTCCACAACAGGCGCCGGTTTGCCACAGATGTAACTCAGCCGTCACCGATTACATATTTGTAAACCGTTGTTTAGCAATGATTTGTGGATTATGAGGATTTGGGTTTGCGTGTGCACGGCCCTTGCTTTACTCCCCCCCGAGATGACTCGACTCACGAGCTCCGCGGCTGCTGCCGCCGACGCCTACACCGCAGCCGCTCCTGTTGCGGTCCCCACTCGCTCCATCGCTCAGCGCCGTGCGCCCCGCACTGCGGCCGCGAAGGGGGATCAGCACGACGGCATCTTCCATGAAGCGGATCGGGAGCGGCCGCGTCGGCTTCTGAACATTCTGGTGGCGGCCGCGGGGTTGGTGATCGCAGCGCCCATGATGCTCCTCATCGCGGCGCTGGTGAAGCTCACCAGCCGTGGGCCGGTGTTCTACTCGCAGATTCGCATCGGCCTCGACCGCCGCGATCCGAAGGTGCGTGCGGTGCACCCCCGCCGCTCGCAGGACCAGGGCGGCCGGCCGTTCCGGATTTATAAGTTCCGGACCATGCGGGTGGTGGAGGTCGGCGCGGATGCCCAGGTGTGGGCGCGCCCGGATGATCCGCGGGTGACGACGATCGGCACGATCCTCCGGAAGTACCGGCTCGACGAGCTGCCCCAGCTCTTCAACGTCCTGGTCGGCGACATGAACGTCGTGGGCCCTCGTCCTGAGCAGCCCCGGATCTTCGACGACCTCCGCACGCAGGTGCATGGCTATCAGGTGCGCCAGCGCGTCCGCCCCGGCATCACGGGCTGGGCGCAGGTCAATCAACACTATGACAACTCGGTCGACGACGTCCGCCGCAAGGTTCAGTTCGACTTGGAGTATATCCGGCGGCAGTCGTTCAGGGAGGACTGCAAGATCATGCTTCAGACGGTGCCGGTGATCGTCTTCCGGAAGGGTGCCTGGTAACAACCGATCGCTTGCCACACCCGTCCGTCTGCCCGATTCGGCGGCCTCATGTGGGCCGCCGAATTCGTTAGGTTACCCTCGTGACCGACCTGGCCCCGCCGGCTCCAGTCCCCGTTTCCGTCGCCGCTCCCTGGTGGGAATCGCTCGCGCCAGCGACGGCCGCGGCGCTCGCCTTCACCCTGCTCTTTTTTCAGCCCTTCACCACACTGGTTCGGGATTGGCTCACCGACCCCGACGCCGGACATGGCCTCCTCCTGTTCCCGGTGGCCGTGTGGCTCGCATGGCGTGTACGGCGTGGGGCCGTGATCCATCCCCGGCCCGCGCTCGGCCTCGTTGTCCTCATCGGCGCCATCCTGCTCCGCTTCGTGGGAGGCCTCGCTGTCGAGCTGTTCACAATGCGTGTCGCCATGTTGGGCGCCGCCATGGGACTCGTGATCTATTTCCGGGGCCTCGACCAGCTCCGGCGTTGGTGGCTGCCGACGATCCTGCTGACGCTCGCGATCCCCCTACCCGCCGTGGTGCTTGGCTCCCTGGCCCTCCCACTCCAGTTCAAGGCCTCGCAGATGGGTGCCGCGCTCCTCGCGTCGCGGCACGTGCCGGTGGAACTCACGGGCAACGTCATTCATCTCCCAGGCCGCTCCCTGTTCGTCACTGAGGCCTGCAGCGGTCTCCGCTCGTTGACCGCCCTGGTCTCGCTCGGACTCCTGACGGGCGGTGTGTGGCTGACGACCGTATGGGGACGCATCGTGCTGCTCGGCGCCACGCTGCCCGTCGCGATGCTCTTGAACGGCATCAGGATCTTCCTGACGGGCTTCCTGGTCTATTACGTGGACCCCGCCCTTGGCGACGGTTTTATGCACGTGTCGGAAGGGTGGGCGATCTTCGTCGCTGCCTTCGCTATACTGGGAGGGCTGGCGTGGGTGCTGCACGTGGTCGAGCGATCCCGCAGGCGGAGCACGTCGTGAGTCGGCGTTGGGCACCTGCGATCGCGCTGTGGGTGGGCGTAGTCGCGTCCCTCGCGCTGCGCGGCGAGCGAAGAATCCCCCTCCTCGCGCCACTCGACTCGGCGGTCTCGGATACACTCGATGGCTACGTGGCGCGTCATCTCCCGCTCAGCAAGGCCGAGCTTACGGTCGCCCGTCCGACGTCCTACCTGTTCCGATCGTACGAGACTCCCAGGGATTCCACTCCCGGGCACTTCTTCACGGTGTACGTCGGCTATTACGAGGAACAGACCCAGGGACGAACCATCCATTCCCCGAAAAACTGCCTGCCGGGTGCAGGGTGGGAGCCGCTCAGCTCGGACACGGTCACACTCGCCACCCCTGCTGGGGGAGTGACAGTCAACCGGTACCTGCTGCAGCTGCACAACCAGCGCGCGCTGGTGCTGTACTGGTATCAGGGACGCGGTCGCGTCGCGGCCAACGAATATCTGGTGAAGTGGCAGCTCCTCCGGGACTCGGCGCTACGGCGCCGGAGCGACGACGCCGTCGTGCGGGTGATGGTCCCCGTGGTCGGCGGGAACCAGGAGGCCGCCTTCGCACTGGCCGCGAAGGTCGCCACGCGACTCGTCCCGGCGCTTAGTAACGCCCTGCCATCCTGACTTTCTCAGGGCGGGGTTAGTTCGCGGCCGGCCGGCGGGTCGGCTCCCAGATCGGATTGAGGTCGCCTCGAAGCGCTCCCAGCCAACTTTGCAAGGCCGCCAAATTCCCGCTGACCACGTAGGCAGCCAGGCTGACCAAGCGTGGGGGGTTCTGCCCCGGCCACCACCATCCCAGGGCCCCAAGCGCGATACCCAGGAGAGCCAGAGCGACCAAGATCTGTGCCCACCCGTCCTCGGGTGCCAACATGACAAGGCCGAGCAGAACCAGTACGTCCCCGACCGGCAGCAGCCACCGGATCAGCTTGTGAGTCCAGAGCTCCCAGGCGAAGAGGCCGTACCGGAATGGGTTGAGCAGCGCCCGCTGGTAGAAGAGGGTTTCAAGTCCGCGCGTCATCGTCCGCACCTTGCGACGGTATTCCGCGTGGAGTGAGCGCGTGCGGGGGACGAACGCGATCGCGTCGTCGACCGAGACTGAGCAGAAACCGTGACGCCGGGCGATCAGGGGCGCGGCGAAATCGCGGGACAGCGCTTCCGGCACGAGGTGCTGGTGCAGCTGTCGGCGAATCGCATAGAAGCACCCCGAGGCGCCGACGATGCCCGCCACCTGGGTCTCGAGGGCGCGGATCCACATCTCGTAGTCCACGTACCCGGTCTCCCCCTGATTGGCCTCGCCGTCGGTGTTAGGAACGCTGCGGTCCCGTCCGGACGCCACCCCCACGCGCGGATTACCGAACCAGACGACGAGTTTCTTGATAGAGTCGGGGGGCACGCGGATCGCGGCATCCGAGTTGACTACGATGTCCCCACGCAGGTGCGGGAGGGTGGCGTTCTCGGCGGCGGTCTTGCCCCCGCGGCGCGGGAGGCGCACGAGCTCGACCCCTCGAGTCGCAAACTCCTTGACGATGTCATCCGTACGATCCGAGGACGCGTCGGACACCACGAGAATCTGAAGGCGATCCTTGGGATAGTCCCAGGCAAGCACGCGCTCGAGCTTCAGCCGGATCTGACCTTCCTCGTTATAGACGGGGATCGTCACACTGACCACCGGCCAGGCCGACGGCTCCGCCGGGCGTCTCAGAGGCCTCCGCACCCAGGACATGGCGATGAGCATCACCGGGTACAGGAGGTAGGGGTAAATCACCAGCGCCGCACCGAGCACGACCAGAGTCCATCCCAGGTTCATTCGCGATCCCCTTCGCGCCGCGCCCCGATGAGGGCGCGATACAGGTTCACATGCCGGTCGATCCACGGTCCGGCGGCAAATTTGAAGGCGACCCGCTCGGTCGCCGCCGTCGCCCGCGCCAGTGCCCCGGCCTTGTCTTCCACGGCTCGCGCGATTCCTCGTGCCAGGGCGGCCGGATCCTCGGACGGCACCATCACGGCCTCCCGTTCCGTCACGACCGCGGGAATACCGCCCACCGCCGTGCTCACCACCGGTACGCGCGCAGCGACGGCCTCGAACAGAATAATCGGTGTCCCCTCGGTCCGGGAGCTCAGCACGACCACGTCGAACGCCGTCAGGAGCCGGCCGGCATCGGGCACCAGCCCATGCCAGGTCACCTGGTCCCGGACGCCGAGTTCTTTCGCCTTCAGTTGGACGTGTTTGAGGGCCGGCCCATCACCGATCATCGAGAGCTGCACATGGGCGCGCTTGAGCAGGGCCAAGGCATCGATCATCACGTCGGGGCCCTTCTCGAACGACATCCGGCCCACCCATCCGATGCGCGCCCCGCCCCGCGGTACCCCGAGCGTCTCGCGCGCCGCCACCCGATCCAGGGGGTGTGCCCCGGGCATTTCGACCCAGGCGTTGGGAAGGTGGTGCACCCGGGAGGGGGAAACCCCGCCCTTCGTCACGCGATCCACGATCGGCGCCGACACGGCGATCACGCCATCGAACCGCCGATACGCGCGGATCTGCAGCCACTCGTACAGCCGGTTCCTCATCCCGCCGCCGGTGAACCCATGGACGGTGGACACGACCGGAACCCGAAGTCGCCGCGCCACGACCCCGTCGATCACATCGGGGTGATATCCGTGGGTATGCATGACGTCGGCGCCGTGCAGCTTGCCGATCTCCTCGACGCGAGCGCGCTCCACGGCGTACTGCCGGCCGGCGACGTGGATCGGGTGCACCGGAACGCCGGCCATCTCGAGCGCGCGCACCAGGGGATGGTCGGTCACGCCGGGATCAAGGATCGCCGCCACGCGCGGCTCATGTCCCGCATTCTGGAGTCCGGTGGTGAGTCCGAGGACGACGCGCTCGAGCCCCCCAACTGGCGCCGGCGCGGTGACCTGAAGGATCTTCACGCCAGCCGCCTCTCCACGCGGGAGGCCACTTCCTTCCCGATCGCCAGCGACGCCGTGGCCGCGGGTGAGGGGGCATTGATGACGTGCAAAGAGCCCTCCCCTTCTACTATATGGAAGTCGTCCAGCAGGCGTCCGTCCCGGTCCACGGCCTGCGCCCTGACGCCACTCCCCGCCGGTACCAGATCCTGGGGGAGGACGTCCGGCACCAGGCGGGCGAGCGCGCGGGCGAACAGCGTCCTCGAGTACGACCGGAACAGCTCATTCACGCCCGTGTGCCACTGCCGCATCACCATCCGCCAGAACCCCGGGAACCGGAACGCCTCGGCCAGGTCCCCGAGCCGGACATCGCTCCGCGTGTAACCCGCGCGTGACCACGCGAGCACCGCATTCGGGCCGGCATCCACTTGATCGTTGATGCGGCGGGTAAAATGCACGCCGAGGAACGGGAGTGCTGGGTTGGGCACCGGGTAGATGGCGCTCCGGACCAGGCCCCGGCGCTCAGGTTTCAGCTCATAGTACTCACCTCGGAACGGCACGATCGCTACGCCGGGGTCCACACCGCAGATCCGCGCGAGTCGGTCCGCCTGCAGCCCACCGCACGTCACCACGAACCGGCCGCGGACCGCACCCGCCGTGGTCTCGAGGACCTGGGTCCCATGGTCGCGGCGGAGGGCCGTCATGAGAGCGCCGGTGGTCACCGTTGCTCCCAAGGATTCGAGCCGCCTACCCATCACGAGCGTCACTGCACCGTAGTCCACCACGCCTGTCTCAGGCACCCAGAGCCCGGCCACACCCTGCACCGCGGGCTCGTGCTCTTTCAGGGTGTCTCCCTCGAGCCGGATGAGCCCCGCGAGCCCGTTGGCTCTTCCCCGCTCTTCGAGCGTCGCCAATGCAGGCAGCTCGCTCGCCGAGGTCGCCACGACGACCTTCCCCGAACGGCGATACGGAACCCCCTCTTCGTCGCAGAAGCGCGCCATGTCAGCGAGGCCTTCGCGGCATAGGCGCGCGCGGAGCGTTCCGGGCCGGTAGTAGAGCCCTGAATGCATGACGCCGGAGTTATGGCCGCTCTGATGGGCAGCCAGCCGCGTCTCAGCTTCGACGAGCGTAACCGATCGTCCCGCCCTGGTGAGCGCGAGCGCGGTGGCACACCCGACGATTCCGCCGCCGACGACTACGACGTCATTCACCCTGCCTCCCGAAGTGCGGAATGCGGACTGTTGAGTGCGGAATATCCGCACTTGGCAGTCCGCACTCCGCACTCGTCAGACTGTTGCGTTGTCGCCACAACGGACCCATAAAAACAGGGCTATCTTACGATGCGGCATATCATAACGATTGGCCTGGAAACTGCACTACCGGCCCTCGCGCCCCCCAAAACGACGGACGGGAGACCTCATTTGCGAGAGACGCCCCCAGTGCACCATTCCACGGCACCCGAGACCGTCACGCCGGTCCCGGCCCAGTCTTTCGCGCGGTCCCGCAAGCTCCAGGCCGCCGCCCATGCCGTGATCCCGGGTGGTGCACACACCTACGCCAAGGGGGATGATCAGTATCCGGTTCTCGCGCCCGGTTTCATCGCGCGCGGCTCAGGGTGTCACGTCTGGGATGTCGACGGGAATGAATACATCGAGTACGGCATGGGCCTTCGGGCGGTCGCCCTCGGTCACGGATACCCGAGTGTCGTGGAAGCCGCGTACCGCGCGATGAGGGACGGCACGAATTTCACACGTCCCTCTCCCCTTGAAGTCGAATGCGCCGAGTCGCTGCTCGGCATGATCACGGGTGCTGAGATGGTGAAGTTCGCGAAGAACGGCTCCGACGTCACCACGGCGGCCGTGAAGCTCGCGCGCGCGTTCACGGGCCGCGATCTGGTCGCCTTCTGCTGCGACCAGCCGTTCTTCTCCACCGACGACTGGTTCGTCGGGTCGACGGCGATGTCTGCCGGTGTCCCCTCCGCCATCAAGGCACTCACCGTTTCGTTCAAGTTCAACGACCTCGACTCGGTCCGCGCGATGTTCGCCGCGCATCCTTCGCGGATCGCCTGCTGCATTCTCGAAGCGGCCACCTCGGTGGAACCGGCGGACGGTTTCCTCGAGGGACTGAAGGCGATCTGCCATGAGCATGGCGCCCTGCTGATCCTCGACGAGATGATCACCGGGTTCCGGTGGCATAACGCCGGCGCACAGGGACTCTATGGAGTCACTCCGGACCTCTCGACGTTCGGCAAGGCGATCGCGAACGGCTTCGCCCTCTCCGCACTCGCGGGCCGGCGCGACATCATGCGACTCGGCGGACTGGAGCATACGGGCGAGCGTGTCTTTCTGCTCTCGACCACGCATGGCGCCGAGACGCATGCCCTCGCCGCCGCGATCGAGACCATGCGCATCTATCAGCACGAAGAGGTCATCGACACGCTCTACGCTCGCGGCGAGCGGCTGCGTCAGGGTGTGCGCGAGGCGACGACAGCCCATGGCGTGGCGGCGTCGGTGGAAGTCCTGGGCCGTCCGTGCAACCTGGTATTCGCGACGCGGGACCGGGACGGTCGCTCGTCGCAGTCCTACCGTGCGCTGTTCATGCAGGAGATCATCAAGCGCGGGGTGCTCGGACCGTCCTTCGTGGTCAGCTATTCTCACACCAACGTAGACATCGACCGCACCATCGACGCGGTGGATGCTGCCCTGAGCATCTACGCGCGCGCGCTGGAGGATGGCCCCGAGCCGTACCTCGAGGGGCGTCCCCTCAAGCCCGTCATGCGGGCCCGGAACTAGCCCGGTGAACCATCGAGTCCCTGCTCCGTCGTGCCGGTTTTGCGCGAGGCCTCTGACCCACACATTGGTGGATCTGGGGATGTCACCCCTCTGCGAGAGCTTTCTGGCGGCCGAGCAGCTCGACCGGATGGAGCCCTTCTACCCCCTCCACGTCCGCGTCTGCGACAAGTGCTGGCTGGCGCAGCTCGAGGCGTACGTCGGCGGCGAGGAGATCTTCACCGAATACGCCTACTTCTCCTCGTACTCGACCTCCTGGCTCGCGCACGCCGAGCGCTATACGGACGCGATGATCTCGCGGTTCGGCTTGGGCACCAGCAGCTTTGTCGTGGAACTGGCGAGCAACGACGGCTACCTGCTGCAGTATTTCGTCGCCCGCAAAGTTCCCTGCCTCGGCATCGAGCCGGCCGCGAACGTCGCGAAGGTGGCCGAGGAGAAGGGCGTGCCGTCGCTGGTGAAGTTCTTCGGCGTGCAGACCGCCAAGGACCTCGTGGCGCAAGGCAAACGCGCCGACCTCCTGCTCGGGAACAACGTCCTGGCGCAGGTACCCGACCTGAATGACTTCGTCGGGGGCATGAAGGTCTTGCTCGCGCCGCAGGGCGTGATCACGATCGAATTCCCGCACCTCCTGAAGCTGGTGGCGGAGAATCAGTTCGACACGATTTATCACGAGCACTATTCGTACTTCTCGTTCATCACGGCGGAGAAGATCTTCGCCGCGCATGGGCTGACGCTCTTCGACGTCGAGGAGCTCCCCACCCATGGCGGGTCCCTGCGGATCTACGGGCGCCACCAGGAAGACACCTCCAAGCCCGTCGGTCCTCGCGTCGCGGGGCTTCGCAGGCGTGAAGAAAACGCCGGCGTCGCAACGGTCGCTTACTACACGAAGTTCGGCGCTCGAGTCGAAGAGACCAAGCGGGCGTTGCTCGACTTTCTGATCGATGCGAAGCGGCAGGGCAAGCGCGTGGTGGGCTATGGAGCGCCTGGGAAGGGCAACACCCTGCTCAACTACTGCGGGGTGGGCCGCGACTTTCTCGACTTCACAGTCGACCGCAACCCGCACAAACACGGGAAATATTTGCCCGGCACCCACATTCCGATCCTCGAGCCGGATGCCATCGCGAAAGTCCGACCCGATTACATCCTGATTCTGCCCTGGAACCTGAAGGACGAGATCGTAGCGCAGCTGTCCTACGTGCGTGAGTGGGGCGGCCGCTGCGTGGTTCCGATCCCGACTACACAGATCCTGTCCTAGCCCGGAGGCCTTTCGTGGGTCCGATGAACACGGTGTACGTCGATCCGAGCTTCGATGACGAGCAGCGCCGCGCCGAGCTGTACGCGGGCCAGCTGATCGTGTATTCGCCGCGCCACGCGTCGCTCGCTCTCTGCGCGCTGGCGCGGGGCCTGGTCGTCGAGGCGTTCGCACCGTACGACCCGCGGGACGCCCAGCATCACATGAAGGTCGAGGATTTCAACGCGATTTTGGCCAGGATCAAGCCGCAATTCATCCATCATCCCAAGGCCAAGGAGCACATCCGCGCGCTCTTCGCCGAGCTGGGCTGCGACCTCCAGCAGACCTACTTCGACGTGCCCCGCCTCCGCACCATGGCGGCCGGTGACTACATGCGCGCGGGGCTGGCCTACCAGTTCCACCCGCACCGCGACACCTGGTTTTCGGCCCCCTTCGCCCAGGTGAACTGGTGGTTACCCGTGTACGACATCCAGCCGGAGAACGCGATGGCGTTCCATCCGCGCTACTGGAGCGAGCCGCTCCGGAATTCGTCTCACGAGTACGACTACGACAAGTGGAACGAAGAAGGCCGGAAGCTGGCGTCGCAGAACATCAAGACCGAGACCCGGAAGCAGCCCAAGGCACTGGATGGGATCGAGCCGGATCCGCAGATCCGCGTCGTCTGCCCCGTGGGCGCCGTGGTTCTCTTCTCGGCGGCGCAGCTCCACTCCACGGTGGACAATACGTCGGGCCGGACCCGACTCAGCATCGACTTCCGCGTGGTCAACCGGCGGGATGTCGAACAGGGCGTTGGCGCGCCGAACATCGATTCACGCTGCACTGGCACGACGCTCGGCGACTATCTGCGCGGATCGGACTTTGAGAAGCTGCCGGACTCGCTGATCGCCAAGCACCGCAACACCGGGATAGCGGTCACGTGAAGTTCACCCCGGCCCCGCTGTCGGGCGCCTTCGTTGTGGCGCTCGAACCGCACTCCGACCCGCGTGGATTCTTCGCGCGGGTTTGGAGCGTTGAGGAGTTTGTGTCCAGGGGGCTCGATGCGCACGTTTCGCAGACGTCGTTGTCGCACAACCTCAAGAAGGGCACGCTTCGGGGCATGCATTGGCAGGCTGTCCCGCACGCCGAGACCAAGCTGGTGCGTTGCGAACGGGGCGCGATCCATGATGTCATCGTCGACCTGCGCCCGACGTCCCCGACCTACTGCAAGTCGTTCGGCGTGAATCTCACGGCCGCCGACCACACTGCGCTGTACATCCCGGAAGGATTCGCCCACGGGTTTCAGACGCTCGAGGATGACACGGTCGTCCACTATCAAATGACGAGCCCCTACGTCGCCGAGGCGGGGCGTGGAGCCCGATGGAATGACCCCGCGTTCGGCATCACG
>DASQIZ010000068.1:0-7360 GCA_035631315.1 Gemmatimonadales bacterium
CTCAAGCTGTGCTCCGACCGCTGGGACGAGCTGACCGTCTCCGCGCTCTACGATGGGGATCCCATCGCGCCCTGGGAAACGGTCCTCCTCATCGAAGGCCCGTATGACGCCTTCGCCCAGCTCGAGACCCTCTATCTGGGCGTCCTGGCCCGCCGGACCCGGGTAGGGACGAATACGCGCGCGGTGGTGGAGGCGGCCCGTCCCAAACAGGTGATGTTCTTTCCGGCCCGGCACGACCATTGGCTGGTGCAAACGGGTGATGGGTATGCGGCCCACATCGCCGGGGCGATCGGCGTTTCGACCGACGCGCAGGCTTCGTGGTGGGGCTCCGAGGGGATCGGAACCGTTCCCCACGCCTTGATCGCGGCGTATGGCGGCGACACGGTGCTGGCATCGAAGAAGTTCGCCGATCTGTCGGATCCCAACGTCGCGCTCATCACGCTCGTCGATTTCGACAACGACTGTGTGGGGACCTCGCTGAAGGTGGCGAAGGCGCTCGGGTCCCGCTTGTATGGCGTGCGGCTCGACACGTCCGAGACGCTGGTGGACCGGTCGATCGTTCCCCAAATGGGAGCCTTCAAGCCCACCGGGGTGAATCCGCAGCTCGTCCGCAATGTGCGGGACGCGCTCGACCGCGACGGATTCCAGCAGGTGAAGATCGTGGTGTCGGGCGGATTCAACGTCGAAAAAATCCGGGCGTTCGAAGAGCAGGGCGTTCCGGTGGATATGTACGGCGTGGGGTCGAGCCTCTTCCAGGGGCGCTACGATTTCACCGCCGATGTGGTGCGCGTCGACGGCCGGGATTGCGCCAAGGTGGGCCGGCGCTTCCTGCCCAATCCCAGACTCGAACGGGTGGAGTGACCATGCTGCGGATCGACCTGACCGGGAAGCGGGCCTTCGTCGCCGGGGTGTCGGATGACGGGGGCTTCGGGTTCGCCATCGCCAAGGCACTGGCCGAGGCGGGCGCCAGCATCTGCCTGGGCAGCTGGCCCCCGGCGCTCGGCATCTTCACCAAGCTGATGGAGCGGGGGAAGATGGACGAGTCGATGAATCTCTCGGATGGGCGCAAGCTCGAGTTCGAGAAGATCTATCCGCTCGACGCGGCCTACGACACGCTTGCCGACGCCCCCGTCGACGTGCGGGAGAACAAGCGCTACAAGGAAGTCGGGGACTTCAGTATCGAGGGGGTCAAAGGCCTCATCGAGAAGGACTTCGGCGGGCAGTCCATCGACATCGTCGTGCACTCCCTGGCCAACGCGCCCGAGGTGAAGAAGCCGCTCCTCGACACCAGCCGCGCCGGATACCTCTCCGCCGTCTCAGTCTCGGCCTACAGCATGGTCTCCATGGTCCGGACGCTGGGGCCCCTGATGCGCGCGGGCGGCTCCTTCCTTTCACTTACCTACATGGCCGGCGAGCGCGTCATCCCCGGCTACGGGGGCGGGATGTCGTCCGCCAAGGCCGCCCTCGAGGCCGACACCCGCACGCTGGCCTACGAGGCGGGGCGCCGGCATGGCGTGCGCGTGAACACGATCTCCGCGGGCCCCTGGGCCTCCCGCGCTGCCTCGGCCATCGGCTTCATCGACATGATGATCAACTACACCAAGGCCAATTCGCCTTTGGCGCGCTCCATCGAGGCGGCGGACGTCGGCAACACGGCGGCCTTCCTGGCCAGCCCTCTCGCGGCCGGCATCACCGGCACCACGGTCTACGTCGACAACGGGTACCACGCGATGGGCATGGCGGTGGCCCCCCCGACACCCTCCTAGAGTCCAGCCGGCCCTTGCGCCCAGCGGGGGTGTGCATAAATTCCCGCTGAGATGAATAACTATGCATCGGTCCCGGTCGGTGTCCTCGGGGCCTCCGGATACGCCGGACGGGAGCTGCTGGCGCTCCTGAACCGGCACCCGGAGGCCTCCGTCGCTTTCGCCACGGCGGAAACGGGCGCGGGCGAAACGCTCGAAGGCCACCAGCTCATTCGCGCGCAGGACGTCAACTTCGCCTCCGCCGAAATCGTGCTGTCCTGTCTGCCGCACGGCGTGTCGGGACGGTACGTCCATGAGGCTCGGGCGGCGGGCAAGCGGGCGGTCGACCTCTCCGCTGATTTCCGGCTTTCTCCCGAGGCGGTCTACGGACTCACCGAGTTCACCCGGCCGAAGGTCGCCGAGGCCGAGCTGGTCGCGAACCCCGGTTGCTATCCGACCGCAGCGCTGATGGCCCTCGTCCCGCTCGCGCAGCGCGGCCTCATCGACCCCTCGCGGGAGATCGTGATCGACGCCGCGTCCGGCGTGACCGGCGCGGGCCGGAGTCCCAAGCGGGAGCTCCTCTTCGGCGAAGTGTCCGAGGACTACCGGGCCTACTCGGTGGGAAACACGCACCGCCACCTGGCCGAGCTGAAGGCATCGCTGGCGCGGGAGGGCGGGTTCAACGGCGACCTGGTCTTCACGCCGCACCTCTTGCCCGTGAAGCGCGGCATCCTCGAGACCATTCATGTGCCGCTCACGCGGGTCGTCGATCAGGCAACCGCCGAGGGGCTCTACGAGGCGGCGTACGACGGCGAGCCCTGCGTGATGGTGACGAAGGGCACGACGCCGTCGCTCCAGCATGTCGTCTACCGCAACCGCGTGGCCATCGGCGTCGCGCCGGTGACGAACGTGCGGCGTCCGCGGCTCACGATCATCGCCGCCATCGACAATCTCGTGAAGGGTGCGGCGGGGCAGGCAGTCCAGAACATGAATGTGATGCTGGGTTTCGAAGAAACGGCGGGCCTGGCGTGCTGAAGGTGAGAGTCGTCAAGATCGGCGGCAACGAGCTCGATCGCCCTGAATGGGTGTCGGCGTGCGCGCGTATGCTCGTGTCGGGCGGTCCGACGGTGATCGTCCATGGGGGCGGCCGTGCGGTTTCCGATCTCTCCCGGCGCCTGTCGCTTCCCGTCGAGCAGCGGGACGGTCTGCGCGTCACCACGGCACCAGTGGCCGGGGTGGTGGAGATGGTCCTGGCGGGGCCGGTGAACCGGCTGCTGGTCACGGCGCTCCGCACTGCCGGCCTCGACGCGATCGGGCTGTCCGGAGCCGATGGCGGCCTCCTGACTGCCGCCCAGATCGGCGGCGGCCTCGGCTACGTCGGGGAGATCACCGGCGTCCGGACCTCGCTGATCGAGAGCCTGCTTCTGGCGGGGCTCACGCCGGTCATCGCGCCCGTGACCCCCGATCCCGCCGGCTCGCAGGTCGCACTGAACGTCAACGCGGACAGCGCCGCCGCCGTGGTGGCCGCTGCGCTGCGCGCATCGGAGCTGCTGTTCGTATCCGACGTGCCGGGCGTCAAAGTGGCTGATGCAACACAAGCCACGATCGCTACCGGCGACATCGAGCGACTCATCGCCGATGGCACCGCGTCCGACGGCATGGCCGCCAAGCTGCGGGCCGCTGAGCACGCGCTCGCGGGTGGCGCGCAGTCGGTGCGCATCGGCGACCTTCGGATGCTGTCTGATCGCGCCGCCGGCACGCGTCTCCTCACCTCGCTCGCTTCCGCCCCGGCCGTCGTCGCGTGACCGCTACCGCTCAAGGGGCTTCGGCCCTCCTGGGGCTTTATGCCCGTGTCGGCCCCGTCTTCACCGGTGGGGAAGGCGTCGAGCTGATCGCCGAGGATGGCACCCGGTATCTCGACTTCACGTCGGGGATCGCCGTCAACGCGCTGGGCTACGGGCACCCGGTCATTCGGGAGGCGATGACCCGCGCTCTCGACGCCGGCCTGATCCACGTTTCCAATCTGTTCCGCACCGAACCCGGAGAGGCTCTCGCGAGTGAGCTTACGGGGCGGTCGTTCGCCGACCAGGCCTTTTTCTGCAATTCGGGGGCCGAGGCGAATGAGGCGGCGTTCAAGTTCGCGCGGAAGTGGAGCAAGAAGACCGGAATCGTGGCGTTCAGCCATTCGTTCCATGGCCGGCTGTTCGCGTCGCTCGCGGCCACCGATCACCCCGAATACCAGAAGCCGTTTCTCCCGCTGACCCCTGGCGTGCGGATTCTGCCCCTTGGGGATCGGGCGGCCGCGGAGGCCGGGATCACCGCCGAAGAGACGGCCGCCATGATCATCGAGCCGGTGCAGGGCGAGGGCGGGGTCCGTCCCGTCGCCGACGAATGGCTGACGTTTCTCCGCAAGCTCTGCGACGAGCGGGGCGTGGCGCTGATTTTCGATGAGGTCCAGTGCGGGCTGGGCCGGACCGGGACGCTCTTTGCCTATGAGCAGACCGGCGTGACGCCCGACATGCTGACGCTGGCCAAGCCTCTGGCCGGCGGCCTGCCCATGGGTGCGGTGCTGGTCACTGAGGCGATCGCCAGTGCACTCAAGGCCGGTGATCACGCGACCACGTTTGGAGGCGGTCCGCTGGTGGCATCGGTGGCCGTGGATGTCGTGCGGACCATTTCGGAGCCCGACTTCCTCGCATCGGTGCGCGCTCGTGGTGAGCGCCTTGGCGCCGGTCTCGAGCGGATCGCGAAAACTTCTCCCAAGGTCACGAATGTCCGGGGTCGCGGGCTGATGTGGGGTGTGGAGCTCTCGGTTCCGGCGGGGCCCGTGGTCGCGGCCGCCCGCGACCGGCAGCTGCTCGTGCTTTCCGCCGGTCCAAACGTCCTGCGGCTCCTGCCGCCCCTGGTGATCGAGGATGCCGACCTGGACCGTGGGCTGGCCGTATTGGCCGAGGTACTGGCGTGAGCGCCTTGCCGATCCCCATTCCTCGCCCCGAGCTCGAGATCCGCTCGGCGTCCCTCGCCGATGTGCCGGGACTCGAAGCCTTGATGGCGCCGTTCATCGCGACCGGAGACTTGCTCCCGCGGTCGAACTACGACCTCTGCCGGCACATCAAGGAGTACGTCATCGCGGTCACGCCCGAAGGCGAGGTGATCGGCTGCGGCTCGCTCAAGGTGTACAGTCAGACGCTGGGTGAAGTCGCCGGCCTGGCGGTGGCGGACGGCTGGCAGGGTGCCGGCATCGGCCGCGCGATCGTCGAGGGCCTGCTCGAAGACGCGCGGGAGCTGGGGCTGTCGGAAACGTTCGCCCTGACCCGGAAGCCGGATTTCTTCGGCCGGCTCGGATTCGACCGCACCGAGAAAACGCGGTTCCCCCTCAAAGTCTGGGCCGACTGCGCCCGGTGTCCGCGGCAGTCCTGCTGCGACGAAATCGCGGTCACGCTCGTCCTGGCGTAGATTCCCGCCGTGGCATCGGACATCCATAAGAAGTTCGTTCTCGGGGCCCTCGGCTGTGGGGTCTTTTTCATCCTGGGGTTCGGGGCGCTGGTCCTGGTCGGGCGGCAGGCGTCGACCACCCCCGCCGGCGATGAAGAGATGTTCATGCTCGGCCAGGCCCACACTTCGTGGGATTCGATCGCGCATACCGCGGCGGCTGAGCTCCTCACCCTGCCTGCTCTGCCCGCGTGGACCCCGCGGGAAAAGGCGTCAGGGTACCTCCATATCGCGCAGACAGGGAAGAACCCATTCCCGGCCTTCGACGACACGTTTCCGGCGGGCTCGGACGAGCAGAAGCGAGTAGTACTGACGGCGCAGCGTGTTGTCGTCCTCAGCGGGGCGGCGCGGCCTCGCACCGACACGCTTGTCACTCCTCCCTACATCATCTTTTTCCGTGCCCGGATTTTCCTGGCGGCCGCCGACGACTGGAGCCGCCATGGTGATCTCCCCGAGGCCGAGCTGGCGATGGACACCGTCCTCACGCTGGCCCGCGTGAGTCTCCACGCAATCGATCTCGAGCAAGTCCTGGCGGGCGCGCGGATCGAACGGGACGCCATGGATCTCCTGTGGCGGGATACGCTGCTGGCGGGAGGAGCGGCGACGGCGGAACGTGCCGCATTGGCACTCGCACCCTGGGGACGACTCACGCGGCGCCTCGAATCGGCGGACCATTGGATGATGTCGACGGGGTCACTGAACACCTATGACGACTCGCTGGCGTCACTGGTGGCGGACAGCACGCTACCGATGTCCTGGCGGGCGGCGGCTGCGACCGCCCTCGGAATGGGCTGGGTTTTCGATCCCGACGAGACGGCGAAAGGGATCGCCAAGGCGCGCAGTGCGACGCTCGAGAGCCTGCGTGATTCGGATCTGCCGGACTCCATTTCCTCGGTACTCGACCGAGCGGCGGAGCTCAGCGCCGGAGGCTTTCTGGACCGCACAAAAGCCGTAGCTGACTTCCGGGGGATGCGTCGGCTGCTCTTCCAGCCATGACTAAATTCCGTCGCCACCAGGTAAGAGGCTCGGCATGGCCCGCGTGATCTTCTGGGACGTCGATACCCAACACGATTTCATGCGTGCGGACGGGAAGCTGTACGTCCCGGACGCGGAGCGCCTCATTCCCAACCTCAAGCGCTTGAATGACTACGCCCACCAGAACGGTATCCGCGTGGTCGCCTCGGCCGATGACCACGTGCCGGGGCACAAGGAGCTGTCGGACAAGCCCAACTGGCGCGACACGTTCCCGCCGCATTGCATGCGGGGGACCCCGGGCCAGCAGAAGATCCCCGAGACCGCGCTCAAGAATCCGATGGTGATCGAGCCGGAGATGCGGGATCCGGTGGAGCTGGGGAACGCGCTGCGCGCGCACAAGGGAGATCTGTTATTCCATAAGCACTGGTTCGACGTATTCACCAATGCCAACGTCGTCCCGGCGCTGAGCGTTCTCCAGCCCGATGACATCGTGTTGTACGGCGTGGCGCTGGATGTCTGCAACCGCTACGCCATCGAAGGCCTGCTGACCCATCGTTTGCACACCCGACTCTTCGCGGTGACCGACGCGATGAAGCCCATCGACGCGAGCTCCGCGGAGCACCTCCTCAAAGAATGGGGAGAGGAAGGCGTTCGTCTCGTGAAGACCGATGAAGTGCTAGGGGGCGTGGCGTGAGTCCCACCACTCCGGCATTCGGCAAGTTCTTCCTGCCCGGCCCGACCGACGTGCACCCGGACGTCCTCGCCGCCATGTACCGGCCGATGATCGGCCACCGCTCGTCCGCCATGGAGGACCTGCTCAAGCGGGCGGCCCCCCGGCTCCAGACACTGGCCCGGACCTCGCGCACCGTGATGGTCGGCACGACCTCCGCCACCGGCTTCATGGAGATGGCGGTCCGCTCGGGCATCCGAAAGAAGGCGATCTCCATCGTCAACGGCTCGTTCTCGGAGCGCTTCGCCGAGCTGGTGAGCGCGTGCGACAAGGAGTGCGTCCGCCTGGAGGTCCCGCTCGGCGGATTCGTCGAGCCCGATCAGCTGCGGGACGCCCTCAAGAAGAACCCCGGCGTCGACGCCGTGACGCTCGCTCATTCCGAGACGTCCACCGGCGTGCTGCAGGACGTCGCCGCCCTCTC
>DASQIZ010000069.1:0-130354 GCA_035631315.1 Gemmatimonadales bacterium
AAATCCTCCGCGTTTCCAGACGTAGACGTACCCAACGGCGAGAATCACGAGGAAGACCAGCATTTCGATGAGCAAAAACCCCATCCCCGGCCCGCCGGCCGACCCGGAACCGAAGAAGATGGTCGCCCAGGGGATGAGGAACACGGTCTCGATGTCGAACACGATGAACAGCATCGCGACCAGGTAGAACTTGACGGAAAATCGCTCGTGCGCCGAGCCCAGGGGGGGCATCCCGCTCTCGTACGGCGCCAGTTTGACCGGGGTCGGACGCCGGGGACTGAACAGATGCGAGAGAACGAGCATCCCGACCGCGTTCAGAATGACGAACGCCAGGAGAATGAGGAACGGGATATAGGGCTGGAGCATTAGCCTCGTGAAATAATTCACGTGTTGGATTTCGGAAGCTATCGGTCGCACGGGTCACTGTCAACCGAAACGAGTGGCGTAAGTCTTGATGGCGCCGATATATTGCGCGCCTATGTCGATCAAATCAGACCGCTGGATCCGGCGGATGGCGAAGGAGCACGGAATGATCGAGCCCTTTGCCGAAGATCAGGTCCGCGAGGGCGTAATTTCCTACGGAGTGTCGTCCTACGGCTACGACATGCGGGTGGCCAAGGACTTCAAGATCTTCACCAATGCCCTGTCGGCCATCGTCGACCCGAAGGGTTTCGACCCGAAATCCTTCGTCGAGTTCGCCGGCGACGTTTGCGTGGTTCCCCCCAATTCGTTCGCCCTGGCCCGCTCGGTCGAATACTTCCGGATTCCCCGGGAGATTCTGACCGTGTGCGTCGGCAAGAGCACCTATGCCCGCTGCGGGATCATCACCAACGTCACGCCCTTTGAGCCGGAGTGGGAGGGCCACGTGACGCTCGAGATTTCGAACACCACGCCCCTGCCCGCCAAGATCTACGCCAACGAGGGCATCGCGCAGGTGTTGTTCTTCGAGTCGGACAAGGATGACGTCTGCGAGCGGAGCTACAAGGACAAGAAGGGCAAATACCAGGCACAGCGCGGGATCACTTTGCCCAGGATCTAAAGGAGTCGAGAAGCAAACCGTCGAGAGGTACTACGTCGAGAAGCACTGCGTGAGCGTTACGCGCCTTGTTTCTCGACGTTTGGCTTCTCGACGCCTTGCATCTCGACGTTTTCTTGCTTGTGATAAGCGTAGGCGACGCCGAGCGTGATCGCCGCCAGGACGAAGAACGCGCCGATCCGATACAGCGCCTCGAGCTGTGACAGATCGTAGAGGAGCACCTTACCAGTGGCGATGAGCGCCACTGCCAGTCCCGCTGATCGCACCACCTTTTGGTCCCGCCGGAACCCGATCGCCACCGCCCCGGCGGCGAATACCAGCCACCACACCGACAACGCGAGATCCCCCGCGAGCGTCGAGCCCGAGGGCCTCGCGAAGTAGCGCTGAATGTTCACGGAACCACCTACCAGGAGGGCGGCACCGAAGGCCCACCAGATGGCGTGGCGGGCTTCGCCCTCCCGCTGTTCATCCCCGACGAACCAACTGGCCATCAAGACCGCGATCACGAGCGCTGCATAGAGTGACAACGCCCAGGGATCGAAAAAGGCAGACGCGAGGTCCACGCGCTCCACCAGCGCATACGTAAAGAGCGACAGGAGCCCGACGCCGTAGACGGCGAGCCCGGTCGGCAAGAGCGCCAGGTATTTCCGGCGCGCGTAGACGGCAGTCAGCCCGGCGGCATAGATCATCCACCACACGCTCACCACCGCGCTCCCGGATGCTGCACCGGAAGCACCGGTGAAGAACGCGAGGATGTTCACGGACATTCCCATGAGCAGCGTGGCGCCGCCGATCCACCACACGACCTGACGTGGCACGACGGATTCGCCTTGGTCGGCTTTCCAACACCACACCACAAGCGCGCCTGCCGCGAGTACGGACCAAAGCCCCATGGCCCAGGCGTCTGTGAACGCCGAAGTGCCGGACGGGCGACTCGGCAACGCGTACAGGAGGAGCGCTCCCGCACCGAGCGCGTAGAGTCCGACCGCCGAAGCCTGAAGTCCGGGCCGCCTGCCCATCACGTGCGCCCCGGCGGCAGCGCTCGCGAGCAACGCCCACCCCACCGCCGCTCCGACCGGATCGAACTGGATGCCGATCGCAACGGCCCAGAGCGCGAAGCCAACCATCAACGCGTGTGCGCGGTGGTGGATCCAGCCGTCAATCAGAAATGGGAGCGCGATCACCGCGGGAATAACCGCCAGATGACGCGCCAGGATACTCGGCGCGAATCCCAGCCCGAACCCAAGCAGCACAACGGGCGAGACGAGATAGAGCAGCGCCTCATCGAATCGCTGGGCGCGCTCCTTTCCAAAGGCCTCCGTGTCACGGAGGTTCGCGAAGAGCACGGCGGACATCAGAACCATCACTCCGAGCGCGGGCCAACGCACCGCGTCAGTCGCGTCCTTGGCGTCCGGCATTCCCGCGGTGAGCAGGATCCACGCCCCGAACGCCGTAATGATCCGTGTCTCCCACCACGCACGGCGGCGCCGGGAAACCTCGGCACCGAGTGCTACGCCGACGAACAAGAATGAGAGGCCCACGCCACCCACGAGGGCGCTTGGGTCGTGCAATGACAGGATGAGCGCGGCAAGCCCCAGGTATCCGAGAGCGGCGATGAGCATGGTGCGACGCCATTCCATGGCGTACGCGACGATCGCGCCGCCAATCCCCACGACTTCCGTGTATCCGAGGAACAGCTGAGGATTGGGAGTCGGGGTCCTGAGCGCGAGCGGCGCGCCAAACGCACCGATCAGCGCGCTGATGGCGAGCCCCTCGATCTCGTAGCGCTGGGCCAGCAGCGCGAAGGCCGTCGCGGTTATCGCGAGGACGATGATGCCGACCCGGCGGTCGATCAGCGCGAAGGGGCCCGCGGCGGCCCAGATGCCGAGATAGATGAGACCGCCACCGGCCCCAACCACCGGTCCGCCGTACTTACGCATGTCGCGCTGGATGAGGGTGTGACCCCATGCCGCGAGCCCGATTCCCGCGCCGATCGCGATCACGGATCGCACCAAGGGCGGGATCCAGTGGTGCTCGAAGGCGTAGTCGAGGAAGAACGCGCCCGTCGCGAGGAGCGCAACGACGCCGACAATCAGGAGGCCCCGTCGTCCGATCCATTCCTCCAGATCGAGCTTGGGGTGGTCCTCCACCGTCTCGGACGACGGTTCACGTTCAGCGGCCATTGAAAGCGAATGAACCGGGGGCGCTGCTGCTGCGGGGGGGGCACTGGCGGCGGCGTCCAGCTGATGTTCCACGGCGACGACGGGACGGGCGCGCGGGCGCTCGGGAGCGGCGTCCACACGGGGGGCGCCCGGCATGCGGGCCAGTACCTGCCGAAGGAGTGTTTCGAGCTGCTCGACGCGTCGCTCGAGCCGCTCGAACCGGCCTTCGAAGTCGGTCACCCGGCGGCGGCTGGCTTGCGGCTACCGGCGACGGTGATCACGAGGACGGCGGCCAGGCTGATCAGGAGCTTCCACTTCCACTCGACTTCAGTCGCCGGTACGAAGACCTGAAGCAGGTCGAACAGGAAATCAAAGGCGCCGATGAGCAGGCCGAGCAGCACGGTGGGCTGGAGGACGCGGCCGAATTGCATGAGTGCGCCGGCCGCCACCAGCGCAAGGGCACCCTGCCCCGCGGAAATGGCGAGTACCCCGCTCCCCTCATCGAGCAGGTTGTGGATGATCGCCGCCCGGTGGACCAGGTGGCTGAAGAGGTAGGTGTCGAAGAGGAGGACGACGATCCCCGCCACCGCGGCGCAGACGGTCGCCCACACCGCAAACCACACTACCACCCGGGACTGGTCGTTCGCGTCGGCCATGAGTCCGTTCCGTAAGGACCGCCCAATCTGCGACTGGACCCGATTTCGCGCTAGCGCAGGGCCGCGCGGGCGTCCTCCAGCGCAGTGCGGGCGCCATCGATGCGGGACGCCAGGTCCGCGATCTCCCGCGCCGTCACCGCCTGATCGCCATACCGGATCGCCTCGGCCACCGTGGGAAACGCGAGGGTGGCGTACCCGTTGTCCACGTCAGACGCGAACTGCAGGCTCTTGAACCAGCTGCCCGCGTAGGTCAGCCCCTGCGGCCGGGTGAGACGGCGCTCCACCTGCATCAGCGCGCGCGTGACGCCTGCGGCCTTGGCGGTCGACAACGTCCCGGCAAGGCTCGAATCCCGCGCTGCCGCGAATGCCCGGGCACTCGTGATGAAGTGGTCGAGGGCCGCCTTCACCGCTTCGGTGTTCACGGACCAGCCTTTGCGGGAAATCCCCGTGTCGAGCTCGTTGACGAGCTCACGCATTTCCGCTCCAAACGCGGCGTAGTCGAGTGGAGCGACTGGCGCGTTCGCGAGCCGGGCAACAATCACGGCGTCCAGCTGCGCCGCGGTGCGGTGGGCCCGATACCCCGGGTCGCCGAAGGTCGTCATCCACTCGTAGTCGTCATACATGGAGTGGTAGACGCCTCCCGGGCCTCCGAAGCCTATTTCCCCGGCCGGGATACCCAAGTGGTGGTAGAACCCGGCGAAGTCCGATCCCCCACCCATGTTGCCGAGATCGAGCGCGGTCGTGTCGCCATGGTGCGCGGCCAGCCACGCGTCATACAGGGTGCCTGGACCCGAAAGCGCGGGGACGACCCGGGTCGAAGCGCGAATCAGGGGCTTCAGCGAAGGCGAGCCGGCGCCACCGAAGTTGGTGCCCGTCGCCATGGCGTCTTCGTTGATATAGGCCACGGCGCGGAGCTGGAGCGAGTCCGCCATCTGTTCCACCCACTCGGTCGATCCGACATCTCCCCACTCTTCGGCGTCCCAGGTTGCGAAGATGATGGTGCGCGCTGGACGGATTCCCTTCTTCGCCAGCTCCCCGAACGCGCGGGCCGTCGCGAGTACCGTGGTGGTGCCGGTGATGTTGTCATCGGCCCCCGGTCCCCAGGCATCGCGGTGGGCGCCCATCACGATCCACTGGTCGGGGTACGTCGTGCCGCGGATCATCCCGAAGGTGTCCCAGATGGGGTGCATGGCGTGCACCCCCTGCTCCACACGGAGCACGAGATGGACCTGCGCCGGTCCGGGACCGACGTGGTACCGGAAGGGGAGTCCACCCTGCCATGGCTGGGGCACCGACGGGCCGCCGAGGAGGCTCAGGATTTTCTGCGCGTTGCCGTACCCGATGGGGATGACGGGGATGTGCGGTACGTCCAACGAATCGAACGGTACGCGACGCGCGCCGGGGAGCGACGCGTATCCCGGTGTCGTCGGGTCACCATCGGGGTTCAGCACACTGCCCCGCTGGATGCCACCCCAGGGCCGCATCGGGCCCTTCGGATAGACGTCGCCGCGAACATATCCGTCCTCGGCGGGATCCGAGTAGAGAATGAGCCCGAGCGCGCCATGCCGCTCGGCTTCGCGCGCCTTGATGCCGCGGTAGGAGCGCCCGTAGCGGGCGATCACGACCTTGCCTTTGACGCTGATACCGAGCGAGTCGAGAGTCCGGTAGTCCTCGATCAGCCCATAGCCGACGTAGACGGCATCACCGGTGACGTTGCCGCTCGCCGCGGTGCCGTTGAAGGCGAGAACCCGGGGTCCCATGGAGGTTGAGTCACCGGGAACGGCAGGCTCGGCGAGTGAGATCGGCTGCGGGGCGGCACCAGGTGCCGGGATGAGCCAGAGTGCCGAGGAATCCGGCTGAGGCAGAAAGACGTCGTACGTGGTGTACGACGTTTCAAGACCCCACGACTTCATGAGATTCAGCACGTAGTCGCGCGTCACGGCCTGCTGCGGTGTCCCCGACATGTGCGGGACCTTGCTCAGCGCCTTCGTCCACAGCCGGGCCGACTGCGTATCGGGGCTCGCGATCAGCGCGCGCTCGATCGAATCCTCGCGGGCGGCAGCGGAGGGAGAGAAGCCGACCTGTTGGGATGCGAGCGTGACGGGGGCGGCGACAAGCAAGGCAAGCACGACTGGGCGCATAACCCTCTCAGAGAAAAAGGCGTCGAGCAGAGGCGTCAAGAAAAGACGTCGAGCAAAGACGTAAGAAGCTAATACGTATCTGCTCGACGCCCTTGCTCGACGTCTTCGCTCGACGCCTTCGCCGTTTTCAGCCCTTCGGATTCAGAATGCGATCGATCCTCGCCCTGAGATCGGTGAGATGGTTCCTCGTATCCCGGTCTTTGACTCGGGGCAACGCGGCCGCGATCCGGCCATCGAGGTCCCGGAGGGCTCCGCGGGTGGCGGCCGTCGCCTCCGGAGGACGCGGGGCCGGCGGGATGAAGCCCGGGAAATTCGGGAATCGTTGCTCGGGTACCGGCTGGAACTTGAGGCCGAGCTGATCGACGTAGGCTCGCTCCAGATTGCGACGGTAGACGTCGATGGATGCGCCCGTCGCCAGCTCCGAGAACAACCCGCCGGAGAGGTCCGACAGCAGGTCAGAGAGCTTGTATGCCGGGGCGTCCGCGCTCTGCGTCGCTTCCTGTTCTACCAGGCGGTTCCAGCGGCTGTCGTTCAACAGGCCGTTCAGAATCCCGGACTGCGCGCGGCCGATCTGATCGACGATTCCATTCTGCTTGGTGAGCCGGATGATCTGCTCGTCGAGGAGCCAGGTCGGCGTCTTGAACGCGTTATCCGCCAGGAACCGCACCGCGGCCTGCTGACGGGCGCGCGGGGCGGCCGTGAAGATGGCGCCCGCCTGGTCCGGGTACCGCTCGGCGCGGTACACGCCGCCGACGATGGTGACGACGTGCCCCAGCTCACGCTGCCACTGCCCCACGACCTGGTCGTACATCTCGTTCAAGTCGTCGTAGTCGGCGAGATGGTCGGCCGTGGTGGCGGGGATCAGCATGGGCACCACGCGCTTCAGGTTCATGATCCCGTAGCGCGTCGACGCGATGCCGTCGCTCCCCAGATCCTCCGTTTGCGCCTCCGGATCGATCCCATCGGCGTTGCCGAACCGGAGCATCGGGTTGTGATCCTGCAGGCGCGCCAGCGAATCCAGGTACGGCCGCTCGGACTGTGGCGTCGCGGCGTTCGGGATGAAGTGATAGCCCCAGTTGACGGCGTAGTAGTCGTACGGCCCCTGGGTCGGGATGAGCGTCGCACCGTCACCGGGCTGGGCCACGTAGTTGAACCGGCCGTAGTCCATGATGGACGCTTCGTCCGTGTACTTCGCCGTGAAGGTCCTGGATCGGAGTGAGTCGGTCGGATACGACGACGACGCTTTCATGTTGTGCGGGAAGCCGAGGGTGTGGCCGACCTCGTGGGCAACGACGTACATGAGGAAGCGGCCCATCATCGAGTCCGGCATGGGGAGCCGCGCCGTGCGGGGATCATCGGGTCCGACCTGCACGAAGTACCAATCCCGAACCAGGTTCATCACGTTGTGATAGAACCCGATCGAGGTCTGCAGGATTTCGCCGGTCCGCGGATCCGAGATGTGCGGGCCGTAGGCGTTCTCGGTCGGCGATGGGAGCCAGCGCACGGATGAATACCGTGCGTCTTCGAGCGAGAACTTCGGATCCTCGGACTTGGTGGGGACGTCGCGGGCTTGAATGGCGTTCGACAACCCGGCCGCGCGGAAGAGCGGCTCCCAGCTCTCGATGCCTTTCTTGAGCCACGGAACCCATTGAGCCGGAGTGGCCGGATCGATGTAGAAGACGATCGGCTTGACGGGATCGCTCACGGCCGCCGTCGTGTCCTTCGGCTCGAGCCGCCACCGCGCGATGTAGCAGCGCTTCGCCGTCCGCTGTTCGTCGGTGCCGTAATCTTCCTGATTCACCGAGAAATAGCCGACGCGGTTATCGCAGAGCCGGGCCTTCGCCGGGCGCGCGGGCAGGAGGACCATCGAATAGTGCATCAGCGCCGTCTCGGTGGCTGCCGCGGGATTCACGTTCGCGCTGTCCGAGCGATACGTCTGCAACGCCTCGACTTCGACGTTCGTCGGGAAGGTCGTCACGCGCTCGATCAGGGACCGGGAGGGATCGATCGCGCTCGCCCGTAGCTGCCGGCGGGGCGAGAACTCCGGCATGTCGGCCGTGAACAGGCGGCTCACGTCGATGACGGCATTCGAATCGGCGTTGGGGCTGTACGCGGCGACGTCGAATGCGGCCAGCACCGGCTCGAAGTTCGACATCCGCACCGCGTGCGAGACCGGCTCCGTGGAATCCGCCACCACTGAATAGCTCACGCCGCGCAGCAGGATCCGGTTGCCCCGCCGCTGCCACCGCACCACACGGTCCGCGTACTCCTCACCTGCGTAGCGCGTCCCGGCCGGGGCGGCCGTGTACCGCATCACCAGGAGGAACGGCTTTTCGAGGGCCGCGCGCGGGATCTCGTAGAACAGCTTGTCGCCCAGCTGATGGATGATGAAGACACCCGAGTCGGTGGTCGCCTTGTCGGTGATCACCTGGCCGTAGGGCTTGGGACCCTCCGGCTGCTGGGGCCGCTCGGCACGGGGCTGGTCACCGGCATTTCCCGGAGCGCCCTGCCCCGGGCGAGTCGGCGTGGGCTGTTGAGCGGCCAGGCTGACGGGCACGGCGAGTGCCAGGACGCGCAGGAGTGACGGCAAGAAGCGCATGGAGACAGACCTCAGAAAAGGAGAATGCGTCGAGAAGCACGGCGTCGAGAAACAAGGCGTCGAGGGGTGAGCCGTCAAGAGATCGATCGTCAACGTTTTGTCTCTCGATCGGCCTCTCGACGTCGTACTTCTTGACGTCAGTCTCTGGTTATCAGGCGGGCACTGCGGTCGTAGAAGAAGTAGTCCCAGGCCCAGTCGAGCAGGACGAACAGCTTGTTGCGGAACCCGATCAGCTGGATGATGTGCACCACCAGCCAGACCACCCAGGCAGGAAATCCCGTGAATGCCAATCCCCGGATATCGGCGACGGCCGCGTTCCGCCCGATGGTCGCCAGCACGCCGGGGTCCCGGTACTGGAACGGGCGCGGCTCCTCCCCGGCGATCTGGCGCCGGATGTTCGCGACCACCGACCGGGCCATCTGAATAGCGACGGGCGCGAGCATGGGCAGCACTTGGCCCTCGATTTCGAGATGGGCCGAATCGCCGATCACGAACGCCCGCTCGTCCCCAGGCAGGCGAAGGGCGGTATCGACGGCGACGCGCCCCTGCCGGAGCGGCTTCACGCCGACCATGGGAGCGAGCGCGACGGCCTCGACGCCGGCAGCCCAGATGAGCGTCCTGGTGGGGATCACTTCCCCGCCGGCGATCCGCGCCCGCTCGCCATCGAATCCTTCCACCGCCGTGCCGAACCGTACTTCGACGTGCTTCTTCCAGAGCATGTCGGCGGTGGGCTGGGAGAATCGGGCGCGCATGCCGGGCAGCAGGCGCTGTCCGGCTTCGAGGAGCAGGATGCGCGTGTCCTGAATGTTGAGGGCCTGCGTATCCCGAGACAGCACGAGCCGGATCAACTCGGCGAGGGCGCCCGCCATCTCCACGCCGGTCGGTCCCCCGCCCACCACCAGAAACGTGAGCAGCATCCGCCGCCGTTCGAGGTCAGGCTCGAGGACTGCCTGCTCGATGCAGGAGAGGACGTGATTGCGGATGTTGACGGCATCGGAGAGCCCCTTCAGGCCGAGGGCATTCCGGGCAAGGCTGTCGATGCCGAAGTAGTTGGTGCGGCCGCCGGTGGCGAGGATGAGGTAGTCGTAGACAACGTCACCCGCGGACGTGTGCACTACCCGCGCGGCGCGGTCTACGCCCGTCATCTCGGCCATGCGGAACTCGAAGTTCTTCTGGCCCCGGAGAATCCGGCGCACGGGGCGCGCGATGGATGAGGGTTCGAGCCCCGCCATGGCGACCTGATAGAGCAGCGGCTGGAAGAGGTGGTAGTTATTGCGGTCGATCAGCACGAGGTGAACCGGAGCCCGGCCGAGGGCCTTGGCGGCTTCGAGGCCGCCAAAGCCCGCGCCGACGATCACGACTGTCGGAGTTCCAGCGGTCCGGGCCGTGCCGGCCATGGATTACTCGAGGACGACCGCCGTCCCGTAACAGAGCACTTCAGTGGCCGCGGAGCGCGCCCCGCCGATCTCGGAGGCGTCGTAGCTGACGCCCAGGATGGCGTTGGCCCCCATTTCGCGCGCGTGCGTGATCATCAGATCGTACGCGGTCTGCCGCGCCTGCTCGCACATCTCCGTGTAGGCGCCGATGTTGCCGCCCACGATGGACTTCAATCCGCCCAGGATGCCCTGACTGATGGTGGGTGCGCGGACGATGATGCCTCGCACCAGGCCTTTGTACTCCCGGACGCGCCGCCCTTCGACGGCGAACGTAGTGGACACGATCATCGAGGACGCGAGGGCCACGAAACCTCCTTGGTGAGGAATCAGTCGGACTCGGACAGGATGGCGATGTCTTTGGATTGGTCGGCGGTGATGCGCTCGCGAACCTTGTTCTTGGCGTCGAGCAGGACGATGACGGGCTGGTGCGGTTTCGCCTCGTCGGGAGTGTACTGGGCGTAGGCGATGATGATCACGTGGTCGCCAGGATGCACCAGGCGGGCCGCGGCGCCGTTGACGCAGATGGTGCCCGAGCCCCGCTTGCCCGAGATGGTGTAGGTCTCGAACCGGTTTCCGTTGTTGACGTCGACCACCTGCACGCGCTCGAAGGGGATGATGCCCGCGGACTCGAGGAGCTCGGCGTCGATGGTGATCGAGCCTTCGTAATGGAGCTCGGCCTGTGTCACGGTGGCGCGATGAAGCTTGGCCTTGCAGAGCGTCAAGAACATGGATTGAAGATAGCAGGGGGACCAAGTATCATCCGTCGGGCTTTCCTGGACGCCCTTTCCGGGGAGACGTGATGTCGTCGACGCAGTCCCTCACCCGCTCGCTCATCGGCCGGAAGGTGCTCATGGCCGTCACGGGCGTGGTGCTTCTGCTCTTCGTTCTCGCGCACATGGCCGGCAACCTGCATTTCTTCGAGGGCCCCAAGGCCATCGCGGATTATGCGCTGTTCCTGCGCACCGTCGGTGCGCCGGTGCTCGGCTACGGGCAGGCGCTCTGGATCGTCCGGATCGTGCTCATCGTGTCCGTCCTCGTGCACATCTGGGCGGCCTGGTCCGTGACGCGGGCCTCCCGGGCCGCCCGACCGGTGGGCTACAAACAGCTCGAGAAGGTCGAAACGACGTACGCCGCGCGCACCATGCGCTGGGGGGGCGTCATCATCTTCGCCTTCGTCGTATTCCATCTGCTGGACCTGACGTTCGGCTCTGCGAATCCCTCCTACGTGCACCTCGATCCCTATCACAACATGGTCGCGAGCTTTGGCCGGTGGCCGGTCGCCGTCAGCTACCTGATCGCCATGGGCGTGCTCTGCCTGCACATGTACCACGGGATCTACTCGGGCTTTCAGACGCTGGGACTGAACCATCCCCGGTATAACCGGTTCCGGCGGGGGTTGGCGGGCGCGTATGCCATCATCGTGGCGGCCGGGTTCGCCGCGGTGCCCGTTTCGATTCTCGCGGGTTGGATGAGGTAATCGTGGAGCTCAAGAGCGCCGTCCCCGAGGGACCGATCGCCGAGAAGTGGGAGCGCCATCGCTTCGAGATGAAGCTGGTGAATCCGGCGAACAAGCGGAAACACTCGATCATCGTGGTGGGCTCCGGGCTCGCGGGGGCATCCGCCGCGGCCTCGATGGCGGAGCTGGGCTATCAGGTCTCGTGTTTCTGCTTCCAGGATTCGCCCCGCCGCGCCCACTCGATCGCGGCGCAGGGCGGCATCAACGCCGCCAAGAACTATCCGAACGACGGCGACTCGGTCTACCGGCTCTTCTATGACACGGTGAAGGGCGGTGACTTCCGCTCGCGCGAAGCCAACGTCTATCGCCTGGCGCAGATCTCGGTGCAGATCATCGATCAGTGCGCCGCGCAGGGTGTGCCGTTCGCCCGCGAGTATGGCGGCCTGCTTGCCAACCGGTCGTTCGGCGGCGCGCAGGTCTCCCGCACGTTCTACGCCCGCGGCCAGACCGGACAGCAGCTCCTCCTCGGTGCCTACCAGGCGCTGTCCCGGCAAATCGGGCTGGGCGGGGTGAAGATGCACCCGCGCACCGAGATGCTGGACATCATCGTGGTGAACGGCCAGGCGCGCGGCATCGTGGTCCGGGATCTCGTGTCGGGCCAGATCAGCTCGCACGTCGCCGACGCGGTGGTGCTGGCGACGGGCGGGTACAGCAACGTCTACTTCCTGTCGACCAACGCGAAGGGCTGCAACGTCACCGCCACCTGGCGGGCGCACAAGCGCGGCGCGCTCTTTGCGAACCCCTGCTATACGCAGATCCATCCCACCTGCATTCCCGTGCACGGCGACCATCAGTCCAAGTTGACGCTGATGAGCGAGTCCCTCCGCAATGACGGCCGGGTGTGGGTGCCGAAGGCCAAGGGAGATTCCCGCTCACCCGCGCAGATTCCAGACGCCGAGCGCGACTACTACCTCGAGCGGATGTATCCGTCGTTCGGCAATCTGGTCCCCCGCGACGTTGCGAGCCGGCGCGCGAAGGACATGTGCGACGACGGACTGGGGATCGGCGGCGGGCATCAGGTCTACCTGGACTTCCGGGATGCGGTGAAGCGCCTTGGCCCCACGGTGGTGGCGGAGCGGTACGGCAACCTCTTCGAGATGTACCAGCGCATCACCGGCGAGGACCCCTATCAGGTGCCGATGCGCATTTACCCCGCCCCGCATTACACCATGGGTGGGCTCTGGGTGGACTACAACCTGATGAGCACCATTCCGGGCCTGCACGTCATCGGGGAGGCGAACTTTTCGGATCATGGCGCGAACCGGCTCGGCGCGAGCGCGCTGATGCAGGGTCTGGCGGACGGCTACTTCGTGATCCCCTACACCATCGGCAACTATGTCGCGCAGGCCAAGCTGCCTCCCGTTTCGACGTCGGATCCGGAGGTCAAGAAGGTCGAAGCCGAGGTGACGGAAAAGATCAAGAAGCTCCTGGCCATCAACGGCACCAAGAGCGTCGACGCGTTCCACCGCGAGCTGGGCCGGCTGATGTGGGATCAGTGCGGCATGTCGCGGAACCGCGCGGGGCTCGAGTCGGCCATCGACAAGGTCCGGGCCATGCGAGAGCGCTTCTGGAAGGATGTATTTGTGGCGGGCGCCGGTGAGGACCTGAATCAATCGCTCGAGAAGGCGGGCCGCGTGGCGGACTTCTTCGAATTCGCGGAGCTGATGTGCGAGGACGCGCTGCACCGGGAAGAATCGTGTGGTGCGCACTTCCGCGAAGAGTACCAGACGCCCGACGGTGAAGCCAAGCGCGATGATGCGCGCTTCTCATTCGTTTCGGCCTGGGAGTTCGCCGGGGTCGGCGCGGCGCCGAAACTCTCCAAGGAGCCGCTCGAGTTCGACTACGTCCATCTGGCCCAACGGAGCTACAAGTGAAGCTCGTCCTCCACGTGTGGCGTCAGGCGGGACCACAGGCCAAGGGCGACTTCGTCCGCTACGAGGTGCCCGACGCCTCGCCGGACATCTCGTTCCTCGAGCTTTTGGACCTGCTGAACGAGTCTTTGATCGCCCGGCGGATGGAACCGATCGCCTTCGACCACGATTGCCGAGAAGGAATTTGCGGAAGCTGTGGCGTGGTGATCAATGGCCGGCCCCATGGCCCCCAGCGGCACACGACGGCCTGCCAGCTGCATCTCCGGAGCTTCCAGGACGGCCAGGAGATCTGGGTCGAGCCCTGGCGCGCGAAGGCATTTCCGCTGGTGAAGGACCTGGTCGTGGACCGGAGCGCATTCGACCGGGTGATCCAGTCGGGGGGCTTCATCACTGCGCGGACCGGCAGTGCGCCTGACGCAAATGCGGTGCTCGTGCCCAAGCGGGATTCCGACCTCGCCATGGACGCCGCGCAGTGCATCGGGTGCGGCGCCTGCGTCGCCGCGTGCCCGAACGCCTCGGCGACCTTGTTCGTGGCGGCCAAGGTGAGCCACCTCGGACTCCTGCCCCAGGGACAGCCCGAGCGGTACTCGCGCGTGGTGAAGATGGTCGAGACGATGGATGCGGAGGGATTCGGCGCCTGCACCAATCATGGCGAGTGCATGGCTGCCTGCCCGAAGGGCATCAGCGTGGACTTCATTGCGCGGCTGAACCGCGACTACCTGAAGGCCACTCTGGCGCCCCCGCCGGAGGGCGCCGGGTGGAGTGGCGCCGCCTAGAGCGACACCGCCTTCATCGTATCGAGCACCGATTGGGCCGACTTCGCGAGGTCGGCCTTTTCATTGGCGGACAGCTCGACGGTCACGATCTGCTCGAGCCCCTTCCGGCCGATCTTGCAGGGCACGCCCGAGTACATCCCCTTGAGTCCGTACTCCCCTTCGAGCCACGCCGAGCACGGCAGGATGCGCTTCTGGTCCTTCACGATCGCCTCGACCATCTCGGCCGCGGCGGCCGAGGGAGCGTAGTAGGCCGAGCCGGTCTTCAAGTACTGCACGATCTCCGCGCCCCCATTCCGGGTGCGCGTCACGATCGCGTCGATCTTGTCCTTGGCCAGGAGTTGGGTGACGGGGATCCCGGCCACCGTCGTGCAGGAGATCAACGGCACCATCGTGTCGCCGTGGCCACCCAGCACCATCGCCTGGATGTCCTTCACCGATACATCGAGCGCCTCGGCCAGGAACGCCCGATACCGTGCCGTGTCCAGCACGCCCGCCATTCCGATCACCCGCTCGCGCGGAAAGCCGGTGACCTGTTTCGTCACCCAGCACATCACGTCCAGGGGATTCGAGATCACGACCACAATCGCGTTCGGTGAAGCCTTCTTGATCTCCCCCGAAACCGCCTTCACGATATCGGCGTTGGTGCGGACGAGATCGTCACGGCTCATGCCGGGCTTGCGGGCGATCCCGGCGGTGACGACGAAGACCTCACTGCCCTGCGCCGCCGAGTAGTCGTTCGCTCCGATGACGCGGGTGTCGAAGCCCTCGATGGGCGCGGACTCCCACTGATCGAGCCCCTTCCCCTGCGGCACCCCTTCGACGACGTCCACCAGAACGATGGTCCGGGCCAGCTCCTTCTCGGCCAGGCGCTGAGCCGCCGTCGCGCCGACGTTGCCCGCACCGACCACCGTGATCTTGTTCAGCATTTGATGAAATCCCTGGAATGGGTGCGCGCGAAAGCTAACATCACGCGCCTAGTGATGCGCGCGGAGACTGTCGGCCGCGGGCGTGAGCTGCGTGACCTGGTAGTTCTCGATCCGGTATGCCACCGAGTCACGGGCCCGCGTGGCCCAGTAAGAACCGGACGTCGAGTCAAGGGTGAGCGACAGCACAGGCGCCCCTCCCTTCCCGCGCACGGTCACAGTGCGTTGCCCGCGCGCCGACCCATGCCGGAGTGAATCGGCGGTGTGTGGACCGCCGAATCCCTGCGCGTCGAGGGTCCGGAACTGCGCCAGGAGTACGCCCATCTTCATCGAATCGGCCTTCTGACCCTCCACGGTCCACCCTTTGGCCTGCCGCTGGACTGTGAAATGCCTGCCATGCAATCCGATCTCGATGGACTCGATGGAATCTGGAGCGATCGTGGCGATGCGACGGTCGCGCCAGACGTCGGGCCCGCGCTGGACGAGGTACGGCATCGTGCCGCGCCAGAGATATGCCGTATCGGACTTCGGCAGACGGACGTACGCCGTACCGTATTCCGAGCCGGTCTTGCCGATGAGCAACGTGAAGCGGGGCTGCGCGGCGGGTCCGACGCGGAGGGTCCAAGCCGTGCTGTCCAGCCCCATCCGGCCGAATGACGACGGACTGATGGACGCAACGTCCCGCGGCGACGTATCACCGATCGCCCTGAGTAGCTCAGTGCCCTTCCCGGGTGTGGCCGGGAAGCCATTTGCCGTCCAGACGCTTGGAGCGACTTGGGCCAACCGGACGGTGTCACGCCCGTGGATGATGGCGATGGTGTCCGTCAGGGTCGCCGGCAGGGCCGGCAGGGCAAGCGACCCCCGCACCTTGTCGGAGCGATGGCTGGCGAGCGCCGAGAGACCCCAGAGCGCGAGCAGGACGACGACGGCGATGGCGAGACGACGCAGCTGAACACTGCTCATGCTGCCGCCTGGGCGAGCGGCCGATAGGGCTGTCGCGTGCGGGCCCGGCGGCGCGCGAGCCGCAGGAATCCAAATATCGCCACCACGACGGGAACACCGATGATGTTCCCGTAGCGCACTACCCCACGGAGGGCGGCGCTGGTGAAGGCCAGGGGCGGCGGTGTGCGATCCTTGGACCGGATGCTGATCAGCGCCTCGTCCTGCGCGAGCCAGTCGATGGCGTTCAGGACGAAGACGGCATTCTCGGGAGAGTTTTGCGCGAAGTGATCACTCGCAAAGTCCCCGTTGCCTACCACCACGAGGCGGCCTGAACCGGCAGCCTTCGGTTGTATCTGTACCGCCAGGAGCCGCTGGGCGGTGTTGTTGCGCGAAAAGTCCTGTTGGGGCGACAACATCGCGCTCTGCTGCATCAGCCCGGCGAGCTTCGAGGTCACGAGCAGCGGGGTCACGGTCCCCTTCGCGGCTCCGGTGGTGTCGATCGAGCTGGTCCACGGCAGGAGTACGGCCGAAAGCTCGGCGTCGATCACCGATTTCTTGGTCGAGATGCCGCGGGGCCAGAGCGGATAGGGCAGCACAACCTGTCCGAACTGACTCGGTAAGCCCACCTGCGCGTTGGCTGCGATATCGTAGACCAGGTCCGACTTGATGGTCACGCCCAGGGGCCGGGTGAGCGCATTCCACCCGACGGGGCGCGACATGGCGAATTGCCCCTGGGGCGCGCGCGACATTCCCGCTGCCATCAGCAGTACGTTGCCGCCGCGCGCGAGGAACGATTGCAGCGGCGCGAGCTGCGCCGGCGGCAGCGAGTCGACGGACCCCGAAAGCACCAGCACTTTGGCCTGAGCCGGAATGGTGCTGTCGGTCGCGAGCTGAATGGTGCGCAGGTCGTAACTCCGTCCCAGCGCCTCCTGCACCGCGCCGAAGGTGGCATCCTGCGACTGCGGTCCTCCCTCGGCAGGCGCGCGAATCCATCCCAGGACCGGCTTTGTGGTTTGCGTGAGCTCGCGAATGAACGAGGTGAGGCGGTATTCCAGGTCGTCGGACTTCCGAATGAAGGGGATCGACCTGGTCCCGTTCGCGAATTGGACCGCGAGGCCGAGGTATCCCTCCTTCATCTGCAGCGACCCCTGACCAACCACGTTGAACTGCACGGGAGGGATCTGCAGCGCTTCCGCCTGGCGGGCGGCGGCGGAATCGTGCGTCGGATCCATCATGACGATGCGCACGTTCCCCCGCCCCGCGGACCGGTAGTCGCCCAGCAGGTCGTCGACGTCGCGCTTCAGGAACGCGATTTCGGGAGGCAGCGAGCTCGACGCGAAGAGCTTGATGGTCACGAGGTCGGGCAGCTGATGCAGCATGTCCTTGGTTGCGCGCGAGAGGCTGAACTGACCACCGGGCGTGAGATCGAGCCGGCCTCCGATGTGCCGGCCGAACAAGTTCAGCACCACGAGTCCAATCACCGCGAGGCTCGTCCCGAGCCGCAGCCGCCGGATCTCCTCCCCGGCAGGCGCAAGCTTTCGAGCGGCGATGGCGAGGTATGCGAGCGCCAGGAACACGCCAGCGAGCGTCACGAAGTAGATCCCATCACGAAGATCGATCACCCCCCGTGCGATCTGCTGGAAGTGCGGCAGCACTCCGAGTGAAGCCGCGATATCCCCCAGGGCGGCGGGCAGACCAACCAGCAGCGGATCGAGTCCGAGCAAGATCAGGGCGAACATCACGAGCACACTCACGATGAACGCCGTCACCTGGTTCCTGGTTACACTCGACGACCAGACCCCGACTCCAGCCAGTCCGGCGCTCATGAGGAACGCCCCGAAGTACTGGGCGATGAGCACGCCGATATCCTGATGGGCCCCAAATGCCAGGCCGAGGGGAATCGTGATCGTCGCGGCGAGGGCGATCCACAGGAAGAACACCTGCCCGAGGTACTTCCCGATCAGCAGCTCGAGCTCGGTGACCGGCTGCGCCAGAACCACCTCGATGATTCCCGACCGCGTGTCCTCGGCCAGCGCACGCATCGTGACCGCGGGCACCAGGAACAGGAGAAGCCACGGCAACAAGTCGAGCATGGGCCGAAGGGACGCGGCACCGTAGAGCTCGATCTGACGGAAGCAGAGGAAGTCGTTTACGCCCAGGAAGACGACCAGCAGGATGTAGGCGGTGGGCTGGTCGAACAGCGCGCGGAGCTCGCGGCGGGCGATGGCTTTGATGGCGTTCATTCCGCGGCCCCCGGCGCGGCCGTCAGCTGCCGGAAGAGCGCTTCGAGGCTCCCCTGCTCCTGATGAAGCTCGTACAGGGTCCACCCTTCGCGGGTGGCCAGCGCGAAGATCTCGGGGCGGAGGTCCTGGTCCGAGCTGACCGACAGGGTCACCCGGGTGCGGCCCGACGGTGTGGTCAGGGGCTCCGCAGCGGTGACGCCGGCGAGGGTGCCCAGCTTCTGGGCGATGCCGGCACCCGCCGCCTCCACCGTGATCTGTACTCCTCCTTCGGCCCGCTGCAGCAACGTATCCACGCCGCCATCGGCCACGATCTTCCCCTGACTGATGATCAGGAGTCGCGAACAGCTCTGCCGGACCTCCGACAGAACATGCGTCGAGAGCACGACCGTGCGGTCGCGCCCCAGATCGGAAATGAGATGTCGGATTTCCACGCGTTGATTCGGATCCAGGCCTTCGGTCGGCTCGTCCAGCACGAGTAGATCGGGCTTGTGGAGGATGGCCTGCGCCAACCCGGTCCGTTGCCGGAATCCCTTCGAGAGCTCGCCAATGGGACGGTAGAACACCGGTTCGAGACCGGTCGACGCGACCGCCTCATCCAGGGCCCGGATTCGCTCGGCACCTCTGATCTCACGCAAATCCGCAATGAATGACAGGTAATCGGCGACCAGCATGTCGGCATAGAGCGGGTTGCTTTCCGGCAGGTAGCCGATGCGGCGCTTCGACGCGATGGCGTCGGTGCCGACCGCCGTGCCGTCGAGCGCGATGGTGCCGCGATCGGGTTCGAGGAACTGGGTGATCATCCGCATGGTGGTCGATTTCCCGGCACCATTCGGGCCGAGAAAGCCCACCACTTCACCGCGGTCGACCGTGAACGAGATATCGTCGACCGCGGTCACACCATCGAACCGCTTCGCGACGTTTTGCAATGTGAGCAAGGACATGGCGTGTGGAGTTACCGGTGGAGTCGCCGAGCATCGTAACCAGTCCCGGCGCTGGATGGAAGGCGTTTCGAGCCGAAGCGGCGGCCCGTGCGCGACTATCCGCCCCGGGTATGCATCTCCCGGTGGGGGTTCGCCCGCAACACGTCGGTGGGAACGAGCGGCGCCCGGTTCACGACCCGCAGCCGGTCCTCGGCACCGCGATCGGTCCGGCCCAGCCACGCGTCCCGAACGAGCGCCCCCAGCTCGCCGTCGCCGACGCCCCGGCGGAGGGCGTCGCGAAGATCGAGCCCCTGCTCCGCATACAGGCACAGGAACCACGTACCGTCGGCGGTAAGGCGGCTGCGGTCGCACGACCCGCAGAATGGTGCGGTCGTGGACGCGATGATCCCGAAGCGAGTGCCGTCCGACAGCCGGTACCGCTCCGCGGGCGCCGAGGGATTCCTGGGATCGGGGTCAGGCGTGGCGCTGCCGAACCGCGTCGCAATTCGCTCCAGGATCTCGGAACGGGACACCACCTGATCGCCCGACCAACGGGTCGCGCCGCCGACGTCCATGTACTCGATGAACCGGACTTCCAGCCCGCGGCTCTGCCCGAACTCGATCAAGGCGGCGACCTCGTCATCGTTGAATCCGCGGATGACTACGGCGTTGAGCTTGATCTGTTCGAACCCCGCCCGCCGCGCCGCGTCGATTCCCTGCAGCACCGACAGGTGCCGGTCCGACTTGGCGAATGCCTCCATGCGGTCCGGATGGAGCGTATCGAGGCTGACCGTGACGCGGTCCAGTCCGGCCGCTTTGAGATCCTCGGCGTTCTTGGCGAGGAGCAGCCCATTCGTCGTCAGCGCGACGTCGGTGAGCCGACCGTCGCGCTTCAAGAGCTGAATGAGCTGCGCGAGGCCATGGCGCAGGAGGGGCTCCCCGCCGGTGAGCCGGATCTTGGTCACGCCCAACCCCGCGAAGACTCCGGTGAGCCTCGTGAGTTCTTCAAACGACAGAATCGATTCGCGCGGCAGCCAGACGTATTCGTCCTCCGGCATGCAGTACCGGCAGCGCAAGTTGCAGCGGTCCGTCACGGAGATCCGAAGACTCTTGAGGGGCCGCTGGAGGCGGTCGAGGACCGGGAGATTCACTGCGGCCCCACCATGGACGGATGGCCCGACGGGTCCACCCAGGTCGCGGTTCCGTCGGCGCGCAGCTCCTTCTTCCAGACCGGGAGGCGTTTCTTGACCTCTTCGATCACATGACGGCAGGCCGCGAACGCGTCGGCTCGATGGGGCGTAGCGACGGCGATCGCGATGCTCGCCTCCTCGGCGGCCACCAGCCCGAGCCGGTGCCGCACGGCCACGCGCGCGTCGGGCCACCGGCGACGGGTCTCGGAAACGATGCGGTCCATCTCCGCCTCGGCCATCGCGTCATAGGCCGAGTACTCGATTGCGGTGACGCCTCCGTCTTCGGGGCCGTCGCGGACCGTGCCCAGGAACGCACAGGTGCCCCCGCAATGCGGGGCCGCGACCTCGGCCAACAGCGCGTCGAGGGAGAGGGGCGCGGTCGAGAGGTAGGTCATCAGCCGCCGGCGAGGGGAGGCAGGAACGCCAGCTCGTCGCCGTCGGCGACTGCCGCATCGAGTCGTACGTGCCGGAGGTTCAGTGCGGCCAGGGGCTGAGCCGGAAGGGCGGCGGTACCAGGCCACTCGTCGCGGATCCGGCTCATCACGTCCGAGACGGTGGCGGGGAGATGGACAGTCAACGTTCCCTCGCTGCGCCCCACCAGCTCGGCGTAGCGCGCGAAGAACCGTACCCGCAGCGTCCCCACCGTCCCGGCCGTCCCGGCCGTCCCCGATACCCGGTTCATCGGGGAGAACCTACAGGTTTCTACCGGCTGGTGGTACCCGTCGCGAGTCCGTGCCAGATCCGGGCCTGTTTCGCGGTCGGCGACCTCACCAGATCGAGAGTGATGTTCTCGACGTCACGCTCACGGACCGTGGCGTGCAAGGTGAGCTGTCGCCCTGCCCGATGCACCACGAGGTCGAGTGGTGCGCCCGCCTTCCCGTGGTACCGGCCGCGGAACTCGGGACCGAAGTCCGCGGTGGCCGATGGAACCACGTCACCGATACGGATCAGCGTGTCGCCGGGCTCGAGTCCCGCGGCTGCAGCAACGCTCCCGGGATTCACGCCGGTCAGGACCGCGAAGTTGGCGCCTGAAGTCGATACGCCAAGAGTGGGCACCGAGGAGTGCTCGACGTGGTAGTCGAGCCCCGCCTTGGCGAAGACCGCCGCGTACGGCAGCGAGTCCCGGCCATTGATGTAGCGCTGGTAGAACGTAGCCACGTCGGGTGCACCGTTCTCGCGCAGGAGGTCGAGTAATTCGGCGGTCGAGAATCCCTTCCCGGCCTGGTAGTAGCGGGTCCAGAGCCCGCGCATCACGTCATCCAGGGAGTGCCCGTTGTCGGTCGCATCGCGGATGGAGATGTCGAGCAGGAGACCGGTGAGCGAGCCCTTGGGATAGTAGAGCTGGGAGCTGTTGACGTAGACCTCGTCGATCCACGTCGCCTCGGAGCCGTCCTCCTCACTCCACGGCTCGGGCGCCGAATTCACCTGGTCGATGTTCTGATGCACGTGATCGATGAAGTCGGAATCGGTCCAGATGTGGGCTCGCCAGTTCGTGAGGTCGGCGTAGTAGTCGGTGACGCCTTCCGACCACCAGAGCAGCGGCGTGTACTGCTCGTCGCGGTATTCATAGGGCCACATCTCGACAGGCCGGATCCGCTTCACGTTCCAGAGATGGAAAAACTCGTGGGCCATCAGCGGATTCATGAACCCGCCCAGCGTTCCATCCGGCGCGGCGAAACCGGGCCCGGCGGGCATGATGTCGAACTGGCTGTAGAGGTGCTCGAGGCCCCCCGCCCAGTTGATGGTATCCCGCACGACGTCGAAGAAAATCGTGTAGACGTCGTAGGGCGCCCCGCCCATCAAGCGGTCCTGCACGTCCGCCATCTTCGACACCGATGCACGCATCGAGGCCTGGACCGCCGGCGTGTAGTCGGAGGCGGGCCATACCGCGATGCGGATCCACTTCCCTCCCACCTGCAGCGAGTCGACGTTGAAATGTCCGAGGAATGTTTCGGCATCAGCGAGCACGTCGTAGTTCGGCGCGGTGTAGACACCGCTCCCGGCCGACTTGAGCGCCGTCGTCACGCGCCACCCATCGGGCACCGAGAACCGGACTTCCGCGGGGCGATCGAGATGACCTGGCTGGTACAGGAACAGGTTGGTGCCGAGGAACTGCGCCAGATCGCCGTGGATGCGCGCCATCGAGAGATCGATCGTGTCCGTCAACTCTTCAAACGACACGCTCACCGCTTGCGCGCCGCCCGTCGGCACGCGCCACGTCGTCTTGTCGGCGCGGTCCCAGAACAACGTGCGGCCCGAACCGTCCCGCGCGCCGAAGTGGCGAACGAAGCGGGCGTAATTCTGGATCGCGTAATTGCCGGGGCTCCACGCGGGCAGGGCGACGTACAGGGTATCCACTCCGGCGGTCGGGAACGTGGCCTCGACGCGGAACAGCTTGGTGCTGGGATCGGGAACTGAGACCTCATACCGGACGGTCTGAGCGGAGAGCGGTAAAGCAATGAGGGCAAAGAAGATTTGGCGCACCACGCTGGCTCCCAGGTCTTGGCAATTGTCACAGAAAGGGCTTAAAACAATGCGGCCCCAACGTTTAGTCGGGGCCAGGAGTTTCACTCATGCGACGAACCGCGATTACGAAACGACTTCCTGACCGCTCGCGTCCGCGACCATCGCACGCAACTCTTTGCTGGGCTTGAAGACAGGCACCGGCCGAGCTGCGACTTCTACCGGGTCACCGGTACGGGGGTTCCGGGCCATGCGGGTCTTCCGCTGGCGGATCTTGAAGGTCCCAAAGCCACGTATCTCAATGTTATGCTGCTCAGATAGCGCTGCCTTGACTGCGTCCAAGAAGGAATCCACCACGCGTGCGCAGTCCTTCTTGGAAATCAAAGGACCAGCGGTACGCGCGATTTGGGCGGTCACCTTCTCGACGAGATCTGCCTTCGTCATCCGTTCCCCCTGAGGGCACAAGGGTCCCAAGACCGGGGGGCATATTACGAGCTAGCCTATTGACTGTCAAGAGCTTGGAGGAACTCTCGGAAGTGTCCTTGGGCATCATGCGGGCCTGGCGACGCCTCAGGATGGTACTGGACGGCGAAAATCGGGGCGTCGCGGTGACGCACCCCTTCGACCGTTCCGTCGTTGAGGTTGAGGTGGGTGACCTCAAGTGACTTCGCACCGGGCACCCCGCTGGTGTCACCCTTCACTGCAAATCCGTGGTTCTGGGACGTGATAAGTACTTGTCCTGTCTTCACATCCCTCACAGGATGGTTCCCGCCACGGTGCCCGTAGGGGAGCTTCACGGTTTCCCCACCCAGCGCGAGACCGAGCAACTGATGGCCGAGGCAGATGCCGAAAATGGGGAGCTTCCCGTCGGCCAAGGTGCGGATCGTGTTGATGGCGTACCCCACCGCGGCGGGGTCGCCAGGACCGTTGGAGAGGAACACCCCGTCCGGTGCGAGCTCCCGGACCTGCGCGGCGGTGGTTGCCGCAGGGACCACGGTGACGCGGCAGCCGTTCTGCACGAACAGACGAAGAATATTCCGCTTCATGCCGAAGTCGTACGCCACGACGTGGTGATTGGCGTCCTTCGGTCCCTCTGCATACCGCTGCTCGACCGTCGCTTTGCTGGCGAGATCGAGTCCGTTCATGTCCGGTGAAGATGCGAGCAACCGGCGGACGTCGTCGGTCGGCTGATCACCGAGCGCGAGCGCCCCACGCATCGCGCCCTTCGAGCGGATGTGTCGCGTGAGTTGACGGGTGTCGACGTCCGTGATCAGTGGGACCCGCGCTTCGGAGAGCCACTCGAGCAATGGACCGGTGGCGCGCCAGTTCGACGGCTGCACCGACAGCTCGCGCACGACCACGCCCGCTACGCGCGGCCGGTCCGATTCGACGTCCTCGGGATTGATCCCGTAGTTGCCGATCATCGGTGCCGTCATCACGACGAGCTGACCGAGATACGAGGGGTCCGTAAAGACCTCCTGATATCCGCTCAGATTCGTGGTAAAGACGACTTCGGCGCACGTGGTCTCGAATGGGAGTGGCGCGGTTCCAGGGAACCAGGCGCCATCCTCGAGCAGCACGTAAGCCGGTTTCAGATCAGGGGCGCGGTGTGGGGTTGTTTGGAGCCGCGGGTTGCGACGTGGTGGTCGGAGCGGGCGCGCTCTGCAGCGGCAGCGGAGCCGGCTGCGTCGCCGGCGCCTGGATCTGTCCCTGGAGGACCGAGCGCGGCGCCGCGTTGTGGGACGACATGAAGGCCAGGACGAGTGCCAGGAACAGGAAGATCCCGGCGCACCACCAGGTCGCCTTGGTCAGCAGGGTGACCGTCTGCCGGCCCCCCATGAACATGTCGGTGCCCGCTCCCCCGCCCAGGGACGCGAGTCCTCCGCCCTGACCGGCCTGGAGGAGAACCGCAGTGCCAAGGATGAGCGCGTCGAGCAGCAGGAGGACAAGAAAAAAGGTGTACATGTCGGGGCGTATGATACCTAGGGGGCGCCAGTTCGCACAAGTTGTGCCCAGCCATCGGGTTCCAGCGAGGCGCCGCCCACCAAAACGCCGTCGACTTCGGCCTCTCCCAGGAGGGCAGCGATGTTTCCGAGGTTCACGCTCCCACCATAGAGGATCTGGGGGCGCTGAGCGCCATGCCCGGAGAGCCACTTCCTGATCTCCCGGTGGACCTCCCCGGCGTCCTGCGGGGTTGCGTTCCGTCCCGTTCCGATGGCCCATACCGGCTCATAGGCCAGCACGACCTTTTGCACGTCAGCGGCACCGAGACCGTCCAAGGCGCCCGCCAATTGTCTGGTGACCACGGTGAGCGTATTCCCCGCCTCCCGCTCCTTCAACTCCTCCCCGACGCACAGCATCGGCGTCAGACCCGCGGCGAGCGCCGCCCGCACCTTCTTCGCGGTATCCGCATCGGTCTCGCCGAAGATCTTCCGGCGCTCGGAGTGACCGACCAGCGTGGCGCGAGCGCCCGCCTGCGACACGATTCCGGCGGATTGGGCGCCCGTGTAGGCGCCCTTCGGGTCCCAGTGAATGTCCTGGGCGCCGACGCGAATGTCGCTCCGGCCCTGCACGGCACCCGCCACCGCCTCCAGCGACGCGGCAGGCGGAAAAAACCAGACTTCACGTCCGGGAATGGGAGCCGACTTGGCGAGAAAGGTGGCGCAGTACGCCCGGGCATCGGTCGGCCCGAGGTGCATCTTCCAGTTTGCCGCAAAGAGCAGTTGCTTCACGCGCCTTCGAGCGCAACGACGCCGGGGAGGGGCTTTCCTTCCAGAAACTCGAGGGACGCGCCGCCACCGGTCGAGACGTGCGAGAGCTTGTCCTCAAGACCGGCGACCGCGGCCGCCGAATCACCGCCACCGACGATGGTGACGGCCCCCTTGGCTCCCGCTTCGACCAGCGCATTCGCGACCGCGCGTGTGCCCGCATCGAATGGCGGCGTCTCGAAAACGCCCATCGGACCGTTCCAGAGCACCGTCTTGGCCTTGAGGATCCGGGCCCGGAAGTCCGCGGCCGTCGCCTGATCGATGTCATAGACTGCCCATCCGGCGGGAATCGCGTCCGACGCGACACTCTTCCGCTCCGCCGACCGATCGAGTGCGGGCGCGATCACCGCGCCGCGGGGGAGAATGAGCTTCTTCCCGGCCTTCGTCAGGAGGGCCTTGGCGAGATCGATCCGGTCCCGTTCCACGAGGGACGACCCGATCTCAAAACCCATCGCGGCGAAGAACGTGCAAGCCATCGCGCCGCCGATCAGCACTTCGTCGACGCGCGGGAGGAGCGACTCGATGACGTCAATCTTGCCCGAGATCTTCGCGCCGCCGAGCACCGCGACGAAGGGTCGCTTGGGAGACGCGAGCGCCTCGCCGAGGTACTTCAGCTCCTTCTGCATCAGGAATCCGGCCACCGCCGGCTTCAGGAGGTGCGCGACCGCTTCGGTAGAGCTGTGCGCGCGATGTGCCGACCCAAACGCGTCGTTCACGTAGAAGTCGCCGAGGGCGGCGAACGTCTTGGCGAGCTCCGGATCATTTTTCTCCTCCCCGGGCCAGAAGCGCGTGTTCTCCACCAGCGCGACTCCGCCCCGGGGCATGCGCTTGGTCGCCGCCACGCCGGCCACGGGATCCGGGATGAACTCGACGGGTGCGCCGAGCAACTTCTCGAGCGTCGGGACGACCTGCGTGAGGGAGTATTGCGGGTCGGGGCCACCCTTCGGACGCCCCAGGTGTGAGAGGAGAACGACCCGGGCGCCGCCATCGCGGAGATACTTGATGGTGGGAAGCGCGGCCCGGATGCGCGTATCGTCCGTCACCGCGCCGTTCTTGAGCGGCACGTTGAAGTCGACCCGCACCAGTGCCCGCTTTCCGTCGAGCGCTTCCTTGGGGAGGTCGCTCAGCGCCCGCTTCGCCACTACTTGGATCCGATGAACGAGAGCAGGTCGACGCAGCGCGCCGAGTAGCCCATTTCGTTGTCGTACCAACTCGTGATGTGCAGGAGCTTGCCGTCGATTACCGCCGTGGACGGGGTATCGACCACGCTCGAGTACAGCGAGCCGATGTAGTCGTGTGACACCAGGGGCTCGTCGGAGGTGGCGAGGATGCCCTTCAGGGGCCCGCCGGCCGCCGCGGCCTTGAAGGCCTGATTCACTTCCTCGACGGTCGTGGACTTCGACACTTCGGCGATCAGCTCCACCACGGATACGTCGGGCGTGGGAACCCGCAACGAGATGCCGTCGATCTTCCCCTTCACTTCCGGAATCACGAGGCTCGTGGCCTTCGCCGCGCCGGTGGTGGTCGGGATGATCGAGAGTGCCGCCGCGCGGGCACGCCGGAGATCCTTGTGAGGCAGATCGAGGATCTGCTGGTCGTTGGTGTAGCTGTGTACCGTGGTCATGAAGCCGTGCACAAAGCCCCAGGTATCGAGCACCACCTTGACCACCGGCACCAGGCAGTTCGTGGTGCAGGAGGCGTTCGAAATGACCGTGTGCTTGGCCGCATCGTACTTCTGGTGGTTCACGCCCATCACGATCGTGATGTCCTCCCCCTTGGCGGGAGCGGAAATCACGACCTTCTTGGCGCCGGCGGTGAGGTGCTTGTTGGCGTTGTCCCGGTCGGTGAAACGCCCGGTACTCTCGAGCACCACGGAAACCCCCAGGTCCTTCCAGGGAAGCTTCTCGGGCTCTTTGATGGCGGAGACCTTGATCTCCTTGCCATTCACGATCAGCGCGTCGGCCTTGGCCTCGAGGGTGCCTGGGAATCTCCCGTGGACCGAGTCGTACTTGAGGAGGTGGGCCAGCGTCTTGGTGTCGGTGATGTCGTTGACGCCGACAAACTCGATCGCGGTGTTTCCGGCGGCCACCGCCGCCCGCAACACGTTGCGGCCGATCCGGCCGAATCCGTTGATGCCAACCCGCACTGCCATCGCGCGCTCCTACGTGAAGTCGGGGATAACGGCGCGGCCGAATGTGATGGCCGCGATGTGAGTGGTGCCTGCTTGCGCCGCTGCGTGAGCTGCAGCCGCCAGCGTTGCGCCAGTCGTAAAGACGTCGTCGACCAGAACGAGTGCGGGCTGACCGCCACTCCGCACTCCGCGCTCGCCACTTCGCACTCGGAATGCCCCCGCCACGTTCGCCAGACGCGAGGCCGGTGTCAACGTGGTCTGTGTCTCGGTCTCACGCGCTCTGGTCAGCCACCCAGTCAACACTGGAATCCGCCACGCCGTTCCCAGCGCCCGCGCCAGCACTTCGCTCTGATTGTATCCGCGCCGCGCCAGTCGTTTCGGAGCGAGCGGGATGGGCACCAGCGCCGCGCCGGTCGGCGGCGCGGCCAGACGCCGGATCATCACGGCCGCGAGGTCCGCCGCGATGCGCGGGAGTCCTCCGTATTTCAGGGCGTGGACCGCCCGTCGGGCCGGCACGTCGAGCCAGACGGCGGACCGGGCGCGCTCGAATGCCGGAACCCACTCGTGGCAGAGCCGGCACGGACCGAAGTGAGGCTCAGGTTGCCCGCAGCGGTCGCACCAGGGGGGCGACACGGCCCGCCAGCGATGACGACAGATGGCGCAGACGACGTCGTTGGCTTTCGGGAATGGCAGGAGGGCATGGCAGAGGAGGCATTCGGCGGGGAGAAAGAGCTGGGCCAGGGCTTCACGCACGAAGGGCGCGCTCCACGGCGGCCCGCATCACCTCCACCGGGGCATGCACGTCGGGAAAAAATCGCTCGAACGCGGCGGCACCTTGCGCCACCAACATCGCGCGCCCGTCACTCACCCGCCGGCCACCCTTCCCCAGCGCCTTGACCCACGCAGTGCCGCCGCGCCGGTACACGAGGTCGAGGACCACGGAGCTCTTCCCGACCTGCTCCGCCTGTAGTGGGAGCGGATCGTTCTCCCGGAGCCCGAGCGGCGTCGCGTTGATCACCACTTCGGCCGCACCATCAGGCTCGGGGCTCGCCTCGAGCGCAAGACTCTTCCTGGCCCACTCGACGAACCGCCGCGCGGTCTCGTGCATCCGGGACTTCACGTGGAGGATGGCGCCCCGGTCGGCGGCGGCGGCCGCCACGGCACGCGCCGAGCCGCCCGTGCCAAGCACCAGCCATCGGCCGCCTCGCGCGACGCCGAGCTGGTCCAGCGCCTGCAAGACGCCGGCCACATCCGTGTTGTCTCCAACCAGCTCGCCGTGCTCCACCCAGAACGTATTGCACGCACCCGTGCGGGTGCACGCATCCGTTTTCCGCGCGACGTATCCCGCGGCTGCTTCCTTGTGCGGGACCGTGATGTTGCCGCCGGCGCCAACGGTGGTGAGTGCGGAGAGTACGGAGCCCAGCGCCTGGGCCGGGGTCCTCAACGCGACGTAAGTCCCGGGAATGCCGAGGGCATGCATCGCAGCGTTGTGCATGGCGGGAGACAGGGAGTGGGACACAGGATCTCCCACGATGGCGAGCAGCCGTGGGTCAGCGAGGGGAGCCACCGGCGGCCTCCCGGGCCAGCCGTTCGACCACGGCGGTGATCAGCGCGTCCAGCTCCGCGCACGTCTCGCGATAGACCTCGAGGTCTCCGCCGAAGGGGTCACTCACCTCGGCGTCGCCGGACCGGCCCGCGAACTCCCCGAGCACGAACACCCGGCCGTCGCCACCCAGCTCATCCACCCGCGCGCGATGGTGGCGCGCCATGGTGAGGATGAGATCCGACTCCTCCACGAGCTCGCGCGTAAGCAGCCGGGCACGGTGACTGGAGAGATCGAGGCCACGCTCCAGCGCCACGAGGTAAGCGCCTTCGGAGGCGGGCGCGCCGTCCCACGCCCCCGTCCCCGCCGACGAGACATCCATGTGGTTCAGCTCACGGTCCTTGAGGGCCTTGGTGAGCAGCGCCGCGGCGAGGGGACTGCGGCAGATATTCCCGGTGCACACGAGGAGGACGCGCTTGGTCATGGGGCCAGTGCTCCGACCGCCGCGCGCAGCTCCGCCCGGGACAACGCACCAGGGCGAACCAGCCGGGGAGTCGGAGTCGTGCAATCGACCACGGTGGAGGGCGGCCGGTTCCCGAGCACGCCCCCGTCCAGCACCAGGAGCCGGCCATCCTTCACGGCCGTGGCGAAGTCCCGGACGATCGCGGCCGCACCGGGTTCCGGGGGCTGGCCCGGCAGGTTGGCGGAGGTGGACGTCAACGGCTCACCGAGATGCGCCACCAGGGCGGCGATGAGCGGGTGCGATGTCCACCGCACCGCGATCCCTCCTTCCGGGCCGCGCAGCAGATCGGGGAGCCGGCCACTGCCGCCGGGCAGCACGAGCGTGATTGGCCCCGGCCAGAACGCACGAGCCAACGCGTCCGCCGCGTCGCTGAACGCCAGCCCATACGACTCGGCCATCTCGCGGTTCGACACGAGCAGCAGGAAGGGCTTTCCGGGTTCGCGGCCTTTGAGCTGCGACAGCGCGTTCACCGGCTCCGCGCGGGCGACGGAGCCCAGTCCGTAGACGGTCTCTGTCGGATACGCGAGCAATCCGCCGGAGCGCACATGCGCCGCTACCCGGGGCGTCGAGGACGAGGCGCTCTGGAGTGAATCGAAGGGCACTACACCGGTCATCGCAGCTCACGAGCGAGGGCGTCGGCGATCCGGAAATCGTCGGGTGTGGTCACCTTGAAGTTATGCGGAGTATCGGGCACCACGTCTACGGGGAACCCGGCGCGCTCACACAGTTCCCCATCGTCGGTCGGAGGGGGGTCCGCCAGCTTGAGGCGGTTGAAGGCTTCCAGGAGCATGGTTCGCGGGAACCCCTGAGGTGTCTGCGCGCGCCAGAGTCCATTCCGGGGAACGGTCCGGGTCACGCGGGCCTCTCCCGACACTTCCTTGACCGTGTCCGACAGCGGGACCGCCGCCACCGCCCCCACCCCGCTCCGCGCCCGGGCGATCACCGCGTCGATCGTCGTCCGGCTGGGAAAGGGACGGGCCGCGTCGTGGACCAGGATGAAACGGCAGTCGGCCCGCAGTGCTTTCACGCCCGAGCGCACCGAGTCGGTCCGGCTCTCTCCACCGCGGGCGAGGATCAGCCGGTCCCCCGTCACCTTCGCGAGCCACTCGGGGGGATGTTCGACGAACGCCCGGGGCAGTACGACGGACACCTGCGACACCTCAGGGTGCGACGTGAAGGGGCGCAGGGCGCGCAGGAGCATCGGGATGCCGAGGATGGGGCGGAACTGCTTGGGCTCTCCGGGACCTGCCCGGAGCCCTGCACCAGCCGCGACGATGACGGCGCCGACGTCAGGCGGCGAGGCGCCGGGCGAGCTCACCAATGTGCTCCAGACCGATGACGTCGAGCCCGTCCACGCGCACGCGGGACCGCGCCGACAGGAAGGCCCGCCGGAATCCCTGACGACTCGCTTCGGCCAAGCGGCGTTCGATTCCGGCCACGGGGCGGATCTCGCCACCCAATCCCACTTCGCCGAGAAAGAGGGCGTCGGCGGGCGCGGGGCGGTCGTGAATGCTCGACACGAGTGCGGCGGTGACGGCGAGGTCGGTCGAGGGCTCCAGGAGGCGAACCCCGCCCGTCACATTGACGAAGACATCGAGATCGGAGAATGGGAGCCCGCCGCGACGCTCGAGGACGGCGAGCAGCACGGCGAGGCGGCGCTGATCGAATCCGGTTGCGACCCGCTGCGGCGTGCCGAACCCGGCCTTGGAGGCGAGTGCCTGGATCTCGACCAGCAGCGGGCGCGTCCCTTCCATCAGCGCCGTGACCGCGGACCCGGATACGCCGGTTTGCCGGCCGGCGAGGAACAGGGCAGCGGGATCGGGGACCGCTTCCAGTCCCGACGCCGTCATGCGGAAGACGCCGATCTCGTCCACGGATCCGAAGCGGTTCTTCACGGCACGGAGAATCCGGTGGTCGAGTGTCGCTTCGCCTTCGAAGTAGAGCACGGTGTCGACGATGTGTTCGAGGGTGCGCGGACCGGCGATACCGCCGCCCTTCGTGACGTGCCCGACGAGCACCACCGCGGGCCCCGCGTCCTTGGCGAACCGCATCATGCGCGCGGCGCACTCACGGACTTGCCCGACGTTGCCGGGAGCGCCTTCCAACTCGTCTGTGTACGTGGTCTGAATCGAATCGACGAAGACGACCTGTGCGTTCAGCGCGGCGGCGTGGGCGACGAACGACTCGAGGCGCGTTTCGCCGAGGGCGTGCACCGCGTGGGCGTCGGCGCCCAGACGGTCGGCGCGGAGTCGAAGTTGATCCGGGGACTCTTCGCCGGAGACGTACATCGTGCGGATGCCGTTCTTCTCGAGCTGGGCGGCGGCCTGCAGCAGGAGCGTCGACTTGCCGATCCCCGGCTCGCCACCAACCAGGACGAGGGACCCGGGGACGATCCCGCCACCGAGGACAAAGTCGAACTCGGCGATGCCGGTTTTCCAGCGTTCACGGCTGTTTCCGACGACGTCACCCAGGCGGGTCGGAGAGGTTCCGGCGAGGAGCGACGGCTGACGCCTGACGTCCGCAGCCTGACGTCGTTTCTCGGCCATCGGCTCCTCGACCAGCGAATTCCACGCACTGCACGAATCACAGCGCCCCGCCCATTTCGGCTGCTCGGCGCCGCACTCGGTACAGCGAAATACCGAGCGGGCCTTAGCCACCAAGCACTTCCCCCGGAGGCCCGCCACTCCGTTCCGTGTAGTTGTCGAAGCGCGTGTATTCCTTCTTGAAGTACAGCTTCACGGTGCCGGTGGGCCCGTTCCGCTGCTTTCCGACGATCAGCTCGGCCAGCCCTTCGATGTTCTCGTCCGTCTTGGGATCCACCGGGCCATCGTAGAACTCCTGGCGGTAGATGAAACAGACCAGGTCGGCGTCCTGCTCGATGGCGCCGGATTCGCGGAGGTCCGACAGCTGAGGCCTGCGGTGTTCCCCGCCCCGCTGCTCCGGCGCCCGCGACAGCTGCGAAAGCGCCAGGACGGGGACGTTCAGCTCCTTGGCCAGCGCCTTGAGCGCCCGAGAGATGTACGAGATCTCCTGCTGGCGGCTCTCTACGTTGGTCGGGCCGGCCATCAGCTGCAGATAGTCCACCACCACGAGCCCGATGTCATGCTCAGCCTTGAGGCGCCGTGCCTTCGAGCGCATGGCGAGGGGCGTCAGAGCCGCGGAGTCGTCGATCCAGATGGGCGCGGTGCCAAGGAGGCCGGCCGCGCGGGCGAGCTTGGGATAGTCGTCGTCCCGGAGGGCGCCGCGCCGGAGCCGTTGGGCATCGACGAGACCTTCGGAGCACAGGAGCCGCTGGACCAGCGCGTCCTTCGACATTTCCAGTGAGAAGATCGCCGTGCCGATGTTGTGCTCGATCGCGGCGTGCTGCACCACGTTGAGCACGAACGCTGTCTTGCCCATCGAGGGGCGCGCCGCGATGATGACGAGATCAGCCTTCTGGAATCCGGCGGTCAGCCGATCCAGATCGACGAATCCGGATGCGACGCCGGTCACCGCGCCGGCACCGGCCTGCAGCTGCTCGATGCGCTCCATGGCGGGCCACACCAGCTCCTTCAGCCGGCTGAATTCCTCGGAGCGGCGGAGCTGGGCTACCTGGAAGACGCGGTGCTCGGCGTTGTCCAGCACCTCGCTCGACTCGGAGCCCGAATCGTAGACGTCCTGAATAATCTCCGTCGCCGCTTCCACCAGACGGCGGAGCACGGCCTTGTCGCGGACAATCCTGGCGTGATAAGTGACGTTCGCGGCGGTGGGTACCACATCGATGAGCGCGCCGACGTATTCCATTCCGCCGATGCGGTCGAGATCGCCGCGCCGCGTCAGCTCGTCGCCGAGCGTGACGGGATCGATGACCTCACGCTTCTCGGTGAGGCTGGACATCGCGCGGAACAGCACGCGATGGGCCTCCCGGTAGAACATGGTGTCGTCCAGCACCTCGACCGCCGACAGCGCCGCGTCCTGCGACAGCATCATCGCACAGAGCACGGCTTGTTCGGCTTCGTTGCTCCAGGGCGGTTGCCGTCCGCCGAAGGTACGGTCAGGCGTCGAGGAGACGGCGGGCGAAGCGGACGTCATCCCAGGTCGGTTTCTTCCAATTCGGGTTTCTGAGCAGTGCGGCCGGGTGGTATGTCACCACGACGGGAATTCCCCGGAAACGATGCACCTTATTTCGCATCGCGCCTAGTGCCTGCTTGGCGTCGAGCAAACTCTGCGCCGCGGTCCCACCCATTGCCAAAATCACTTTGGGTCGAACCAGGCCGATCTGGCGCCAGAGGTACGGCAGGCAGGAGGAGATTTCGTCGAACTGCGGCACGCGATTTTCCGGCGGCCGGCACTTCACGATATTGCAGATGTATACCTGCTCTCGTGGCAGCTGAATCGCCGCGAGAATCTTCGTCAACAATTCCCCCGCCTGTCCCACGAACGGACGGCCCGTTTCATCCTCGGTTCGTCCGGGCCCTTCCCCGACCACCATCAGGCGCGCATCCTCCGCTCCCTCTCCGGGAACGGTGTTTGTCCGCGTCTCGCAGAGACGGCACTTTTGGCACTCTTTGACGAGCGTGGCCACGGCGGCCAGGCTCGGCGCCTCGCGGATCGGGTCCTTGGTGAACAGGTCGCCGGCGGGGGGATCGTAGATGATGCCGGGGGGAGCAGCCGGCATCTCCTCACTCTTCGACCCCGGGCTTGCGCCCGGGGTTATGAACGGCGTGTCTGCCTTTGATAACCCCGGACGGGAGTCCGGGGTGTCTGGTGGCGGAAATGCGTTTCTCGGAATCACCACCTCGCCAGTCCCCAGCTTCTTCTGTTGTTCGAGATAGGCCCGCGCGAGCGCGCGCGGATCCCTGCCGTCAGTCACGAGAGCTTGGACTCCACGGCGTCGAGGATCTTTTCAGCCACTTCACGCTTGGAGAGGAGAGGAAGGGCCTGCACGTCCCCGTCGCGGGTAATGATCGTCACCTTGTTCGTGCTGACTTCGAATCCGGCGCCCGGCTCGGTGGCATCGTTGAGCACGATCGCATCGAGGTTCTTCTCCTTCAGCTTCCGCTCGGCGTGCTTCATCCCGTCCCCGGTCTCGAGCGCGAACCCTACCATCAGGCACTCCTTCGGCCTCCTGAGAGAAGCGAGGACATCGGGGGTCGGGGCGAGGGCCAGGGTCAGCTTGCCCTTGGCGCGCGGCCGCTTGGTCTTTTCGGCCTTTGCGGGCTTGAAGTCGGCCGGAGCCGCGGCCATGAAGAGCGCCGAGGCGCCGCCGAGCACGCGCTGAACTTCGTTGTGGAGATCGTCGGTCGATTCGATGCGGATGACGGTGGCCCCGGACGGGGGAGCCAGGTCGGTCGGCCCGGCCACGAGCGTCACCACCGCGCCGCGGGCGAGCGCGGCTTCGGCGAGCGCATACCCCATCCGGCCTGACGAGGGGTTCGTGATCACCCGAACCGGATCCAGGTGTTCGCGCGTGGGCCCGGCGGTGACCACCACGTGCCGCCCCCGCCACGGCCCCGCGGGCGCGAGGAGCCGGCGCACTTCACTGAGGATCGCCTCCGGCTCACTCATCCGGCCGGGGCGCTCACTCGGTCCTTCGGCCAGCGCGCCGACCTCGGGACCGACGAAGTGCCAGCCGCGGTCCCGCAGCGTCTGGAGGTTGGACTGGGTGGCGGGGTGCGCATACATCCCGTCGTTCATCGCAGGTGCCGCGAGAATCGGCGCGCTCCGGGCGACCAGAAGGGACGTGAGGAAATCATCGGCGAGCCCCTGCGCCGCGCGGGCGAGAAGCTGCGCGGTGGCCGGGGCTACGACCACGAGGTCGGGATGCTTGGCGAGATCGACGTGGGCCAGGGCGCGGCCCGGCTCCCAGAGGGAGGTAATCACCTTGCGGCCGGTGAGGGCTTCGAAGGTGAGGGGCCGCACGAACTCCGTCGCCGCCTGGGTCATGACCACGTCCACGATGGCGCCATCTTCGGTGAGGCGCCGGGCGAGGATGCAGGACTTGTAACAGGCGATACCGCCCGACACGCCGAGCACGACGTGGCGGCCGGCGAGTCGCATCAGCCTTCCTGGCGGCGCCGCCGCACCATCTTGAACTGCAGGTGCCCCTGCACCAGCTCCTGCAGGGCCCGGGTGGTGAGCTTCTCTTCGAACTCCACCGAGCGATCCCGGGGGAACTCGTTGACGAATCGCGCGAACTTCGCCGCGACCAGGACGCCGAGGTATTTGTTCTGGGTCTGATTCGCGACTTCAATCGGGGTGATGATCCGCATTGCTGCTCCTTATTCGGCCCCGGTCTGCTCCAGGGCCTCTGAGAGTCCAGTCAAGAACTCGTTCACGAGTGCCTGATATTGCGGCGGCCGCTCCGGAACGTCCTTCCCGTCGCGCGCGATGCTCGCCACGGCCTTCACCGCCAAGTCCAGCTGATCATTCATGACCACGTAGTCGTACGTCTTCGATTCGAGCACTTCCCCGCGGGCGATCTCGAGCCGTTCGCGGATCTTTCCGATCCGGTCGGTGCGCCGGAACGTCAGCCGGCTCACCAAGGCCGCCGCACTCGGCGGGAGGATGAAGATGGCGACAGAGGCGGGCCGGTGGTATGCCTCCCGGACGGCGTGGGCGCCTTGAATCTCGATGTCCAGCACCACGTGACGGCCCGACGCCAGCACCCGGTCCACTTCGGCCTTCAGCGTGCCGTACCGCTCTCCCGCGTACTCCGCCCATTCCAGGAATTCGCCGGCCCCCACCTTGGCCTCGAACTCCGCCCGGCTCAGGAAGTGATAGGCCTCCCCGTTCACTTCCCCCGCACGCGGCGCGCGCGTGGTCGCGGACACCGAGTAGCCGAACTCCCTGGGCCAATCGGCCAGCAGCCGTTTCGCGATGGTCGTCTTGCCGCCACCCGAAGGCGACGACAGCACCACGACCTTCGGCGTCACTCGAGATTCTCGAGCTGCTCCCGGAACCGTTCCAGCTCACCCTTCATGGCGATCACCGTCTGCGTGATCTGCGCGTCGTTGGCTTTGGAGCCCATCGTGTTCACCTCGCGGAGGAGCTCCTGCGCGAGAAAGCCAAGCTGCTTGCCGACCGCCGCCGAACCCCGTAGCGCGTCGCGACAGGCAGCGACGTGGGTCCGGAACCGGACCAGCTCTTCGGTGATGTCGACCCGGTCCGCCATCAGCGCGATTTCGAGGGCCAACCGCTGCTCGTCGACGCGAACACCTGCCGCCAGCTCCGTCACCGACGCCTTCAATCGCTTCATCTCGGCGCTGAGCCGCTCGGGGGCTCGGACTTCGACTTTCTTGGCCCCCGCTTCGAGCGCATCGAGACGCGACAGAAGGTCACGCGCGAGCGCTTTGCCTTCCCGCTCTCGCATCGCCAAGACGTCCTTCGCGGCCGCCTCGACGATGGGCTGGATGTCGGCCCATTCGATGTCGGGCGAGCTCCCGTTCCCACCCGATCGCAGCACCTCGGGGTGCCGCGCCACGAGCCCGACGTCCGGGTCCCCCTTCAGGCGGAGCTTCTTCTTCAAGTCGCGCATCGCGTCCACCACCGCGCGAGCCCGATCGAGGTCCACCGTGACGCCGTCCACGCCCGCAGGCGCCTCCACCCACCGCGCGGAGACCGACACGTGCCCGCGGTCGAGCAGCTGCCGGAGCCGCTCCCGCAGCTCACCCTCGGCGCCGGACAGCTCGCCGGGCAGCTTGAGCTGAGGGTTGTAGTAGCGGTGATTCACGGTGCGGATGTCGATCCGCAGCCGTCCACCCGCCACTGCCCCATCGGCGGAACCGAACCCCGTCATGCTTCTTGGCACAGTCCAGAAAGCTACCCGGGGAGCTCAATTATTGAAGGTCCAGCGGACTCCATAGACCTGCGCGTTCTTGGGGTAGTCCGAGCCGACGACGTACTGGGACCGCATGTAGTTGTTGTTGCGGATCTGCCAGAAGACCACCACCCCCGCGATCTGCATCTCGAGGTTGGTCTCGGTGAACGCGGCGCCATGGACCGGCTGCTGGCCGGCCACGGAAATCCCGCCCAGCGGTGACCGGCTCCACGATTCCGCCGCGTATTCCGCGCGCAGCCGGAAGATGCCACTTCGGAACACCCGCCAGAACTTGGAGTCGAAGGTGAGTGAGTAGCGGCCGTGCGTGGGCGGCATGAAGGCGCCCCCACCGATCCGTGGCTGGTAGTACCAGCCGGAAAGCGTGAACCCCGGATAGGGCCGGATGCTGGCCTGAAAGGTCGCGACCGTGGTCTGCGGCGTGGGCGGCAGTGACCGCACCGCCGGGACTCCCAGCGCAAAGCCGATGGGCCTGTAAGGGTCGAGCCGTGCGGTCCCCGCTTCGACCGACGCGAAGCGGCTGTCCCAGCGTACCGCTCCGGAGTAGTCGACCGTGGTCTGCACTGAATCCTGCGCCAGCGCCGGCGCCTGGAGGTCCCGCGCCCAGGCAGCGTCACCTCGCAGGGAGAACCCGAGGGGAAGCGCGATTCCTGCCGAGCCGTGGGCGCGCGTGCCATGGCGTCCGCCACGGTACGCCGAGTGGCGGGCGTCGGCAGCCAGGGTGATCCACGGGAGCGGCGTCAGCGACGCGCGACCGTCGAATCGCAGTGGCCACGTGCGATCAGAGAACGTGGCCGTCACGCCGACGGCCGCCCGATCGAGCGTCTCACTGAAATCGAACTGATCCTGCCACATCGACCGACTCACTTCCAACGCCGTGTCCCCACTCGCCGTCGTGGCAGAGAGCGCCGCCTGCGCGCGGAAGCCGAGTCCGTCGTCACGCTGTGCGTAGAAAGCGCGGAACATCGCATCCGAGCGCTTGGCCTTCCAATGTTGGATGGCGAGCGTCGTGTCCGTGACTCCCTGAACCTGCGGACTCTGGTCCCAACTCGACACGATCAGCTCGTACTCGGCACCGTACTGGGGGCTCGGGATGTAGTCGCCCTTGAGCCAGACGTCGACGCCGTTGAACGGCGTGGTCGTCGTTCCCGGATTGCCGTTGGTGTTGTTGTAGTCGGCGCCGAGAGTCAAACCGAATCCGGAGAGCCAGCGCTTTGCGAACCCGCCGCGGTATCCGGTGGTGGAGAACTGCCCCGTCTTCACGTCCACTTCGCTGGTCGCGAACGTCGACCGTTGTCGCATCGTGACGAGATAGACGCGCAGGGATCCCGGGAGCACCTGGACCTCAACCCGTTCCATGGGACCGAGAGGAATGCGCGCCGGGTCCAGCCACACGGAGTCGCGGCCGAGGGGCACGTACGGGACGCCGTCGAGGTAGACCTCGAGGGCGGCCGGTCCCCTGCCCGCGTAGAGCACGGGTTCTACCGCGCCGTAGAAACCCGGACGCGCGATGAACACGCCGGGGATGTGGTTCAACAAGTCCGACAGCGTGACGATGTTCGAGAAGACGATCGAGTCGTGCGGGAAGACGTACCGGTCCCCGCGTGGCAGCGCCCCGCTCGGCACAGTGGCCGGCATCACCGGCAGGTAATGCGGGATCGTGTCCTTCGGTGTCGTGTCCTTCTTGGCGCCGAGCGTATCGGGGGGCGTCGTGTCACCCGGAGCCTGCGCGTGAGCCGTGTCCGCCGGTGGACGCACCGGCTTCCGAGTGGTGTCGCTCTGTGCGCGAAGGGGCGCCGCTGCGGCTAAGCCTGCAGCGATTGCCAGCGCGAGCTTTACGCGCCGGCTCGACGTAGCACGAACTCGGAGAAGAGGCGCACGCCCATCCCGGTGGGTCCCTTGGTCTGATGGGGGCCCTCGCCGTCGGTATAGGCCGTCCCCGCGATGTCCAGGTGCACCCACGGATAGCCGTCGACGAACTCCTTGAGGAACCAGCCGCCCGCGATGGTGCCGGCCCCGCGCCCGCCTGAGTTCTTCACGTCCGCGATCTCCGACTTCAGCAGGTCGTGATACTCCTCCCACAGGGGAAAGGGCCAGCACCGCTCCCCCGCCCGCTCCCCTGCCGCCTGCACTTCCGTCATCAGGGCCTCGTCATTCCCCATCAGACCCGTGGCCTGCGACCCGAGGGCAACCGTGACGGCGCCCGTGAGCGTCGCCGCGTCGATCACGGCGGCCGGCTTGAGCCGTTTCACAAACCACAGGGCGTCACAGAGGATGAGCCGGCCTTCGGCGTCGGTATTGATGATCTCGATCGTCTTGCCGGAGTAGCTCGTCACGACATCACCGGGCTTCACCGCGGTGCCGGACGGGAGATTCTCCGTCGCCGGAATGACGCCGACGACATTGATAGCCGGTTTGAGGCGCCCCAGGGCTTCGAACGTACCCAGCACGGCGGCGGCACCTGACATGTCGTACTTCATCTCCTCCATGTTCGCGGCCGGCTTGATCGAGATGCCGCCGGAATCGAACGTCACGCCTTTGCCCACGAGCACGACGGGGGCGGCGCCCTTCGCTCCGCCCTGATACTCCAGGACGATGAACCGCGGCTCCTCGGCGGACCCCTGTGCGACGGCCAGGAGCGCGCCCATCCCCTCCCGCTTGATCGTGGCGAGATCGAGCGTCGTGACGACTTGCCCATTCTTCTTCGCCAGCTCCCGTGCCTGCTCGGCAAGGAAGGAAGGCGTGCAGCGGTTGCCCGGCAGCATCTGCAGCCACCGGGTGAACCGTGCGCCGTCGGCGATGGCGGCACCAATGACACGCCCCGCCTCGACCTCCTTTTGCTCGGCCGAGTTGGCGACGATCACGACGGCTTCGACCTCGACGCGCGGCTCCTCCGGGGGCTTCTTCATCTCCGTGAAAGCCCAGGCGCCATGCGAGGTGCCTTCGGCCAGGACCTGGCCCACGTCACGCGCCGGGACATTGCTGCGCGCTTCGGGCGCGACCGCGATCGCGAATCTCGGCACGCCCACCGCGCGCGCGCGTTTGCCCGCGACCGCCGCCGCCCGCCGCAGAGACGACCGGCTGACCTCCGCGGCCTTCCCGACGCCGACCAGGAGCACGCGCTGGACCGACCCGGTCCCGTAGAAGAGCGCTGTTTCGTCCTTCTTCCCTTTGTAGTCGCCGGTGGAGAGCGCCCGTGCCAGAGTGCCGCCCGTCGCGCGATCGAGATCCGCAAGGGCGGGTGAAAGGGCATTCCCCGATGGGACGATCACCGCCAGGAGCGGCGTTTCGATCGACGCGAGGGGCGTGGTGACGACGGAGCTGTTCATTTGAGGTGCGCGATGATCGCGTCGGCGAAAGTGGAGGTCGGGACTTCGGTGGCGCCGGGCATCTGCCGGGCGAGGTCGTACGTGACCTTCTTGGCGGCGAGCGCCCCTTCGATGCCGGCGATGATCGCCTTGCCGGCCGCTCCCCAGCCGATCTCCTCGAGCATCATCACGCCCGACAAGATCACACTGCCGGGGTTCACCTTGTCCTGCCCGGCGTACTTCGGCGCGGTCCCGTGCGTGGCCTCGAACACCGCGAAGCCGTCCCCGACATTCGCCCCGGGCGCCATGCCCAACCCGCCGACCTGCGCGGCGCAGGCATCCGACAGATAGTCACCGTTCAGATTCGACGTCGCGATCACCGAGTACTCGTCAGGGCGCAGCAGGACCTGCTGGAACATCGCGTCGGCGATGCGGTCCTTCATGACGATCTTGCCCTTCCCGCCCTCCGCTTCCGTAACCGTCTGCGTGGCGAACTTCTCCTTCGCGAGCTGGTAGCCCCAATCGCGGAACGCGCCCTCGGTGAATTTCTGAATGTTCCCCTTGTGGACGAGGGTCACCGAGGCCTTGCCATGATCCACGGCGTATTGAATCGCCTTGGCCACCAGACGCTGAGATCCGAACTTGGACATCGGCTTCACGCCGATGGCGCTACCCTGCCGCAGCGTCTTCACGCCGAGCTGGTCGACGAGAAAGTCCCGCAACTTGTCTGCTTTCTCGCTCCCCGCTTCGAATTCGATCCCGGCGTACACATCCTCGATGTTCTCGCGGAAGATCACGACGTCGAGCCTCTGCGGCTCGCGCACCGGAGCCGGGACGCCGGCGAACCACCGCACCGGCCGGATGCAGGCGTAGAGGTCGAGGAGCTGACGGAGGGCGACGTTGAGGGACCGCATCCCGCCACCCACCGGCGTGGTCAGTGGTCCCTTTATGGCGACCCGGTTCTCGCGGATCACCGCCAGCGTCTCGTCGGGCAGCCAGTTGCCGGTCGCCTTGAACGCCTTCTCGCCGGCCAGGACTTCCTTCCAGACGATGGCCCGCTTGCCGCCGAACGCCTTGGCGACGGCCGCGTCGAGCACGCGCTGCGAGGCCCGCCAGATGTCGGGACCGGTGCCGTCGCCTTCGATGAATGGGATGATAGGGTGATCGGGAACGACCCAACGGCCACTCTGGTAGTCGATCTTGCCGCCGGCTTGAGGCACCGCGACCTCATCTCGAAGGGTTAGGGCCATCCACAGGAAGCATGAGTCTATATATTCCCCTACCGATGCCGCAACGACGGTCGCCGCTTCTCGCGCTGATCCTGACCCTGGCCCTGGTGGCGTACCCCGCCACGATGCCTCTGGCCATGGCCGCCGAAGTGCCGGCGTCCATGCCGATGTCGATGGATGGGCACACCCCGTGCCCTCACGCACATCAGCCCGCGCACCATCACCACGCCATCAGCACGTGTTGCGCGGGTGCCTGCGGCACCTGCCCCATCATCTCCGTCTCCGCAGGCGTTCCCCCCCGGATCGGCCCTTCCGCCCGGGTGATGGTGTTCCAGAACGACCTCCCCGCGTCGCCTGAACAGTCTGCCGTTCGTCGTCTCCCCTATTCCATCGGTCCTCCTCCCGCTTCCAGTCTCGCCTAGCACACCCACAACTGGGCCGTCTGGACTCCGGGACCGCGCGCTCGCGCTCCCGCTGACTTGCGTGAGGACACACATGAAGAAGACGTTGCTGAGCCTGGGCACGCTGTGCGCGTGCGCCACGTTCTCTTTGCCGGCGCAACAGAGCGACACGCTCCATGTGCACGGTGACAGCCTCAATCACCACCCCATCACCCTTGACGCGATCACGGTGACGGCGGCGCCCGTCAAACCGCACGAGCCCGCGACGACGGTGAAGATCTCGCCGTCCGTCATTCAGCAGACGCCGGCCACCGACGCCTACGACCTGCTCCGGCAGGTCTCGGGGATCGAGGTGCACGAGCAGGGCCAGGGGCCCGGTTTCGCGTCGGACGCGTCGGTGCGCGGCTTTTCGTCGGACCACTCGACCGACATCGCGCTCTGGGTGGATGGCGTGCCGAACAACGAGCCCGTGAACGGACACGCCGAGGGCTACAACGACTGGAATCTGCTCTTTCCGGAGGCGATCTCGGAGATCGACGTCCTCAAAGGACCCACGAGTGCGGTGTACGGCAACTTCGCCTTCGCCGGCGTGGTGAACGTCCAGACGCTCGAGCGCACCGACGGAACGTCTCTCTATCTGGATCCCGGCTCGTACGGTCATTGGGGTGGAACGCTGCTCACGGGCTACGACCGGGGAACGAATGGCGGAGTCTTCGGCCTGCGCGGTGAGCATGAGGATGGCTGGCGGCCCAACAGCGCCTACGACCTCGGCCAGGCGCACGCGCGCGTGGTTCAGGGGCTCTCGTCCGTGACGACGCTCGACGCCGGCGTCGAGCTGTACTCCACCCAGTGGAAATCCCCGGGCTTCCTCTCCGACAGCGCGTTCCAGGCCAGTGATTTCGGCCGGGTCGAGAACCCGACCGACGGTGGCTACAAGCATCGCGCGCAGGAACGTGTGAGCTTCCGCGTGCTGGCGGGTCCCTCACTGCTCTGGCGGACGACGTTCTACTCCACACAAGGCCGCTGGCAGCTCTACCTCACCATTCCTCCGGAGTCTGGTGGCGGCGAAGGCACGGGCAGTCAGACCGAGGAAGAGGACAAGCGGTACGGCCTGGGCATGACGAGCGCGCTGACCTGGTATCTCGATCGCGCGGAGATCACCGTGGGCACCGAAACGCGGTACGATCACTCGCGGTATGAAAACTGGTTCACGACGGACCGCGTTCGCGATTCCGCCCAGACGCTGGTGAATGCGCATCAGGGCTCGGCCGCGCTCTTCGCCCAATCGAGCGAGGACCTCGGCCCGCACTTCCGCCTGTCCCTCGGTGGCCGGATCGATTTCCAGAATACCGGCGCAACACCGGACAGCGGCCCGGCCGCGAGTCACGGCAAGGCCATCTTCTCACCGAAGCTCGGCCTGCTCTATCACCTCCCGGTGGCGGGTGACGTCTACGCCAACGTGTCTCGCGGGTTCCGGCAGACCGACGGCGTGATCGAAAACCCATACCTGCCGTTCATTACGGTCTGGGCGTACGAGGCAGGCTTCAAGGTGGACGGGAGCGTCGTGAACGCGAGCATCGCGCTCTTTCGGAACGACGTGAGCAATGAGCAGACCTTCAATCCCATCCTCCTCACCAGCGTGAGCGGAGGCTCGAGCCGGCGCCAAGGCGTCGAGGTGGATTTCCTCGCGCGTCTGGCACCGTCGGTGCACCTCACCGGTGACTGGACGGTCACAGACGCGAAGTACGACCACCTGATCACCGAGACCGGTGACACGCTGAACGGCGCGCGCGTCTTCAATACGGCGAAGTTCACCGGCATCTCGGCGCTCGAAGTGGCGCCCGACAGCGCCCCCTGGCGGCTGCGGCTGTCGACGAACGTCGTCGGTCCATACAGCCCCCTTGATGAGCCGGGCGTGACTCTCCCGACCTATGCGCTGTTCCATCTGTCTGGTGGGCTACGGGTCGGGCGTTCCGAGCTGCAGGTGGGAGTCCGGAATCTCTTGAACCACGAGTATCCGGAGCTGGAAGCGGGCGGGTTTGTGACGCCGGGTGAGCCGAGGTCCGTTTTCGGGACGATCCGCTACACGTTCTAAGCTTCGCGGCGAACAGCGCCGGGCCCTTCCGTCGTCTGCCGTGCGCGTTCAGGATCAAATCGGACCCCGTGAAAGGCGCACAGAGGCCGACTCCGGGCCCGGCGCTGTTTACGTCTTAGCGAGTTGCCTCAAGCGGTTCAGGAAACCGGGCAATTGGCGTGTGGACTGCTGCATGGTCCTCGTCAGCTTCCAAGTATGGTCTGTCGCTCGATGTCAGCCACGCGTGGGCGCTCACGTCGCCACCCCCACGAACGCCGATCCACAACTGAACTGGCCTGCCGGCGTGCCGCAGGAGCGCGTACAGCACCACGGCGCGCCGGAGGCAGGTTCGCCGCCAGGGCCACGGGAGTGCATTGAGGATCTTGTCGACCCACACGGCGAGTGCCTGGTCATCAAGAGACACCGAAGCCGGCGAGCTTGCCGAGATCAGCGGGAGGAGGCGGGACAGCGAGAAGATTTCGAGCAGCGGTGGCGCTGCGAGGGCGACGAGTAGTGCCCGGAGGCGCCAGACCGGCGGGAGCGTCAGTGCTCCGCGACGGGTGCGGGCTTCAGCGTCTTGAGCAGATCGACGGCGTGGTACCCGTTCAGGTCCGCAATGTAGAGCGAGTCGCCGTAGTTCACGGTGGGCCACCGCTCTGGGTGATCGGGCACGAAGAGCGCCATCATCTCGCCCATCACGTCCCGCAGCGTGTCCCTGGTCGGATTCTCGTATGTCGCAATCAGTCGATACGGATGCCCGGCATGGATTCTCAAGCCCCGGTCCCACAGCGCGAGGACATGGAACGGGAGCTCCTTGATCTCGCCCGAATCGCCGAGGACCGCATTGGTCTGCACCAGGACCTTGCCGGTCTCCGCATCTTCGAGCCGAACTCCCCGGCCATAGTCATGCAGGTGACCACCTGCGCCCAGGAGCCACCCTGAGAGCGGGAACGTAATGATCGCGGACTTCTCGTGGCGGCCGGGCGGCACATCGTAGGTGTTCGACTGACCGTAGTGCGCGTTCACGTCCAGGTTCACCGGGAACGTGGACAGTGGCTGTGGCAATTCGTTCGCCGGCAACCACAGGAGGTTGATCCGGAGATAGACGCCGTGCTGCGCGGTGGTCCCGCCGTTGTGCCACATGATGTACAGCGCGAGTCGCTGGCCCGGAGACAACGGCGTCCCGACCGACGCGGGAGCTACCACCGCCGCCGGCGTCAGCCCCGCCGCCGCCATCCGCTCGGCCACCGGATCGAAGAGCGTGCGGCGATCGAGGTTGATCAGGGTGAAGTGATGGAGCAGATCGCGCGGGAGCGGCTTGCCGTGCGCGTCGATCACCTCCGACTCGAATCCACGGAACCAACCCTTCACGGGCCAGGCGAACGCCTGCGCCAAGGTGTCGGGCATCATCGCATCCATCGACATGCCTTCCATCGGCGGCATCGGCTCCAGGTCGAACGGACCGGCGACGACCACCACACGGTGATGTTTCTCGTCGAGGGTCACGCCCGGCTTCGGCGCCTGCGCGGACGCCGTGGCGCCCGCGAGCAGCAGTCCGATGGTCAGGAGACGACGCATGCTAGCGACGGCTCCCTTGCATCGCGGCTCGGGAGGCCTGCGTCAGCGAGTCGGGCAACGTGGTGATGCCGTATGTCGCGAGGTCTGCCCAGAGATCTTTGCTCGCGTAGTCCATCTTCGGCCACTTCGAGAGGTCATCCGGCGCAAAGATCGCCATGATCTCGCCCATGGCTTCCGACAACGTGTCCTTCGTGGTGTTGTCGTATGCGGCGGTCATCGTGTAGGGATGATCGGCCTCGATGTGCAATCCCTGCCCGGTCACCGCGAAGAGTTTCCGCGTCATCCCGAGCATCTGTCCGGCCGAGTCGAGTACCGGGCGCAGCTCGAAGAGCACCTTCCCCGTCACGGAGTCCTGGAGCTTAATGTAGGAGCCGTACTCGTGGAGGTGGCCACCGGCGCCGAGCATCCGTCCGGAAATCGGGAAGCGGAACGTGCGTGTGCGCTCGGTCCTGCCGGGGGGCACGGGATACATGTTGTCCGCACCCGGGAAGAGGTCCACATCCATCACCACGGGGAGTGCCGAGGTGGGGGGCGGTTGCATGTTCGCCGGCATATAGAGAAGGGTGAGCTTGACGTACACCCCCTTCACGGTATCGGGGTGACTATTGAACCACATCATGTACACACCCATCCGGGTCCCGCGCGTGAGCGGAGCGCCGATCGACTTGGGCGCGACGATGTCTTCGTTCTGGTAACGTGCCGAGGCGAGACGTTCGGCGAAAGCGTCAAAGAGCGTGCGGCGGTCGAAGTTGAGAAGAGTGAAATGGTGGATCAGGTCGCGCGGCATGTCGCCGCCGGCGCCATTGATGGCCCTCACGTGGAAGCCGTAGAACCACCCCTGCTCCGGCCAGACGAAATACGACGCCATCTCGCCCATGTGGTCCATGGACATGTCCATCCCCATCATCTCCATCCGGTGCCCCATCGGCGGCAGCGTGTAGGGTCCGGCGGTGATGGTGATGGTGTGGTGCTTCCGGTCGACGACGACTCCGGTCTTGATGGAGTCCGTCGCGGGAGCTAGGAGGGTCAGCGCAGCAAGTAGTGGCAGCATGTCAGCCTAACGCGTTGGTCGGGAGTCGGGTTCCAGGCACGAAAATACAACGGAAGGGTGTTTCCCTGCAGTCCCAAGCACAGAGGCCCGGAAGCTTTCGCTCCCGGGCCCTTACGATCTAAGAGGACTTCAGGTCGTCTGGCTCAGCTGCACGCAGCGGCCCAGGAGTACGGGATCGCCAAAGGCGGTGCCATTACCGTCCGTGAAGGCTGCGAAGATCCATGGGTTTCCCCCCACCCCCCCGAGGACCGGTTGCTTCGGGAACGAGAAGTCCATGCCCGCCGGAAGAATCGTCATGGTCTGACTCCGCACCGCGGAATGCGTCAGCTTCACGTTGTTGCTGAAGATCATCTGCATGCCCAGCCCTTCGAACGCCATGTCGGCATCCATGCTGATGAAGGGACCGGGATTGTTGTTGCACTCGGAGACCGCGAAGTCCGCGGAGACGTCGGCGCGCGGGTCTTGCGCGGAGGCAAAGTCGAGGCGCGAGCCCTGCACGCAGCGCCCCACAAAGATCGCGTCGCTTGCCGGCGCGCCGCTCGCGTCGATGAACTGCACCCAGATAAAGGGGTTGCCACCCACGCCGCCGAGCACCGGCTGCTTTGGGATGACGATGTCCGTGCCCGCCGGCTGCAGAACGGTCTCGACATCCTTGTCCACCGTATACGTGTGGGTGTCCTTCAGATTGTTGCTGAAGAGCATGTCGACGCCGAACCCCGCCAACGCTGCGGTGCCGGAGAGCGTGATCTGCGGGCCGGGACTGTTGCTGCAGCCATCGATCGTGAGCGCGAAGTTCACGGGGACGGCAACTCCAGTGAGGCTGACATGCGGCAAGGACGACACGTTGCTCAGCGTAGACGTGCGGCTGGGGGCGGTTGGCAGGGCCGAATGCGGATTTTCACACGCGGCCAGCAGCAACACCCCAACTCCGAGATACAGGGTCCTCAACATTGGTTCCTCCCAAGTGGTGTGGTCCGTCACGGGACGCACCGCCGTGGGGGGCAATCGGCATGCCTAGGGAAATACCTCCGAGTATTCCGCCTAACGCGCCGACGCATCGCGCGCACGCCACGGGGCAGCGCGGCAGCAGACGCGCTGCGGCGTTCTCAGAGAAATGGGTCAGACGTCCGAGTGGGGTGCCCGAGGAGAGAGTCGAACTCTCACGGCGTTGCCCCTCCTCCGCGAATGCCATTCCGGCGGCGCGTGGCGGGGGGCGCGAAGTTAGGCCGCTTGGGAGGACAGGTTGTGATGGGGACGGAGCCCGACCCGGCACAGAACACGCCTTTCAGGCCGTCTGCAAACATACCGGTGAGGGTACTGAGGTAGAAGGACGCGCCCGCCCCGATCGTGCTGCATAGTGTTCCACCGTTGAGCGACACATCGGCCGACTCGAGATCGGTCAGAGTGACGTTGGTGACGTAGACCTCGTCCACACCCTGCCCCGTGTTCTCCAGGCGCCCGAAATCCAGGTGCGCCGTCAACCCGACGGTGGGGATGGACCCGGCCGCGGTATTCACCGCGAGGCCGCACTGGATGCCCGCGGCTTCGAGCGGGATATCCACGGTGGTCGACACGGCCAGGCGGGCCGTGATGTCGACCTGGAGCGCGACAGGATTCCCCGCCACCGCCAGGCTCTCTCGGACCACGGTCACCGCGACCGGAGACCCGGGAACGCCGCCGGAGCAATTGACGGTGATGGTTCCGCCGCAATTTGCCGCGACGGTGAACGCCGATCCGGTGAGAAACTCGCCCACGGCGTACGCGGTGACGGAGTCCGCCGACAGCGGGCGCGCGTAAGCGAAGGCCTTGAACGTCGTGCTCTCCGCTCGGACCGCCAGAACCGCCACCGCCCGCTGGAGGCCCACCGTGTCCCCCATGGTCCAGAGGGTCGTCGCTCGACCCAGCGAGTCGGTGGAAGCCGATGGGGTGCCGACGCTCCCGCCCCCCGACAGTACGGCAAAGGACACCGGGACATTCGGCACGCCGTGGCCGCTCGAGTCCATCACCACGGCCACGAGCGGCTTCGCCAGTGACGCAGCCCAGTAACCGGTCTGCGTGTCCCCTGCCGCCGTGACGACGGCGACGGGCACGTGCGACGTGTTGGAGGGACCGGTGGCGGTCGAGGAGCACCCACCGAGGACGAACCCGACGAGAGTGGCAGTGAGTTTGGCGCGCATGTCGGGCAGGATGGAGACGACCCGTCACCTGCGCGTCACTGGAGGTCGCTGGATGCCCGAGGAGAGAGTCGAACTCTCACGGGGTTGCCCCCGGGGGATTTTGAGTCCCCTGCGTCTGCCATTCCGCCACTCGGGCGACTGAACTGCGAAACGACAACTTAGCTACCTCCCGCCCCATGCTCTAGACCGGCGGGTGGACCTACCGACTAAGTTCGATAACAGTGGAACGCAGAGCAGATGGCATGACCGGGGCGCGGTGGCTCAGAAGTGGACCCCCGTTCCCCGAGGCCGAGTTGATGATCGTGGCAACGTATCGTCGTGGCATTTCGTCCGACGTCTACATCTCCACGCTCGACCCGATTCTCGCCCCGCGCCTCGGCGGCGCCCTGGTGCGGTCCGCGGTGCACCTCTACACCCCGGAGCCCGTCCCTTTCCCCTCCCCAGCCCAGATGCGGGTCGGGGGATGGGACTGGTCTTTCGTTCCCGTGGTGCTGGAAGCGAAGCAAGTCGCCGTGGCCGCGCGACACGCCGACCAGGGATTCGAGTTCTTGAAGATTTATTCGCCCACCCGACTGGTGGAAGGGCTGGGATTGACCGAGGGGTGCCTGGTGAACGTCGAGTTCCTCTCGGGGGTCCATCTCGACATGCCCTAGGTGAGCAGGTCCTCGATCCCGGCCGTGCGCAGGAGCCGTGCGTAACGCGGATCGCGGGCCAATCCATGGTGGTCGTACGGAAGGTCGTTCAACACGCGGCGCAGCCGCCCTGGCCGCCGGTGATAGGCCCGTTCCACCCAATCCATGGCCTGCGTCCATTCCCCAAGCTCCGCGAGCACGATGAGGATCTTGTCGGCCAACTGGCGCGTGCTGCTGCGGTCCTCGAAGGCATCTTCCTGCTGCGCGCGAGCCTGAAGCTCCGCGAGCTCCCGCCGCAAGTCACGATCGCGCGCCTCGATCCAGCCGAACTCGGTCGCGTCAGCGGTCACCTGGGCGATCCGCTCTTTCGCGCCACGCACTCCCAGCAGCATCCGGCGCGCGTCCAGCGCGTCGTCGTGACGGCCGGCGCGATGACAGCTCATCTCGAGACGCTCCAGAGCGGCGTCGTACCGCGGCAGCAGCCGGAGGGCCTGACGCAGCGGACCGATCGCCTCGTCGTAGCGGCCCATCGCCATGAGTACGTCGGCCAGACCGACGTGCATGAACGGCGCCTTCGGAGCGAGGTGCGTCGCCTCCCGCATGTGTTCCAGAGCTTCGGGCAGGCGTCCCGCGATCCGGAGCCAAGCACCGTAGAGGCGATGTCCCTCGGCCAGGTCGGGGGCCAGCTCGACACCCCGCGCGAGCTCGGTGCCGGCCATCTCGAAATCGTCTTCCCAATACAGGAACATCGTCCCGAGAGCCACGTGCAAGTCGCCGAGGGAGTCGTCGACCGCGAGCGCGCGCAGCCTGAGCTCACGGACCTTCGGCTTCATCTCCTCCGGATCGCTGAACCCCCTGACGCCAAGGAGGAGCAGAATGTCGGCGAGTGCGACCAACGCCGCGGCGCTGCCCGGTGCCAACGCCACCGCCTTCTCCCCGTACACCCGCGCCATCAACAGTTTGTCCTGGGCGCCCTCCCCACCCTGCATCCCGTTGCGGAATAACTCGCGCACCTTCGCCGTCAGCTCGCGGACCTCGGGTGGGTCCCCCGGCTTCTCGGGGGCCGGGCGCTTCACGGGCGCCGAAGGACGACGCGGACCCGGCGCATCGAGGGGACGCAGGGCGTCCAGCACAGCCGCCGCATCCTTGGGACGCTGATCGCGATCCTTGGCGAGGAGTTGCTCCACGAGGGCCGCGAGCCCGGCATCGACGTCGGCGCGAGTGTCCCGCAGCGGTGGGACGTCGTCGGTGAGGTGCGCCGCGAGCGTGGCCATGGCGGTCGGACGCACGAACGGCGGCTGCCCGGCGAGCAGCTCGTACGCCACGCATCCGAGGCTATACAGATCGGCGCGTCCATCGACCGCCTGGTCACCGGACGCCTGCTCGGGGCTCATGTAGAAGACGGTGCCGACGATCGTGCCCGTGGCGGTGAGCGGTGTATCGGCGAGAGCGACCCGCTCCTGCGTCGCGATCCCGAAATCCGCGAGCAGCGCGCGTCCACCGTACCAGAAAATGTTTTCAGGCTTCACATCGCGGTGGACGACACCCATCCCGTGCGCATAGGCCAGGGCTTCCGCGGTATCGGCCAGGATTCGGGTGACGACGCGGGGTTCGAGGGCCTTCTTCCCTTCGAGCTGCGCACGCAGCGTAGCGCCGTCGATAAACGGCATCACGTAATACAGCCAACCGTCCGACTCGCCGGAGTCGAAGAGCGGCACGATGTTCGGATGGACGAGCTGCGCGGTGAGGCGGATCTCGCGCAGGAAGCGCTCGGCACCGAGCGCCTTCGAGAGATCGGGCGTAAGCACCTTGATGGCCACGTCCCGCTCGAGCGCGTTGTCCCGCGCCAGCAGCACCGTGCCCATCCCGCCGCGCCCCAGCTCCCGCGACACCGTGAATCGGCTGGGAAGGACCGGGCGGAGCGTCACCCCTTTTTCAAAGCGGCCTTGATCCGCGCCAGATGATGGAAGCTGTGCCGCATCGCGTGGTCTTCGATGAAGAACTGCGCCGTGACCGGCGCGCCACCGTAGAGGGACACCGGCGCGGCACGGTCCAGCTGCGCATCAGTGAGCTCGCGAATCGCCCTCGCGGCGGCTCCCGAATTCTTGCCGAGAAGCTCCAGGGCCTCCACCTTGGACGTCGTTCCATGGTCGTGCGCGTGCTTCGCGTTCATCTGCGCGACGACACCCCAGCTGAGATCGTCGATGGATTTCCCCATCGCGAGCGCCTGCGCGAGCTGGACCTCGGCAGGATACATGCTCGCAACGTGATGGATCATCACGCCCACCGCGCGCCCATCGGGCGCCACCGTGGCCCGCCACTCGGCGTCCGACAAACCGTTGGCGAACTTGGTGAGGGCAGATGCTCCCTGCTCGAGACGCTCGGCGAGGGCGTCGGCTCGGGCGCTCATGGGTCACGTCCTGGGATTGGGGTGACCCGGAATATAGTCACAAACTGGGACGACGTTTCAGCTAGACAGCGGGCCCGACTCTCTCCCGCAGCACCTCGCCCAGGGCCGTCGCATCAGGCATGAACCGTTTCGGTACGACGTGATAGGTCCCGTCGGGCGCGTAGATCAGGTAGAGCAGCTCTCCTTGCGTCCATCGTTTGACATCTTCCCACCGTTGCGACGGGGGCGCGTACGCCGACGTGCGCACGCCGAAGTCGGACACTTCCACCGTGTATGGACGCTGGATGTTGGGATCGTGCTTGAAGGCGCGTCGAGTTCGTATCCAGAGCCAGATTCGATCAACGACGACGTAGCCGTTCATCAAGAACACCAGGAAGAATGGCCCGACCCACACGTCGGCCGGCAGGAAAATGACGGAGTAGATGGCGAGGAAATGGACTACGAGCAGCGTCACCCACAAGGCCGACGCGTGACGGCCGACCCACGTGGTTCTCGAACGGTTCAGGCGCCGGGCCTGAGCGATGTCTTCGGGAGTGAGTTGAACGGTGACGGTGATGGAGTCCATCGGCGGTGCTTACCGCGACAGACCCCCACGCACTTCCTGCGGATCCCCTTCATCCAGCACGATGGCTTCGGCCTCGATCAAGCGGGCGCGCAGCGCGTACTGGAACTCAGTGCTCGCTTCGACTTGGTGAATGAAATCCTTCAGCGACCCGACGTCGCTCGCCCAGATCTCGACTTCGTCCATCTCGGCGGGCGCGCCTTCGAACCGGAAATCGATCCCCACCACGCGGGCCGTCGATCCCCAGCCGCCTTTCGCGTCGGTCACCTGCCGGCACAGACGAATTTCGAAGACCGGGTCGAGCGCGTTCTCCCGGACCCACGTGGTCTGGAAGCCCGCGATATCGGCCTGGGCATCGGAGGGCACCGCGAGATATTTCTGGAAGACGTCCCAGGCGGCCCGAAACGAAAAATGCGGGGCCGTAAGCCCCGCATCCGCCAGCATATACTGGAGCGCGGGGAGGGCGGTGAGCGTGTTCACTCGGAGCTCGATCATGGTCATAAGAACTTAGCTCCTGCCCATCCTAGCCGCTTGTACCGATTCTGTTACCGGAACCTCCGGGGACGCATCGGCCGGCCCTGCTGGCGTCGCTCCCGCGCCTGCTGAATCTGCCCCTTCAGCCACTCCCGCTGCCGCTGATATCGCACGCGCTGCACCGGAGTCAGGTAACCCGCCATTTCCCGATCCTGCTGCCGGTCCAGATCCTGGATCTTCGCGCGGTTGTCCTCCCGCTCGGCCAGGAGCCGTGTGACCGCGTCATTGTCGGCCGCCACGCCCGGCTGCAGCTGCTGGTTCAGCTGACGCGCAATCTCCACTTGCCGCCGTTGAATCGGCCGGCGCTGCTCATCGAACTTGTCTTCGGTTGCCTGCAGTTTCCCCGCCTGATCCGAGTTCAACTGGAGCTGGGTCACGATGTGCTGGTGCCACCGCTCTCGAAGTTGCTTCTGAAGATTTTCGACTTCCGTGGCGCTATCCGCCCCGGCCTGCGCGCTGAGCGCGACCGGCACTACCGCCAGTAGAAAGGCTACCACGAATCGGCGCATCAGCTCCCCATGGCGCTCAGCACGGAGCGTAACTCGTCCGGCGTGAGCCCCTCCAACCCGGCGTCACTCGCCGTGGTCTCGACCTCGGGTGTGTGCTCCACACTGGGCAGAATCGCCTGCAACTGATCCTCGGACAACCCCTCGAGGCCCGCATCCATGGCTTCGACGGTCGCCACCTGCTGGGTGAGGTGATGTCGGTGTTCGTAGGTCTCCATCCCGGCCACCAGCAGCACGACCGCCGCGGCCACCCGGAGCGTGCCCGGCGACGCCCAGAACGGCCGGTGCACCTGCCGCTGCTCGTTCCGCCATCGCGCGACGACGCCGCGCGCCGTCCGCTCCATGTCGAGCTGACCGGCCGCCCTGACGCCGAGCTCGCGCGCGGTCGCGACCAGCTCCTCGTCATGGAGGTCCTCGTCCCGGATGTCATCGATCATTGCAGACGCTCCTTCAACCGCTTCACCGCGTGATGGTAGTGCACGCGGGCCGCTCCCGGTGTCGTGTCCAGTGCGGACGCGATCTCCTCGTACTCCATGCCCTGCTGGGCCCGTAGCAGGAACACTTCCCGTTGCAGCCTCGGCAGGTCCGTCAGCGCCTCTCGCAGTCTCGCTTCGGCCTCCCATGCCACCGCCTCTTCGTGGGGAGACCCCCCCGAGGCCTGCAGCGTCTCATCGAGTGGCACCACTTTCCGCTTCGCCGCCCGTCGCCCTTCATCCTTCAGCACGTTGCTCCCGATGGTCAGGAGCCAGGTGCGGAACTGACATTGGCCCCGGAACCCCGCGATGGACCGGAACGCCCGCAGAAACGTCTCCTGCACGAGGTCGTCCAGATCCTCCTGCTGCGCCCCACTGGCCGCCAGAAACCGGGCGAGCGGGGTCCCATGCCGCAGCACCAGCTCCGTAGCCGCGCGTTCATCAGCCCCCCGCCAGCGGGCGATCAGGTCCGCATCGGTGGCGGCGGCCGACTGGGGGGAAGCCATGGGGGTTGTGTCAGTTGACGCAGGAGTTGCGGGAATATTAAGCCCCGGCTAGCTTGGTTTTCGAACGATCGTTCGAACCCTATGCGCCCCTACGACGAGCGGTTAGAGCACCTCTTGGCTGAGGCCGCCAAGGTCTTCGCCGAGGCGGGGTACCACTCCACCTCGATGCGGGACTTGGCGGCTGCCAGCGGGATGTCGCTCGCCGGCATGTATTACTACGTCCGGTCCAAGGAAGATCTCCTCGCACTGATCCAGGAGCGGTGCTTTACCAACGTGCTCGACGGCGCGCGGAAAGCCCTCGAAGGCCGTACCGACCCCCAAGACCGCCTCGAGGCCTTCATTCGTCACCACGTCACATACTTCACGGCTCACATGGCCGAAATGAAGGTGCTGTCGCACGAATCGAGCGTGTTATCGGGCGACCCCCGTCGCAAGGTGAACCACATCAAGCGCCGGTACGTCGACCTCCTCGAATCCCTGTTGAAAGACGCCGCTCCTTACGAGCGCCCGGTGGACCGGAGCGCCGCGGCGTACGCCCTCTTCGGAATGATGAACTGGATTTACAACTGGTACGACCCCGCGGGTGAAATCGACCCCGAACGGCTCGCGGGCCTGATCGCGCGAATCTTCCTCGGCGGGTTCGCCGAGGCGCGCTCCACGGTACACGGAGGCTAGAGGCTGTTATGGCGACGATGACCAAACCCACTCAGGAAACGAAGTCGGGCGACCTCGTGCTCTACAGCGTGGCGGACGGTATCGCCACCATCGAGCTGAACGATCCGCCGGCCAACACCTACACGTATGAAATGAATCGCGCGCTCGACGAGGCGATCCTCCAGGCGCGCTTCGACGACTCGGTCCACGTCATCATGCTCCGCGGCCACGGCGACAAGTTCTTCTCCGCCGGCGCGAACATCGGGATGCTGAACAAAGTGACCCCCCGCTTCAAGTACTTCTTCTGTCTGCACGCCAACGAAACTCTCAACCGCCTCGAGCACACGCCCAAGCTCACCATCGCCGCGCTCAACGGGCACACGGTGGGCGGCGGGCTCGAGATCGCCATGGCGTGCGACATCCGCCTCGCCAAGGAGAACGCCGGCAAGATCGGTCTCCCCGAAGTGAACCTTGGCGTCCTCCCGGGCACCGGCGGGACGCAGCGGCTCGGCCGGCTGGTCGGCAAGGCGATGGCGATCGAGATGATGGTGAAGGGCGAGACCTTCTCGTTCGACAAGGCGAAGGAAATCGGCCTGGTGAACGAGGTCTTCCCCGCGGACAGCTACTGGGAGCAGGTGATGCTCTACGCCAAGCAGTTCTGCCCCCCGCACAAGGCGTCCAAGGCGGTGGGTCTCATCAAACGCTCGGTGCAGTCGGGGCTCGAGGTACCGTTCGAATCCGCCCTCGCCATCGAGCGGGAGCTCCAGCAGCAGCTCTTCCAGTCGGATGACGCGAAGGAAGGCATCGCGGCGTACAACGAGAAGCGTGTGGCGGAGTTCAAAGGGAAGTGAAAACCGATCTCTTCATTAATAACGAGTGGCGCCCCGCCCGCTCCGGGAAGCGCTTCCCGGTCGAGAACCCGGCCACCGAGGAAATCATCGCCGAGGTCGCGCTGGGCGATGCGGCGGATGCGGATAACGCGGTCACGGCGGCGCGGACGTGCTTCGAATCCGATGCCTGGCGAGGGTTGTCGGCGCGGAAGCGGGGGCGGCTGCTCTTCAAGACCGCCGACCTGCTCGAGGCCCGTCTCGAAGAGTTCGCCCGGCTCGAGACAGCGCACAACGGCAAGACGCTTTTCGAGTCGAAGATCGAGATCTCCATGACGGTGAACACCCTCCGCTACTACGCGGGGTGGTGCGACAAGATCACCGGCGAGACACTGCCCGTCGAAGGACCGTTCTTTACCTACACACTGCGTGAACCGATCGGCGTCGTCGGCGCGATCACGCCGTGGAACTTCCCGCTGAACATCGCGAGCTGGAAGTTCGCGCCGGCGTTGGCCGCCGGCTGCACCATCGTCCTCAAGCCGGCATCCGAGACACCCCTCACTGCCCTGCTCTTTGCGGAGCTGATCGTCGAGGCGGGGTTCCCGGCCGGCGCGTTCAACGTCCTTTCCGGTGGTGGGTCGACCGCGGGTGCAGCGCTGGTCCGGCACCCCGACGTCGACAAGATCTCTTTCACGGGTTCGACGGAAGTCGGCCGGCAGATCATGAAGATGGCCGCCGAGACCAACAAGCGGATCACGCTCGAGCTCGGCGGCAAGAGTCCGAATGTGATCTTCGCCGATGCAGACCTGAAGGCCGCCGTGCGCGGCGCTCAGACCGGGATTTTCTACGGGAAGGGTGAAGTTTGCGCCGCCGGGTCGCGGCTCCTGGTCGAGCAGAGCGTTCACGATCAGGTCGTGGAGCAGCTCGCCGAGAACGCGAAGAAGCTCACCCCCGGCGATCCGTTGGATAAGAACACGCGGATGGGTGCCGTCGTCTCCCGGAAGCAGCAGGAGACGGTGATGGGCTACATCAGGAAGGGCGTCGACGAAGGCGCGGCGCTGGTCGTGGGTGGCAAGGCCGTCAAGCCGAACGGCAAAGGCTACTTCGTCGAGGCGACGGTGTTCGACAAGGTGCAGCCCGAGATGACGATTGCCCGTGAAGAGATTTTTGGACCCGTACTCGCCGTGATGTCGTTCGATGACTACGACGCCGGCGTGGCCCTTGCGAACAATACCATCTACGGACTCGCCGCCGGGATCTGGACCAAGGATGTGGGCAAAGCGCACCGCGCGGCGAAGGCCATTCGCGCGGGCACCGTCTGGATCAACTCGTACAACTTCTACGATTCCGGTGCGGCGTTCGGCGGCTTCAAGGCTTCCGGCTTTGGGCGCGACCTCGGTGTCGACGCGCTCGACGGATATCTGGAGACCAAGACGGTCTGGACGTCGCTCGGATGAAAGACGCGTTCATCGAGGTCGCGCTCAGGACCCCGGTGGGGAAGCATGGGGGTTCGCTCGCGGGCGTTCGGCCCGATGATCTGGCGGCCGTGCCGATCAAGGCTGTCCTCGAAAAGAGCGGCGTCGATCCGAAGCAGATCGACGACGTGATTCTCGGCTGCGCGAATCAGGCCGGCGAAGACAACCGCAACGTCGCGCGCATGGCCCTGCTCCTCGCCGGACTCCCGGTGGAGGTCCCTGGTCAGACCGTGAACCGGCTGTGTGGATCGGGTCTCCAGGCGGTGGTGTCCGCAACACACGCGATCAAGGCCGGCGAGGGCGAGCGGTTCATCGCCGGCGGCATCGAATCCATGACGCGGGCGCCGACGGTGATGCTCAAGTCCGCCGAGCCCTGGAGCCGGAAAGCTCCCGAGATCGCGGACACGACGGTTGGCTGGCGGTTCATCAATCCCAAGCTCAAGCCCGACTGGACCATCTCCCTCGGCGAAACGGCCGAGAAGGTGGCGGAGCAATACAAGATTTCGCGGGGGGAGCAGGACGCCTTTTCCGCGGAGAGCCAGCGTCGGGCCGAGGCCGCGCAGAAGGCGTGCGTGTTTACCGACGAGCTGGTGCCGGTGACACTCGCCGACGGGTCCACGTTTGCGAAGGACGAATATCCCAGAGCGGGCACGACGGCTGAGAAGCTCGCGGCCCTCAAGCCCGCCTTCAAGAAGAACGGGACGGTCACGGCGGGATCGTCGAGCGGCATCAATGACGGCGCTGCCGCGATTTTCGTCACGTCGTCTCCGGCCCAGCCCCTCGCGCGCATCGTTTCCAGCGCGGTGGCCGGCGTCGATCCGAGTGTGATGGGGCTGGGACCGATCCCCGCGACTCAGAAGGCGCTGGCGCGCGCGGGCCTCAAGGCCAATCAGCTCGACCTGGTGGAGCTGAACGAGGCGTTCGCGGCTCAAGCCCTCGCCTGCATCCGCGACCTCTCCCTCGACCCGGCGAAGGTCAACATTTACGGCGGCGGCATCGCCCTGGGTCACCCCCTCGGCTGCACGGGCGCCAAGATCCTCGCGACGCTGGCGCATGCGCTGAAGCGCACCGGCGGCCGCTATGGCCTCGTGACGATGTGCATCGGCGTGGGCCAAGGGATCGCCGTCATCGTGGAGCGCCTGTAGTGGCGGCGTACGAGAAGGTGCTGGTGGAGATCGCGGATCGCGTCGCGACTCTCACCCTGCACCGCCCCGACAAGCTGAATGCGCTGGACGTCGAGCTGTGCCAGGACCTGATCGCGGCGCTGGAAACCGTCTCCGGCTCGAGTCAGGTCCGCGTGGTCGTGATTACGGGCGCGGGCCGGGGGTTCTGCGCCGGCGCCGACTTGAAGGTGCTGGGCCACCAGGGGAATCAGCTGGTCGAAGGTGGTGCTCGCATCGCCCAGTTGATCCGCAACGCGCCCCAGCCCGTGATCGCGGCCGTGAATGGCGCAGCCGCCGGCGGCGGCGCGAACCTGGCGCTCGCGTGTGATTACCGGATCGCCTCGGACCAGGCGAAGATCGGCCAGGTCTTTCACAAGTTGGGACTCGGCGTGGATTGGGGGGGGAGCTTTTTTCTTCCCCGCGCCGTTGGGACCGCGCGGGCCCTCGAGCTGGTATGGAGCGCGCGGATGGTGGGCGCCCCGGAAGGGCTGGCGCTCGGACTGTTCCAGGAAGTGGTCGCGGCCGACGCGCTGACGGCGCGGGTCTGCGAGCTGGCGAAGCTGTGGGCCAGTCAGCCCACCGAAGCGGTGCGGCGTACCAAAGCCGCCATCTACGCCAGCGAAGCGCGCACCCTCGCCCAGATGCTCGAATTGGAATTGACTACGCAACGAGAGTTGTTCGTTACGCCGGACGCGCGCGAGCGCATCGCCCGGTCACTCTAGGAGGAACGGCTGATGGTACGGAAGATCGGCAATTTCGACGACTGGAAGGACTACTTCCGGTATTGGCAGGATTCCATCGGGCTGCCTCAGGGCGAGATACGCAATTTCAAGTTCGAGGAGAAGTTCGGCGATCCCGAAGTCCCTCACATCGAGTTCGGACATTACAAGGGCCAGCGCAAATGGCCGACGGTGATGCACATCCCCGACCAGCGCATTCGTGACGCCCTGCTCAATCTCATCGTCTACCAGGGTGACACGGAGTTCGCGTCCGTCGAGCAGCAGCGGAACCTGCTCACCCACGCACCCTCCGATTATGACCTGCTCTCCCTGATGCGCGTCATGACCGAGGAAATGCGGCACGGCTGGCAGATGTCCTATCTCCTGGTCACGCACTTCGGCGACGAAGGCAAGCGCGAGGCCGCGAAACTCCTCGAGCGGCGCGCCGACGAGGGCGAGCGGCTCCTGGGCTCGTTCAATGAGATCGTGAACAACTGGTTGGACTTCTTCACGTACACGCAGTTCATCGACCGCGACGGCAAGTTCCAGCTCAAGATGCTCTCCTACTCGGCCTTCGACCCGCTGTCGCGCTCCATGGGGCCGATGCTGAAGGAGGAGTCGTTCCACCTGGGCACCGGCAACAACGGCCTCCTCCGGATCGTCAAGGCCGGCAAGATGCCCCCCGAGGTGATCCAGCGCTTCTTCTATAAGTGGATCCCGACGGCCTTCGACCTCTTTGGCACCGACCACTCGTCGTCGGCCCACTGGGCCTACGTATGGGGTCTGAAGGGCCGGTACGACGAGCGCGAGCACCTGAGTGAACCCGACAAGGCGAAACTGAACGAGCTCTCGCGCGAGTTGTACCGTCAGGAGATCTCGAAGCTCGTCGAGCGGCTCAACATGTTCATCCCCGACAAGGAACGGCAGCTGAAGGTCCCGTCCCTCAAGTTCAACCGCCGAATCGGGATGTACGCCAAGCAGTACTGGACCGTGGACGGCGAGCCGATCGACGCCGAGAAGTACCAGGCGTATCTCGCGTCGGTGCTGCCGCGCGCGGAGGACATCCAGTTCGTGAAGGATCTCGAGAAGGAGCCGAACTGGATCGAACCCAAGAAAGCCGACTCGCTGGCGTGACCGCAGCCGACAAGCCGCTGGTGATCGCGCACCGGGGAGCCTCGGGCGCGGAATACGAGAACTCGCTCGCCGCCTTCAAGAAGGCCGGCGAGCTGGGCGCGGACGGCATCGAGCTCGATATCCACGCCACCACCGACGGCACGCTGATCGTGCATCATGATCCCGCGATCGACGGGACCGTCATCGCCAAGTCGTCGGCGGCGGACATCGCCAAGCTCAAGCTGCCGAACGGCGAGCCCGTCCCCACCCTCGCACAGGCGTTCGTCGCCGCGGGGGCGAGGCTCCGGGTCTATGTGGAAGTGAAAACGCTCCCGCCGCAGTGGGACGGCCAGCTGTTCGCCACGCTCGATGCGGGCCCGAATCCCGCCGGGTACGCGGTCCACGCCTTCGACCACCGCATCATCCAGCGCCTCCGCCGGCAGCGCCCCAAGTTGCAGGCCGGTGTGCTCTCCGCATCCTACCTGGACGACAACGTCGCCCCCGTCCGCGCCGCGGGTGCCCAGATCCTCTGGCAGGATGAGGCGATGATCGATGCGGCGCTGGTCGAGGAAGTCCAGGACGCGGGGTTCGGCGTGATCGCCTGGACGCCCAACGAGATGTCCGATCTCACCCGGCTCGCGTCCCAGGGCGTGAACGGGCTCTGCACCAATTATCCGGACCGCGCCCGTCGCGTCGTCGACGCGCTCACGTGACATCTCCGACCGCACCCGACACGACCTGGGAAGTCACGGTGATCGGCGCCGGGACCATGGGTCACGGCATCGCCTACGTCTCGGCACTCGCCGGCTGCCGCGTGACCCTCACCGACCTCCGTGCAGACGCCCTCGAGGGCGCGCGTACCAAGATCGAGTCCCTGCTCGCCGGTGGCCTGAAACGCGGCAAGCTCACCGAGGAACAGCGCGCCGGCGTACATGAGCGGCTCCATTTCGAGCCCGCGCTCGCCGCCGCCGTCCGGCACGCCGACGTCGTGATCGAAGCGGTGATCGAGCAGATGCCGGTGAAGCAGCGGATTTTCGCCGAGGTGGAGCGGGAGGGACCGGACGGCGCGCTGTTCGCCACGAACACCTCCTCCCTCTCCGTCGGCCAGATCGCCGCCGCCCTGAAGGAGCCCTGGCGGCTCCTGGGCATGCACTTCTTCAATCCCGTGCACCTGATGAAGCTGGTCGAAATCGTCACGCATGGGCGGACGGGTGCCCCGCAGGTCGAGCGTGCCACGGCACTCGCGCACGTCCTCGGCAAGGAGCCCATCCTGGTGAAGGACTCGCCGGGATTCGCCTCCAGCCGGCTCGGGGTGGTCCTGGGCCTCGAAGCCATGCGGATGCTCGAACAGGGCGTGGCCTCGGCGGCCGACATCGACAAGGCGATGGAGCTCGGCTACAACCACCCGATGGGCCCGCTCAAGCTCACCGATCTGGTGGGCCTCGACGTCCGCCTAGCGATCGCGAATTACCTCCATCAGGAGCTGAAGCTCCCCCATTACGCGCCCCCGAAGATCCTCAAGGACAAGGTGGCCAAGGGCGACCTGGGCAAGAAATCCGGCCAGGGGTTCTATTCGTGGACCGACTGACGCGCATCACCGACGTCCACATCCACATTCAGCCCTGGCGTGACCTGAAGCCCGCGGTCCAGGACGCGATGCGAAAGGGAAAGGAAGACCACTGGGCCTTCCTGCTGTCGATCATGGACGACCCCAAAGCGCTCCTCGAGGTCATGGACCGGTCGGGCGTCTGGCGGGTGGGCATGGTCAACTACACGAGTCCCGACGTGATGGGATTCACCGAGACCACGAACACCTTCATCGCGAAATACTCGCTGGCCAACCCCGAGCGGCTCATGCCGTACGGAGGCGTCCACGCGCGGTTCACGAAGGACCCCAAGGGCGACGTCGACCAGCTCGTGGATCTCGGCATCCGGTGCCTCAAGATCCATCCACCGCACCAGCTCTTCACGGCCAACGCATACACCGAGGGTCTCGACGCACTCGCCGCCATTTACCGCCGCTGTGAGGAGCGGGGACTCCCGGTGATGGTGCATACCGGGACGAGCATTTTCCCGGGGGCGCGCTCAAAGTACGGCAACCCGATGGAGCTGGACGACGTCGCGATCGATTTTCCCGACCTCCAGATCGTCATGGCTCACGGCGGACGGCCGCTGTACATGGAGGAGGCGTTCTTCGTCCTCCGGCGTCATCGAAATGTGTGGCTCGATGTTTCCGGGATTCCGCCCGCGAAACTCCTGGAGTACTTTCCGCGTCTCGGAGAGATTTCCCGGAAGACGCTGTGGGGCACGGACTGGCCCAGCCCGGGCGTGAAGGATTTAAAGCTGAACATCGATCAGTTTCTGGGGCTGTCCCTCCCGGACGACCAGAAACGGGCGATTCTCGAAACCAACCCGCTGGCGCTCTTTCCCGCCGTCCCCCAGCGGACCTGAAGTACCCAACCGCTTTTCTTTCGAGGGAGCGCGCTCCAATGCGTGTCGCACGGGTTTCCCTTTTCATGGCCATCCTGGCGGCCGCGCCAGCCACCGCGCAACAGGTGGTCGGGTCCGTCACGATCGACTCGTTCCGCCTGGCGAACGGGTTGCAGGTGCTCTACGCCGAGCAGCACGCCACGCCGGTGGTGACGGTGGACCTCTGGTATCGAGTCGGCGCCCGCAATGAGCGCCCCAAGCTCTCCGGGTTCGCGCACCTCTTCGAGCACATGATGTTCCAGGGATCGGCGCACGTCGGGAAGGCCGAACACTTCAAGTACGTGGAGCGTGCCGGCGGCGACGAGAATGGCTCGACCCACGACGACTACACGAACTACTTCGAAACCCTGCCCTCCAATCGCCTGAACCTGGCGCTCTGGCTCGAAGCCGACCGGATGCGTTCTCTCGCCGTCACGCAGCAGAATCTCGAGAACCAGCGGCAGGCGGTGGAAGAGGAGAAGCGGCTGCGCGTGGACAACCAGCCCTACGCCGGCGCGCTCCGGGCCTCGTTGATCTGGCCGTACGACAGCACCAACTGTTTCGCGTATGCACATCCGGGCATCGGCGTGATGGAGGATCTCGATTCCGCCAAGCTGGCCGATGTCCAGGCGTTCCATGACACGTACTACGCGCCCAACAACACCACGCTCGTCGTCGCCGGCGACTTCAAACCGGCCGACCTCAAGCAGCTGGTGACTCGGTACTTTTCGGACATTCCGAGCAAACCGGCCCCGGCGGCGGTCACCTGCAACTACAAGCTGTCTCCCGGAATCGTCGAGCGCGTGGTGGCGGACTCACATGCCACTCTGCCCGCGGTCATTCGCGTGTACCGCATTCCCGCGGCAGCCGACGGCGATACGCCGGCGCTCGATCTCCTGAACACGATCCTGGGACAGGGGGAGAGCTCGCGGCTGAACGTGGAGGTAGTCCGGCGCGACACCGCCGCCGTCAATGCTTCAAGCTTCAGCGTCAACGAACGGCGGGGACCCGGCTCTCTGCTGGTGCTCGGCATCGCGAATCAGGGAGTGACCGCGGCCCGGCTCGATACTCTGCTCGCCGCCCAAGTCGAAGCCATCCGGGCGAACGGCGTGACCGCCGACGAGCTGACGCGCGCCAAGAACCAGTATCGGGCGGGCGTGATTGAGTCGCGTGAAACGACGTTCGGCGTCGCCGAAGCCATCAACTACTACAGCCTGCTGTTCCCGAGTGTCTCCGACATGAATACCGACCCCCAGCGCTACCTGGCGGTGACCGCCGACGACATCAAGCGCGTCGCGGCGAAGTATCTCGACCCCGCGAACGCGACCGTGGTGACCGTCAACCCCGCTGGCAAGACGCAGTCGGGAGGTGACCAGTGAACCGCCGGGCTGGCGTCCTCGCGCTCGCGACGGTGACCTTCGCGTCCCTCCCCGCCGCGGCCCAGACGCCCGACTCCTTCCCGCCGCACGCGCCGTCGCCGACGACACTCGGCCCGGTCCGGTTTCCGCCCTTTACAGAGAGCACACTCCCGAACGGGATGACGCTTCTCGTGGTCGAAAACCACTCGCAGCCCATGCTGTCCGTCTCGCTGTCGTTCAAAGCGGGCTCGACGCGCGATCCGGCCGGCAAGGAAGGCCTGGCGGAGCTGACGGCGCAGATTCTCACCAAGGGATCGGCGAAGCACACCGGGGATCAGATCTCCGCCTTGATCGAGGGTGTGGGTGGAGGCCTCTCCGCATCGGCCGGCGCGGATTTCTTCACGATCTCGGAGAACGTCCTGTCGGATCATGCGGACGTCGCGCTCGGGCTCCTGGGCGAGGTCAGCCGGACCCCGGCCCTCGCCGCGAACGAGCTCGAGATCGCCCGGACGCAGGCCCTCTCTTCGCTGCAGCTCGAGCTGTCGCAGCCGGCGTCGATCGCCGCGCGGTTCTTCCGTCAGACGATCTACGGCAAGAACCCCTACGGCCGCGATGCGACCGAGGCGTCGTACAAGGCGATCACCCGACTCGACGTCACCGCCTTCGCCAAGAAGTACCTGGTGCCCTCTGGCGCTCTGCTGGTGATGGCCGGTGACGTGACGCCGGCGCAGGCGAAGGCCTGGGCCACGAAGGTGTTCGGCACGTGGCGCGGGGTACCGCCTCCGGCACCCGCACCGGTCGCGGCCGCATCGCCAAAGACCGAAATCCTGCTGATCAATCGGCCCGGGTCGGTGCAGGCGAACATCATCATGGGCAACACCACCTACGGCCCGCTCGATTCATCGTATTACGCGACCCGCGTCGCCATGCAGGTCCTGGGGGGAGGCGCCGACGCGCGGCTCTTCCTGATTCTTCGCGAGGCAAAAGGCTGGACGTACGGGGCGTACGCGGGCCTGAGCCGCTACCGCGGGCTGGGGTTCTGGCAGGCGACCTTCGAGGGGCGGACCGCGGTCGCCGACAGCGCCCTGGCCGAGATGCTCCATCAGGTCGACTTGCTGCGCACCGAGGCGATTCCCGCCAACGAGCTTGCGGCCGCCAAGGGATTTCTCGTGGGCTCGTTCCCGTTGACGATCGAGACGTCCGACCAGGTCGCGGGCGCGGTCGGTAACGCCAAGCTCCTGGGGCTCGGCAACAACTACGTGCAGACCTATCGCGAGCGCCTCAATGCGATCACCGCGACGCAGGCCGAAGCTGCGGCGGCGAAGGCGCTGCACCGGGATCACCTGACGATCGTCGTGGTGGGAGACGCCCAGGCCCTCTACGACAAACTGAAAGGGCTGGCCCCGGTAAAGCTGATGGACGTGGACGGCCACGTCATGGCGGCGAGTGATCTCAATCCGACGGCGGCCGTGCTCACGATCGACCCGTCGCAGATCGTGGCACACCGGGACTCATTCGTCGTGTTCGTCCAGGGCAGGGCCCTCGGGACTCAGGTGTCCGAAGTACGCCGTGCCGCCGATTCGCTCGTGTACGAGGAGACCCTGAACTTCGGACCGCTCGGAACTCAACACACCGTCGTTCAGATGGACCCGGCGAGCTACCGGATGCGGCAGGTCGACCAGACCGGCAAGGTCAACGGCCAGGATGCGCTGATTCATCTGGTGTACGCCGGCGGCCGCGTCAAAGGAAGCGCCTCTCAACCTCAAGCGAGCGGTACGGCTCGGGCCATCACCGTCGACACCGCAGCGTCGCCAGACGCTCACGACGACAATGCCCTCGCGACCCTCGTCCCGGCCCTGCCCCTGGCCGCGGGGAAGACATTCGCGTTTGGAGTGTTCGCCGCTGGTGACCCGGCGGAGCGGGTGTGGACTGCGAAGGTCATCCCGCCCGACACGGTCACTGTCCCGGCGGGCAAGTTTACCGCGTATCGCGTTGAGCTTCGCGGAGGAGAGTCCGGGCTCGACTATTTCATCACGACCACTGGGCCACGCCGTCTGGTCCGGATTGATGTCGTGGGTCAACCCTTGTCCATTCAGCTCGCCAAGTAATCTCCACCGGAGTTACCGGCATGCGAACAATCGGATTGCTCGTCCTCGTCGGCGTGGCCGGGTGCGCGGGAGTGCGCGCCACGCAGTCCCCGACGCCGGCGCAGACCGCCTCCGCCCCGGCAACGACCGCGGCACAGGACTCCTTCAGCGCCGAACGAGCCCAGTATCCCTCGACCTACAAGCGTCATCCCAATCCCCCGGTCCTGATCAAGAACGCGACGATCATGACCGCGGCGGGTCAGGAGATCGCCAACGGTTCGATCCTCTTCAAGGACGGACGAATCGTGGCGGTGGGGACGTCCGTAACGGCACCGGGCGACGCCGTGGTGGTCGACGGCACCGCGAAGTACGTCACCCCCGGCATCATCGACGTGCACTCGCACATGGGCGTGTACGCGGCGCCGGGCACGTGGGCCGAGAGTGACGGGAACGAGGCGGTACGGCCGAACACGGCCGACGTCTGGGCCGAGCACTCCTTCTGGCCGCAGGATCCGCAGATCCCGTTGGCCATCGCCGGGGGCGTCACGACCATCGAGGCTCTGCCGGGGTCGGCGAACCTGATCGGCGGCCGGAGCGCAGTGCTGAAGCTCGTCCCCGCCCGCACGGTCCAGGAGATGAAGTTCCCCCACGCGCCCTACGGCCTGAAAATGGCGTGCGGCGAGAATCCGAAGCGCGTCTACGGCGACCGGGGCGGTCCCCAGACCCGGATGGGCAACATGGCCGGGTATCGGGACGCGTTCATCGCCGCCGAGGCGTACCGGAGGCGGTGGGACAAGTGGAACGCCAAACATGAGGGGGACCCGCCGGAGCGCGACTTGAAGGAAGAGACCCTCGCCGAGGTGCTCCGCGGCCATATCCTCGTCGAAAATCACTGCTACCGCGCCGACGAAATGGCCCAGATGATGGACCTGGGCCGCGAGTTCGGCTTCAAGATCCGCTCGTTCCACCATGCCGTGGAGGCCTACAAGATCCGCGACCTCCTGGTCGCGAATGGCACCGGCGCGACGGTCTGGTCCGACTGGTGGGGCTTCAAGGAAGAGGCGATGGACGGCATTCACGAGAATGCCGCTCTGCTCGATCAGGCCGGCGTGAAGATCAACATCCACTCGGACGATGCCGGTGTGATTCAGCATATGAACCAGGAAGCCGCGAAGGCGATGTATTACGGCATTCAGGCCGGCATCCCGGTCAGCCGCGATCACGCCCTCCGCTGGATCACCGCGAATCCCGCCTGGACGCTCGGCATCGATTCGATCGTCGGCACCCTCGAAGTGGGCAAGATGGCGGACGTGGTGCTGTGGTCGGGTGATCCGTTCTCGGTCTACAGCCGCGCGCAGCAGGTCTACAACGACGGCTGGCTGGTCTACGACCGCAACGATCCGAAGCACCAGCCCCGCACGGACTTCGAGCTGGGTCAGGAACCCCTTCCCGGGAGCGACCGATGATCGCCGTGATGCTGGCGCAGACCATCGCCCTCACCGGCGGGACCGTATACCCGGTGTCGGGGCCCAAGATCGAACATGCCACCGTGGTGATTCAGAACGGCAAGATCACGGCGGTCGGTGCCGACGTGACGATTCCCGGTGACGCGACCAGGATCGACGTCTCCGGGAAATGGGTGACGCCGGGCCTGATCGACGGCCTCTCGAACCTCGGACTATCCGAGATCGACGCGGTCGATGGCACGAACGAGGGCAGCACCGGAAAGGACATCGCCTCGAGTTTCAACGTCTCGGAGGGACTGAATCCGGCGTCGACGCTCATCCCCATAGCCCGGATCGAGGGCGTGACCAGTGCGCTGGCGTCTCCGGGTGGTGGTCTGATCGGTGGTCAGGCGGTCCTGATCGACCTCGACGGTGGCACGATCGAGCAGATGATCGACCGCTCCCCAGCGGCCATGGTCATGGATCTCTCCGAGGGGGCGAAGCACACCGGCAACGGTTCCCGCGCGGGCGTGAGCGCGCGACTCCGGCAGGTGTTCAACGACGCCCTTGAGTACTCGCGCCGCAAGGCCGACTACAACCGCGCGCAGATGGAAGCGCTCTCCGCGCCCGCGGCCGACCTCGAAGCCCTGCTGCCGGTGCTCCGCGGTGAGGTGCCCGTGCTGGTCAACGTGAACCGGAAGAGCGACATCCTGACTGCCCTCCGGGTCGCAAAGGAGTACAAGCTCAAGATGATTCTGGCGGGGGCATCCGAGGGCTGGGAGGTAGCCTCCGAGATTGCGGCGGCGGGCGCGCCAGTGTTGGTGGCGCCGATGGACAACCTGCCGAGCTACGATGGTCTGGGCATCCGCTTCGGAAATGCATCGATGCTTGCGAAGGCGGGTGTGAAAGTCGGGTTCTACTTCTCCGACTCGCACAACGCGCGGGACATCCGCCAGCAGGCGGGTACTGCGGTGTCGTTCGGGATGACGTGGGACCAAGCCCTGCGCGCCATCACCCTCACCCCTGCCGAGATCTTCGGTGTCGGTGAGAAGTACGGGTCACTGGATGCCGGGAAGGTGGCGAACGTCGTCGTGTGGTCGGGCGACCCGTTCGAGTTCTCGACCGCGGTGGAGCATGTCTACATCCGCGGCCACGAGATTCCGCTGACGAGCAGGCAGAAGGAGCTGTTCGAGAGATATAAGACGGTGCCACCGAGTTACTAAGTGGCCAAGTGGCCAGGTGGCTAAGGAGAAACACGAAGGCGGCGAGATCGCGATGATCCGCCGCCTTTATCTTACTTGACCACTTAGCCGATCAGCGACCTAGCGTCATGCAGTTGCCGGATACACACTCACCTTGTATCTCGTCTTACTCTTGTGCTCGAATTTGACCTGGCCGTCGGCGACCGCGAAGAGCGTGTCATCGGAGGCGCGGCGGACATTCACGCCCGGGTGGAACTTGGTACCGCGCTGGCGGACCAGGATGTTCCCCGCCTTGACGAACTGACCGCCGAAGCGCTTGACGCCGAGGTACTGCGGGTTCGAGTCGCGGCCGTTTCGGGTAGAGCCGACACCCTTCTTATGAGCCATTAGACCCTCACCCGACCTTCACGTCGGCGATCTTCACTTCGGTGAACTGCTGGCGATGGCCGGCATGGCGGCGGTACCCGGTGCGACGGGCGAACCGGTAAATCCGGATCTTCCGCGCCTTCCCGTGCCGCACCACCTCGGCCGTCACCTTCGCACCTTTGACCTTGGGCGTCCCGGTCTGAATCGTCTTCCCGTCCGACGTGAGGAGCACCTCGTCGAACGTCACCTTGCTCCCGGGCTCGGCATCGAGGAGCGGGACTTTGATCGTTCGGCCCTCTTCAGCCCGGAACTGCTGGCCGGCGGCCTTGAAAATGGCATACGTCATAGGGCGCGGAACCTAGTTGGGGTCATAGAGTTAGTCAAGCTCCGAGCGCAGCGAGGAGCTTGCCCTGAGCGCAGCGAAGGGCCTGCCCGGCACAGCGAAGGGCCTGCCCAGCACAGCGAAGGGCCTTCTCAAGCCACGGCGTACTGCTCAGTTACGTCCCGTCCGGCCGGCTTGGCCATCATCCGGAACTCATCCAGCCGCATCATCGGATCGTCCCGGACCTCGAGCTGGAGCCCCGTCTGCTTCTCCAATTGCCGCAAGAAGTTCGGCTCCTGCTCCACCAGGTAGATGGCCACCTCGGGGTGCAGCCGGACCGCCAGTTGGCGCTCCTTGTGGTCCGCCCCAGCGCGCTTGAGGGACCGCTCCATCCGGCGAACCACCACCTCGGGCCGGAAGACGCGCCCCGTCCCCGAGCAGGTCGGACACTCGGCCGTCATCGACTGCCAGAGCGACGGACGTACCCGCTGGCGGGTCATCTCGATCAGCCCCAGCTCGGACACCGCGTAAGCCTTGGTGCGCGCGCGGTCACGCCCCAGGTGCGTGCGGAGCTCATGGAGCACCTTGTCCCGGTTCCCCCGGGTCTCCATGTCGATGAAGTCCACCACGATGATCCCGCCCACGTCCCGGAGCCGCAGCTGCCGGGCCACTTCGCGAGCGGCCTCGAGGTTGGTCCGGAGGATGGTGCTTTCAGGGTCCTTCTTGCCGGTGTAGCGCCCCGTGTTCACGTCGATAGAGACGAGTGCTTCGGTGGGCTGGATGATGATATAGCCGCCCGTCGGCAGGTCGACACGCTGGGTGAAGAGCCCCCGGATCTCGGTTTCGATGTCGTACTCATCGAAGAGCGGCGCCTCGTCTTGGTACAGCTTGACCCGGCCGAGCAGCTCGGGGTCGATCTGGCCCAGGTACTGCTCGATTTCGTTGTAGAGCTGCTTCGAGTCGACCAGAAGCCCGTCGACCTTGTCGGAAAACAGGTCGCGGACGATCCCCCGGGTGAGTGACGTCTCCCGCTGCACCAGAGCCGGGGCCCGCACCGACTTGCTCTTCCGGACGATCTTCTTCCAGAGACCGACCAGATGGTCGATTTCGCGCTTGCAGCTCTCCTCGGTCAGGTCATCGGCCACCGTGCGGATGATCCAGCCGCCCTCATCCTTGGGGACGAGGCGACTCACCATCTCGCGCAATTTCGCCCGCTGCTCGCGGTTCTCGATTTTCCGGGAGACGCCGACCTTCGACGCGTACGGCATGTAGACGAGAAAACGGCCCGGCAATGAGAGCTGTGCGGTAACGCGCGGACCCTTGGTACTGATGGGCTCTTTGATGACCTGAACGAGCTTGGTCTGACCCCGCTTCAGCTCGTCCTGGATGTTCGGGAGAGGTCGACGCCCGCGACGGCCACCACCACCGCCACCATTCCGGCCGCGTCCACCTTGCTGTTGCGGCTGTTGCTGGGCTTGGGGAGCGCCGTCGCCGTTTCCGGCTCCGTCGCCGTTCTGAGGCTCGTCGTCGACGTCCTCGGGCTCACCCGGCTCGTCTTCATCCTCCGACTCGATCAAGTCGGAAGCATGAAGAAAGGCGCTTTTCTCGGCACCGATATTCAGGAACGCAGCCTGAATACCGGGAAGTACCGCTTCTACTTTGCCGAGGTAGATGTCCCCGACGGAACGCCGGGCATCGGGACGATCGACCAGGAGTTCAACAAGGCGGTCGTCCTCGAGAATCGCCACGCGGGTTTCCCGCTGGCTTCCTGAGATGAGAATTTCTCGCTTCAAAGCATGAATCCTTTACGCCTCCGGTCGGCCAACAGCCCCCGGGGGTCCCATGGTGGTTCCAGCAATTGCTCGATGAGGCAGAGCCTGAGAGATCGGAGTTAGGCGAGGGCAAATGAACCTGGACGCCCGCGGCGGTGGGCAGCTTGCGCGTCAGCGACGCGAACGGAGCCAAGGTTCGAAGCACGTTGTAAATGTAAGCGCCCTTGTGAGTTACGTCAATCAGGCTAGACTTCCTCGCGCCATGCGCGCCAGGACTGCATCCCCTACGAGCCCAACCCCTCCGGCGTTCCACTACCCACCCACCCGGAAGTCCAACCAGGTGGACGATTATCACGGGACCAAGGTCGAGGACCCGTACCGCTGGCTCGAAGAGGTCGACGCCGCCGAGACCAAGGCGTGGGTGGAGGCCCAGAACGGGGTCACCTTCAGCTTCCTTGAGGGCATCCCCCAGCGGGAGACCATCCATCGGCGCCTGACCGAGCTCTGGAGTTATGAACGCTTCGGCGTGCCGTCCCACCGGGCCGGGCGCTGGTTCTACTACCGGAATGACGGCCTGCAGAATCAGGCCGTCCTGTACCGGGCTGACTCCCCGGATGGCACCCCGACCGTTCTCCTCGACCCCAACCTGCTTTCTCCGGACGGCACCACCGCCCTCGGCGTAACGGCGATCAGCGAGGACGGACGGCTGCTCGCCTACTCCATCTCCGAAAGCGGATCCGACTGGAACGTGATCAGGGTTCGCAACGTGGACACCGGCGCTGACCTGGCCGACCGGCTCGAGTGGGTGAAGTTCTCGTCGATCGGGTGGACGCACGACGGCCGGGGGTTCTTCTACAGCCGGTATCCGGTTCCCGCGGCGGATGGCGACCCGCTTCTGGAGGTCAACAAGAACCACAAGCTCTACTACCACAGCCTCGGCACCACGCAGGAAGAGGACCGCTTGATCTGGGAGCGCCCCGACGAGCCCGATTGGGGTGTGAGCGCCGAGGTGACCGAGGACGGGCGGTATCTGGTGATGTCGATCTGGGTGGGGACGGACCGGCGGAACCGCCTCTACTACATCGATCTCGACATTCCGGGGAAAGTCGTCCAGCTCCTCGACGCTTTCGACGCGGCGTGGGGATTCATTGGAAACGATGGACCCGTGTTCTACCTCGTCACGGACAACGATGCGCCTCGCCGGCAGGTCGTGAAAATCGACACACAGTCTGCAGACCTCACGCCGCGCGTCATCGTGCCCGAACAGGAGGAGGCACTCGAGTCGGTCCACCTGTCGCACGACGTCCTGGTGACCGGCTACCTCCATCACGCGCATGCCCGACTGCGACGATTTCGCCTTACCGGCGAGGAGCTGGCCCCGATCGCGCTGCCCACCCTCGGTTCGGTCGCCGAGCTGTCGGGGGAACGGCGCTCCCCCACCCTGTTCTTCGCCTTCACGTCGTTTCTCACGCCCACGGCCATTCTGTCGCACAACGTGGAGGCCGGCGAGACCCGCGTCTGGCGCGCGCCCGCCGTGAAGTTCGACGCCGCCCGGTACGAAACCACTCAGGTGTTCGTCCGGTCAAAGGATGGAACCGAGCTTCCCATGTTCTTGGTAGGCGGCCGGGATCTCCCCAGGGACGGCACCGCGCCCGTCTACCTGTACGGTTACGGCGGGTTCGGTGTGAACATGACGCCCGCGTTTTCCGCCGGCATCATCGGCTGGCTGGAGCTCGGCGGCGTCTTCGCCATGCCGGTGCTCCGGGGCGGCAACGAATACGGCGAGGGGTGGCACGAAGCCGGGATGTTCGAGCGGAAGCAGAACGTGTTCGACGACTTCTTTGCGGCAGCCGAATGGCTGATCGCCGGAAATTTCACGCGCCCCGGGCGTCTCGCGATCGGCGGTGGGTCGAATGGCGGACTTCTGGTGGGCGCGGCCATGACTCAGCGCCCCGAACTCTTTGGCGCCGCGCTTCCGGCCGTCGGCGTGATGGACATGCTCCGCTTTCACCGGTTCACCATCGGGTGGGCCTGGGTCTCCGAATACGGCTCGGCCGACGACGCGGCCCAGTTCCCGGCGCTCCTCGCCTACTCTCCCCTCCACAATCTCCGGCCTGGGACACGCTACCCCGCAACGCTGGTGACGACAGCCGATCATGACGACCGGGTGGTCCCGGGGCACTCGTTCAAGTTCGCGGCGGCCCTTCAGGCGGCCCAGGCGGGACCAGCCCCCGTCATGATCCGCATCGAGACCAAAGCCGGCCATGGGGCCGGGAAGCCGGTGGCCAAGATGATCGACGAACAGGCCGACCGCTGGGCCTTTCTAGTGAAGGTGCTCGGCGCGGCGTAGCTTGTTGCACCATGGCCAAAGTTACCTGCTCCCTCTGCGGCACAACCGTCGAATCCCGCACCCTGGTCGGGTCTCAGAAGCTCGAGCCCGCCATCGTGAACCTCATCAAGCGGGACCGCCCCGAGTGGCCCGGGACACGGGGGATCTGCCAGAACTGCCGCGAGCAATACCAGGCCAAGAAGTTTCTGGGTTACCTCGAAGACGAGTTCGACAAGATCTCGGAAATGGAGAAGGGGCTGGTCACCCGGCTCGCGCACCGTGGGCGCGTGAGTCGTCTGGTGAATCAGGAGTTCGAAGCACAGATGACGCTCGGCGAGCGCGTGGCCGACCGGGTAGCGCAGTTCGGCGGGAGCTGGACCTTCATCGGGCTGTTCAGTGGAATCCTGATCGGCTGGATGACCCTCAACTCGGCCCTGCTGCTCAAGAAGCCGTTCGACCCCTATCCCTACATTCTGCTGAATCTGGTGCTCTCGGCACTCGCCGCGTTACAGGCGCCGGTGATCATGATGAGCCAGAATCGGGCGTCGGAGAAGGATCGGATGCAGGCGAAGCAGGACTACGAGATCAACCTGATGGCGGAAATTGAAATTCGAGACCTGCACGACAAGCTCGACTCACTGCGTTTTAAGCAGTGGCACGAGCTCTGGCACCTGCAGCAGCGGCAGCTCGAATTGCTCGAGCACTTGCACAAGGAGTTGTCGCACCCGGAAGAGCAGACGATCGAGCCCGGGCCCTACAATCCGCCCGAATTGTGAATGCGGAGTGTCGAGTGCGGAGTGCGGAATGATACCACTCCGCATTTCGCACTCCGAATTCCGCACTTGCTTCAGTCGATCAGGTCTCCCAGCAGCTGCCGCGCGATGACGATGCGCTGAATCTCGCTCGTCCCTTCCCCGATCTCCCCGATCTTCGCATCGCGCATCATCCGCTCCACCGGATAGTCGGTGGTGTACCCGTAGCCGCCGTGGAGCTGGACCGCCTTGGTCGTCGCCCGCATCGCCATCTCTGACGCGTAGAGCTTGGCCATCGCGGCCTCCCGCTTGAACGGGCGCTTGTGCTGCTTGAGCCAGGCGGCGTGATAGACCATGTGCTTGGCGCACTCGATCTCCGTCGCGATGTCCGCGATGGCGAAGTGCACGCCCTGGAAGCTCGCGATGGGTCGCCCGAACTGCTTCCGCGTCGACGTGTAGGCGAGGCACTCCTCGAGGGCCCCTTCGGCAACGCCGAGGGAGACCGCGGCCATGCCGATGCGACCGCCGTCCAACGTGTGCAGGAACTGCCGGAACCCGTTGTTCAACGGACCCAGCACGTTCTCCTTCGGGACGATGGCGTCCTGGAAAATCAGCTCGCGGGTATCGGATGCACGCCAGCCGAGCTTGTCCTCTTTCTTTCCCGCCGAGAACCCCCTCGTCTTGGGAAGAGACTCATCATGTCCCATCCCAACTCGCTTCGCCTCGGCCAGGTCAGCCGTGTCCTTCGTCACGATGAACGACGTGATGCCGTGCGTCTTCTTCGCGGACGGATCGGTCCGTGCAGTGGCGACGAAGATCTCGCCCACGCCGCCATGGGTGATGAAGATCTTGGAGCCGTTCAGGACGTAGTGATCGCCCTTGTCCACCGCGACGGTACTGGTCCCACCCGCGTCCGAACCCGCGCCCGGCTCCGTCAGCCCGAACCCACCCAGCACCTTCCCCGCAGCGAGGATCGGGACGAGGCGCTTCTGCTGCTCCGGGGTCCCGAAATCCATGATCGGCGAGGTGCCGAGGGTGGTGTGGGCGGAAATGGTGATGGCGTGGCTGGCGTCGACCTTGGCCATCTCATGGATGACGATGGTGTAGGCGAGGTAGTCCATTCCTGAACCACCGAGCTCCTCGGGCCATGGGATGCCGAAGAGGCCCAGGTCCGCCATCTGCTTGACGTTGTCCCAGGGGAACCGGGATTCGAGGTCATACGCGCGGGCAGTGGGGCGGACCTTGGTGCGGGCGAAGTCACGCACCATTTCACGGACCTGCAGGTGCTGTTCGGAGAAGTACAGTTCGTCGTGCATTTTGAAATATAGACAGGTCGACTACCTTTTTGCCCGTGAAATCCTGGGTCCCCGCCTTCGTACTGCTCGCCCTGGCAGCCGGTTGCCACGATTCCGTGACGACCGTAATCAACCGCACCGGCGGGCCCATCCTCGTCCCGGTCGATTCTGGATACGACTTCTCCCTGTTCGTCACCGCTCCACCGGGGGACACGAGCCGTCTGTTCGTGGTGGAGCGGCCGGGCCGGATCCTGATCCGCAAGCATGGCGTCCGGCAGGATTCGGCCTTCCTGAACCTGACGGCGCTCACCGGCGGGGCGTCGGAATACGGCGTCTACAGCATCGCGTTTCATCCCAACTACGCCACGAATCACTACTGCTACGTCTACTACGTCGACAACAACGGCGCGACACAGGTGAGCCGCTTTACGGCGGACAGCACGTTCGACCACGCCGACCCCGCCTCCGAGCACTCGTTGCTGAATGTCCCCCAGGCGCCGCAGGCGGTGCTGTATGGCGGGCTCGTGGCCTTCGGCCCCGACGGGAAGTTCTACATCGCGGTTGGGGACGGCGACGCCGACGTCGATACGGCGGAAACGAGCCTCTCGCAAGACAGCTTGAAGTACCAGGGGAAGCTGCTGCGGGTGGACGTCGATGCCGGAGACCCCTACGGCATTCCCGTCGATAACCCATATGTGGCACGCGCGGGCTGGCTGCACGAGATCTGGCAGCTCGGGTTGCGGAACCCATGGCGCTGGAGCTTCGACCGGAAAACGGGAGACGTGTGGATCGGCGACGTCGGACAGCACGTCTGGGAGGAGATCGACTATCTCGCCGCCGGCGCGAAACCCGGAAACAATTTCGGGTGGCCGCTGATGGAAGGGGATGTCTGTTACCGCACCGCATGTGACACGGCGGGACTGGTGAGGCCGGTCTTCGAGTATCCTCACAACCCCGCGTGCGCAGTCACCGGCGGCTACGTCTATCGGGGGAAGGCTTCTCCAAGTCTGACCGGCGTCTACTTCTACGGCGACTACTGCGCCGGCTGGGTACGCGGATTGAAGAATGATGGAGGTACGCTCGTGGACGCGTTCACGCCCCTGGAGGCGCCCCTCATCAACGACAATGTGGTCTCGTTCGGAGAGGATGCGTCGGGCGAGGTCTACGTGGTCATGGCCTCGGGAAGAATCTACCGCATCTCGCAGTAGTCGCACCCCGCGCACTGCTCCAGTCGTTCTCCGAAATAGTCCAGCAGCATCCGCCGGCGGCAGGCGCGTCTCAGGAGATACGTCTTCATCGCCGTCGCAATGCCGGGCCACTTCAGATCCCCGTCCCGCCAGAACACGCGACACTCGGCTGGCCCCCCGTCGCGCCCCGCCCGGCCTGCCTCCTGGTAGTAGCCGTCGAGGGTGTGAGCCGGTCCCCAGTGGAGGACCGATCGGACGTCAGGCTTATCGATCCCCATGCCGAACGCCGTCGTCGCCACGACTGCACCGACCTGATCATTCAGGAAGGCATTGAGCGTCTCCCGGCGCACCCGGGCCGTCAGGCCCGCATGATAGGGCGCGGCCTTGAGACTCCTGAGCAGGAGCGCGCGGGTGATCAGCTCCGTGAGTCGACGAGTCGGCGCATACACGATCGTCGCGGCTGTCGCCCCGCGCACGTGGTCCGCGATCTTGCCGAAGCGCGTGGGATCGTCCCGCACGAGCTCGGTCGTGAACCGCAAGTTCGGCCGGTCGAATGACCCGACGATCTCGACGCCACCCTTGAGCCGCAGCACCCGCGTGATCTCGGCACGAGCCGACACCGTCGCGCTGCCGGTGACGGCGATCGTGGGTGGGTCTCCCAACAGATACCGGTACTTGCCCAGCAAGCGATACACCGGCCGGAACTCGTGCCCCCACTCGGTGATGCAGTGCGCCTCATCGACGGCGAGCAATGCTGGGCGAATGCCCCAGGCGGCGAAGCGGCGGGTGAGGGAAGGTAGCCGCTCGGGCGCGCAGTAGAGGAGGCGCACCAGTCCGGCCCGCACCGCGTCGAGGACCGCGTGCCGGCGCTCGAGGGTCTGCGTGGAATTGATGTAGGCCGCCGCCACGCCGCGTCGTCTCAGCGCCCCGACCTGGTCCTGCATCAGCGAGACGAGCGGTGACAGGACGATGGTCAGGCCGCTTGTCATGAGCGCCGGGATCTGAAAGCAGAGACTCTTCCCCGCTCCGGTCGGCAGAATGGCGAGCACATCCCGCCCCGAGAGCACGGGGCCCAGGACCCGGACCTGGTTCGGCCGGAAGCCGCCATATCCCCAGTGGGTGGCCAGGAGTGCCCGGGCCCGGCCGAGACCCCCGGCGAATTGGGTCATCCACCAAGAAAAACCCCGCTCGTCCTGGAGCGGGGTCTGGTTACCGCGATACCGGCTCGATTTACGCGAGATCGTCCAGTGGCACGCCGTCCCGCACCAGGACCAGGATGGCCGCCTGGGGCACGACGAGGTAGGTCTTGCCTTCGAACGTGATCTCCACCGCTGCCTTCCTGAAGAAGAGCGCGTAGTCGTTCAGGCGCGCCTGCATCGGGAGGTACTTCACATCACTGGACCGGATTTTCCAGGGCTCGTCGTCCATGGACGCGGGTTCCGCCATCGGCGAACCGGGACCGGTCGCGACGATCCTGCCTCCCTGCACCTGCCGGCCCTCGAGCGCAGTGGCCGGCAGATAGAGGCCCACATTGGTCCGTTCCTCCCCCTCCTGGGGAAGGACGAGGACGCGATCCCCGACGACGATCAGTTTCTTGGCACCGTCATCCATCAGGCGCAGAACCGGTCGAATGCGCCGCTCAGGTCGGCGGCGATGTCCGAAGGCGTGCGGCCTTCGATGTTCTTCCGTTCAAGCATGAAGACGAGCTTCCCATCCTTGAATAGCGCAATTTGCGGAGATGACGCCGGGTAGGGCGCGAAATAGCTTCGCGCCCGCGCGGTGGCTTCAGCATCCTGGCCCGCGAACACCGTCAACAGACGTGCCGGCTTCCTGGTGCCGCGCAGGGCCATCGCCGTGGCGGGGCGAGCCCGACCGGACGCGCAACCGCACACGGAGTTCACCACCACCAGCGTGGTGTCCGCCGGCTTCGCCATCACTTCATCCACCCGTTCGGGCGTCCGCAGTTCTTCGAAGCCGAGGCGCACGAGCTCTTCGCGCATCGGCTGAACCAGGTTCGGATCGTACATCGGGACGTGCAGATTGCTCATCATGGTCTCTGAATTGGGGTCCGAATCTTACTTCCTTCCGCTTGTAACCGGAGCCGCCGGAGCATTGTTCCCCCCGTCGTTGTCCGGCACCAGCAGCCCTTTCGACACCAGCTGCGCCGCCAGCACCGTCTGAATGACGGACGTGACGTTGTTGGTGACGGTTCCAGCTGCCCCTCCCGCGTCACCGCCGGAGATCGTCACCAGCTTCGACTGAGCCAGCGCGTCCGCGATGGCGGGTGCGATCTGAGGCAACATCTCGATCTGCCGGTACCGGAAGTAACTCTCGCCACCCGCCTTGATCGCTTCATTCACCTTCTTGATGCTCTCGGCCTGGGCCTCGGCGATCTTGGTGATGCGAATGGCCTCGGCGTCCGCGGTCGCCTGCGCGTCGATCCGGATCTTCTCGGCATCCGCCTTGGCCTGCGCGATTTGCGTGGCGTCGAGCTCCGCTTCCCGCTGCTCGCCCAGCGCGACCTGCTTCTTCGCCGTCGCCTGCGCGATCAGCGCGGCGTTCGCCGCCTTGGTCTGTTCGAGCTCGCGCTCCTTGTCGGAAATCGCGCGCTCGGCGTCGAGCTGCGCCTCCTTCGCGCGGCGCCCTTGCTGGGCCGAGACGATGTCGGCATTCGCCTGCGCCTCGGCCGCCGATTGCCGGCGGCGCGCGTCGGCAACTTCCGACTGCACGACTTTGATGTTGAGCGAGTTGAAGATCAGACCCAGATCGGTGAGCTCGCGCGAGCAGGCCTTCCGGATGATGACGGACAGCGGATCATCGTCGTCCTCCGAACTCGCCGCCGCGACCAGATCGGTCCCCGCCGTGATCGGCGCAGGCAGGTTGGACGGGCCGGCGGTCTTGGCCGAAAAGAGCTGGTCGTGCGTCAACAGGTTGATGGCCCGCCGACCCGAGCTCGAGAGCAGATCGGTGAGCGTGCTGAGCTGATCACCATCGGACTTGGAGAAGAACCGGTTGGCGGCCGTCTTGATCAAGATGTCTGTGTCGCCGACCGACACGATCGCGCTCGCGAGCACCCGCACCTTGATGGGGCGCGGCGTGCCGCTCGTATCCAGGTCCGCCGTCTGGTCCGTGATATCCAGGTCGACGTTGATGACCTTGGAGGAGAGCGTCGTCCCCGTGGTGAGCAGGGGAATTTCCTTCGACTTGCCCGGGCCGCGATACGTGACCGTCGCCCCATGAATCCAGCTCACCAGCCGGATCTCACCGGCCGCGACGTCCCGGAGAAACGTGGACACGATGAGCGGGACCACCACGAGCACGCCCACCACCACCCCGCCGATCACCATCCAGTTCTGCATGCCGTGCTCCTGTTGGGGACTCAGTCCTGGGTGCGACTCACCACCACGCGATGCCGGGCGCTGTCCACGTCTTTCACGAAGAGTGTGTCGCCCGCGCGCACCTTCGGCCCCGAGCGATCCTCGGGACTCAGGGTGCCAAGCAGCTGAACAATCTGACCGTTGAGTTCGACCGACACTAGCCCTTGGCCCTGTGCGTCGAATCCCGTGACCACCTGCGCCTCGTCACCCAGCGTCGCCTCGAGGGTCAGCGCAGGCTCCGACGCAAACTTCGAAAGGAAATTGAAGAGCGGACGAACGAGAATGCTTTCGAAGACCACTCCGCCCACCGCAGCGAACGCGATGAGGATCGGGCCGCCGAAGACCCCCTTGAGCAGGAAACCGGTGGCGCCGAACCCGAGGACGAGACTGAACAGCACGCGGGGCGAGAGGATGGTGAGGAACGCACGGGAAACTCTCGCGATTCCGACGTTGATGCCGTGCGCGTGCTGGGCACCATGCTGGACCGAGTGACCCTTCCCCCCCGATTTGATCACACCATGAGAGTGACCATGTCCGTGACTGTGGCCGACGTGACCGCCGGGATGGAGACGGTGCCCAAGGCCGGAGACACCCATGGCGAGGAGGCCGATGCCCCCCAGGGCCAAGGCGAACGTGTAGGGGTCCATGTGGTGGGAAAACTACAGGCTTTGGATTGGGTGTGAATCAGGGTGGAAAACCACGCCGGTTTCCGTTACCTGAGCGTGACGAGCTGCTCCGGCGCCGGCTCGGCACAGCAGAACCAGGACTCGCTCAACCGGGGTACCGGAACCATACTCGGCGTTGTGGGGCGCGGGGATACGGGGTTTCCGTCACGAATCGTGACCGCCGCCGACCGTATCCTTTCCACAATTACTTCCGGCTCTGCACCCTCGCTGTTGCCCTGCTCCATCAGTTTAGTCACGGTTGCGCAGAGGGCGTCCATGCGTGGGTCCGGGTGGGTCCAGCGGTACCCAAGCCGGCCCGGTTCGAGGGGGCCGAGGAAAGGCCTGATGGCTTGGCGCTCCAGGAGACCCGATCCGGGAGGAATCAGGAGCCGGATGGTCAACTGGATCGGATCGATATGCCAGATGAGTCCCTGCGCCACGACGAATTCCACGAGATCCACATAGTCGTCGAGCGTGGTCCACGGCGTGAACGCCACCAGCGAAGGACGCAGGGTGAGGCCCGCTTCGCGAGTCAGCCGGAGCGCTTCGAACACGTCGGCGCGGACGTGGCCCTTTTCCAGGTGCTCGAGAACGGTATCGCTCAGCGACTCGACGGCGGACACGACGAAGAGCGCGCCGGCGTTCACGAGCTCCGGCAACAGCGCCCGGTGCTTCAAGAGGTGCTCGACCTTGGCCGTGAAATCGAACGTCACGTCCGGGAACTCACGGTGGAGCGCCTGCGCCAGCTTCCGTGCGTGTCCCGGTCCGTTCAGAAAATCGGGATCGCCGAAGGTGATGTGCCCCGCTCCGGCCGCGACCTGCGCGCGAATGTCCGCGAGCACCGTCTCTACCGGGATCGCGAAAAACCGGCCGTCGTACACGGGCGGGATGGGACAATGGCGACAGAGGTGGAGGCAGCCCCGGCTCCCTTGCACGTACCCGGCGGGCACGCTCCGGTCGCCATGCTCGAGCGTCACGTAGTGATCGAGTGACGGCAGGCCCTCGCGGAACGGCACCGGGAAGTCGAGCCGGCGAAGCACTGGCTCCTGAGGGACTGCACCTCCCGTCAGCCGGGCAACCAGGGCCTCTTCGCTCTCCCCTGCCAGTACCCAATCCGCGATGCCGTCGAGCAGATACTCCCGGTTCAGCCACGCGTAATGCCCGAAGAATCCGATCTCCACGCCGGGATGGAGCTCCTTCGCCACCTCGGCAGCTTCCACTCCGACCCGTAGCGCGGTGTGCATCGGGACCGAGAAGACGATGACTTCCGCCCGACGGGCCACGGCCGGCGTCAGGATGCCTTGGGCGAGGTCGAGCTGTGCGGGATGGAAGCCTGCGCGGCGGAGAAATGCCGCCGCCTGCGCCGTCGCGAGCGGCTGATGGCCGAGCTCGTAACAGGACACGAGCAACACGGCACCGGCCTCACGGATCATCGAGGTTTGACGAACCGCAGCACGAAGGCAACTCCGAGGCATCCCACGGCAGCCCACACCAGCTCCAACCGGTGGAGACTCATACCGACAAGTCCCACGAGGAGCCCAACGCCGCCCACGGCCGCCTTGATGTGCACCATTCGCCCCGGGCGGCCTTGCTCCGGCTGGGGCGGGAGGTCACTCGATGACGAGGGTGAAGTCATTCGGCCCCCCGAAAGCGAGCGCACCGTGATAGTCCGCGAGGATGGCGTTCATCAGTTCCGTGTTTGCGCTCTGCAGCTCGAGCCCGAGCAGCGGCTGGCCGGGGGACAGAGGATTCCCCTGCGCCGTTCCCAGGAGCGACCACCGGTACTGCACGTCCTGATACTGGAACTGGAATCCCTTCGGGAGGGACTGCACGAACCAGGGCGGCACCTGACCGAACGTCCCGCTCGGCGGGAAGCTGTCATGGGACGCGTACACGTCGTACGCCGCACCCCGGATGACGTCGTAGTCCGACAGAACCTTGGCGGCGTTGGCGCGGACCTTTACGACCCGCATCAACGGGATCGCGATGTTCGCGAGGATCCCCACGATGATGAGGGTGACGAGGAGCTCGATCAGCGTGAACCCGCGACGGCCGTGATTCACGGCTTCCTCCGTTGCAGCGATCGATAGGCGGACGCGAACGGGGTCAGGGGATCGCCATGCCGGTACGTCACCGATCCGGTGTCGAGGTTCGCGACGATGCTCCACATCGTGTCCGACACGGCGTAGTGCAGGCCCTGCCACTCCACACCCACCTGCGTCAGGTTCGCGGGGTAGGCGCCGTGGGCGCTCCGGTACGCCTCGATCGCCTCGGCGGCGATGTAGATCCGGAACCTGGTGGACGCATCCTGGTCGGCGGCGGTCAACTTCGAAGCCGCCGGGCCCGTGTTGAAGACGTTCCAGGCGGTGAGGCCGAGAAAGACCGGCGTGAGTCCCAGGAGCAGCGGCACTTTGCTCTTTTTCTTCTTGCGGGCCTTCTCCGCATCGGCCTTGATCTGCTTCGCGTCGTCCACCTTCTGCTGGACGATCGATTTGACCAGGTCGGCGGCAGCCTTGGGCTGAGTGAACCCGCGGGGGCGGTCGGTCATTTCTTGAGAAATTTGGCGATCGACGCGCGGAAGTCGGCGGTGGCGCGGCTGGCAGCGTTCACATCCGCCGAGAGCCTGATGCCGGCCTCGAACGACACGCCGTCCAGCTGATAGAACTGCCGCTTCGTGAAGGCGAGCGCCGTCGGGCTCGAGTCCGCGATGGTCCGGAGGAGGTCCCCGACCTGCTCTTCACAGTCGGAGTCCTCATACACGCGGGACACGAGACCCACCGCGTGTGCTTCCGCCGCATTGAGCAGATGTCCCGTGGCGGCCAGGTCGAACGCGACCTTCTCCCCCACAGCCCGTTTCAGCATGTTCATGACGAGCGCCGGCACAAATCCTCGTTGCACTTCCGGGTAGCCAAACTGCGCCGTTTCGGAAGCGAGCACCAGATCACACGCCGTGGCGAGCCCGCAGCCGCCGGCCAACGCCCGGCCCCGCACCACCGCCACGACCGGCTTCGGCAACGCCCGCATCTTGATGAAGAGGCTCCCGAACTGGAGCGCGGCCGCCCGGTTCTGCTCCACCGTCCGGCCGGCGGACGCCAGGAGCTCGTTCAGGTCCATGCCGGCGCAGAAATCCTTCCCCGCCCCGCGGAGCGCCACCAGGCGGACGCCCGCGTCCAGATCCGCGCGGTCAAGCAGCTCCGCCAACGCGTTCATCATCGGGGTGTCGATGGCGTTCTTCTTGTCCGGGCGGTTCAGCGTGCCGGTCAGAATCCCGTCGGCCAGATCGACGAGAACGCGGTCGCTCATTGGGGCACCTTGATCTTCATGCGCAGCAGCGCGGTGGAGAACACCTTGCCCTGCGCGTCGGTTTTCAGAGAAATCGTCCCACCACCATCCAGTGCGCCATGCAGGAGAAAGTTGAGCGCCTTGAGATTGGGGAGCTCGAACCGCTCCACCGGTCCCGTGATCACGCCTTTGAAATGCCGGCGCACCCGGGCCGCCGTGACTTGCTTCACCAAGAGCGGATAGTGCTTCGCCTGCTTCGCGATGAGCCCCACGTTCGCCGTGTCGCCTTTGTCCCCTGAACGGGCATGGGCGATGTCCACCAGGGCCGTCAGCGACGGCTGTCTCTTCTTCATACGCGCACCAGATCGACGCACGCCGTCACCTCACGCTTGTCGAGGAGAGCGGGCCAGTACGCCACGATCTCCTCCGGTTTGGGGCGCCCGCCGGCGAAGCCGGTCACGGATGGCGGTCCGTTCAGGATCAGCGGCGCAATCTCCCGGGTGAACCGGTCGACTGGTTCCTGGTCCGCCGCCCGCACCCCCACCCGCAGCTGCACCTCGGCCAGGTCCGCGCTCGGCGGACCGGCGAGCGGTCCGTGCGTCGCGTCGACGCCCACGAATTCGGTAAGCACCGTCTCGAACGAAAGCCCGAGGTCCTTCAGCCGCTGCCGGAGCACCCGGTCCGCCGCCTGCGCCTTCTTGTAGGCATCGGGCCAGGAGTACACCAGCGTCCCGACGGCCTTGTACCCGTAGAAGTACGCACAAGACACCTTGAACTTGTCGGTCGCCGGTTTCCCTTGGATTCCGGAGAACTCGACCCGGTCCTTGCCCTGTTGCTTGAGCTGAATCGTCGTGAAATCAGCCACGCAGTCCGGAGTGATGTACGAATGCGGGTCCCCCATTTCGTACACCAGCTGTTCCGTCACCCCCGCCACCGTGATGGCGCCACCCGTCCTCGGGTGCTTGATGATCGCGAAGGACCCGTCGGGACGGGCTTCGACGATCGGGTAGCCGATGTTCGCCAGGTCCTTCACCCGGCCCCAGTCGGCGAGGTCGTTCCCGCCACTCGACTGCGCGCCGCATTCGATCGTATGTCCCGCGACCGTTCCCGCGGCCAGGCGGTCCCAGTCATCGGCCCGCCAGCCGAACTCATGCATCAGGGGCCCCAACGTGAGGCCGGTGTCGGTGACCCGCCCGGTGATCACGATGTCGGCGCCCTGGCGCAGTGCCTCGACCACGGGCGCGGCACCGAGATACGCGTTGGCCGACCGCACGCTCGCGCGGACATCGGAGAACGGGCGACCCGTGTCCAGATTGGCGAGGGGATGGCCGGCTGCGAGCAGCTGATCCAGCCGCGGCAGCAGGTCATCGCCCGTCACGACGCCGATCGTGAGGTTCCCCGCCAGTCCCTGTTTCCGTGCGACCTGCGCGACCGCCTCCGCGCACGCCCGGGGATTCACGCCGCCGGCGTTGCTCGTCACCTTCACCTTGCGCTTCACCAGCTCTGGCAGGATGCGCTCCATCAGCGGGATGAAGTCTTTCGCGTAGCCGAGGGACGCGTCGCGCGACTTCTGCTTCTGCATGATGGACATCGTCACTTCGGCGAGGTAGTCGAGCATCAGGTAGTCGACCGGGCCGCCGGTGAGCTGGCGATACGGGGCCTCGAGCCAGTCGCCCCAGAAGCCCTGGGCGCCCGCGACGCGAACGACGGGTTTCGTCATCGAGCCCCCGCTCCCATCACGACGCGCCGTTCGGCATCCGACGATCCCGGCACCGTCACCCGGGCGTCGAGCAGTGGATGAAACCCATCCGGAAGGGCCGGTACGTTCACGCCATCCGTTTCGATTGCCGAGCGGCCACCAGCCACCACGGCGATCGGGCGGCGAGCGGCGTTGCCCGTCGCACTCGCGCTATCCATGAGGAACCGGACTCGCACCGTCGCCTCCCAGGGTTCCGCGTGGTCGATGAGCGCGAGTGCCGGGAAGAGCTCGATGAGTGCGGGAGTGCCGGGCACTCCCGCCGGCAGGCCGAATGACTGCCGGCCTACCGCGTAGTTGAGCGGAGCGTCGTTGAGATGTTGCCCGGCCGTATCGTACACGGTGACTCCGAAGTCAGTGAACCGTCCCCACTGCGCCCGCGGCATCTCCACATCGACTTCCGCCCGTGCCGCCCACCGGGGCACCGGGACGGCGATCGACTCCGCCGGCGTGCCTCGCCCCGACACCTGGATATCACGCTCGGCGCCGATCACGCGGACCGACAACGTGCCGTTGATGCTCGACGACGTCGCATTCGACACCTCGATCCCGTTCCCCGTCACCTCGAGCGACGCCGGGCTCAGCTCGGCATGCACATCCACGTTGGTGGCGTTCAGCGGCGGCGCCGTCACGTCCAGCTCGTAGACCCCCGGAACCAGATCTTCGCCCCGAACCCGGAAGGCCGCCCACGGCGCAGCGTCGGGACCGGTGTCGGCCTTGCCCCCATCGCGGAACGGTCGCCCCGGCGGCTCGTAGAGATGGACCGTCGCGGCATCCGAGGGACTGGAGCCGCGTACCGCGATCGACAGCGTCGCACCCGGCGTGGGTACGAGAAGGAAGTAGCGGTGCACCTGTGAAGGCGCGATGCGGCGGTGCAGGTCGGACAGCGCGCCCCGCGTGAGATCGTAGGGCACCACCACTGTGTTCTTCAGCGTGAAGAGGGCCCCGGCCAGCGTATCGTCCGGGACGGACGCCGTGACGGTGCCGACGTAGACGCCCGGAGTCGTCAGGCGTCGCGGGTCCATGGGCACCACAAGGTCGATACCCCGCGGATCTGAGGTCAACACCGGAGGTACGGACATCCAGGACGCATCGTCCTTGAGCTCGAACCGGGCCGGGCGGAACCCATCCACGTGCGCGATCCGGAAGCGCGCAACGGTGTCACCGGGGCCCAGGCCGTCGCGCCGGAATCCGCCGGACCGGCCCTGATCGGCGACGATCTCGTACCGCGCGCCCTGATGACCGGCGACCAGCCAGCGGTACGCGGCCTCGAGGCGGGGTGTTCCGGCGCCGTCATCCAGCGAAGTCCATCCCGTCATGGGGGCCGCGGTGGCACGCAGTGAGGCGATGAGGTCGGCGGCCGTCACGTGGCGCTGCTCCTGCGCCATCCCCGAGAGCAGCCGGGCCACAAGTCCGGCGGCATACGGCGCCGACATGCTGGTGCCGACTTTGATCTCGTGTCCGGTGTCCCAGCGCGGCACCGTGGAGTACGCCACGCCGGGCGTAACGATGTCCGGTTTCCCAGCGTTGCCGCCTCGGGAGCTCCAATCTCCCATGACGTCAGGCGCGGGAATTTCTCCCGGCACCGTCGGCCTCGCGAACGCGCCGGGCAGCAGCGACCCGACGGCCAGCACCAGATCGGCGGAGCCGGGATAACTCAGCGTGGAGAGCCCGGGACCGTCGTTGCCCGCGCTCACCGCCAGCACGACGTCGGGATGGGTCTGCAGGAACTCGTTCACCACGGAATCGATCACCACTTTGCCGTCGTGCTCGTCTCCGACCCCGAAGCTCATCGACAGGACGAGCGGCAGGCCGCGTGCGGCCGCATACGCTGCCGCGTAGCGCATCGCGCGGATCATGGAGCCGTTCACGGAAATCCCGCCCCGCGCGTTGTTCGCGATCTTGAGGGCCAGGATCTGCGCGCCCGGTGCGACGCCGTCGAATCCTGCGACGTTGTCGATGTTGTGGCCCGCCGCGATCCCCGCGACATGCGTCCCGTGGGCCAGGTTGTCCCCGACGATGTCGAGAACCGGCGCGCCATTCACCTCGGCAAAGTTCGCCACCAGCGTAATGGGCCTGGTACCCAGGGCGATGGTCTGCCGGCCCTCCCGATAGTCGTGGAGCGCCATCTCGTCTTCGAAGGAACCGTTCAGGTTGGAGTCGATGAAGGCGACCCACCCGTCGGTGGCGTGGACCACGACCACCGGAAAGACATCCGTGTTGTCCCCGTCGCCATTCAGGTCGCCACCAGGTACCGGGCCGAGGGCGATTTCGCGGAGAAAGCCGCCGTACCAGGTGTTCGAGACCGCCATTCGGCCGATCCGCCCGGCCCCGACGAAGGTGTGGCTCCCAAACGCCATCCGATTGCCGTCCGGCGAGAACGGAGTCAGCGTGATCCGTCCTTCTCCCGAGAAGTCCCGCTCCTCGATGACCTTGGGCGCGCCCGTACTCGTCGTGATCAGCCCGGCAACGCCCGGATCGACGCCGGTGTCGAGAATTCCGATGATCACGCCGCGACCATCGTACGTGGGATGAGCAGCCGCAAAGCGATCCACACCCGCACTCCGCAGGGAAAGCATCCCGGCGAGGTAGGCGGCCGCGGGAGACATCACGGGCCGCAGGCCGGGCATGGCATCAGCGGGAACAGGAGCGGGGACCGGTTCGGCGGACGGGGATACCGCGGGAGCAGCGGGCGTGGTACGCGGCGTGACGTCCGATGTCGGCCGGGCTCCGGCGCAGGCCATCGCAAGCGTCAGACCCGCGGTGGCCACGCCCATCCACCGCCTCGCCATCAGCGTGACTCCGGTAAGGAGAACGTGCCCAGATGGGGGCCGGAGAACTCCGCCGCGGTCTCGAAGAGGAACGAGAGGATATCCCGCGTCTCTTCCGGCGTCACGATCGCGTCGACGTATCCACGGGCCGCGGCGTACTTGGCATCGAGCTGGTGCTCGTAATCGGCACGCATGGCGTCCACGGCTGCCGCATTCTCCGGCTTTGCCGCCCCCGCGCCAAACACCGCCTGCACCGCCGACTCCCCTTCCATCACGCCCATGCGGCCCGTGGGCCACGAGAGAATAAAGTCCGGGTCGAAGCCCTGCCCCGCCATCGCGTAGTAGCCAGCGCCCGAAGCGTGGTTCAAGGTCAGCACGATCTTCGGCACCGTCGCGGTCGCCATCGCTTCCACGAAGTGCGCCCCGGCCCGGATGATCCCCGAGTGCTCCGCCTCGGTACCGATCATGAACCCCGACACGTCCTGCACGAAGAGCAACGGGATGCGCTCGCGATCGGCGTTCTCGATGAAGTACGCGGTCTTCTCGGCGGACTCGGTATAGATGATGCCGCCGATCTTGGGAGGCTCCCCCTTCTTGCCCTTGATCAGCTGGCGGGCGTTCGCGATGACGGCCACCGGGCGCCCCGCGATCCGTCCATGGCCACAGAGAATCTCCGGCGCGACATCCGGCTGAAAGGGATCGAACGCGCCGCCGTCGAGCAGGCCGTCGAGCACCACCTGCGTGTCGTATCCCATGCGGTGATCGGCGGGGAGCGCATCGTAGAGCGCCTTGCCGTTTTTCCTGGGGGCCGAGCCACTGAGTGCAGCGGGAGTCGCCCGCGGCAGCCGCCCGACATAGTCGCGGATGCGGCTCAGGCATTCCTGGTCGTTCTTCGCCCTGTAGTGGGCCACCGCGGACACGCTGGTGTGCGTGCTCGCGCCGCCGAGTGTTTCCGCATCCACCGTCTGTCCGGTGGCCCCCTTTACGAGGTTCGGGCCGCCGAGGCCCATGAACGACGTGCCTTCCACCATGAAGATCACGTCCGACAGCGCGGGCAGGTACGCGCCGCCCGCGATGCAGGGCCCCATGACCGCGGAGATCTGCGGTACGCGGAGATAGTGCCGCATGATCGAGTTGTAGTAGAAGATCCGCGCGGCCCCGTACTGCCCCGGGAACACGCCCCCCTGATACGGGAGGTTCACGCCCGCCGAGTCGACCAGATAGATGATGGGGATGCGCTGGCGCATGGCGGCTTCCTGCGCCCGGAGGATCTTCTTGATGGTCTCGGGCCACCAAGAGCCCGCCTTCACCGTCGCGTCGTTCGCGACGACCACGACCGGGCGGCCGGCGACGCGCCCGAGCCCCGTGACCACTCCGGCGGCCGGAGCCGTGCCCTCATACTGATCGAACGCGACGAGGAGGCCGATCTCTAGCCAGGGGCTCCCCCGGTCCAGGAGGGCCGACACCCGCTCGCGGGCCGTCAGTTTTCCCTGATCGTGTTGCTTGGCGACCTTGTCCGCGCCGCCACCGGCTTCGATGCGGGACTTGAGCTCGCGGTACTCGGCCGTCAGCGCTTGGAGGCGACTCATCTACGCGGCGACATGCGTCGCGGCCCACTCCTCGATGTACTTGATGAGCTCGGAGGTAGGAGTGCCGGGCCCGAAGAGCTTGCCGACGCCCTCGGACTCGAGGCGGGATACGTCTTCCGGAGGAATGATGCCGCCTCCCGTGAGCAGCACGTCGTGACGTCCCGCGTCCTTGAGGAGCTGCTTCACCCGCGGGAAGAGCGTCAGATGCGCACCGGATAGAATCGACAGCCCCACGACGTCGACGTCTTCCTGCACCGCGGCACGGGCGATCATCTCCGGCGTCTGGTGGAGGCCGGTGTAAATCACTTCCATCCCGGCGTCACGCAGGGCGGCCGCCACGACCTTGGCTCCGCGGTCATGCCCGTCGAGGCCAGGCTTGGCCACGAGGACGCGAATCGGGCGCTTCTTGCGGTTCGGCATTTCTAGAAGAACACCGGCTCACGATAGGCCCCATACACGCTCTCGAGCGCGTTCCGGATCTCGAACAGCGTGCAGTAGGCGCGGGCGCAGTCGAGCATGGGGCCGATCACGTTCTGGTCGGTCTGCGCCGCGACCCGCAGGGCCTCGAGGCGCGATTTCACGAGCACGTCGTCCCGCCGGGCCCGCAGCGCCTTCATCTTCGCCTTCTGTGACGCTTCGGCCTCGCTCGAGACCTTGAGGATCTCGACGGGATGGTCTTCGGACGCCACGAAATCGTTCACGCCGACGATGATCGCCTTCCCATCCTCGACGTCGCGCTGCTGTTCCGCGGCGGACCGTGCGATCTGCCGCTGGAACCAGCCGGCCTCGATCCCGCTCACCACGCCCCCCAGCGACTGGATCTCGGCGAAGAGCGCCTCGGCCTCGCGTTCCAGCTGATCGGTGAGCGCCTCGATGTAGTAGGAGCCGCCCAGGGGATCGATCACGCCCGGCACGCCGGTCTCGTAGGCCAGGATCTGCTGCGTCCGCAGCGCCACCTGCACCGCCTGTTCGGTAGGCAGGGCGAGGGTTTCGTCGAGCGAATTGGTATGGAGGGACTGCGTGCCGCCAAGGACGGCCGCAAGAGCCTGGTAGGCGACCCGCACGATGTTGTTGAGGGGCTGCTGCGCCGTCAGCGTGACGCCGGCGGTCTGCGAGTGGAATCGCATCATCCACGAGCGGGGATTCTTCGCGCCATAGCGGTCCTTCATATGGCGGGCCCAGATCCGCCGGGCCGCGCGGAGCTTGGCGATCTCCTCGAAGAAGTCGTTGTGGATGTCCCAGAAGAACGAGAGCCGCGACGCGAAGGTGTCGACATCGAGGCCTCGCGCGATGCCCCGCTCCACGTAGGTGAATCCGTTGGCGAGCGTAAACGCCAGCTCCTGCGCGGCCGTCGCACCCGCTTCGCGGATATGATAGCCGGAGATGGAGATCGTGTTCCACTGCGGGGTGTGCTCGGCGCACCACTCGAACATGTCGACGATGATCTTCAGCGCGGGCTCGGCCGGATACACCCAGGCGTGCTGCGCCATGTATTCCTTGAGAATGTCGTTCTGCACGGTGCCGCGGAGCTTGTCGATCGAGACTCCCTGCCGCTCCGCCGCGGCCACATAGAAGCAGAAGAGCATCGCCGCGGGACCATTGATCGTCATGGACGTCGAGACCTGATCGAGCGGAATGCCGTCGAAGAGGGTCTCCATGTCCGCGAGCGAGGAGATGGCGACGCCGCACTTCCCGACTTCACCCTCCGAGCGCGGGTGATCGGAGTCGTAGCCCATCAGCGTCGGGAAGTCGAAGGCCACCGAGAGGCCGGTCTGTCCGTGCTCGAGCAGGAACTTGTACCGCTCGTTCGTGTCCTCAGCGGTCCCGAACCCGGCGAACTGGCGCATGGTCCAGAGCCGGCCGCGATACATCGTATCGTGGATGCCGCGGGTGAACGGGAAACGCCCCGCGTTGCCGAGCTGTTTCGCGGCGTCGAACTCCGCGAGATCGTCCGGGCCGTAAACTGGTTTTCTCTCGATGCTCATGGCGTCACTCCGCCCTTCACCTGATCCAGGATCTCCGCCGCCACCTCGTATGGGTTGCGGTCTCCCTCCACCATTGCGTCGAGCCGGCGCTCGAGCACATCCCCCGCCGCCGACTCGTCCCATAGCCACTCAGCCAGATGCCGCTCGACCAGCGAGCGCGTCCGCTCCGTCAGGCGACGCCGGCGCCGCTCGATCAGCTTGCCGCTCGCTTCCAGGTACGTCCGGTGCCGGTCGAGTGCTGCCACGACGTCGGCGACGCCTTCACCTTGCGACGCCACCGTGGCGAGCACGGGAGGCTCCCATGCGCTCGCGGCGGCGGTCTCCTTCGGTTTTCTGGCGCCGGGCTTGTGATGCGCGGAGACGTGGCGAAATGCGTTGCCCCGTCTGATGCCGAGCATCACCTCGATTTCCTGGCGCAGCCGGTCGGCACCGGGCCGGTCACTCTTGTTGACCGCATAGATGTCCGCGATCTCCATGACGCCGGCCTTCAGGGTCTGAATCGCGTCGCCGGACTCCGGCACCAGCACCAGCACCGTGCTCTCCGCCGTCCGCGCGATGTCCAGCTCCGTCTGGCCCACACCGACGGTTTCGATCAGGATGCGGTCGAATCCGAACGCGTCGAGCACGTCCGCGACCTCTTCCGTCGCCATCGCCAGTCCACCGAGTGAGCCCCGAGTGGCCATGGACCGGATGAACACGTCGGGGTCCATGCTCACCGACTCCATCCGGATGCGGTCCCCCAGCAGCGCCCCGCCGGTGAAGGGGCTGGTCGGGTCCACCGCGACCACGGCGACCTTGAGTCCCGCTCCCCGGAAGTGCTGGACCAGCCGCTCCGTGAGGGTGCTTTTCCCCGCCCCCGGAGGTCCGGTGATGCCGATGCGCCGGGCTCCCTTGGAGCCCACGCGGCCATGGATGTGCGAGAGCACCCCTTCGTAGCCGGGGCGACGACTCTCCACCAGGCTGATGGCGCGCGCCAGCGCGGCAGGATCCTGCCGTTCCAGCCCCTCGACCAGGCTCTCGGTCCCCATCTCTATGGAAGCTAAACGCTTCCGGGGGTCGCGTCAGCCCTGGCATCGAGCGCAGTGACGCGAACCGGACTTGCCCGCACGAGCACTCGCTCGATTCGGACGGTGGATGCTGCTACGACGTCGAGCTCGAGTCCCTCGATGGTGACCCGCTCGCCGGCTTTCGGAATCCGCCCGAGGAGCTGGGTGAGAAAGCCGCCCACCGTCTGCGCGCCGCGCCCCTCCCGGGGATGGCCAAAGCGCTCCCGCAAATGCTCGATGGGAGCGCCGCCCTCGACCTCCATGACCTGCATTTCCTTTTCGGGGGCCTTCGGCTCGGTGGGAAACAGGTCCCGCATGAGTGTGGTCAGGAGATCCTCGAACGTCACCACGCCCGCGGTTCCCCCGAACTCGTCCACCACGACGGCCAGACGCGCACCCCCGCGCTGCATTTCGACCAACAGGTCGGCGGCCGGACGGCCGGAGAGGACCGTGAGAATCGGACGTACCGGGATCGGCGCATTGGGGTCGAGCCAGAGCAGGTCCTTCGAGTAGGTGACGCCGACGATGTCGTCGAGTGAATTCCCCAACACCGGATAGCGGGAGTAGCCGGATTGGAGGAACACGTGCGCCGCTTCGCCCGCCGGGGTTCCCTGTGGCAACGCGACGATGGCCGTGCGCGGCGTCATCACATCCCGGACGGGGCGGTCGGCGAATGCGAGTACTCCCGACACCACCTCGAGCTCGTCGACACCCGCCAGCGCGTCCGAACCGGCGCCGGTGAGCATCGCGGCGAGCGCGTGACGCGTCGATGGGTCCCGGCGGGGCAGGAAGGGACCAAGGGCGCTACTCAACCAGTTGATCAGCGGCAGCGTCCGCGACACGATCCGCTCGGCCCACCGTCGTCCCAGCACGCGCGGTACGACGTACGAGGCGACGACGAACACCGGCACCACCACCGCGAACGTCACGATCCCGAGGAAGGTGGGCGTGAGCTCGAGGAAGAGCGCGGGAACCGCCGCACCCGCCGCCAGCACACCGAGGGTCGTCAGCGCGTTGGCGGTCGCCAGGACCCGCCCCGGGTTCTCTACCAGCGCCGAGGTCGACCCGGACCCGCGGAGCCGCAGGCTGACCCAGCGACCCAGCTCCGCCTGACTCACGGAGGCGGCGGCGACTCCAATCGTCGCGGACGTGGCGGCGACCAGGAGCGCAAGCGCGAGGAGGAGCAGTCCGGCGGTCACTCGCGCTCGAAGTAGACCCGGGTGACCCGGCGTCGGTCCACGCGCTCCACCACCACGCGGAAGCCGTCGAGGTGCAGCTCTTCCCCCGCGCGCGGCACCCGGCCCAGGACGGAGTAGATGAGTCCGCCGACGGTCGAGACCTCGGCATTCTGGAAATCCGCGCCGAGCGTCTGCGAGAGCTGATCGAGACCGACACCGCCATGCACCCAATAGCGGTCGCCATCCTGCTCGATCGCGGGAGGCTCGGCGCCGGGATCGTCACGGATCTCTCCGACGATCTCCTCGAGAATGTCTTCGAGCGTCACGAGGCCTGCGGTGCCACCGAATTCGTCCACCACGATGGCGATGTGCGCGCGGCCCCGCTGGAAGTCGTGCAGCTGCGCGTCCAGGACTTTGGACTCGGGCACGTAGGCGGCGGAGCGTACGAGCTCGCGCCACTCGGCAGGCCGGGCTTTCAGTCCCAGCGCAATCGGCACCAGGTCCTTCGCGAACACCACGCCGAGCACGGCGTCGGGTGTTCCGTCGAACACCGGCAGGCGGGTGTGCCCGCTCTCCTTGAACACGCGGAGCAGCTCGTCGTACGGCGCGGACACATCGATGCCCACGAGGTCGAGCCGGGGCGTCATCACTTCATCCACCGTCGTATCCGCCATCATGAACACGCCGAGGAGCATGTCGCGCTGGGCACCGCCGAGGACGGGCGAGGCGGGGCGCGGGAGGTGTACGAGACCGTGCAGGCCGCGGTCGGCCCAGCCGAGGAGGGACAGCAGAAAGTCAAAGGCGGCGAGGGACCGGCGAGCGACAGGGAGCACCGCGGCGGCAAGCTCCGGGGCGAGACTCGCGAGACTCCGCGGGAGGGCGTCGCCGACGACGAATAGGAACACCGTCGCCACCGCCACGGAGATCAAGCCACCCATGGGCCCGCGGGTCCACCAACTGAGGGCACTGGCGCCCGCCACCGCGGCCAGCACCAGGAGGGCCAGCCGTGCGACGTGGAGCCCCCGATGAAGCGGCACGCGAGCGCCGGGCGGCGCATCGGCCAGGGTGTGGGCGGTCTCTCCCACCGCGGCTTCCTCGCCCAGCGACAGGAGCCCCGCCCACAGAGCCGCGCCGAGGGCGATCAGCGCCTCGACGAGCAGGAGCGCGCCGCCGCTCATGTCCCTGCCCCGGCCAAGCGCCGCACGTAACGCTCCTGGGTCCGCCACATCGTCGACCGGGTGCGTCCCGGCCCCGCGGGATGATCGTAGCCCAGCACGTGCAGGGTGCCGTGAACTGCCAGACGAATCATCTCTTCCCGCAATGCCGCCGCGCCCTTACCCCGCACCCACGCGCGCGCCGCGGCGGGGCACAGGTAGACATCGCCGTGGAGCGTGCCGTCAGGCTGGGGGAGGGGGAAGGAAATCACGTCGGTCAGGCCGCGGTGCCCGAACGTCTGCCGGTTGAGGGCCTTCATCCGCGCGGGGGGCAGCAACGTGAGGGAAATGCGCGCGCCGGGCGCGCCTTCCCAGGCCAGCACCTGACGCGCCACGGTGCGCAGAAGGCGCTCAGTTGCCGGCGGCGGGCGCCGACGGCCGGGACGGCTGCTCGCCCTGCCAGCCCGCCGAGATGCCGCCACGATCTTCCGGGTAGTCAATGCGGTTGTGGTACATCCCCGACAGGACGCGAACGAACTCCGCTTTCACTTCGTCGAGCTGCTGGAGCGTGATGGGGGCTTCGTCGAGCTGGCCCGCCCCGAGCTTGTTCTTCACGATGTGCTCGATCACCCCTTCGATGCGGTCGGGCGTGAGGTCATCGAGCACGCGGAGCGACGCTTCGATCGAATCGGCCAGCATCGCGATCGCCGTTTCGATGGAGCGCGGCCGCGGACCGGGATACCGGAAGTCGGCCGGGTTCACGACGCCGTCGCGCGACTTCTTCGCCTTGTCGAGGAAGTAGTTGATCTCGGACGTCCCGTGGTGCTCCGGAATGAACGCCGTGATGATCTCCGGAAGCCGCGCCTCCTGCGCCAACCGGACCCCATCCACGACGTGCTGCCGGATGATCTTCGCCGACTGCTGCGCGGTGATCCGGTCGTGTGGGTTGCTCGTGCCCCGGTTCTGGTTCTCGACGAAGAATCCGGGATTCCCGAGCTTGCCGACGTCGTGGTAATAGCAGCCGACACGGCCCAGCAGTCCGTTCGCCCCGATGGCGTCACACGCGGCTTCGACCAGATTGGCCATCGCCACGCTGTGCGCGTAGGTGCCCGGCGCTTCGAGCGAAAGCCGCCGGAGCAAGGGACGGCCCGGATCGGACAGCTCCAGCAGCGTGAGATCCGTCGTGACGGTCGTGACGCTCTCGATCAGCGGCAGGAGCAGGATCGTGAGAGACGCCGAAACGAGCGCGTTCGCGGCACCCAACAATGTCATCCAGCCGATCTGGGCGATGGGCCAATGTCCCACGAGCCCGAGCGCGATGGCGGCATCCATGTAGCCGGCCGCCGTGATGAGGACCGCGAGGTAGAGATGACTGCGGCGCCGCAGCGTGCGCACCGACAGCGCCGCCGTGATGCCGCCCGCCAGACAGACGAACAGGGCGGGCCCATTGTGAAAGACCGGCTGGATGTCGACGAGGACCGAGAAGATCATGGCGCCGATCATCGACACGCGGCCGTTGAATTGCGCCGTCAGAATCATCGCGAACAGCGGCAGCGGAACAAGCTCCGGGTGCTGCGGCGCCAAGGCGGCGATGAGCGCCGCGCAGATGATCATGAATGAGAACAGGCCGCCGATCATGGCGACCTGTCGGTTGTCCCGGTAGGTCTCCCGGCGGTAGTAGAAAAGGAGCACCCAGAACACGCAGAGGATCAGCGCGTTCTCGAGCATGACGCCGAGCATCGTCTCGACGTCGATCGCGCCCCCCGCACCGAACGAGAACGCCGTCTCGGACAGCACCGCGAGCCCGAGCACCCACCACCACCGGGCCAGGTGGTAGCGGAAACGTTCTTCGCGGGGGATCTGCTGTTCAGCCTTGACTGTCTTCCGCATAGGCCTTGATGATCTCCCGCACCAGCCGGTGACGCACCACATCGGTGTCGGTCAGATAGCAGAACGCGATCCCGTCGATGCCCGGCAGAATCCGCTCCACCTGCAGGAGCCCCGAGTCCTCGCGATTGGCAAGGTCGATTTGGGTCTTGTCTCCAGTGATCACCGCGCGCGAATTCACGCCGAGCCGGGTGAGAAACATCTTCATCTGCATGCCGGTCGCGTTCTGCGCTTCGTCCAGGATGACGAAGGCATCCGAGAGCGTGCGCCCGCGCATATAGGCGAGCGGCGCGATCTCGATCACACGGGTTTCGATGGCCTTCTCGACGCGGTCGCGGGGCATCATGTCCTCGAGCGCGTCGTACAGCGGGCGCAGGTACGGATCGACCTTCTGCTGCAGGTCCCCGGGCAGGAATCCCAGATTCTCCCCTGCTTCCACGGCCGGACGCGCCAGAATGATCCGGCGCACCCGGTGCCGGGCCAGCGCATCCACCGCCGCGGCGACCGCGAGATACGTCTTCCCCGTTCCTGCCGGTCCGATCCCGACGACGATTTCCCTCTGCTGAATCGCCTGCAGATACTCCCGCTGCCCCGCCGTCTTGGCCTGAATGACCCGGCGGAGTCCGGGCAGAATGATCTTGTATTCCCCGCCCTCGCCCGCCGGCGGCGGGGCGCCGTCTTCGAGCACGATCCGCTCGACGTCGTGGACGTCGACGGGATCTCCGACGCGCGCCAGGTCCACCAGGGCCTGGGTGATGGGCACCGCGTGATCGACGGCGTCGGCCTTGCCCTGCAAGGTGAGCGTGTCACCCCGGAGGGAGACGCGCACGCCCAGCCGCCGCGACAGCTCGATCAGGTTGGCATCGTTCACGCCCGCCAGGGTGAGGGGATCGACTCCCTCCACCGACAGCCGGCGAATGACCTCATCACTCATCGAGTCACCTCGAGATGCAGCGCCGCGATGTCTTCGGACCGCGCCGGTGACGGCGCCCCCTCGAACAACGCGCGCGCCGTCGTGGTCTTCGGGAACGCGATCACGTCGCGCAGCGAAGTCGCCTGCGCGAGCAGCATCGCCACGCGGTCGAACCCGACCGCAAACCCGCCATGGGGCGGCGCGCCCGCTGCCAGCGCGTTGAGCAAGAATCCGAACCGGGCGTCGATCTCCTCAGGCGTGAGCCCCAGGTGCCGGAAGACCGTCCGCTGCACCGCCGGATTCGTGATCCGGATCGAGCCGGACCCGAGCTCGTTGCCGTTGTAGACCGCGTCGTAGTGCAGTGCGCGACACGCGAAGGGCTCGGCATCGAGCTTCGCGACGTCATCCGGATGCGGCGACGTGAACGGGTGATGCGCGAACACGGGCTTCCCCGTCTCCGGATCGGGCTCGAAGAGCGGGAAATCCACCACCCAGCAGAACGCGTGCGCGGTCGCCGGCGCGAGCTTCAGGCGCTTGATGGCCTCGGCCCGCAACGTTCCGAGCACGGGACGGATCTCCGATGGCGCACCGAACAGCATCAGCGCCATGGCGCCGTCCCCGATACCGAGCGCGGCCGCCCGTTCGGCCGTGAGCTTCACCGATCCCGAGATCTGGTCGGCCTGCCGCTTCACCCACACCACCGTCTTGCCGATCGCCTTCTTGGCAATCTCGGAGAGCGCGTCGATCTCCTTCCGGGAGAGCGCCGCGCCACCAGGGACGACAAACCCCTCGAGGCGGTTCTTCGCATCGGAGGCGAGTGCGCCCGCGAGGGGGAGGTCGGTCCAACTGGAGAACGCGGTGGTCCAGTCCCCGAGCCGGATGTCGTACCGCAGATCAGGCTTGTCCGTACCGTACCGCGCCATCGCATCCTTCCACGTCAATCGGGGAAAAGGGGATGACACGGCCTGCCCCGCCTCCGCCCAGCACGCGGCGAGCACCGCCTCGACGAACCGCTGCACGTCCTCCGGTCCGACGAATGACGCCTCGATGTCGATCTGCGTGAACTCCGGCTGCCGGTCGAAGCGCAAGTCCTCGTCGCGAAAGCAGCGGGCGATCTGGAAATAGCGGTCGAACCCGGAGACCATCAGCAGCTGCTTGTAGATCTGGGGTGACTGCGGCAACGCGTAGAACTCGCCCGGGTGCACGCGCGACGGCACGAGGTAGTCGCGGGCGCCTTCCGGGGTCGGCTTGGTGAGTATCGGGGTTTCGATCTCCAGGAAGCCGAGCTCCGACATGGTCCGGCGCGCACGCTGCAGCAGCCGGTGACGGAGAATCAGGTTCGCCTGCATCTCGGGACGACGAAGATCGAGATGCCGGTGAGTCAGGCGCGCCTCTTCCGACGCGAGCTCCTCGCCCTTGCCGCGTGCCACCGGAATCGCAGGCGTCTCGGCGGGACCCACGACGCGCACGGACTTCGCATGCACCTCGATGTCCCCGGTCTGGAGCTCCGGATTCTTCATGTTGGCCGGACGCGCCACAACCTCGCCCTCCACGACCACCACCGTCTCAGGCCCCAGGCGCCCGGCGCTCGTCACGACGTCCGCACCAGCCCACGCCGGACCGACCGCCACCTGCACCAGACCGGCGCGGTCGCGCAGGTCGATGAAGACGATGCCGCCCAGGTCCCGCCGCCGATGCACCCAGCCCCCCAGCGTCACCTGCTGGCCCGCGTGCTCCGCGCGCAGCGCGCCGCAATAGGTCGATCGCCAGGTGGTTCGCTCCAGATCCGTCACGCCCCTCCCCCTTCTTCAGCTTCGCAGAGTACGCGGTAGAACTCGTCGGAGTCCCTCGCCGCCAGAAGCCGGCTGCGAACGCCTTCATGCCGGACCAACCGGGCGATCCGGGAAATCGCCTTCACGTGGGTCCCCGCCGCGGTCTCGGGCCCCGCCATCAGGAAGAACAACCGGACCGGCTCACCATCCACCGTTTCGTATGGCACCGGCTCCGTGGCAGTCCCGGCAACGACCCCCAGACTGGACAGGGCCGGTGTCTTGCCGTGTGGCACGGCCACGCCGAACCCGATTCCCGTCGGGAACTGTCGCTCTCGTTCCAGAACCGCTTCGAGGACTTCCTGGCGGTCGCCCCCACTTACCCCCCCAGACCCCTCGGCAGTGGGCAGCAGCAGCTCCACGAGCTCCCCCAAGATCCCATCCTTGTCACGGGACTTGAGGGGTACCCGGATGCGGCTCGGGGACAACAGTTCCGAAAGTCGCAACATGAGCTCAAGTGGTGTAAGCGCTTGAATCTAGTTAAGTTGAGGCGTGAATGCCACTTGGCGCTTTCGCCTGGCTGGGGGGGTCGGGGCCCTACTGGCTCTGGGTACGCCCCGGGGAGCCCGGGCCCAGGGGGACGCCGTCGGGGCCGAGCTGTGGAGGGTGGTCGGGACGACGATCGCGGTCCCCTTCGCCTTGACCCAGGGGACCTCCGCGGCCTTCTGGAATCCCGCGCAGACGGTCACCGCGCCCGGCGTCGGCGGCGACATCGTGGAGACCCCCGAGGCCATCTCGGTGACAGGCATTCTGGCGGTGGTGCGCACCGGCCCCGGACGACTGGGCTCGTGGGGCCTGGTCTACGGTCAGGTCGACATCGGCGATATCACCCGAACATCCTTCACGCCTGACCCCGAAGGCACGATTCCTGTCTACACGCGCGACGTGGGACTCACCTGGGCGAAGGGCTGGGGCTCGACCACGGTCGGGGCGACCATCGGGGCGCACGACTCGCGTCTCGATCAGACCGAGTATCAGCATTGGACCGGCGACCTCGGCGTCACGCAACACGTCGGTGAGGTCCTCTCCATCGCCGCGGCGACGCACTTCTTCTACCGCTTCGCGACCGGCGATGCGAGCCAGGACCTCTACGCCGGGGTCGAGTGGCGCGCGGTGCATGGGCCGATCTGGGACGGATCCGGCGACGTCGCATTGCGGCTTCGCTATGGCGCCACGCTCGCGCATGGCATGGGCACGGATCATGCCTTCGGTCTCGGCATCGATGTGGGTGCGCCGTTCGCCATCGACGGGATGCTGGTCCGCGAGGGCACGTTCGGCAACACGGCGTGGCGCGGTGTTGGAGCGGTGCGCGTTCACATCGGGCATTACGGGATTTCGTTCGCGCGGGATGCCGGCGTGAGTGGCCTCGGGTCGTCGTACCGCGTAGGGCTCGAGGCGCGGTTCAAATGACGGACCTGCTTTCCCTCACGCCGGACGCGGCCCGCACGGTCGTCGCGGAGTGGCTGACCGCGCGCGGCGAGCCGGCGTATCGCATGCGCCAGATTCTGCCGCGCCTCTGGGACCGGCCCGTCGCTCGTTGGGCAGACGCGACCGACCTCCCCGCCCCCCTGCGTGAGGCGCTCGACCAGGCGTTCCCTCTGGGAAGACTGACGGTCGCCGCCCACCAGGTATCGTCGGATGGGACCGAGAAATTCCTCTGGACGCTGGCGGATGGTCAGTCCATCGAGTCGGTGCTCATCCCTGAAGGGAAGCGCCGCACGCTGTGCATCTCTTCGCAGGTTGGATGTGCCCTCGGCTGTGTGTTCTGCGCCACCGGGACCATGGGCTGGAGCCGCAACTTGACGGCAGCGGAGATCGCAGGTCAGGTCCGCGAGATCAAGATGAAGCATCCCGAGCAGTCACCCACGAATGTCGTGTTCATGGGCATGGGAGAACCCCTGCTCAATTGGGAAAACGGCGTGGACGTGGCCCTGACGATCCTCAACCATCCGGAAGGACTGGGCATTGGGGCCCGTCACATCACGCTCTCGACGGTCGGCATTCTGCCGAAGCTCGCGCTCTTCGCCAAACGCCCCGAGCAGTTCCGGCTCGCCGTCTCGCTGCACGCACCGACGCCGGCACTCCGGAAAGCGCTGATGCCCGTCGAGAAGAAGTACACGCTCCCCGAGCTGCTCGACGCGCTGAAGGGGTTCGAGCGGCGGGTGACGATCGAGTATGTCCTCATCGCCGGCAAGAACGATTCCCTCGAAGCGGCGGAGGCGCTGGCGCAAATCGCGAGTCCGCTCGCGGCGCTGGTGAACCTCCTGCCCTTGCATCCGGGCGGCACGCCGGGTCTCACGCCGAGTCCGCGGACGCACATGCTGGCGTTCGAGCGCAGGCTGAAAGACCGTGGAGTGGAAGCGGTACTGCGGAGGAGCCGCGGACTCGACATCGCCGCGGCCTGCGGTCAGCTACGGGTGGAGCGGGAGACGGGGGGCAAAGTCCGCGCCCAGGAGCACGCTGGCGTCGAGTAGCAGGGTCGAATCCGGGTCCATCACAACCTTCCCCACCTTCAGTGCCCGCCGGATCCGCTCGCCCACGGACGCCGGCCCCCGACGCACCAGAATCTTCGTCGAATCGAGCGGCGTCTTCGCCTCACCACTGTTCCCGAATGAGAGCACGTCGATCCCGGCGTCCCGCAGCACGCGCGTTCCCAGACGCGCGAGCCCCGGACGCCCGCTCGCGTTCAGCACCGCGACCGTCACCCTCGGCGCCGCGGCACCATCACCGGGCACCACATCCCCTGAGGCGCGTGGGCTCGCGTTCCGGCAACCGGCCGCGAGGACGAGCCATGCGATCAGGGCCCGACGAGGGAGTTCCAGAATTCCACCGTTTCCGTCGAGAGGGGCCAGTTGGACTGCACGGTCCACTCGATGCGCCGCCGGGCGACCTCGAGGAGCACGGCGTCCCGCGCGGCGGGCACCCGCGCGGCCAGGGCCGCCCGGGTCTCACGCTCGAATTTTCGACCGGGCTCAAGATAGTCGCCCAGATACAGCATCTTCCCGACGTCATCCCAACCGGCGTATCCCAGCGAATGGTACCGGACGGCATCGAGCACACCGCGGTCGGATTCCCCTTCCCCAGCGGCGCGGTCGGCGCTCGCGGGTCCGTGCTCGAGCTCGTCAGCCGCGGGGGCGTCGCGCAGTGCGTCGTGGAGCCATGCCGCTTTCGCCCAGCGGCTCCGCTCCCGCCCCGGTACTCGCATGGCGACGGCCCACTGGTCGATGAGCGCGGCGACGCGCTCCACATGCGCCCGGCGCTCCGGACCGGCGACCGCCCAGGGGGGCAGCGTCATTTCCGGATAGAAGGGTCCCCGCTCACGCCCTCTCCCAGGACCACGTTGTCGAGCAGCCGCGTGGTGCCGACTTTCCCGGCGACGACGGCGATCGCCGATGCTGTCACCCGCTCGACGTCCTTCAGCTCCTCGTCCACCAGCGCGAGGTAGTCGGGCGCGACACCGGCCGCCGAAAGCACGAGCAGTCCCTGCGTCCGCACCGACACCGGATCGGCATCACCGGCGCGCCAGAGCTGTTCGACGGTCCGCAGCGTGCGCGACAACCCCAGGGCCATCCGCCGCTGATCGGCGCTGAGGTACGCATTGCGCGATGACAGCGCGAGCCCGTCGAGCTCGCGGACGGTTGGGGCAATGACGATGTCCAGCGGAAAGTCGAGGTCCCGCGCCATGCGCCGGATGAGCATCGCTTGCTGGAAGTCCTTCCGGCCGAACACCGCCACGTCGGGCTCGACGAGGTGGAAGAGTTTCCCCACCACCGTCAGGACGCCCGCGAAGTGTCCGGGCCGCACTGCCCCTTCGAAGCGCTCCGCCATCGGACCCGGATCCATCCGGATGCGTGGCTCCGCCGGGTACATCACCGCGCGATCCGGCGCGAACAGACAGTCCACGCCCCGCTCGGCCGCGAGCATGCGGTCGCGTTGGAGGTCACGCGGATACTTCGAGAAATCTTCTTGCGGACCGAATTGGAGCGGATTGACGAAGATCGACATCACGACGAGGTCGGCCGACTCGCGCGCCCGGTCCACCAGGCGCAGGTGGCCCTCGTGCAACGCGCCCATGGTCGGGACGAACGCGATGCGCTTGCCCCGGACGCGCTGCGCCCGGGTCCAGGCGCGCATCTCCGACAGCCCGGTGAGATCCTGCATCGGGCGGGAGGGGTCCTACTTGGCGAAGGAGTGGTCGGCGTCCGGATACTTCCCCGAACGCACTTCGGCCTTGTAGGCCTCGGCCGCCTTCCGGACGTCGTCGGCGAGCGAGGCGTACTTCTTGACGAATTTCGCGGAGAAGCGGTCGTTCAGCCCCAGCATGTCGTGGAGCACGAGCACCTGGCCGTCGCAGTGCGGACCGGCGCCGATGCCGATGGTCGGGATGGAAAGTGACTTCGAGATCTCGGCGGAAAGCGGCGTGGGCACAAGCTCGAGCACCACCGCGAACGCACCCGCATCTTCGAGGGCCTTCGCATCATCCCTCAGCCGCTGCGCCGTGACATCATCGCGCCCCTGCACCCGGTATCCGCCGAGCGCGTGGACCGACTGCGGCGTGAGTCCGAGGTGCCCCATCACCGGAATGCCGATGTCGACGAGCGCCTTCACGGTCGGCGCCATGCTGCGCCCACCCTCGAGCTTCACCCCGTGGCAGAGCGTCTCCTGCATCACGCGCCCGGCGTTCCGCATGGCCTCGGTGGCGCTGACCTGGTAGGTGAGAAAGGGCAGATCGCAGATCACCAGGGCGTGGGACGAGCCGCGCCGCACCGTCCTGGTGTGGTAGATCATTTGATCGAGTGTGGCGGAGAGCGTGGTGTCCTGGCCGCCGAGGACCTGGTTCACCGAATCGCCGACCAGCAGAATCTCGACGGACGGGTCGAGGAGCCGGGCGAAGAGGGCGTCGTAACAGGTCAGCATGACGATGCGCTCCTGCCGTTCCTTCATCTTCAGGAGCTCGTAGGTGGTCACCTGCTTCAGGGCGTCAGCCATTGATCTCCGCCAGCTCCCGCTGCCAGAAGGCGCGGTGAGCGAGCTCGGGGTGAGGAATGGTCAGGCGCTCGGTGGTTACGGACCGGTCGCCGTACCGCACGATATCCAGATCGATCTGCCGGGGCCCCCAGCGAACCGTACGCACCCGGCCCAGCGCGGCTTCGATTTCCAGACAGGCGTCGAGCAGAAGCTGCGGCTCGAGGGCGGTCTCGAGCTCGACCATCTGATTCAGGTACGGCCCCTGCGGCACTTCCCCGAGCGGCGCCGTCTCCTCCACGCTCGACGCGCGGACCATGCGCGTGTCGGGGAGCGTCGCCAGGCGCTCGCGGGCTTCGGCGAGCCACTGCGCGCGGTCTCCGAGGTTCGATCCGAGCGCCACGAAGACCCGCTCCCCGAGCGCCATGGTCAGAATGGTACCGCCCTAGGCGAGGTTCGCAAAGCCGCGCGTCAATTCGCGCAGGTTGGTCGCCACCGTTTCGAGCTCCTTGGTCGCGCGCTCCAGATCGGTGAGCCCGTCGGCCGCCTGCGTGGCCCGCGTGGCGGCGTCGTCCGCTTCTTCCCGGTTCTTCCAGGCGATCCCCGCCACCGCATTCATGCGCTCGCGCAGCCGGCCGAACGCCTGGTTCTGGTCCGACGCCGCCCCGGCGATCCGCTGCGCATGCTCGGTCGCGTCCGCCGTCGTCGCCACGATCCGGTCGAGCGCATCGAGCGCGCTGGACGACAGCTCCTCCACGCCTCCGACGTTCACCTGTCCGCGGCGCATCTGCTCGACGACCTCGCCCACCTGCCGGTGCACGTCGTCCACGAGCCCGCCGGCTTCCGCCGCCGCCGCCCCACTCTGCTCTGCGAGGTGCCGGATCTCCTCGGCCACCACCGCGAACCCCCTGCCGTGCTTTCCCGCCCGCGCCGCCTCGATGGCGGCGTTCAGGGCAAGGAGATTGGTCATGTCGGCCAGCTCACGGATGGAGGCGATGAAGCCCGTGATCCGGCGGCTCACTACGCCCAGCTCCTGGACCTTGCCCGAGCTTTCGCCCACAAAGGTCTTCAGCGCCACCAGCCGCTCGATGGCATCCTGGATGCGCTGCCGGTTCCGGGACGCGGTTTCGCTGGCCTCACTCGACGACTTGGCCGCCGCCGCTCCGTCCGAAGACACGCGCACCGAGACTTCGGACAAACTCGCCGTCGCCTCCAGTCCGCTCGCGATCTCCGACTCTTCGCTCACCACGCCGCTGCGAATGGCGTGCGTCGCCGACGCCACCCCGCGCGCCGCTTCCCGGAGGGCGACGGCGGTCCGCGCCAGCGTCGCGAGCTCCGACGTCATCCGCTCGACGGTGTCGGCCAGGGGTCGCCGCAGGTCCGTGATGTGAATCGCCGTCGCGAGCTGCGTTCCGAAAGTCGAGATGGTGACGACGTCCGCCTCGCGGTAGGCGCGCCGCTTGTGATGCTCGAGCTCGAGGGTGCCGATCACCTGTTCGCCGAACTTGAGGGGCACAATGACGAGCGAACGGACATTGTCGGGCGGATTGACGAGCCGCTGATCCCGGGTGACGTCGTCGATGACGATCGCCTCCCCCGTCCCCACCGCCTCGTCGCGCAACATCGCGATCCCGACATCGGGCGCACCGACGCCCCGTCCGGGACGCCCGAGGTCGCTCCGGTACGCCAGCTGCATCCCCTCTTCGGCGTGGCGGAAAATCCGGAAGTCCCCCCAATCAACCAGGCGGTGCGCCAGGCCTTCAATGCGCCGGAACGAGTCATCCAGACTCACGTTGGAGGTGATCACGGCCTCCATCGCGTGGATCTTATTGAGCTCCTCGGCCGAGATGGCTTCTTCGAGCATGCGCTTGAGCAGGAGACCGACCGCGCCCAGCACGGCGGCGACGAAGAGCCAGGAGATGGGAGGCCACTCCCGCACGACGCCCACCACGGTCGTGGTGGCGAAAAGCGTGGCACCGTACCCGATCAGCTCGTACCGGACGATGAGCAGCTTCTCGTCCTTCTCGAGCTTGCCCCGCAGTATGAGCGTGAAGTAGAAGAGCACCCGGCTGATCGCGAGGTACGACAGTGCGAAGAAGAACAGGGGCGGGATGCTCGCGGTGCTGAAGGCCGCCGTGACGTTGTCCGAGAGGTGCCGGATTTCGGCATAGACGCCGTAGGCCGCCACCAGAGAGATCACCTCGCGCCCCGCATTTACGAGCGCGACGGGAATCGCCTTCCGCTGGAGCCCCCAGTCGGCGATCACGACGCCGAGGACCAGTCCCAGGCAGGTCACCGGCACACCCGACAGGAGGGCACCCGCCAGCGCCACCAGGGCGGTCTGTGTCAGATACGAGTACTTGGAGAGCGCGACGGGGCGGGCCCGCAGGGCGATGCACGCAACGACGATCACGGCGATCGCACCCGGCTGATGCACCCACCGGGGGTCGGCAGCGAGGACCACCAGCAGGAGCACCCCGCCCGCATACTGCAGCCCGCGGGCGTAGAAGCGGACCAGGCTCTCGACGCTCATGCCGCCGGTCCCCGGACTCCGGCCGCAAGCTCTTTCACCAGGCGACTCACTCCGGACACGCCCTCGCGGCCGAGCACGTCGACGAGCGCGGTGCCGACCACGACGCCATCCGCCAGCTTCGCGGTCTCCCGCGCCTGCGCCGCCGTTCCGATGCCGAATCCCACGGCAACCGGCAGCTCGGTGGCCGCGCGCACGCGCTTGACGTACTCAGGGAGACCCGGCGGGACACGGTCACGGGCGCCCGTGACACCCAGCCGGGAGATCAGATAGAGGAAGCCCGAGGCCCGCCGAACCGCGCGCTCGACCCGGGCCTGCGGTGTGGTCGGCGCGATGAGCCGCACGAAGGCCAGCGGCCCCGCCGCCACCCGGTCCTCGAGATCGAGATCCGCACCGGCGGGCAGGTCGGTCAAGAGCACGCCCGCGACCCCGGCCTGCGCAGCATCCGTGAGAAACGCGTCGACACCGTAGGCCAGCACGGGGTTCAGGTACGTCATCACCACCACCGGCACCGCCACCTTCGCCTCGGCGATGAGGTCGAGCGTGCGACGGACACTGACGCCCTGCCCGAGCGCGGCGTGCGTGGCGCGCTGAATGACGGGGCCATCCGCCAATGGATCCGAGAACGGGAGGCCGACTTCGATGATGTCCGCACCGGCGGCGGCGGTCGCCACCAATGCCGCGACGAAATCCTTGGGAGTGGGAAAGCCCGCCGTGAGGTACGCGATCAGCGCGGCTCGGCCCTCGGCCTTTGTCTTCCGCCAGCATCCCGCGAGCTGGGTCCGCGAATCAGACAAAGTATTCCTGGACCTTGATGCCGTACTTGAGCGGGTCGGTGACTTTGATGATCGATCGCGGATACGCGCCGTTTTCCTGCAGGGCCAAGTCCGCGAGGAATCCGGGGTGCAACAGACCACCGTCGGGTGCCGTGACCACCCGGACGATGGGCCGGTGCACGTGCGCCGTGTCCGAGTTGGCCGCATGGACGATGGCCACTTCGTAGGTGTCGAGAATGACGCAGGTGCCCACCGGGTAAATGCCGATGAGGTTGATGAAGGCTTTCACCACCGTGGGGTCGTACCCGCGCCGCGGATTCTCCCACATCTCCTTGAGCACCTGGTCGGGCTGAATCGGCGTCGTCTGGTACGCGCGCCGGCTGGTGGCCGCGTCAAAGCCGTCCGCCACCGCCACGATCTTCGAATAGATGGAAAGCGCGCGCGGCCTGATCGACTTGGGATAGCCGGTCAGGTCGTTCTTCATGTGGTGCTCGTAGGCGGCGATCATGCCCCGGTACGGGATTTCGCCGTATCCGCGGAGCCCGAAGAGCGTCAGTACGCCGAGCCAGGGGTGCGCCTGCATGATGCGCCACTCATCGTCGGTGAGGCCCCCTTCTTTATTGAGCACCTCGAGGGGGACGCGCGACTTCCCGACGTCATGGAACAGGGCGGACATGCCCACGTCGTACAGCTGGACCTTGCTGAGTCCGAGCTTCCGGCCCAGCGCCACCGAGAAAATGCAGACGTTCACCGAGTGTGTGAACGTGTACTCGTCGTAGTCCCGGAGCGTCGTCAGGCCCATCAGCGATGATTCGTTGTTCAGGACCTGGTCCACGATGGCCTGCACCGCGCGCTTCACCTTCTTCACGTTGGCGGTCCGGCCCATGCGGATGCTGTTGATCACTTCCTTCGTCACCGCCACCGACCGCGCGTACGTCCGCTTGGCCGCTTCCTTCTGCTTCTCGACGTCTTCCGCGTCGTCATCGGTGTCGAGGGGTGGCTCGACATCGATCAGGTTCACGCCGGAGTCGTCGAGCTTCTGACTCAGCTCGTGGACCTTGTTCGGATCCGCTTCCCGCGCCGCATAGGCGAGGAGGAGCGAGACGAAGATCTGGAGCTGCTTGCGGTCGACCCCCGGCAGTACCCGGACCGCCCCGATGCCGCTCTGGCGGAACACGCCCAGGATGTGGGAGAACGATGCGTAGTTGTCGAGGTCCAGGCGCAGCCGCGTCGAGTTCACGAAGATGAACTCCCCTTGGAGCCGGACCTCGAGCTCGTTCTCGACATTGAGCAGCGCTTTGGTCGACGCGGCGAGCTCGTCGAGCGCCTTCTGCACCTGTGCATTCTCGATCGGGTAGAGCTTCAGGGACCGGAAGGCCGTGTACAGGACGACCAGGAACTCGCGTCCCGCATGACGCAGGAACGCATCGGATGCCTGGCTCTCCGCCGAGATGGTGGCGCGGCGCGGGGCCGGCGTGGGCGAGCGGCCGTCGGTCATACGCCGAGCTCGCGGAGGGCCCGGCTCACGGCATTGCGCACGAGCGCTTCTTTGTCGTCCTTCGCGCGTTCGAGCACGTTGCGGGATTCCGGTGTCTTGATCTTGCCCAGCGCCATGGCCGCGCAGGCGCGCGTCTCAGGCCCTTCCCCGCGACCGAGGAGTGTGGGCCGCGAGAGGAGCATTCGGGACAGCGGCGTGACCCCGGCAGCGCCCGCCATCGCGCCGTAGGCTTCAAAGAACGCCATCTTCTCCGTCAGATCCGAGTCCTTCAGCTTGGAGCCATTGACGGCGGTATCGATCTGCTTGAAGGCGTTCCGATGTCCCTTGGCCGCCAGGAACTTCACGCCGGCGATGCGTACGTCGCGATCGGCGTCGTCGATGGCGCGCTCCATCACGCGCATCGCGGAGGGGCTGCCGATCGCGGTGAGCGCTTCGACCACCGCGAGCTTCAGCGGACGTTCGCCGATTTCGAGCAGGCGTCCCATGCCGTCCGGCGCTCCTGCGAGCTTCAGCCGTCCCGCGAGCTTCACCATCTCGAGCTGGGTGTCGCCATCCTCGGACGCGAGGGCCTTGAGGACCTCGCCGGCGTTCGCCTGCGCGAGCTGCTCGGCCGACGCCACCACGAGGCCCTTGACGCGCTCGTTCGACAGCCGCGGTACCCAGCCCATCAGCGTGATGAGTGCCTCGGGTCGCAGCTGCTGGAAGAGTCCCGACAACTCGTCTTCCGTGGGATGCACCGTCGCTTCATCGAGCGACTGGAGGAGCTGCGAGAGGGCTTCCGGCTGCGAGAGCCGCTGCGGCAACGCCTCGAGCGACTGCTTGTGCTCCGCGATCAGCTCACGGGCACGCTGCAAGATCACGCGCGTCTCTCGCAGGATGTAGGCGACCGACCGGAAGTCCCCCGCGCCCAGCAAGTACGGAATCAGGTTCTCCAGGATCGAGATCAACTCGGCGCGGACCGTCCCGTACGTCTGGAGCTCGAGCAGATCGAACAGCATCGCAATCACGTTCCCGCGGAGATCCTGGGAGTACTCCCGGTCGACCTCCGAGTGGATGTAGGCGATTTCCTTTTCGTCCAGGAAGTAGAGCGTGGTGTCGAAGTCCTCGGTCGACACCATTCCCTTGGGGCGTGGGGGCGCTTCTTCGTGGGCGTACTGAACGACATCGCTCTTGGTCACCTCGGGGATCGGCTCCCCGGCCTCGATGGGCACCGCGTTCTCGCTCAGGAGCTCGCGGAAGGTGTGCGCGATGAACTGGAAATCCTGCTCCCAGAGCAGGGTCAGCATATCGTCCGCCGCATCGGCTTGCAGCGTGCGGGCCTGATGCAGAATGCGGAGAAACTTGGGCAGCTCGTCCGACTCGACGCCCTGCTTGAACGTCAACGAGCGGAGTCCGTCCTTATAGAGGAGCCAGGCGAAGCTCTCACTCTTGCTGTCGTTGGAGTAGACGACCTCGTCTTCCCACTTCAGCTCGCCTTCGGTGATTTGCAGCTGAACCTCTTCGACGGTCTGGAAGACCTGGCGGAAGCCCGCGCGCACGTTGTCCACCGCGCGCTGATAGACCGGGTTGTTGGGGAGATAGAGCTGAGTCGCCCGAACGCCCTTGGTCATGAGACTCAAGAGCTCGGTAATCTGAGACGGCGGAAGGGCCAGCTCGTCCACGGGCGCGTTCGTCAGAGCGAGGCTCCGGTCACGTCGGCCACCCAGGCGACGTCCTTGTCGCCCCGGCCGCTCAGGTTGATCAGGACCACGTCCCCCGGCCCCCACGCCCCCGCCCCGCGATGGCCGAGCACCCAGGCCACGGCATGAGCGCTTTCCAGCGCCGGCACGATTCCCTCCAGCCGGCTCATCTCCTTGAAGGCGTCGAGAGCCTCTTGGTCAGTCACCGCATGATACAATACCCGACCGGTGTCCTTGAGGTAAGCGTGTTCGGGCCCGACGCCGGGATAGTCGAGTCCTGCAGACACCGAGTGCGCGGGCTGCACCTGACCGTCGGAATCTTGCAACAGGTAGCTGAGGGAGCCGTGGAAGACCCCGGGCCGGCCTCTCGACAAGGAAGCAGCATGGCGGTCCCCCGACAGTCCCTCGCCTGCGGCTTCGACCCCCACCAGGCGGACCCCCTCGTCCCGGCGGAAACCCTCGAAGATCCCCATCGCATTCGAGCCCCCGCCGACGCACGCGACCACGGTGTGCGGCAAGCGGCCAAACCGCCTGAGCGCCTGCTCCCGGGCCTCCTGCCCGATGACCGCCTGGAAGTCCCGGACCATGCGCGGGAACGGATCGGGTCCGACCACCGATCCGATGATGTAGTGGGTCGTATCCACGTTGGTGACCCAATCGCGCAGGGCCTCGTTCGTTGCGTCCTTGAGCGTCCTGGTTCCGGAGGTCACCGGCACCACCGTCGCGCCCAGCAGCCCCATTCGGTAGACGTTGAGCCGCTGACGCCGGGTGTCCTCTTCCCCCATGTAGACGACGCACTCGAGACCGAATTTCGCGCACACCGTGGCCGTCGCAACGCCGTGCTGCCCGGCTCCCGTCTCGGCAATGATCCGCCGCTTCCCCATCCGGAGCGCGAGCAGGACCTGACCCAGCGTGTTGTTGATCTTGTGAGCACCGGTGTGGTTCAGATCTTCCCGCTTGCACGCGATGCGAACACCGTTGCCCACCGCCTCCGAGATTCTCGTGAGATCGGTGATCGGAGTCGGCCGTCCGACGTAGTCCCGGAGAAGCTGGCCGAGCTCCTCCCAGAATGTCTTGTCTTCCCGCGCGCCGTCGTAGATGCGCGCGAGCTCCTCGAGCGCTGCCATGAGCGTCTCGGGGACGTAACGCCCTCCGTACGGACCAAAGCGCCCCGCAGCCTCGGTCACCGCGGCCGCCTCGTCACCCCACTCAGGGCCCGCACCGCCGCGCCAGGGTCCTCGGCCCGTGCGACCGCGCCGCCGACCAGCACCAGATCGGCCCCCGCGGAGGCAGCTCGTTCCACGGCGCCGCGTTCCTCGATCCCGCTCTCCGTCACTGCCAGAATCCCCCTTGGTACGGCCGGAATGAGCTCTTCTGCCACCCGCAGATCCGTTACGAACGTGCTCAGATCCCGATTGTTGATCCCCACCGCCGTCGGCGACACCGCGAGCGCCCGGTCCAGCTCCCGCTGATCGTGCGCCTCCACGAGCGTCGCCAGTCCCAACCCCTTCGCCACCTTCGCCAATCGGCTGAGCTCTTCGTCCGAGAGTGCCCGCACGATCAATAGTACGAGGGCCGCGCCCGCCGCCCGGGCTTCCAGGAGCTGAAGCTCGTGGATGATGAAGTCCTTCCGCAGGGCCGGAATCGAAATCGCCCGGGTGACGCGCTCCAGATCATCGAGTGAGCCCCCGAAATGTGCTTCCTCGGTCAGCACCGAGACGGCCACGGCCCCGCCTGCCTGGTAGGCGGTGGCATGGCGGACCGGGTCGAGGTCAGGCCGGATATCCCCTGCCGACGGCGAGCGCCGTTTGACTTCGGCGATCACCCCCACCGTTTTCCCAACCACCCCCGGTCCAAAAGCCGGAGAAGCCGATGCCGCGGCCGCCCGCCGCTCCAGCTCCGACCGGCGCCCCCGGAGGGATTCCACCCGGGAACGGGTGAGGGCGAGGATGGCGTCAATGCTGGCTTTCGGCATGCTTGCTTTCGGTCGATATTCGGGTAGATTCGATTCGGCTTCTTTTCGGGAGCGAAGCAGTGCCTCTCACCCGGCGACAGCACGAAATCCTGGACTACCTGCGCGACCACATCGACGACAAGGGGTACGCCCCTTCCTTCGAAGAAATCGCCGAGCGGTTCGAATTCCAGTCCCTGGCCACGGTGCATGAGCACCTGACCAACCTCGAGCGCAAAGGCTACATCCGGCGCACCCACAACGAGAGCCGGGCGATCGAGATCGTGCCCCCGAAGGGTCAGACCGGGGCCACCGAGCTCCCCCTCCTGGGTCTCGTCGCAGCCGGTGCGCCCATCGAGGCGCTCACCGAGAACGAGACCTTCTCGGTCCCCGACGAGCTGCTGCCCCGCCGGGGCCGGAGCTACGTCCTGCGGGTCCGCGGGTCGTCCATGATCGACGAACACATCAAGGACGGGGACTACATCGTGGTCCAGGAGCGGAACCAGGCCGACAACGGCGAGACCGTCGTGGCACTCCTGAACGGGGGCACCTCCGCCGGCGGGGGCGCCACCGTCAAGAAGTACTATCGCGAGCCGGGCGGGTGGATCAGGCTGCAGCCCGCGAACGCCGAGCTCTCCCCCATGCGGGTCAACGAGCGCGACGTGATGGTCCAGGGCGTCGTCGTGGGTGTCATCCGAAAATACTGACCGACACACTGCCCCGGTTCCGCAGCTTCACCAGTACTTCGCGCGCCGCACCTGACTCCAGTGCGGCGCGCGCTTTTTTCAGTCCCTCGGGAATATCGGCCGCCAGCCCCGCCACATAAATCGCGGCGGCCGCGTTCAACAGTACCGCCGTCTTCCCCGCGTCATCATCAGCTCCGCCGTCCAGAATCTGTTCGGCCCGGCGCGCGTTCTCTGAAGGCTCGCCGCCCATCAGTTTCCCAAGATCCACCCGCGGCAAATCCAGAGTCCTGGGATCGAGTACGGAATGCAAGGCCTTCCCGTCACGAATTTCCCATACGTCGGTGAGTCCTTCAGGCGAGATCTCATCCATGCCGGCCCGGCCATGGACGACCAGCGCGTGATCGGTGCCGAGCAACGCGAGTGCTTCCGCCACCAGGGGTGCCCGTGTCGCGTCACCCACTCCCACGATCTGACGCCTGACCCCGGCCGGATTCGCCATCGGTCCCACCAGGTTCATCACCGTGGTGACGCCGAGCTCCTTGCGAACCGGGGCGAGGTGGCGCATCGCGGGATGGAAGTGGGGCGCGAAGAGAAAGGCAATTCGGGCCCGCGCGAGGGTCAGCTCCGCGGTCTTCCCGTCGGGGGGGATCGTGACGCCCATCGCCTCGAGGACGTCGGCAGATCCGCACCGCGAGGTATACGACCGGTTGCCATGCTTCGGTACGGTCGCCCCCGCCCCCACCGCCACGAAGGCGGCGACGGTCGAGATATTGAAGGTCGGCACACTGCCGCCGCCGGTCCCGCACGTATCCACCACGTGCGGACCCTCGGCATTGACCTTCAGCATGGTTGAACGGAGCGCGCGGACCACGCCTGCGACCTCGGCGGCCGATTCCCCCTTGGCGCGAAGCCCCAGCAGGATTCCGCCCATCTGAGCGGGAGTGGCTTCCCCGCGCATCACGACGCCAAAGAGATCGGCGGCGAGCTGCTCGGATAGTGATTCACCCCGTGCGAGAACGGCGATGGCCTGCGAGAGCGGAGAAGGCGAGGAGGTATCTGCCATGAGGGGACGGTACGGTCGCCAAAGGTATCCCGAAGAATCGCGCTTTGTCAAACAGGGGCAACGGGTTGCGTGCCTTGAAAGGCCCCGTCGTCCTTTCTATTTTTAGGCGTGACGAGCCGCCCCCTCCTCGCGGTGGTGCAGTATGACGGTGGGCAGTTCGTGGGTTGGCAGCGACAACCGGCTAGCCGGACGGTGCAAGGAGAGATGGAAGCGGTTCTCCAGCGCATCACCGATCGCCGGACCGTGGTGACCGGCGCGGGACGCACGGACACCGGGGTGCATGCGCTGGGTCAGGGCGCGGGTTTCCTGGCCTCCGAGCGCTGGGCCGACGATGTGAATGGTCTGCACCGGGCGTTGAACGCCCTGTTGCCGAAGGACATCTGGGTGGAACGGGTCGCGGAAATGCGGCCCGGCTTTCACCCCCGGAAGAGCGCGACGGCCCGACGGTATCAGTACCTGATCGGCACCGACGCGGCGGCGGAGTCGCCCTTCCGGAGACGCTTCGAGTGGGCGTTGGGCAAGCCCCTCGATGCGGACGCGCTGGCGACGTGTGCGAGGACGCTGATCGGCGAGCATGACTTCCGCGGATTCGCGGCGGCCGGACAGGTCAAACCTCACTACCGATGCCGCGTGGCGCTGGCCGACTGGGCGCCGCGAGCGGACGGTGCGGGGATGACCTTCACGATCGAAGCCGATCGGTTCTTGCATCACATGGTGCGCTTTCTCGTCGGCACCATGGTGGACGTCGCCCTGGGACGCCGGCCGGCGTCCGACTTCCCTCGCTTGCTCGCCGCGACCGACAACCGGGCGGCCAGTCCGCCCGCACCACCCCAGGGACTCTACTTGGTGTGCGTGCAATATCCCGCTGACCTCTACGCCGGGGGGGGGGCCTCGTCATGAAATTTTTCCTCGACACCGCGAACCTGAAGGACATCAGCTGGGCCGCTCAGGCCGGATTGATCGACGGCATCACGACCAACCCGTCCCTGCTCGCCAAATTCGCCGGCGACGTGGACCCGAGAGACGTGCTCAAGGAGATCTGCTCGCTGGTCGAGGGACCGGTCTCCGCGGAAGTCATCGCGATCGACGCCGAAGGGATGGTGAGTGAGGGCGAATCGCTCATGAAGATCGCCGACAACATCGTCATCAAGATTCCGATGACCGAAGCCGGCATGGTCGCGGTGCGGCGCCTCTCCCGCCAGGGCATCAAGACCAATGTGACGCTCTGCTTCTCCAGCGTGCAGTGCCTCATCGCCGCCAAGGCGGGCGCCAGCTACGTCTCGCCCTTCATCGGCCGTCTCGATGACGTCGGCCAGGAAGGGATGGACGTGATCCGCGAGACCCGCGTGATCTTCGACAATTACCAGTACGCGACCGAAATCCTCGCGGCGTCCATCCGTCACCCGCGCCACGTGGTGGATGCGGCGATGGTCGGCGCCGACGTCGCGACCCTGCCCCCAGACATCCTCAAGAAGCTGCTCCAGCATCCGTTGACCGACCGCGGGCTCGAGCAGTTCCTGGCCGACTGGGGCAAGCTCACCAAGCGCGCGAAGGCGACCGTTTGACCTACAGCTCCCCGCTTGCCACCCGCTACGCCTCGCCGGCGATGCAGTCGCTCTGGAGCGACCAGCGCCGGTACGGGCTCTGGCGGCGGCTCTGGCTCGCCCTCATGGAGTCGGAGCGGGAGCTGGGACTCGAAATCCCCGATCAGGCGATTCAGCAGCTCAGGGCGCATCTCGACGACGTGGACCTCGCGCGCGCCGCCGAGCATGAGCGGCGTCTGCGCCACGACGTGATGTCGCACATCCACGCCCTCGGCGATCAGGCCCCCGCCGCTCGCCCCTACCTGCACCTCGGCGCCACGTCCGCGTTCGTCACCGACAACACCGATCTGTTGTTGATGCGCGAAGGGATTCAGTTGCTGCTCGGTCGCGTGGCTGCCGTACTCGTCGCGCTCGGGAAATTGTCGCGTCGCTCGAGCCGGATCCCGTGTCTCGCGTATACCCACTTTCAGCCGGCGCAGCTCACCACCGTGGGCAAGCGCGTCACGCTGTGGATGCAGGATTTCATTCTCGATGCGGAAGAGCTGCTGCATCGCCTCGAGACCTTCCGCTTCCGCGGTGTGAAGGGCACGACGGGCACGCAGGCGTCATTCCTCGAGCTCCTCGCCGGCGACCACGACAAGGTCCGCAAGCTGGACCAGATGGTCGCGCAGAAGCTCGGCTTCAGTCAGGTCTTCCCCGTCACCGGGCAGACCTACACCCGCAAGCTCGACGCCGAAGTGCTGGCCGCGCTGTCCGGCATCGCCGCGTCGGCGGCGAAGTTCGCGACCGACTTGCGGCTCCTGCAGCACGAAGGCGAGTTGCTCGAGCCCTTCGAGAGCGAACAGGTCGGATCGTCCGCGATGGCGTACAAACGGAATCCGATGCGCGCCGAGCGCATGACCTCTCTCGCTCGGTTCGTGATCGAGCTCGAAGGCAACGCGTGGCACACGGCGGCGACGCAGTGGCTCGAACGGACACTCGACGACAGCGCGAACCGTCGCCTGGTCATTCCCGAAGCGTTCCTCGCAGCCGATGCGATCCTGGTGCTGGCGACCAACGTCGCGGCGGGCATCGAGGTCCGCGAAGCGGTGATCGCACGGCGCGTGGCCGACCAGATGCCCTTCCTCGCCACTGAAGCGCTGCTCATGCGGGGCGTGAAGGCGGGTGGAGACCGGCAGACGCTGCACGAGGTCATCCGATCACACAGCCAGACCGTCGCCAAGGCGATGGCCGAGGCCGGCACCCCCAACGATCTGCTCGAACGGCTCGACTCCGATCCCGCGTTCCGCGCGCTGGATCTGTCGGCCCGTACCGGCGACCTCGATCCCGCGAAGTACGTGGGCCGGGCGCCTCAGCAAGTCGACGAATTCCTGGACGACGTTCTCCCCCCCATCCTTCACGCGGTCCAGCGGGCGGCCCCCACGGCGACCCCGGCCGAGGTCACGGTATGACGACGGCGTTACGCGAAAGCACCCTCCCCCTGCCCCTCCTGCGTCGCGGCAAGGTACGGGAGATGTACGAGGTCGATGCTGACACGCTCCTCATGGTGGCGAGCGACCGGGTCAGCGCGTTCGACGTGGTGATGGACGAAGCCGTGCCGCATAAGGGCGCGGTGCTGACCCAGATGTCGGCCTTCTGGCTGAAGAAGCTCGGCAAGGTCATCCCGAACCACATGGTCACCGCCGACGCCGGCGAGATCATCAAGAAGGTGCCCGCCCTCGCGAGCCACCGGGCCGTGATCTCCGGCCGCGCGATGCTCGTGAAGCGGACCACACCGGTCTCGTTCGAGTGCGTCGTCCGCGGCTATCTCTCCGGCTCCGCCTGGGCCGAGTACCGGAAGTCCGGGACCCTCGCCGGTGAGCCGCTGGCCGCCGGGCTGGTCGAGAGTGACCGGCTCGATCCTCCGATCTTCTCTCCCGCGACCAAGGCCGAGACGGGCCACGACGAGAACGTCACGTTCACCCACGTGGTGGATGCCCTCGGCCGCGTCATGGGCGAACGGTTGAAGCGCGCCTCGCTGTCGCTCTATGACGCGGGCCGGGCGTACGCGGCTGAGCGCGGCATCATCATCGCGGATACCAAATTCGAGTTCGGGACGACGACGGACGGGACGCTGCTGTTGATCGACGAGGTCCTGACGCCTGACAGCTCCCGGTTCTGGCCCGCCGATCGCTACACACCGGGCAAAGGCCAGCCGTCCTTCGACAAGCAGCCCCTGCGCGACTACCTCGCGGGCATCAAGAAGCAGGGCAAGTGGAACGGCGAAGCACCGCCTCCCACCCTGCCCAAAGACGTCGTGCAGGCCACGAGTGAGCGGTATCGCGAGGCATATCTGCTGGTGACCGGACACGCGCTGGAGACCGCCTGATGCGGATGGCCCCCGAAGGCTGGCCGTTCATTCTGCCGGGCTGGGCGCTCGTCACCCTCGGCGTCTGGGCCGCGACCACCGGCAGTCCCTGGTGGTGGCTCGGCACCCTGCTGTGGCTGCCCTTTGCCGTCTGGCTCCTCGTCTTCTTCCGCGATCCGGCCCGCACCGGCCCTCGCGGAGAGAAGTCGGTCATCTCACCGGCCGACGGAACCATTGTGAGCGTCGCGCAGGTCGATGAGCCCGCGTACCTGAAGGCGCCCGCGGTCCGCGTCTCGATTTTCATGAGCGTGTTCAACGTCCACGTGAACCGGTATCCCGTGACGGGCACCGTCGAATACCGCTACTACAATCCCGGCAAGTTCCTCCACGCCGCCCGCGAGAAGGCCTCGCTCGACAACGAGCAGTCGTCGATCGGGGTGCGTGGTGCCCGCGGGCCTCTGCTGGTCCGCCAGATCGCGGGCTCCATCGCGCGCCGCATCGTCACGGACGCGAAGGTCGGTGACCCCGCGGTGCAGGCTGAGCGCATGGGCATGATCCGGTTCGGCTCACGCGTCGACGTCTTCCTGCCCGCCGCTGCCAACGCGAAGATCGCCGTGAAGATCGGCGACAAGGTGCACGCGGCGGCTACGGTTCTGGCGGAGTATCCCTGATGGCGGGCCCCCGCCTCCGTCCGCCGAACATCCGGCGCGTCGTCATCATCGTGCCGAGCCTGTTCACGCTCTTCAATCTGTTCTTCGGCTTCTGGTCGATGGTGCTCGCTCAGCGCGGCGACTTCTACCGCGCAGGATGGTTCATCGTCTTCGCCGGAATCCTCGACACGCTCGACGGCCGCGTCGCGCGACTGTCGAACACCGGCACGCGGTTCGGAGCCGAGCTCGATTCGCTGGTCGATGTCGTGTCCTTCGGCGTCGCCCCGGCGTTCCTCATGTACCGGGTCGAGTTCGCCGACGCGGGCCCGGTGGCGTGGGTGTTCTGCTTCTTCTACGTGATGGCCGCCGCGCTCCGGCTCGCACGGTTCAACATCACGCAGGCGGGCCGCGCGAAAACGGCCTTCATCGGCCTGCCCTCACCGGCCGCGGGCATGACGCTGGCGACGTTCTATCCGTTCACGCAGACGGGGCTCTACGACGACTCGGTGCATTTCATTCCGTGGCACACCGTCCTGAGCTTCCTGATGATCGGCCTCGCCATCCTGATGGTGTCGAACGTCCGGTACGCGACCGTGCCGCGCGCCGGTATCCGGACGCTCCGCGGCATCCTGTCGTTCGCCGTCATCATCGCCATCCTGGTGTTCGGCATCTGGAAGCACGACGCCTTCTTCTTCCCCCTGGGTGTGACCTACGTGACCTACGGAGTCGTCCGCGCCTCCATCCTCGGCCTGTTCGTGACGCCCGATGAAGACGAGGAGGCGGAGACCGCCGGCCCTATCGTCATCGGCGACACCGATCGCGGCACCGGTGAGCTGCACCGCCACCGCCACCCCCGCGGCCCGGAGAGCGCCTGATGGCCTCCTTCCGCGTGGAGATTCGCGTGATGCCCCGCGGTGGAATTCTCGACCCGCAAGGTCAGGCCGTCGCGCACGCCCTGCATGCACTCGGTTTCGCCGACGTGAACGGCGCACGGGTCGGGAAGCACCTGGTGCTGACGGTGGACGCGGCGAGCTCGAGTGCCGCGGAGACCCGGGTCAAGGCGATGTGTGACCGCCTGCTCGCCAATCCGGTGACCGAGGACTACCAACTCGCCGTGGAGCCCGCCTGATGCGCCGGGTCGCGGTGATCGTCTTCCCCGGCACGAACTCCGAGGTCGAGACCGTGGACGCGGCCCGGGATGCCGGGAGCGACGCGTACTACGTCTGGCACAAGGACACGGATCTGAAGGGTGCCGACGTCGTGATCCTCCCCGGCGGGTTCAGCTACGGCGACTACCTCCGGTCGGGCGCCATTGCCCGGTTCTCCCCCATCATGGAAGCGGTCGCGGCCCATGCCCGGGCCGGCGGGGGCGTACTGGGGCTCTGCAACGGCTTCCAGACCCTCTGTGAAGCCGGGCTCCTGCCCGGTGGCCTGGTCCGGAATGACCGGCTGCGGTACGTCTCCCGACCCGTGCGCCTCCGCGTGGAGGCGGTCGACACCCCCTTCACGAACCAGTACCGGAAGGGGGAGGAGATCACGATCCCCATCGCTCACGGCGACGGGCGCTATGTTGCTGATGCCCCCACGCTGGCCGCCCTCGAGGCCGAGGGACGGGTGGTGTGGCGGTATGTCGGAGAGAATCCGAATGGTTCGACCAACGGCATCGCGGGCGTGTGCAACGCGGCGCGGAACGTGGTCGGAGTGATGCCGCATCCGGAGCGACTGAACGCGCCGGTGCTGGGCGGCCAGGATGGGGCCCGTGTCTTTTTCTCCTTGGAGGCTCGCGATGCGACGCAGCATGCTGGCGATCTGCGCGCTGTTGGCGGTCACCACCGCGGGATGTGATCAGCTCAACAAGGTGAAGGGGCTGTTCTCCAAGAAGTCGCCCCCACCCGCCACACCGCAGCACACCGCTACGCCGCCGACGCAAACCCCGGCGCCCGCGCCGACGACGGCGAAGCCCGGCCAGGCGAGGCCCGGCCAGGCGACGCAGACCGCCATGACCACGCAGCAGCCGCATGGTCCGGTAACGCCGGTGCAGGACAAGCCCTATGACTCACCCGACACCGGCACGGTGGCGCCGGGAATGAGCGAGTCTCAGGTCTACTCGCTCTGGGGTGCACCAACGGAAGTCCGGCATGCCGGAACCCGCACGTACCTGTTCTTCCCGAACGGATGCGAGCGCTCATGCGGCACCGCCGACATCGTGACGCTCGACAACAATCAGGTGGTGGATGCCATCGTCCGCTGGCCCGGACATGGCTACAGCGGTCAGTCGTCCTCGCCCCGCTCCGGCCCCCCGACCCGGAAGAAGCCCGGCGCCGGCAACCTGACGATGCCGGATACGACGAAGCACGACACGACGACGGCGCCCGCCACGTCTCCCGCACCCGCGCCGGCGCCTGTTCCGGCCGACACGGTGAAGCCGAAGACCGATTCCACCAAACCAAAACCGGATTCGAGTTCACACTGACGAACCATCCCACCTCGCGGCGTGGACCGGTGACTCCTTTCCCAGGAGACCCGCCGGTCACGCCCGCTCTGGTCGAAGAGCACAACCTCACGCCTGACGAGTACGTTCGCATCGAACAGCTGCTGGGCCGCACCCCGACGCTCTCCGAGCTCGGGATCTTCTCGGCACTCTGGAGCGAGCACTGCTCCTACAAACACTCGCGGCCAATCCTGAAAACGTTCCCCACCACGGGGCCGCAGGTCGTTCAAGGTCCCGGCGAAAACGCGGGTGTGTTGCGACTCCCCGGCGGCTGGGCCGTCGCGTTCAAGATCGAATCCCACAATCACCCGTCGGCGGTCGAGCCCTATCAGGGTGCGGCGACCGGCGCGGGTGGCATTCTCCGCGACGTGTTTACCATGGGTGCACGGCCCGTGGCGATGCTCAACTCCCTGCGGTTCGGATCACTCGACGAGGCGCGCAACCGGTATCTGTTTGCTGGAGTCGTGAAGGGCATCGGGGACTACGGGAATTGCGTCGGCGTCCCCGTGCTCGGCGGCGAAGTGGACTTCGCGCCCGGCTACACCGGCAACCCGCTCGTCAACGCGATGTGCGTCGGCCTGCTGAAGGAAAAGGATCTGATCCGCGCCGCCGCCCAGGGTGTCGGCAACGTCCTGATCACCATGGGCTCATCCACCGGCCGGGACGGTATCCATGGCGCCTCGTTCGCGTCTGAAGAGCTCACCGCCAAGAGCGAAGCGCGCCGCCCGCAGGTTCAGGTCGGCGACCCGTTCACCGAAAAGCTGCTGCTCGAAGCGAGCCTCGAGCTGATTCAGTCGGGCCACATTGTCGCGATCCAGGACATGGGCGCAGCGGGCCTCACGTCGTCGTCCGCCGAGATGGCGGCACGAGGCGGTGTAGGCGTCGAGATCGACTTGTCCCTGGTCCCCACCCGCGAAGCCGGCATGACGCCCTACGAGATCCTGCTCTCCGAGTCCCAGGAGCGCATGCTCGTCGTAGCCAAAGCCGACCGCGTGAAGGAAGTCCAGGCTATCGCAGACAAGTGGGACCTCACCGCGATGCCGATCGGCCGGGTGACCGACGACGGGATGTACCGCTGCATGTGGAAGGACCAGGTGGTCGTCGAGATTCCGGGACGTCAGTTGGTCGAGGATTGCCCGGTCTACTATCCCGAAGCCAACGAGTCACCCGCGGTCGCCAAGCTCAGAGCGGCATCACCCAATCCCGAATCCCCAATCCCGAATCCCTCGGAAGCCCTGCTGAGGCTCCTGAACGACCCCAGCATCGCTTCAAAGCGCTGGGTCTACGAGCAGTACGACTCGAGCGTCCAGGCCCGAGCCGTCATCCACCCCGGCGGCGACGCCGGCGTCCTCCGGGTTCAAGGCACCGACTTCGCACTGGCTGTGACCACCGACTGTAATTCCCGCTACCTCGCCCTCGATCCGTACGAGGGTGGCAAAGGAGCCGTGGCCGAGGCGGCCCGGAACATCGCATGCACCGGCGCGCGCCCCCTGGGAATTACCGACTGCCTGAACTTCGGCTCCCCGGAGCGGCCCGACGTGTTCTTCCAGTTCCGGGAGGCTTGCCGGGGGATTTCGGATGCGTGCAAGGCATTCGACACCCCGGTCACGGGGGGCAACGTCTCTTTCTACAATGAGAGCCCCACCGGCGCGGTCGACCCGACCCCGGTCATCGGCATGGTCGGACTCCTCGAACAGGCGGACCACGCCGTCCCGAGCCACGCCAGACACCTCGGCGACGTCGTGCTCATCGCTGGTGAGACCCAGTCCGAGATGGGTGGATCGGCGTACTGGGAAGTGATCCAGGGATTCCGGGGCGGCATGCCCCCCCGGGTGGATCTGGCCACCGCCCGGAAGCTCGTCGACTTCCTGGTCGGCGCCGCGAAGCGCAAGCTCATCAACTCCGCGCACGATGCATCCTCCGGAGGCCTCGGCGTCGCGCTGGCCGAGATGGCGATCGGCGGGCCCTATCAGGAAGCGGCCCTGGGACTGACCGTCGACCTGTCCAACTATGCGCCTGCGCTTTCGGATGCCGATCTGCTGTTCAGCGAGAGCCACAACCGGGCCGTGCTCACGGTCTCCCCTGACCGCGTCGCGGCCGTGACGGCCCTCGCCGCCCAGCACGGGGTTCCCCTATATCCGGCGGGAACTATCGGCGCTCCAGGCACGTTGGTGAGCATCAAGCTCCGTGATGGAGCCGTGTCATACCCGGTCAGGCAGCTCCGTGAGGTATATTTCGGGTCCATCCCCCGCCGTATGGGAGACTGAGACGAGATGTGCGGCATCATCGGCGTTTCCGGCGTTCCTGACGCGGCCCGGGTCGCGTACCTGGGACTCTACAGCCTCCAGCATCGCGGCCAGGAGTCGTCCGGGATCGTTGCGGTCGATGGCGAAGGCGTCGCGCGCTCCCACCGCGGCATGGGGCTCGTCTCCGAGAACTTCAATGACCAGGTGCTCGCCAATTTGACCGGCGACGTCGCCATCGGTCACACGCGCTACTCCACCGCCGGCTCCTCGATCCTCGCGAACGCTCAGCCCTTCCTCGCGCGCTATCGCGAAGGGCCGATGGCCCTGGGTCACAATGGCAATCTCACGAATGCCGTGCCCCTTCGGGCAGATCTGGTGGCCAAGGGATCGATCTTCCAGACCACATCGGATTCCGAAGTGCTGGTCCACCTGATCGCGCGCTCGGAAGCCCGCGAACCGGAGGATCAGATCCTCGACGCTCTCGAGCGCGTGGATGGCGCCTACTCGCTCGTGCTCACCATCGGCCGGACGTTGTACGCCCTGGTCGACCCTCGGGGCTTCCGTCCCCTGATCCTCGGCAAGCTGGGCTCGGGTTACGCAGTGGCGTCGGAGACGTGCGCACTCGATCTGATCGGTGCGGAGGTGGTTCGGGAGCTCGAACCAGGCGAGATGCTGCGGATTCACGAGGGGGAGGTGGTGCGGCTCCCGAATCTCCCCAAGAAGCCGTCTCAGCGCTGCATCTTCGAGCTGGTGTACTTCTCGCGCCCCGACTCCACGATTTTTCACCGGTCCGTGGACCGGGTCCGTCGTGCCCTCGGCCGCGAGCTGGCCAAGGAGCATCCGGCGCCGGGCGCCGACTGCGTCTTCTCGGTCCCGGATTCATCGAATGCCATGGCCCTGGGATTCTCCGAGCAATCGGGCGTCAAGCTCGAGCATGCGTTGATCCGCAATCACTACGTGGGCCGTACGTTCATTCAGCCCTCGCAGGCGGGCCGGAACGCCAAGGTCAAGATCAAGTTCAATCCGGTCCGTGAAGTGCTCGAAGGCAAGAAGGTCGTAATCGTGGACGACTCGCTCGTCCGCGGCACGACGTCGCGCGGCCTGGTGCAAATGGTCCGGCAGGCCGGCGCCAAGGAAGTCCATTTCCGGATCGCTTCCCCCCCGATCACCGGCCCCTGCTGGTACGGGATCGATACACCCTCGAAATCCGAGCTTATTGCGTCGAGCAACACCGTCGAGCAGATCCGGAAGCACCTCGGCGTCGAGTCCCTCGGATATCTCTCGCTCAACGGGATGCTTTCCGCCGCGGGCGGGGACCCCAAAGAGTTCTGTCACGCCTGTTTCTCAGGAGCCTATCCCACGCCGATTCCCGACGAATCGGCCCGTGGGCGCTACGAGCTGCCGGTCGCCGTTCCGGTCTAAGTCAGTCACAATTCAGGGGGACACCGATGCCCTCGGTGGAACGCTTCGTCTATTCCTTCGGGAACGGCCGGGCCGACGGCTCCGCCGCCATGCGGGATGTCCTGGGCGGCAAGGGGGCAGGCCTGGCCGAAATGGCCAACCTCGGGCTCCCGGTACCGCCCGGCTTCACCATCTCCGCCACGATCTGCATCGAGTACCTGGCCGCGGGCGCCTTCTCTCATGAGCTGCGCGAGGAGGTGACGCGAAATCTGAAGAACCTGGAGCAGATGGCCGGCAAACGCCTCGGCGACGTCCGCAATCCCCTGCTGGTATCGGTGCGCTCCGGCGCCGCGGTGTCGATGCCCGGCATGATGGAAACGATCCTGAACCTCGGCCTGAACGACCAGACCGTGCAGGGCTTGATCTCCGGCTCGAAGAACCCGCGCTTCGCCTACGACTCGTACCGCCGCTTCGTCCAGATGTACGGAGATGTGGTCTACGAGCTGGGCAAGGAACCCTTCGAAGAAGTGCTGGACGAGTACAAGAAGCGGCGAAAGGTCGAACGCGACATCGACCTGCCCGCCGACGATCTCGCGCAACTCGTCCGCGAGTTCAAGGACATCATCCAGGCCAAGCGCGGCATCCCCTTCCCGGACGACCCGCAGGAACAGCTGTGGGGCGCCATCGAGGCGGTGTTCAAGAGCTGGCACACCCGCCGCGCCATCGACTACCGCAAGGTTCACAACATTCCCGACGACCTCGGCACCGCGGTGAATGTGGTGTCGATGGTCTACGGCAACATGGGAGACGATTGCGGGACCGGAGTCGCCTTCACGAGGAACTGCAGCACCGGCGAGAATATCCTGAACGGTGACTATCTCACCAACGCGCAGGGCGAGGATGTGGTATCCGGGGCCCGCACTCCTGAGTCCATCGCGAAGATGAAGCGGGGGAAGCTCGCGAAGGTCTACAAAGAGCTGGAGCGGATCGCCGAGAAACTCGAGCACCACTTCAAGGACGTACAGGACATCGAATTCACCTTCGAGCATGGCAAGCTGTACATGCTGCAGACCCGTCGCGCGCAGCGCACGGGCATGGCGGCGGTCCGGATCGCCGTCGAGATGGTGGAGGAAAAGCGGATTTCAGAGGATGAGGCGGTGCAGCGGGTGCCGCCCCAGGACCTGGACCAGCTCTTCCATCCCATGGTGGATCCGAAGGCCCCCGTCACGGTCGTCGCCAAGGGACTCCCCGCGTCACCGGGTGCCGCGATCGGCGAGGTCGTCTTCGACGCCGACGAAGCAGAGGCGCTGGCCAAGAAGGGCCACCAGGTCATTCTGGTCAGGCCTGAAACCTCGCCTGAGGACTTTCACGGCATCGTGGCCGCACAGGCGGTGCTCACCGCTCGCGGCGGCATGACCAGCCATGCGGCCGTCGTCGCGCGTGGCATGGGCAAGACCTGCGTCGTCGGCGCCAAGGAGCTCGACGTCCAGCCGGCGGCCGGGCGCTTCAGCGCGAATGGGAAGACGGTGAAGAAGGGGCAGATCGTCACCGTCGACGGCACGTCAGGGCGTGTGATCATGGGGGCCGCGAAGGTCGTCGCACCCAAGGTGGGACGGCACTACGACATCCTGATGCAATGGGCCGATGCCCGCCGTCGCATGCGCGTCCGCACCAATGCCGACACGCCCTCTGACGCCAAGCGCGCCCGGGAGTTCGGGGCTGAAGGCATCGGATTGTGCCGGACCGAGCACATGTTCTTCGAGGGGCACCGCATCACGGCGATGCGGGAGATGATCGTCGCCACCGATGAGACGGGCCGACGGAAGGCCCTCGCGAAGCTCCTGCCCATGCAGCGGTCCGACTTCGAGGGAATCTTCGAGGCGATGGCAGGGTTGCCCGTGACCATTCGCCTTCTCGATCCCCCGCTCCATGAGTTCCTGCCGCATACCAAGGCGGAAATCGCCGAGCTGGCGAAGGCCATGAAGATGCCGGCCGCGCAGCTGGGCCGAATCGTCGCGAACCTGGTCGAGGCGAACCCGATGCTCGGCCACCGGGGTTGCCGTCTGGGGATCACCTACCCCGAGATCACGGAGATGCAGGCACGGGCGATTTTCGAGGCCGCCTGCAAGGTCGTGGCGCGCGGCAAGCAGGTGTTGGCCGAGGTGATGGTCCCGCTGGTGGCGACGGCGGAGGAGTTGATCAGGCAGGAGGCGATCATCCGCCGGGTGGCCCAGGAGGTCTTCCAGGCCGAGGGACGCGCGGTGCCTTACCTGGTGGGGACGATGATCGAGCTGCCACGCGCGGCCCTCACGGCAGACGAGATTGCCAAGTCAGCGGAGTTCTTCTCGTTCGGGACCAACGACCTCACCCAGACCACGTTCGGCCTGTCACGGGACGATGCTGGCCGTTTCCTGCCCTTCTACGTGGACCGGGGTATCCTGCCTGCTGACCCCTTCCAGGTGCTCGATCAGGACGGCGTGGGCAAGCTGATCCAGATGGCCGTGCGGCTGGGACGCGGGACGCGGAGTGACTTGAAGATCGGGATCTGCGGGGAACACGGGGGCGAGCCGAGCTCGGTGAAGTTCTGCCATCATGCCGGCATGAACTATGTGAGCTGCTCGCCCTTCCGGGTCCCGATTGCCCGCCTCGCCGCGGCCCAGGCAGCCCTCGAGGAGGCGGGCGTCATCAATCGGACCAAGGCGACCGTCTAGCTCACTTCGGCGCCAGTGAAGCCAGGGCCGCGAAGAGCAACACGGTGATCAAGGTCAGCGTGATCGACGCGCCCCACGCGGCGTTCTTCGACGTCTTGTGCGTCACTTGAATCCCGGTCGCATAGAGGAACGCGCCCCAGATCGTGAACGGGTTGATCCCACCCAGCAGTCCCCCGATGAATCCTCCCGCGCTCGGCGCGATGAGATTGAGGCCCAGTGCGGGTTGCAGATCGGCCGGTGACGTGACGGAACCGACTCCCTTCATCATCAGGACCACTGCGCCGACGAGCTGCAGCAGAATGCCCGTGATCGAAACATAAGTCGCGACACTCAGCAGGGTCCCCCACTTCGACTCACCAGCGAAGATCGACACCAGGACCCACAGAACCGTGGCAAGGATGATCAGGATGATGCCGTATCCGACCGGCGCGAACAGGTAGCCGATACCCGCGAATTTCCTGGCATTCTCCGCCGCTGCGGGGTTGGCCTGGGCGACTTCGGCCAGCTTGGCCGCTTGGGCAGCCATTTGGTAGGGGGTCATCAGGTAGCCAACGATCACCGCCAGGATGGCGATGGCGATGAAGGGCGCCCAGAACTTGGGCTTCTCCGCGACCCGCCCGAACACGGCTCCCGGCTCGTACAGGACTCGGAATACATCGAGAAACGCGCCCATCAGGCCTCCAAGGGGGATGAAAAGAGTGTTCAGCGCGGTACGAAGCTACGGCCTGATGGGTTTCAGCGCGAGATTGGGAA
>DASQIZ010000070.1:0-2303 GCA_035631315.1 Gemmatimonadales bacterium
GGTGGAGACCGCCGCCGTCCTCGGCAAGGGCCAGGCCGCGGTCCAAGCCGCCTTGGAGGAGCTCCGGCAAGCGCTGCCCTTCCGCCTGCGCGGCATCGACTCCGACAACGGCACGGAGTTCATCAATCAGCACCTGTGGGACTACTGCCAGGCGCAGGAGATTCAGTTCACCCGCGGCCGCCCGTACCAGAAGGACGACAACGCCCACATCGAGCAGAAGAACTGGACCCATGTCCGCAAGCTCTTAGGCTACGAGCGCTATGACACGCCCGCCGCCCAGGCCGCGATCCGTAACCTGTACCGCCACGAGCTGCGGCTCTTCCAGAACTTCTTCCTGCCCTCGGTGAAGCTCCTCGGCAAGGTCCGCGTGGGCGCGCGGGTCCGGCGCCGCTATGATGCCCCCCGCACCCCACTCGAGCGCGTGCTCGCCTGTGCCGAGCTTTCGCCCGCCGACGCGGCCCGCTTGCTGCAGCAACGGGCGCGCCTCGACCCTTTCGCGCTGGCCGCGGCGATCGAGGGTCGTCTCGAACGCATCTATGCCCTCGCCAGCACTCGCCACCGTTCCGCTTCTCCCTCCGACCCTGTGCTCCGCCCTCCCCGCCGTCGACTCAGCATTAAGCCGAGTCCCCACCTCACCTCAACCCCGGCGCGTTCGGTCACTTCGGAGATGGCGCGATGATGCCCGGTTCGGTCACATCCTTGAATGGCTCGACAGGCTGCCGATCGAGGAAGAACTGATTCATAACCGGCTGCGCGCTGTGAGGCCGGACAGTGTAATGGTCCAGGGCTCCTGCTAGCGAATCCCCGCAGGAACCCGCATGCGGTACGAGAACTGCGGCCGGTCCCGGGGAATCGGCGCGGCGGGGCCCTCCTGATAGTAGAGAGCGTAGCCTTCCGTCGCTTCTCTGGCATCGCCTGCCTCCTCGGCTGTCGTCATCGTACTCACTGCGGCGACGCTGTCCAACGAAACCGGGTCCGATTCATCAGCATTTTAGATTGCGACCCTCGGTCTCGGAGGACCCGATGGGCTTCGCGGTGGCTCTCTAGCAAGAAGTGGAAGGAACGAAGGAGACTACTTGAAAATTGGCCGAGTGTTATGAACCTCGAATGCGCGTTGGGAGTTCGTTTGGAGAGAGCTTGACGAACTGTGCGGACGCCCTGGAAAATGTTGCCCGATGAGACGTAGGGGAGAATCAATAGCGCTTGGCTGATGAGCTTTATAGCGGTCGGGAGGGCCTGACCTATTCGCTTAGCAAAAAGTAGTCAAAAGTCTTCAGGGTCTCGCCTCCCTCATAGTCTAATTGTCTACTGATAGGTTCGAAAGACACAAGTAACCTGCTGCGTCCAGATCAGAGGCGCGGCGACGGAAATCGAGATCGAAGAAGACGATCAGTCATGACGGTAAGGGACGCAGAGAGCTGTGAGCGTCATTACGACGTAGTCTACGAACACGCGTGTCATATCTTCGGCAAACTCTTCTCACGATCTACGGACATGGGGTGTTTGTTGGCTCGTCGTTTTCATTCTGTCTGACGCGAGCCGGTGCAGGGAGCGAATGATCCATGAATGGATCTTGCGTTATGAAAGCTTCGTGAGGAGGCGAGCTTCCTGGCTTCTGGAAGCGAAGAAAATGACGAACAAGAGAGGGGTAGTCTCTCCTGGCTACGGCGGGCCGAAGCAGAGGTGTCTTCACCTGCAATGAGGCACGCTCTCTTCGTCGTGTATCACTACCCGCCGGAGAGCAGTAGTAGCGGGGTGCTGCGGACCTTGAAGCACACGCGCTATCTCGGGCGGTTCGGCTGGCGTGTCACCGTCCTCACTCTCGATCGCCGCGCCTACGACACCGTCGATCCCCAACTCGAGGAGCAGATTCCTGCTGACGTCCGCGTGGTGCGCACGCCCTTCGTCGAGGTGAAGCGTCACCTCGCCGTGCGGGGGCACTACCCATCCATCCTGGCTATCCCCGATCGGTGGATCGGCTGGTGGCCATGGGCCGTGGCCGCGGGGCTCCGGATCGTGCGGAACGATCCCGTGAACGTGATCTATTCGACCAGTCCGCACGCGACCGCGCACCTCATCGCCTTCTCCCTCGTGCGCTGGGCGCGGGTGCCCTGGGTCGTGGATTTCCGGGATCCCTGGTACGAAGACCCGCCGGAGCCCGGTACGACGCGGATCGGGCAGTTCGCCGCGCGCCGGCTCGAGCGCCGGGTGGTGGCTCGGGCCGACCGGATCGTGGCCAGCACCTCGCGGCTGCGAAACATGCTCGCGTCCCGCTACCCGTGGAGACTACGGGAAGCCTTCCT
>DASQIZ010000071.1:0-2186 GCA_035631315.1 Gemmatimonadales bacterium
AGGCGCGAGTTCGAGGAGGTCGCACTCGTCCATCTCGGCGCGATCTACCGATCCGCCCTGCGGCTCACCAACAACCGCGCAGAGGCGGAAGACCTGACGCAGGACACCTGCTTGCGAGCCTTTCGAGGCTTTCACCGTTTCGATCCGGGCACGAACTGCCGCGCATGGCTGTTCACGATCCTGCGGAACGCGTTCCGGGATCGGCTACGCCGCCGACACCACGAGCTTCTGGATACCGAATCCGCCGATTGGGACGGGGAAACGCCGAGTGTGACGAGCGAGGGCATGGCCAGGCATCCCGAAGAAGAGTTCTTTCTGACCGCGCTTCCCGGCGACGTGGACCGAGCGCTCAGGGCGCTGCCCCTGCCGTTTCGCGAGGTCGTGATGCTCTCGGATCTCGAGCAGCTGAGCTACAAGGAGATTGCCGAAGTCGTGGGCTGCCCGATCGGAACCGTCATGTCGCGGCTGTCGAGGGGGCGGGCATTGCTCCGTCAGGCCCTCGGCCGCTTCGCTCGCGAGCAGGGGTACGTGAAGGAGTCACCATGAATTGCACAGAGCTCGAAAGTCGATTGCACCCGTACGTGGATGGTGAACTCGGAGTGGACGACATGGCGGCCGCCGATGACCACATCGCGGGGTGCCCGGGTTGCCGTGGCCGCGTCGCCCGTGAACGGCAGTTCCTCCAGTTTCTGCGGCAGCAGCCTCGTGAGTCGGCACCCGAGGCACTCCGGGAGCGGATCCGCGCACAGCTCGTGCGGTCCGCCCGATGGACTGCGGTGCGACGCTGGAGTGCGGTGTCGGTCGCGGCCATGATCGTGGCGGCCGCGCTCCTGCCGGCGCTCCGATCTTCGACACCCCTGGTGAGCGAGCTCGTGGACAAGCACATCGCATTCGCTCAAATGGAACAGCCCGCCGAGCTCGTGTCGGCTGACCGTCAGACGGTCGAAGCGTGGTTCCGCGAGCGTGTCGCCCTCCGTGTGACCGTCGTCGACTATTCGATGTCGGGCATCCGCTTGATTGGGGCTCGCATCGCGGAAGCCCGTGAGCGTCCCGCTTCGTACGTGCTCTATGAAAAAGGGCACGTTCCGCTCTCGGTCTTCATGGTGCCAGTGAAGGAGGCGGAGGGAGACCTGTGGGGAAAGCGGGTCACGTATCGCGGGCACGAGTACGTTACCCTCGAGCGCAAAGGCTACCGGACAGTGTCCTGGACCGAGGGGCGGGCGATCTTTGGCCTGGTCTCCATGCTCGATTACGACGCCCTCCTCGAGTGCGCCGACAAGTTGCGCGCGGAGCGGGCCCGCCAGGCGCCTCTCTAGCCTCCCCCGTGCGTCGTTTCGCCCCGTGGACCTTGCTTATCGTGCTGGCGGTGATCGCCAGCTCGCACGCAGACTCGCTTCGGACCGATGTCACGAAATCACTTGTCCCGTTGGAGGAGGTCGTGGCCGGCGGCCCGCAGCCTGACGGCATTCCCGCCATTGACCGACCCGTGTTCGTACCGCCGGTAGCCGCCGATGCCTGGCTCACGCCGAACGAGCCGGTGTTAGCCCTTGAGATTGCCGGGGATGCCCGCGCGTATCCTCTTCAGATCCTCATGTGGCACGAGATCGTCAACGACATGGTGGGCGGCCGGGCTGTCGCGGTCACCTTCTGTCCCCTCTGCAATTCAGGACTCGTCTTCGACCGCGTCGTCGACGGTATCACGCTGGACTTTGGCACCTCGGGCAAGCTGTATCACAGCGACCTCGTAATGTACGATCGCCAGACGCATTCGCTCTGGACCCAGATCGAGGGACGCGCGATCGTGGGCAAGCGAGCTGGCGAGCGGCTCACGCGCTTGGCCTCCCACACTATCGGGTACGCTGACTGGAAGTCGATTTATCCCCGGGGCAAAGTCCTTTCGCGTGACACGGGCCACATTCGCTCTTACGGCCAGAATCCCTACGTCTCCTACGATCAGCCGGATTCGGCGCCCTTGCTTCTGCGGGGTGCTCCCGACCTCCGTCTGCCTCCAAAAGCACGAGTTGTGGGCGTCGTCCTGGGCGGGGCGGAACGAGCCTACCCCTGGCGGGCGCTCGAGAGCGTCAGCGTGATCCATGACACCCTCGGCGGCAAGCGGCTCGTCGTCTTCCACCGGCAAGGCGCCCTGTCTGCCCTCGACCGTGCCCGCATGGACCAATCGCGGGCCG
>DASQIZ010000072.1:0-3820 GCA_035631315.1 Gemmatimonadales bacterium
GGCCACGATCCGTCGCCCAGTCATGGGTTGGCGGTCCACCGATACGCATGCCCGTCCCATACGATCGTACCTCCATCACCAAACACCGTGGTCTTGGCCCAGATCCCCGTCTTGTGATGATGTAAGCGGATGGTGCCCCAGTCGCGGACCTCGACATCCCCGTCCCCGACACCCGTACCCGCACCGATGATATGCACGGAGCCATCGGCGAAATGAATTAACGCGAGTCCCCGTTGCAATCCATCACGGCTCTTGATCTCAACCGCGACGTCATCACACCCATCCCCATCAAAGTCTGCAATCGCCATGCCGGGGCTCAGGTCGGGATAATCATATCCGGCGAACTGGGGAGAGTGGCGAAAATCGCTGTCCGCCCACTCCGGCACATCTGCCGGACGGATTTGGGCGACGGTGGGAGATGCGGCGCCAACAACGAAGAACACTGCGAGCACGATGGCTTTCACAGGCACCCCCTGGAGGACCTATCCTGCTACCCCGCGGAGCACGCCCAGGCGCACGAGTCCCTCCACCACCATCTCGACGGCCAGCGCCGCGAGGATCATCCCGAGAATGCGGATCAGCGCAGCGCCCCCCCGTCCGGCCCAGCCAGCGCATCAGCTGGGAGGACCACCGCAGGGCGAAGTACGTAAGGCCCAGAATCACCACCAAGACCCCGGCCGTCATGGCCTGATGGGCGGTCGAATATCGGGAGTTCTCGGTCAGAACAACAACGGCCAGCAGGGCCCCAGGGGAGGCGATGGCGGGGATCGCCAGCGGAAAGACCGCCGGATCCCGCGCCCCCTTCCCCTCCTCCGGTCCCGCCAGGTGACCGGTGAAATCCGTCAGCGTCATCTGGGCGCCGAACAGGAAGAGGAACACACCGCCGGCGATCTGGAAGGTCGAGCATCGGATCAATATAGGGCGCGCAAGATGGCCGCCCGCACGTCGCGGTGATTCATCATGAAGGTGTGGTGGGTATCCACGAGCACCGGACGCTCCCCGGCGCCCAGAAGCGTTTCCGATACCGCCACGATCCCATCGTTCGGCTCAGCGCCGAACAGGCTCCCCGGTCCGGTGCGACCCGCGGTCCCGGCGATGATGGTGTACGGCGCCGTAACTGACGGCAAGCGCGCGAAAAACCCGTCATCCGCGAGGAGCTGCCCCATTTCCCCGTTCACGATCCGGTAGGGCCAGAGACGGCGGTACTTCCGTGCCAGGATTGGAGGCCGCTGCGGGGTCCCGAGGAAAACCACACGACTCGGCTTACCCTCAACCCCGTCGAATGCCGACCGCAGGAGCAAGCCGCCAAGCGAGTGGCCAACACAGGCGTAGGGGGGAGTGCCCTTCGAAGGGCACGTGCCACCCCGGCCAGTGAGAGGGGCGTGCGCGCCATTCCATGGACCAGGAGGACCTGCATCTGCTACGGCTGGTGAGGCTCTTCGTAGAGTCCGAACTCGTTGCCCACCGGATCCGTGAATGCCGCGAAGGCTCCCATACCGGGGCCGATCTCGGTCCTCGGGGTCAGGACCCGTCCCCCGGCCGCCTGAATCTGTTTCAAGGTGTCCGCGATCCGGTCCACCATGATGTAGACGCGGGTTCGCTCCTCCGGCGTCCGGTCCGCCTCCTTCACCCACGTCCCGCTCACACATCCGGTGTCGTCGAACGCGAGGTTGCCGTCGCCCCGGGCACGCGACTTCCACCCGAAGATGGTCGCGTAAAACTCCGCGGACGACTCCGCGGTCCTGGACGGGATTTCGAGGTAACAGATCTTTCCGTGCGGCATCGGCTCTCCGGTCAACGCGGTCGATCGTTCACACCGGGCGTTCCATCTGGAGTTCGACGCGACCATCCTCCAGCGTCGACTGCCGGCCGGTCAATTGAAATCCATTCCGCGCGTAGAGGCGGCGCGCCCGCTCGTTGGTGGAGACGACGGTCAGCCGCACCCGCGTGGCGCCGACGGCACCCGCCCATTCCCGATTCCGGGCGACGAGGAGATCGGCGGCGCCGGAACCGCGCAAGCGGGGATGCACCCACATCGCCATCAGGAACACGATCTGCGGATCCTGTGGGTCGCGCATCCCGGAGACGAGGCCCCGGGGCACGCCATCGGCCTCGAGGAAGAACGTACCGCCCGGCGTCAGCCACCGATGCCACTCGGCTTCGGTCCGGTCGACCTCACGCTGGTAGGTCGACCCGAATGCTTCAGGCGCTTCGGTCAGTGCCTCCAACCGAAGCGCCCGGAGCGCCGCCACGTCGGCGACTTCGACGCGACGGACGGTCAGCCGCTCCGTCATCCCTGCCGTTTAGAGACGGACCACTTGAATCCGTCCGGATCCACGACCCGGAAGACCCGGGCGCCCCAGGGCATGTCCTTCGGCTCCATCGCGAACACTCCACCCGCATCGCGATAGCGCTTGGCGATGTCATCGATGTTTTGTTGCGTGTTGATGGAGAACGAGAGCCCCTCGCCCTTCACGCGTGTCCAGCCCTTGGCACCGTCATCCAGGTTGAGGAGCAGGTGGACGTCCCCCGCCCCGACGCCAATGGTCCGGAGTTGACCCTCGCGCTCGTTGCGGCGCTCTTCCTTGAACCCGAGCATGTCCACGTACCAGTGGCGGCTCTTCTCGAGATCCTTGACGGTGAGAGAAATACCGACCGACTGCCCAACCAGGCCTTCAACCGCTGAGGTCATATGACTCCTGGGAAGTGAAAAGGATGGCTGACTGCAGAATCAGTCGGGGCGGCGGGATTCGAACCCGCGGCCTCCTGGTCCCAAAGCTAGCATGGAGATGGAGAGTTACGACACTACGTAGTACTTACGCGATGTTCTGGGCATCGGTGTCGTGACACGAAAGTGGAAAACACTCGGAAGTAGCGAGAAACTCACAACGAAACTCACACCGAGAAGCACGCCTGCTGCTTCACCAGGCGTGCCCAGCGATCCCACGGGTCCGCTCCATTCATCGTCGCAGGGTCAGTCACACGGATAGAAGTACCCAGGCGTCTCGGGATTGCCCTGGATGACGATGGTTGGAGTCCCTGGAACCCCCGGAAAGTCCCCTACAGGCGGCGTGGCGGGGATCCCCGGGATGATCAGGTCCGGTGTGCCAGGATTCCCCGGTGCGTAACACAACACGGGCGCGGCCGTGAGCATCCGCGCGTACACGGGCCGAGCCGGTTGTACCGCGCCGCTCCGAGTCAGAGTGCTGACGAGCGGTGCCACACGCGGCGCCCGATCCTGCGAGGCTACGCCATGCGTCAGGACCAGCACAGCAGTGATGGATAACGCGAGAACGCGCATTGACTCCTCCAGAGGCCGCTCCCCCTACCATGCAGGGTGTCACATCGAGACCGCGTCCTTATAGTCACCTCTACCGCTCGAAAATCAGCTTTGTGGTCAACCCAGCGCTGGTGATTTGGAATAGATAGGCCACTGGCGCATAGCCCGTGAGATCAGCACCGTGCGCGGGATCGATCTGGAGTGCCCGCGGCGCGGTGGCACCCTTGGCGCGGGTTCCGACGAAGATGAAGCCATCCGCCGAGTCCCCCCCAAACGCGGTCAGCATATACCCGCTCGCCGCGAGGCCTTCCGCCGCCGAATCCACGGTTGCGAACGTCGCCGGCGCGACTTGGGTTTCGTATGCGGTCGTGGTGTCGTGCTGCCAGGCGTATGACATGTAGTGCACCTGCCCTGAGTCGAACGACAGAGCGGTGATTACCCGGTGGGCGAGTCCCTCTCGCGTGGCGACCGTGCCCAGGGCTCCGGGTGTTACGATACTGTCAAACAACCGGTACCCGCCCGCCGTGCTCGTGACCATCT
>DASQIZ010000073.1:0-8895 GCA_035631315.1 Gemmatimonadales bacterium
CCTACGACGCCGCGCCAAGCGTCAAGAAGATCCACGTGGTGGGCGGCGGACCAGTCGTTCAGATCCTGCCCGGACCCTTTCCCTTTCCCGATAGTGCGAACCCGGTAATTCCGGGGTTCGGGCCTGAGTCGCTGGCGCTGAGGAAGCATGAAGCGAATGGGCCCTTCTCGAACAACACGGCGTTGGTGACGGGGTCGTTTGCGTTCACCGCGTGGGATAAGGGGCCCACGCGGGATTCCGTCGAAGGACAGGCGGCGTTCACGACGCAGGATGGGGCGAAGTGGAGGCTCGATCTCTACGGCGTGCAGACCAACGACATCCCGCATCATCCTCGGTTCGGCGGGGTGATCATGGGGCTCTACTACCACGGCAACACGTCCGTTCACTCGCCGCTCGTGCCGACGATCAACTCGAGGGTCGCGCTGTGGACGTATGGGAAGCTCTACAAGAATGACAGCCTGGTGACGGAGAATGCGCAGGTGCATGTCATGCTCCTGTCGCGCACCCGCAGACTCACCGACTACTCGCTGCAATGCTGGAATTGCTCGAAACAGCCGCAGGAGGAGCTCCAGCTGCAGGTGACTCCGGCCGCGGGGTGGACGCCGCTCCCGGCGCCGGGAGGGGTGCTGTTTGTGAATTGGGAGAAGTCGTCGGGGAAGTGATCGTGAACCCCGGGGTGGGGCCCCGGGGTCCACACGCACTCATGCCTCGCGCAAGGCAATCAACGGGTCCACGTTCGTCGCTCGCCGCGCGGGGAGGTAGCTGGCCAGAACGGCAATGGCAAATAGGAGGAGAGGGACTGTCAGAAACACAGCGGGATCATGGGGACGCACCCCATAGAGCAAGCTTGCCATCACGGAGGCAGAAGATGCAGAAGCAACCAATCCGACAACGACACCCACGCCGGCAAGCACCGCCCCCCGGCGTAAGAACATTGTCGCAATGTCTCCTCGCCGCGCGCCCAGGGCCATTCGGATACCGATTTCGCGCGATCTTTGGCCGACCATATAAGTCAACAGGCCATAAATGCCGATGGAGGCCAGAAGCATCGCGAGTCCGGCAAATCCGCCCACCAGATCGGCAGAAAAACGGTGTGAGGCCAGTGACCGATCAAGGACGTCATTCATGGAAGCAACGTCAAATACCGGCAACCCGGGATCAATGCTCTGGACTTCACGCCGAATCTCGGATTCGAGTGCGGCCGCGGGCAGAGACGTCCGCAGTACCGCGCTCAGTCGCCTGCCATTGTCTTGATAGGTCGAAACGTAGATGTGGGGGACACCATCGATGTCGAGGCCGTCACTCTTGATGTCCTTGATGAGCCCCACGATGGTCGTCCATGGCTGGGTCGGGTCTCGTGTGAATCGTACGCGGCGGCCCAGCGGATCGCCGTTGGGCCAATATTTCTGAGCGGTGCTCTCATCAATGATGGCCACCGGCGGTTTGCCGTCGCCATCATCCTCGGTGAATGAGCGGCCGCGCAGGAGCGAGGCCTGCAACACCTGAAAGTATTCGGGACTTATCCGAATTCTCTCGGCGCGCAGATCCTGCGAGGACTCGTCCGTCCTGTCTTCAATCGCAAAGCCTTCACTCGTCACGCCACCGACGGCATTGGGGTTGGTATTGGTGCCCGGTAGCCCCGAAGTGATGGCGGCAAGTTCCACGCCCGGAATTCCCTTCAGGTGCCGCAGCAACTCATGATCAAAGGCGGCCCGGTGAGGGACATCGACATACGGGTCCCCTGCGCTTTCGTTCGGACTCGGCAGTTGAATGTTTGCGGTCACGACTTGAGTCGGATTGAAACCTGGATTTTCCTGCAACAGGTCCCGCAGCGTACGCAGCAGCAGGCCGGCTCCAACCATGAGTATGACGGCAAAGGCCAGTTCAGAGACGACTAGCGCATCCCGCAAACGGCCGGTTTTCGCGCCAGAGCTGGACCCTCGACCGCCTTCGCGAATGGTCGAGGAGAGAGCGGCTCTTCGCGACTGAAGCGCGGGGGCAAGTCCAAACACCAAACCGGTGAGAAGGGAAACCAGCAGGGCGAACGCCAGCACGACCCAGTCGATTCGCACTTCGCTGAGCCGGGGAATGCTCGCTGGCACGAAGCGCAGGATGAAGCGCAGCGTACCCATGGCGGTTGCAATTCCCGCGACACCGCCGATGAGCGACAGCAGCATGGACTCGGTCACCATCTGGCGCACCAAGCGGCCGCCACTCGCCCCCAGCGATAGCCGCACCGCCATCTCCTGTTGCCGTCCCGAAGCGCGCGCCAGGAGGAGATTGGCAATGTTCAACGATACGATGAGAACGACCAGGATAGACGCACCGAGCAACACCAGAAGCAGAGGCCGAACGTTGCCCACCAGATTGTCCTGCAATGATTGAATCTCAATGGTCCATTGCCCCTGCGGCGGGTAATCGCCGGGGAATTCCTGGCGTAATTCGGCAGCCATGGCCGTGAGCCGCGCCTGAGCTCGCGCCAGTGTCCAGCCAGGCTTCAGTCGTCCGATGCCATTTACGAGAAACCGGAGACCACGTTTTGGCGGGGGAAAGGGATCTGCCCTGAATCCGAAGGGGCAAAACACTTCCGGGTCGCCGGAAGTTGTCGGTCCAGGATGGCGAAATCCGCGCGGAAGAACCCCGATAATAGTGAAGGGATCACCGTCGACCCGGATAATACGTCCGAGAACGCTCGGATCGGCGCCATAGGAACGATGCCAGAGGCCGTCGCTGATCACGGCCAGTGGGGCGAAACCAGGAGCGTAGTCCCGCGGACCAAATAACCGTCCAATTTGCGGAGTGACGCCCAGCAAGGAAAAGTAGCCGAAGCTGCCATTGACCCCATCGACACGCTCGGGCTGCTTGCCGCCGGTCACATCCTCGCTACCCTCGTAGATCGGGGTGACATCTTCAAATACGCCCGATCGTGTAGTCAAGTCTTCCATCTCGGGCACGGAAAACCTGATGTCCCGCAAGCCTGCGCCGGGAGCGTTGAAGAAGATGCGTACTAAACGATCGGGATTTGGGTAGGGCAGCGAACGCAGCAACACGGCGTTCACGATGCTGAAAATGGCCGTGTTCGCTCCCACGCCCAGAGCGAGCGTCAGGACCGCCACGATCGCGAGGGTGGGCTTCTTGACCAGCATGCGCACACCGTAGCGAACATCCTGGCCTAGCTCGGATACAAACGGTGTCATGGGATCACCTTGCAGCCTTCCGTCTGGGGACGAACACGGGTTCGTCTGTGGATGCCATGCGCCGCTGATCGAGACTGCCGGCTGACCCTACGTTGTGGCGATGCGCCCTGAATGGGCAACGCATCTGGCGCCACACGCAGGATCTGACGTCCGACCCGCAGGAAACAGTCGATGGCGCGAGGGGTCGTTACATTCGACAGCACATGGCAACCGTGAACGCCGGCGGTTCGTCGGCTCGTCTCGCCTCGCACGTGCTGATCGCGATCGGGGTCGCCACCCTCTGCACGGTGCTGCTCACCGTCCTCATGACGGCGCAGCAGCTCTCCATGTCGATGGGTGACCAGACGCCGCGCCTCTCGGTCGCGAGCGCCTTCGTGCGGGGGCTGATCTTTTTTTCACCCTGGGTGGTACTGGCTCCCGCGATCACACTGCTCGGGTGGTATCAGCGTTTGGGCACCGGTCATCTGGCGTGGCGCGTACCCGTCTGGATCCTGGCCATCGTCATCGCCTGCGTCGTGGACCCGGTCATCATGACGGCGTTGACTCGACTGCTCGGCGTGGGCCCGTCCTCCGAGGTCCAGACTGGCGCATCGTTTCTCTCTGCGGCGCAGGTTCGATTCACCCAGACGATCGCGCTCAACCTCGTCCTGTTCCTCATCGCGGCCCTCCTGTATCACGCGCTCGTCTACTACAGTGCCTACCGCGATCGCTCCCGGCGCGAGGCGGCGTTGGAGGTCGAGCTGGCCCGGTTCCGGCTGTACGTGTTGCAGCAGCAGCTGCAGCCCCACTTTCTGTTCAATGCGTTGCACACGGTATCGGCGCTCATGAGCGAGGACGTCGTGATCGCGCGCCGCGTCCTGGCGCAACTGGGTGACCTGCTGCGCACGGCTCTGGACCGGATGGACGAGCAGGACATCGCGCTGGAGCAGGAGATCGAATTCTTGCGGGGCTACGTCGCCATTCAGACCGCGCGCTTTGGCGACCGGTTGACGGTCGAGTGGGCGGTCGACGACGCGGCACGCTCGATTCCGGTCCCGAACATGATCCTGCAGCCCTGCCTGGAGAATGCCATCCAGCACGGGATCGAGCCGCTCGAGGGTGGCGGCACCGTCACCGTCGCCGCACACGTCTCGGGCGCCTCGTTACACCTCGACATTACCGACAACGGGCGGGGCGCCGTGGGTAACAACGGGAGGGTGGCGGGGCGTGGCTTGAAGAACGTTCGGGAGCGACTCGAAGCGCGGTACGGGGAGCGACAATCGTTCGAAGCCGGCAATGTTCCCGGTGGAGGCTTTCGCGTGCGTATTGTCCTTCCGCGATGAGTCCACGCTGCCGCGTGTTGGTGGTGGACGACGAAGCGCCGGCCAGGCGTATGGCGCGATCCCTATTGGCCGAGATGGACGACGTCGAGGTCATCGGCGATGCGGCGAGCGGCCAGACGGCGGTCGACCTCATCCAACGGCTCCAGCCCGACATCGTGCTCCTCGACGTGCAGATGCCGGGCCTCGACGGCTTCGGTGTCGTCGCCACCGTCGGTGTGCGGAGCATGCCCGCGGTCATCTTCGTGACGGCATACGAGCGATATGCACTGCGGGCGTTCGATGTGCACGCGGTCGACTATCTGCTCAAACCTTTCGACAACGAACGGTTTCGAACGGCGCTGGAACGAGCCATCGTCCGCGTCCGAGGCGGGGGATCGTCGGAGCTTTCGGGGCGCCTCGAGGCGTTGCTCAACCGGCTGGCTCGGGATCGGTCGCCAGACCGTCTCACCGTGAAGATCGACGGCCGGCATATTCTGATCGACGCGGCCACGATCGATTACATCGAGGTGTCCGACAAGGTTGTGATCGTGCAGACGGCCGAGCAGGCATATCGGGTGCGGGAAACGCTGAACCGGATTGAGCAAAGGCTGTCGTCCGAGGACTTCGTGCGGATCCATCGGTCGGTGATCGTGAACATCACGCGCGTCAAGGAGATCCAGCCGTGGTTTCAGGGTGACTACGTGCTGATCCTGAAGAATGGGAAGCGTTTGATGTCGGGCCGAGCTTATCGCGATGTGGTGCGGCGGATCACCGCGCGGTCCGAGTGACCAGGGGGTGTGGGGTGTTGACTCCCGGTCCGCTGCGGGCTTACGCCGCTGTGGTCCACCCCGGGCTCGCGCCGCTTGGGTCCGCCCCGGGCTCGCGCCGCTTGGGTCCACCCCGGGCTCGCGCCCGGGGTTAGTTACTTCGTTACGGCTTTCCGGAGGTTATTTACTACGGAATCGAAGAATCTCTTGGCATCTCTGCGCTTGAAGATTCTTCCCTTCACCAAGTCCGTGATTCGCTTCGGCTCCCACACGTCCTTCATGGAAAGCGTCGTGGCCCCACCTGCGAAGTAGAGCTGGAAGAACACCCGGGAGCCCCGGCGGTCGCCGCGGTCGGCCCAGCCAATAGATGAAGGCGGGGCGAAGTCTACGATCTCGAGGATGGTGGTGCGATCGGCGCCGAAGGTGATGGAGACGCGGGATCCTTTTTTCAGGGCGCCGAGGGTGTTGGCGGCTTGGCAGCCTGGCATCCAGGATGGGAAGGCGTCGGGGGAGGCGAGGAGGTTGAAGACCCTTTCCAGGGGGGCGGCGATGGGCGCCGAGAAGGTCGTGGCGGTGGCACGCATGGGGGAGAACATACCACTGAAAAAGGCGTGGGGATGTGGGGTGTGGGACGCTCCTTGGGGGGGCGAAGTCCTCTACGTCTACGGAGAGTCCCACATACCACAACCCCACGCATTTAGGGGTGAAGTGTCTGCGCGGCGCTCGGCTTCAGCATTGAAGGGGTTGCTCGTCAGGGGACTGGTGTCTAAGTTCCGCGTCCCCAAGGGGCTGTAGCTCAGCTGGGAGAGCGCCTGGATCGCACCCAGGAGGTCAGGGGTTCGAGCCCCCTCAGCTCCACTCGACGGTTTGAGGAGGCTGTCTGTCCTGGCCTCCATGTTATGGAAGGGTAGTTTAGAAAGGCGACGACAAAGCACTGCCCCTTGGTGTAACTGGCAACACGCCTGACTCTGGATCAGGAGCGCTCTGGACGCTCCGAACCCGAGCCGGCCGCCGACTCGCAGCTCTCATGGCCCGGGCTAGGAGAGCGCTGGAGTCCCGACCCCTAGGCAGATGTCTGAGGCTGGTAGTGCAGAGCGACGACGCCTGGACTGAACGTCTTGGTCTCGAGGAGTTTCAGAGTCCTGAAGCCCGCATTTTCGAACATGCGCGGACCTTTGCCGACCACAAACGGGAACACAAGAACTCGAAGTTCATCCACGAGTCCATGCTTGAGCATGGCGTGCGTCAGTTCTCCCGCGCCATACTGCAGCAAATCCCTCCCCGGCCCCTGCTTGAGCTTTCTAATCTCCTGGACCGCGTCCCCTCGTATCAGGGTAGAGTTCCACTGAAGCGGGTCCCGCAAGGTGCGTGAAGCGACATACTTGGGCATACTGTTGATCTTGTCTGCGACGGCCCCCTGCCTGGTCGGCCAGACCTTGGCGAACGATTCGTATGTCTTCCGGCCCATCAAGAGTGCTTCGGGAATGAATATCAGCCGATCCCGATATTCCTGAACATCGGCAATCTGGAATTGAAACACTTGCGCCCAGAAGTCCGCATTCTCCCCACCGATGACTCCGTCGAGCGACACGATCACTTCCACAATTATTTTTCGCATGCTCAGAGTCTCGCGCCCGGCGGCGGCGCTGTCTTGTACAAAAGCGACAGCTGCCGCGTCCGGCGGACAATCTCCCCAGGCGTCTGTCCGATAAGGTACTTGAGCGACCGCGTCAGATGAGGCTGGTCGAAATACCCAGCCCGATGCACGACGTCGGCGATCGCGGCGCCTTCGCGAAGCAAGCTCGTCGCGTAGCGCGCGCGCTCGATGGTGCGAAACGCCGCCTGCGTGATCCCGGTTGCACGTCGGAAGGCACGCTGGACCGAGCGCATTGACACCCCGTCCAGCTCGCCGCGGACCACCCCCCCGACGATTCGATCGCGAACCAGAATGCCTTTCCTGAGCAGTCGCCCCACGAAGGTATCGGCGTTCTCAAATGTCGGATATTCCCAGGCCGAGCCATCGAGCCAGAATGATCGCGCCGACGCGTCGGCCGCCGTCACGTCTCTCCGGTCACTCAACGCCGCGGGCGGAAACCGATGAAAAAACGTTCCCACCTTGAAACGAATGCCGATCCACTCTCCCTCGAGAGGACAATCGGCCGTCGTCATCCTGGTTTCTGGACCACGGAGCGTGAGCGCCGTCTGATGCCGAAACCGGCTGACCACCAGCTCACAGTTGGCTGACGCAATGGACAGAAACTCGCCGGCCCGACGGCTGTGAGCGATCCACACACGCTCGACACACGACAACTCCGAGAGGCGCTCCGTTAGGGAGAAAAGCATGCCTTCAAACATCCTCATAATGTCGGCCCAAGTCCGGCCGGCCGCCGGTTCGTGAGTTGTTGGCGGGAAAACGCCTTCCTGAAGGGCGTACACCTGCTGCACCGCGGCGCTCGAGATAGGCGTTGAGACAAAGTCCGGCATCTGAGTGAGCAACCAACGACCGATCATGACGCCGATGCACTGGCTTTCCGACCGCGGACGACGCGACCCTGCATGCGTTTTGACAACTTGTAACTGCTTTTGCTACAACTAGTTACGGCCTCTAGATCAGGAGGGCGCTACGCGCTCCGAACCCGAGGCAGTCGCCGAGTCGTGGCTCTCATGGCCCGGGCCAGGAGAGCTCTGGGAGTCCCGAGCGCCAAGGCAGAGCGGAGAAGGAGATCCGCACTGACTGACGGGTCCCCCGATTCCATCTTCGCCACGCGCGACTGGCTCGACCCGATAAGCTTCGCCAGCTCGCTCTGCAGCAGCTTCCGCCGGACCCGTTGAGTCTTGAGGACCCTGGCGAGTGAAAGCTTGATCTCCACGTACGCTGCTTCCTCGGCCGAGAGTCCAAGGAACTCCGCCGCGGTTCCAACCTTCCAACCATCCGCCTCCAGGCGGGCCTTTCTTGTCTTGTGCATCTCGTTGCCTCCTACAGACCATCGTATCGCTTCAGTCGTTGCCGGCACGTCTCCACCACGGTCTCCGGCGTTTCCCCTGTCTTCTTGGAGAACACCTCGAGCAGGACGATCGCGTCTGGATCAATCCGATGGATGATCCGCCAGTTGTGCTCCCGATCGTTCACGCGCAACTCATGACGCCGTCGTCCGACGGTCGGCATCGGCCGGGATTGCGGCAGCGAAAGCTTCTCACCGCGCTGCAAGAGCCCCAGCAAGTATCCGGCCTCGATGCGGGCTTCTCGTGAGAAGGGCGGAGTCTTGATCTCGCCGTGCAGCCAGACCAGCGGCTTCTCGCGGGGCATCATGCGCGCCAGGAATAATATGTCAGAATTGACATACCTTCAAGTGATCCTCCAACAACGACAACTGAGCGACCGGCACACGACAAACTCCGACATTGCGATCAACAAAGGACGGCGGCGAACGACGCGACCCCGCATTCGTTGTGACAACCTGTAACTACTTCTACTACAACTGCTTACGGCCTCTGGATCAAGAGAAGTCCGGACGCTCCGGGTTTGGGCGGCTGCCGAGCTCCGGCCGCACCTTCGTGGTGATTCCCATGGGCGGCAGGGAACCCGTGCCACCGGGAGCAATCGCCAGCACCCCCGACTACGACAAGTTC
>DASQIZ010000074.1:0-2484 GCA_035631315.1 Gemmatimonadales bacterium
ACGTACGAGCCGGGCGAGGGCCTGGGCGAGGTGCCCACCGACGTCGCCCTGTGTCTCTACCGCGTGACGCAGGAAGCGCTCAGGAATGCCGCCATGCACGCGAAGGCAGGCCACGCCTCGGTGACCCTAACGCGCGAAGGCACGGACCTGGTTCTCAGCATCACCGACGATGGCCGAGGCTTCGACCTCGCGGAAGCACGGGGCCGCGGCCTGGGCCTGATCAGCCTGGAGGAGCGCGTTCGCCTCGTGGGCGGACGGCTCACCATCGCCACCGAGCCGCAACACGGCACGAAGATCGAAGTCATGGTGCCCGCAGCCTAGCGAGCATGCCGTCATCCCCACATCGGCCCACCGTCCTCATCGCGGATGACCACGCCATCGTCATGGAAGGGCTGGTCAGCCTGCTCCAGCGCGAGTTCTCGGTGGTGGGCAGCGTGTCCGACGGCACGCGCCTGGTCGAGGCGGCGCGGCAGCATCGACCCGACGTGATCGTCACCGACATGGCGATGCCCGGCCTGAGCGGCATTGAAGCGCTCCATCGACTCAAGGTCGACGGCAACCCCGCCAAGGTCATCTTCCTCACCATGCACGCCGACACCCAGCTCGCCGCGGAGGCCTTGCGCGCAGGCGCCTCCGGCTTCGTGGCGAAGCACGCGGCGGGGAAGGAGCTGGTCGACGCCATTCGTGCCGCGCTGCGGGACGGCACGTACGTGACGCCTTCTCTCGCCCCGGAAGTGCTGAAAAAGCTTGCCGATCACCACGCGCCCGGCGCGGACACGCTGACCCCTCGCCAGCGTGACGTTCTCTCGCTGATCGCAGCGGGACGGACAATGAAGGAAATCGCCGCCACCCTCGGGCTGTCTCCTCGCACCGTGGAAACGCACAAGTACCAGATCATGGCCACCCTGGGATTGCGGACCAACGCCGAGCTGATCCGCTACGCCCTCGAGCATGGCCTGGCCGGGCCTGCCCAGCGCTAGTCGGCTCCTCCGTAGTTTTCCGGAGCTCCTCCGTGATTTTCCGAATTGAGACGGCGCGATCGCCGCCCTAAGGTCGGCGCATGCAGCGGCCACGAATTGTGCTGGCCGAAGACCATGCGGAGGTCGCCGAGCAGCTCCGCGCCCTGCTCATCTCCGAGTTCGATGTGGTCGCGGTCGTAGCCGATGGTCAGGCCCTTCTCCGTGAGGTGGAGGCCGACCGTCCCGACGTCGTCGTCACCGACATCGTGATGCCGGGTCTCGACGGCATCGCGGCCACCGCCAAGCTTCGCGCCTCGCATCCCGACCTGCCCGTCGTTCTCGTCACCGTTCACGACGATCCCGAGCTCATGGAGCGCGGACATGCCGTGGGCGCCCTTGGCTACGTGTCGAAGCACCGCGCCGGCCAGGAGCTGGTGACGGCGGTGCGGGCCGCCCTGCGGGGCGAGCGTTACGTGTCGCGCCCGGCGCGCGACAGGAGGACGTGAGCTCGTGTCCGGAATTCTACGGAGCCCTTCCGTGATTCTCCGAATTGTCGTAGGGCGGGCCGGTTCCTACAGTCTGCGCCGAGCGGCACCGCCGCGGGAAGGAGACAACCATGCAACGACTACTGCTCCTGAGCCTCATCGTGCTCGGCGTCACATCGTGCGCCACTACCGATTCCGCCTCGATGGCTCCGCCCACGGTCGACGTCACCGGCTCGTGGGCTGGTCAGTGGGCCTACACCCAGGCGACCCTCGGCAGCGGGCAGATCCAGATGACACTGCAGCAGACCGGTTCGAAGGTCTCCGGGAATACGACGATCACCGGCACCCCCGTGGACCGGAGCGGAGCGGTCAACGCGCTCGTGACCGGCAACACGCTGCAGCTCGTCTACCCGACGGGCGTCACCGGGTGGCTCACCGTGCAGGGCGACACCATCAGCGGGCAGCTTGGTGGCATGAACCCCGCGAACGTGACCATGAAGAAGGTGAAGTGAGCGTCCCCCTCAACCGACCATCAGATAAGGAGGCAAGACATGAGACATGTTCGAAAAGCCGTCACCGCCCTGGTCGCGCTGGTCGCAGGCCTGGCTCTGGCCGCGGGCCCCGCCGCCGCACAGCAGAAGCCCAACATCCTGTTCATCATGGGCGATGACATCGGCTGGATGCAGCCGAGCATCTATCACCGCGGCCTCGCGGTTGGCGAAACGCCGAACATCGACCGCATCGGCAATGAAGGTGCCATCTTCATGACGTACTACGCTGAGCAGAGCTGCACGGCCGGGCGCAACGCATTCTTCACTGGCATGCATCCTCTGCGCACGGGCATGATCCCGCCGCAGCTCCCCGGTAGCCCGTCCTATTTACTGCCCGGCACACCCGCGATCGCCTGGTTCCTGCGCGATCTCGGCTACAACACCGGAGAGTTCGGCAAGAACCATCTCGGAGACCACACCGATGCGCTGCCGACCGCGCATGGTTTCCACGAGTTCTGGGGCTATCTGTATCACTTGGATGCGATGCAG
>DASQIZ010000075.1:0-11872 GCA_035631315.1 Gemmatimonadales bacterium
CTCGACCTTCAAGTGCGATCCGGCATACACCTCGTGCACCAGGACGTCAGCGCCCTGCGAGGCTTTCACCAACTCTTCCGAGGGACGCGTGTCGCCGGAGATGACCACCACCCGGCCCGGAGTGTCGAACCGGTATCCAAAGGCTGTGAGCGGGCCATGGTCCACCCGGAACGCCGTGACCTTCACGCCCGCGGAGTCGTAGATCACTCCCGGCTGGATCTCCTGCACGATCACGCGTGACTTGTCGAGCGTCTCATGCTCCAGCCCCTCGGTCCTGACTTTCAGATCGATGGAGTACGCCGCCATGAGGTGGTCGACCATCGGCTGGAGACCGGGAGGGCCGAACGCATGCAGTGGTCCCGGCCGCTGCATCACCCAGCTGGTGAGGATCAGATCCGCGAGCCCGAGGGTGTGGTCGGAATGGAGGTGGGTAATGAAGAGGGCGGTCGGGCCGTTGATCGGGAGATGCGCCGCCGCCATCCGCCGCTCGACACCGACTCCGGCATCGACGAGAAACACCCGATCGCCCACTACCACCGCGGTCGCAGGACCCCAGGCGTTCGGATCGGGCCGCGGGAAACCGGTGCCGAGCAGGACGACTTTGGTACCGCCTTGAGCTCGGGCGATGGCCGGGAACAGCGCTACCAACACCAGCAGGGCGAGCCTGAGTGCCGATGTCCTCGTAGTTCCCGCGGCCTGAAGGCCGCTCTCGGGTCGATCGGGTCCTAAAGGACTCGCCACCACACCGCATCCGGGCAGTGCAAGCCCCTTAGGGCGCGACCGCGCCGAGAGCGGGCTGTCAGCCCGCGGGAACCACGACGCGCCCACCCTACCGCTCACCGCACGCCTCCCATCAGCTTCTTCACGGGCGGCACCAGGATGAACGCGATCACCGAGGCTCCAATGCACACTCCGGCCACGGTGAGGAAGAGCTCCTGCATCGGGGCGTTGGAGATGAACCCGGCGGCGTAGCCCGCGGCCTTGTTCCCGATGGCATCCGCGAGGAACCAGACGCCGAGCATCATGCCGACGATCTTCACCGGCGAAAGTTTGGTGAAGACCGAGAGCCCCACCGGCGAGATCGACAGCTCCGCCAGCTCCTGAATGAAGTAGCAACCGACCAGCCAGAAGGGCGAAACCCGGAGGCCGGGGGTCCCCTGGATGGCATACGCGGCCGGTAGCAGGAAGACGAACGACAGACCGACAAAGAAGAGTCCGAACGCGAACTTCGTCGGCGTCGAGGGTTCATACTTGCCGAGCCTGATCCAGAGCCAGGCAAAGCAGGGTGCCAGGATGATCACGAAGATCGCCTGGACCGACACGTACCAGCTTGAGGGAAAATGGAACCCGAGAATGGTGAGTGTGGTGTAGCGGTCACCGAACAGATTGAGAGACGACCCCGCCTGCTCGTAGGCGCCCCAGAAGATCGCGGCACCTACAAAGAAGAACGCCATGGCGCCGATCCGCTTCCACTCGACTCCGGTCAATCCGCCAAAGGTCTTTTCTCCGGTCGGCCCGGAAGCAGCTGCCGCGACGGGTTTGGGACGATGCGCGAGACGCTCGATGGCCGGACGGAGGCGATTCCGGTTCAGGACAAATTGGATCAGTCCGAAGGTCATGCCGACGCCGGCGCACAGGAAGCCGATGTGCCAGTCGACTTTCTGGGCAAGCCACCCGGCAATGATGGGACCCAGGAATGCGCCCGAATTGATGCCCATGTAGAAGATCGAAAACCCGGCATCCCGACGCTCATCGGCCGTTTCATAGAGCGCGCCCACGATGCCCGAAACGTTCGGCTTCAGAAGCCCCGTTCCGATGACGATGAACGCGAGCCCTGTATAGAAGAATGGCAGCGGATGAAAGGCGAGCGTGAAGTGCCCGAGCGCGATGATGATCCCGCCGAAGAGCACGCTCCGGTACTGCCCCAGCCAGCGGTCCGCGACGAAGCCGCCGAGGATCGCGGCTCCCCAGGCGCTGAAGGTGTAGTTGCCGTAGACGTTGCCGGCGCGGGCGTCGGGAAAGGCGAGCGCCTGAGTCATGTAGAGGATGAGAAACGCGCGCATCCCATAGTACGAGAAGCGCTCCCACATCTCGAGGAAGAACAGCGTCGAGAGTCCGCGCGGGTGCCCGAACCACGAGGCATCCCGGGTCGGCGCCGCGGCCGCCGGCGCGCTCACTTCTTTCTCCGCGCGAGAATGTCCTCGAATACGATGCGGTCGATCTTCCCGTCCATGCGGACTCGCACGTCGTAGTTCTCCCAGTACATGAAGTTGGCGAGCGCTTCGAGGAAGGTCTGGTTCGCCGTGCCCTGCGGCGCCGCCAGCCACTTCTCTTTCTGATTCAACGGCTCCCGAAGGAGAATGGGCTCCAGCTGTTTCACGATGTCGGGCGTGATCGGGATCAGGTCTTCGGTCTTGGAAGTGAAGAAGTACAGCTGGTGGAGCCGGTACAGTCGGTCCAGCTCACGAATGGGATTGGTGTCGTCGTAGACGCGGATGTCGATGTAGCGGTCATTGTTGCCGAGATAGCCGGCGTTCTTGCGGACCACGAGGAGCGCAGCCGACTCCATCCCGCGCTTGTCCCCTCCCCCCGCCTGCCCCGCGTGCAACGCGGCCATCAAGCGGTCCGCCAGCGATCCTTTCGCGGCCATGAAGGCGTCGGCCAGGTTCTTCACCGTCTGGTCCGACACCATGATGTTTGCCTGCGCGGCGAACCCGTGGCCCACGATCATTTGACCCTTGCCACCCAGCACGATCGTCTGCCCGGCTCCGAGGGTGCGCCCACCCGCCCAGTCGAAGCACGAGTCCCCGGTCCAGCTCGCCGCGTTGCCCATCGCGTCGACCATGCCCACCTGCCGCTGGGACGGGCGCGGATCGGAGCGCATCACGATCCGCATCGCCTCGGGGGCGGTCGCGCCCTGCGCGATCAGGTCCAATCCCTCATTCCCGAAGTGCGTATTGCCAAGGGACTGGCTTGCCACCGCCCCGACCCCGGCGCGCGCCCAGGGCACGATGCCGCCGACATTCGGAAATTTCGACTCCACCGCGATCCCCAGATCGCCCGTGGCCGAGTCGTAAGCGACAATGCTGTAGGTGTGAGCGCGTTTGGTGAAATCGGCGGGTGCCGTGGTCGGAAGAGGTAGCGGATTCTGCAGGGCCAGCACGAGCAGAAGCATCGGCTCAGTCCTTTCGCAGTTTCTTCTTGAGTTCGTCGAGCTGGCGATCGGCGGCGGCTTCCCGCTGGGCCCGCTCGAGCTGGCCTTTGAGAAGATCATCTTCGGGGTCGACACCGGGGCGGGAGCCGCCGGCACGCTGAATCTCGCGCCAGGCCTCCTCGGTGCTGCGCTCCGCGCCGACCCGGGATTGATCGGCCGCCGAGAGCTGGGTCTGCATTTCGTTGAGCTCTTTCTCCGCGAGCGAGAGCTCCTCCTGCTGCGCTGCGAGCTTCCTCTCGAGCATGGCGACCCGCTCACGGTGCTTCGTCGCGAACCGTCCCGCCACCTCGACGGTCTCGGCGTCCTGGATCTCCCCCGCCAGCCGTCCGCGGCGCTCCGCATCCGCCAGCTTCTGGCGCTCAGCGGCCAGCTCGATCTCGGTCCGCTTCAGTGCCTCGCGGACCTCGCGGACCGCCACCTTGGCGTCCACGACGGCTTCGCGCATCTGGCCGGCGAGCTGGCGCAAGTCGGCGGGGGGAGTCGCAGCGTCGAGAGCGGCTCGAAGGGCGTCGCGCAGGCGCTCGAACACCGTTCGGTCAGCTCTTGCGGATGGTTTTGGCGAAAAACGTGGAGAGCACGGGCTCGACCGCGCGGGAGCCGCACGAGGGGCACACCGGCCGGCGCTTGCCGTGTTCCGATATGGTGAGTTGCTCCGTGAACACCTCGTCGCACGCGGTGCAGCGGTATTCGTAGAGAGGCATGGCCGAAAGGTGCGGGTCACGGAGAGCCCGGTCAAGTTGACTGAGCGCCGGAAGTGGCCAGATTGCTTGGAGATGCGGCGTCTCCGATATCTGCTCCTCGTGCTGGTGCTGGGGTGCAACGACGGACTCCAGCCGGCCACCATTTGCGACCCGAGCATCGGGGCGGTCACCGGGCACGTCACCTTCCGTGGTACCGAGCCCGACAGCACGCTCGGACTCTACATCGTGGCGTACTCCACGTTCCCGCAGAGTCGCACCGACCTGTTCAACTTCCTGCCCTTCCCCCCCCAGGCTCTCCAGGTGCCTCAGACCGGAGACTCGGTGTCCGCGTATGCGATGTGTCTCCCGAATAACCAGTACCACTGGGTCCTCGCGGTGTGGGCGAAGGTGGGGCTCAACGTGGGCGATACCGCCAACGCCGACGCGCACCTGATGGAAGCCGGCTACTACCGCGACCCGGCGGACACGTCGAAGCCCGGCGTCGTCACGGTCCACTCGCCGGGCACGTCGGGGATCGACTTCGTCCTCGACTTCAACAACATGCATTCCGTGTCGTACTTCTTCCCATGACGTCACGGCTCGCGCTCGCAGCCGCCCTGTTGATCGCCACACCCGCCATCGCCCAGCAAGCGGCAACGACCGGGACGATTGTCGGAACCGTCCGGGATTCCGCGGGCGCGCCGGTGGCGGGAGCGAAGGTCGAGGCGGTGGGAGCCGCCTTCACATTGACGGGCATCGACGGCCGGTTTCGCCTCAAGGACGTGCCGGCCGGACCCGCGCGCCTTCACGTCGACGCGTTCTTCTACCAGCCCGACTCCGGCGTCGTCACCGTACCACCCGGCGACTCGGTAGTCTGGGACGTCACTCTTCACCGGCGCGCGATTTTCATCGACGGCGGCGTGGTAGTGACGGCAGATAAACGTCCCGAATCCATCGAGAACGTCGCCGCTTCGGTCGACGTCCTCTCCGATACGGCCATCATCCGGCACGCGGTGATTACGCTCGACGAAGCCGTCAATCGCGTCCCCGGGGTGCAATTCGTCAACGGTCAGGTCAACATCCGCGGGTCTTCCGGATTCGAGCAGGGCCTCGGCGCCAGGGTGCTGCTGCTGGTCGACGGCGTTCCCATGAATGAGGCCGACCGCGGAGGGATCGACTGGGACCTGGTCCCCGTGGACGATGCCGAGCGGGTGGAGGTCGTGAAGGGAGCGGGGTCATCCCTCTACGGATCGGCGGCACTGGGCGGCGTGGTGAATATCATCACGCGGGACATCCCCGAAGGGATCCACGGGCGCGTCCGGTTCTTCGGCGGCGGCTTCGCCAATCCGCCGGATTCTCTCTGGAAATTCCGATCCTACACGGGCACCCAGGGGGGTGGCTCGCTGACCGGGTCCTTCGGCACCGATCAGTTCCGCGGTGCGCTGACGGTCGCCGGCCGGCACTCGGACGGCTACCGACAGCAGGATGCGAGCGACCATCTGCAAGTGGCGGGTCGAGGTGAGTGGCTCCCGGATCCCGTGACACACGTGCTCTTCACCGGCACCTGGGCCACCCATCAGTACCAGGTCCCGCTCGCGTTCTGCGGACCGAACCTGTGCGAGAACATGCGGGGGCTCGCCTACCAGCCCTTTCTCGTCGACACCGCGGACTCGGGGAACCACACCCGGTCGGATCATGGCTACCTCACAGCCACGATCACCCGGACCCCCGACGAGAACACCACCTGGATGGGGCGCGCGTCGTGGCTGCGTACGCATTTCACCGACTTCCAGAAGGCCGGCAATGACTTCGCCGTCGCCGACCGGTTCGGTGCCGAGGGGCGAATCGTCACGACGCCGACCCCCGGTCAGACGGTCACCGTGGGCGGCGAGCTGACCGGGAACCAGGTCGCGAGTGACATCTTCGGAACTCACACCCAGGAACAGTTTGCGGCGTACGGCGAGGGGGAGCGCGTGGTCGGCAAGGTCCGCCTCACGGCCGGGGCGCGCACGGACTTTCTGGCGGACGACGGTGGTGGGCTGTCGGCAGTCATCAGCCCACGGCTGGCCGCGGTCGTGCCCTCCGGTCTCGGCATCTGGCGGGTGTCGGTGGGCCGTGGATTCCGGGCCGCGTCGATGGGCGAGAAGTATCCCCAGGTCCCGGTCCCGCCATTCCGCGTCGTCCAGGACCCATCCCTCAAGCCCGAGACTGCGTGGAGCGGGGAGCTCGGGAACACGGCGGTGATCACGCCGTGGCTCTCGACCAATGCTGCGATCTTTTACACGAAGGCCACGGACTACATCTCTCCGGAGCTGGTGGCGGATTCGATTCAGTTCCAGAACGTCTCGCACGCGCGGTTGGCGGGGCTCGATCTCAGCGTCACAGCCTCCCCCTTCACGCCGAACCTGACGACCAGCCTGTCGTACACGTATCTGGACGCCCGAGAGTTGGCCCACGACACCGTTCCCAATCGGCCTCTCCCGTTCCGCCCCCGCCATCTCCTGACCCTGTCGGCCGACTACGTGATGGGGCCGGCGTCCATCGGCGCGGATTTCCGGTACTCGAGCCGCTTCGAGCGCGTGGAGCTCTACGAGACGGACCCGAGGGTCGCTGCGAAAACCCTCGATCTGCGCGCCGGGTGGCGCCTCGGCGCCTTCGACCTGCGGGTCCTGGCGACCAATGCACTCAACTACGTCTACACGCTGGCGCCGCGGACGCTCGAGCCGGTCGCGACCGTCACCATGACGGTGACGTACGTCTATTAGTACTTTTCAGACCATGCGCGGCTCACTTGCCCTCGTGACTCTTGGTGCCCTCGCGGCCTGCAGCCCCAGCCATGGCGGGTCCCCGGTGTGCGGCCTGGGATATGTGGTCGGACCGACGGTGATCCAGGAGCAGCTGCAGGATACGCGGATGATTCTCACCGAAGCGCCGCGCGGCCTGCCCGGCTCTCTGCCGGCCCGCGTCGCGGGGAAGGAAAGGGGCTCGGTGACCGTCGGATACGACGCGTCCAAGAATCTCGTGCTCGGATTTCAGGGCCCCACCTTCCCGCTCGCCGGGGCCGGCGGGTTCGGTCTCTTGGTGGTGGATGACACGTCGTCGCGCGTCGAGGGTGTGATGATCTACGAGTCCCCCGCCCCGCGGGATTATCCCAAGCTGGGCACGGTGTCGAGCAATGGAGCGGACATTCCTCTCTATGGCGTCCGGGTGGACTGGAATGGGGTGTCGAACCCCAAATGTCCGCTGCTCGGGGATTCGGCGCGCACCACGCGATGACTGTCGTCGCCGTCACCGCGCACCGCACGACCATGAAGGGCGAGCACGTCCACCTCAATACGCCGTATGTGACCGCCCTGGCGCACGCCGGACTCATTCCGCTGGTTCTTCCGACATCCCTGGATCCATCCCACGCGAGTCTCGCCCTGCAGGCGGTGTCGGGACTCGTCCTGTCCGGCGGTGAGGATGTCGATCCGGCGCTGTACCACGCCAGCCCGCACCCACAACTCGGCCGCATCGATCACACGCGTGACGTTGTCGAGGCCGCCCTGGTACGCGCGGCCGTCACGTCGCGGCTCCCCATTCTGGCGATCTGTCGCGGAGTACAGATTCTCAACGTCGCGTTGGGCGGGACGCTGCATCAGGATCTCCCGTCCGAGTGCCCGGGCCCAATCGACCATGAAAAGGGCGAACACGACGTCGCCGTCGATCCGGGCTCGCTCCTCTCCCGCACGGTGAAGCGCGAGTGCATTCGCACCAACAGCCGGCATCACCAGGCGCTGAAGGACATCGCACCCGTGTTGACCGTGGTAGCACGCGCGCCCGACGGGGTCGTCGAAGCCGTTGAGTTGCGCCAGCCGGAAGGCCAGTGGCTGATCGGCGTGCAGTGGCATCCCGAAGACATGAGCGATCCCTCACTCTTCCAGGCATTCGCCCAGGCGGTTGGGTGAAGCGGGGGGTCCCCGAAGCCGCCGTTTCCATCCTGGACCGGCTGACGGCGATCTCTTCCGAGCTGTCGAGCGCGTTCCGTCCCAGCACCGTGGTGGATGTCATGGCGCGGGCATTCGACGAGCCGCTCCACCCCAGCCGGCTCTCGGTGGTCCTGCTCGATCTCGAGTCGAATCACCTCACCATCGTTCACGATCAGTCTCCGACGCCGACGCGCACCGACGACCCCCTGCTCCAGCTCGCGTTGCGGAAGGGTCCGCTCGTGATTCCAAAGGGCGTGGCGGGGGAAGCGGCGAAGGCCGGATCGCCGGGCATCGTCGAACCCCCGGCATCCTGGATCGGCGCGCCCCTGCTCGCGGTGGGCCGGGCCATCGGCGCCGTGTCGATCGGCTCGGACAAACCGCAGGCCTTCGGCGAGCCCGAGCTGGCGTACGTGAAGGTGGTCTGCGCCAAAGCCGCGATCGCGCTCGCGAACGCGCGCCTCGTGGAGCTGCTCTCCGTCGGGAAGCGGGAGTGGGAGCTCACCGCCGACTCGATTTCCCAGGCGATCTGCATCGTGGACGGCCAGGGCATCGTCCGGCGCGCGAACCGGGTGTTCGCGGATCTGATCCAGGTCCCGGTCACGGCGCTCCCTGGCCGCGCCTGGCTCTCCCTCGTGCCCCCGGCCTGGGCCGATGTGGTCTCCCGCGTGCTGGAGCATCCGGGGGCCGCCGCCATCGAGATCAGGACTGGAGACCGTGTGTTTGCCGTCGGCGCGACGCGGATGGCGGGGGCCGATATCGGCACCGCGGTCCTCCTCTTTGACGACACGACCGACCGCCATCATCTCCAGGACCAGCTGATCCAGTCGGAGAAGATGTCGGCGATGGGACAGCTGATCGCCGGCGTCGCGCACGATCTCAACAATCCGCTCGCGTCCGTCGTCGGCTTCTCGGATTTCCTGGCGGAGGCGGGCGAAATCCCGCCGGCGCTGGCCGAGCCACTGCAGGTGATTCGTCAGGAGGCGGAGCGGGCGGCGACGATCGTCCGCAACCTGCTCTCCTTCGCGCGGAAGCAGGAGGGCGAGCGACAGTCGCAGTCCATCAGACCGCTGCTCGAGTCGACGCTGGCGCTGCTCCGGAACCAGCTGATGGCCCTGAAGGTCGAGGCCGCGCTCGAGATCGAACCCGGCATTCCGCCAATCGGCGTCAACGCGAATCAGATCAAGCAGGTGTTCGTCAACCTGATCGTGAATGCCGCCCAGGCCATCGCGAGCACCAAGAGACCCGGCGGCGGTCACATCTGGATCACGGCCCGCCGATGGCTCGACGGATGTTCGGTCTCCATCGCCGATGATGGTCCGGGCATCCCCGAGGATCTCACCCAGCGAGTGTTCGAGCCCTTTTTCACCACCAAGCCCGAAGGTCAGGGCACCGGACTCGGGCTCTCGATCTCGCAGGGTATCGTGAAGGAGCATGGCGGGCGGATCACACTCGACTCCGCCCCGAACCAGGGGGCGACGTTCACCGTCGAGCTCCCCGGTTCCGGCCTCGCCCGGACGAGTGGCGTCCAGCACATGGTCGGCGCCATCGACGAACCGCTGCGGGTGCTGGTGGTAGACGACGAGCCCCACATTCTCCACTACATGCGGGCAACGCTCGAAGCGTGGGGCCACTCGGTGGAAGTCGCGTCCGACGGCAGTGATGCCGTGGACCGTGCGATCGCCGCCCCCTTCGACGTGATCGTGTGCGATCTCCGGATGCCCCGCCTCGGCGGACGGGAGATGTACGAGGAGCTCGCCGAACAGCACCCGGAAGTCGCGGATCGCGTGATCTTCGCCACCGGCGACACCGTCCGCGGGGACACGCTCGCCTTCCTCGAATCCCTCGGCCGTCCCTTTCTCCACAAGCCCTTCACGCTCGCCGAGCTGCGGACCGTGCTCGGCGGCGTCCGCCGCGCCGGCTGACCGCCACGACGGGTGCGGGTTCTCCAGGTCGACTCGGGTCGTGAATGGCGGGGCGGGCAGAATCAGGTCCGGCTGCTATGTCACGAGCTCAAGTCCATGCCGGGCATCGAGAATCATCTGTTCACCGGGGAGGGATCCGAGCTGGCCATCCGGGCACGGCGGGACGGCATCAACGTCATCCATTCGCGCTGGCACGCCGGTCTGTCGCTCAGCGCCTTCCGGACGCTCGGTCTCGCCATCGGCGACATCCGCCCTGACATCGTCCACGTACACGACAGTCACGCGCTGACCCTGGCGCTCTGGCTCCGCACACTCGGCCTGCGGTGGTTCGTCCATTCAAAACAGCTGCCCCCGGAGCCGTACGCGATCTTCGCTCACCGGAGGGTCGACTTTCACGTGAAGACAGGCAGTGGCTGGCACCGGGCCGACCGAATCCTCGCCGTTTCGGAAGGCGTCAAGCGCGTGCTGGTGGCAGACGGCATCAGCCCCCGGGACATCGTCGTCATTCATGACGGGATCGATCCCGACGAGATCAAGGCGGAAGCGGACAGCGCACCCGACATTCGCACGCGTTTGCATCTTCCCGCCGAAGCCCCCCTCGCCGTGAACGTGGCCGCGCTCGTCGACCACAAGGACCAACGCACACTGGTGCGCGCCGCAGCCGCCGCACGCGCGAGGGCTCCACAGCTCCACTGGGTGATCGCAGGGGAAGGCCCCCTGCGCGAAGCGCTGCAGCGCGATATCACGAACCTTGGGGTCGGGGACATCGTTCACATGGTGGGGTATGTCGACCCGGTGGACGCTCTGATCCGGGAGTCGCGCGTGTTCGTGATGTCATCAAAAGAAGAGGGGATGGGCAGCGTGGTGCTTCATGCGCTCGCGCTCTCGAGGCCAGTGGTGGCCACCGCCGGAGGTGGGCTGCCGGAGATCGTGTCTCCCGAATGGGTGGTGCCGGTTGGAAATCCTGAGGCGCTGGCAGACAGCGTCCTCAAGGCGTTGGCCCACCCCGCGCGCCGGCCGTTCGAGTATCGGTTCACCTCTAAAGCCATGGCTGAGGCCACCTTAGCCCAGTATCGGGTCCTCGCTTAAGTTCCACCCCATGATTTACGTCTGCGTTCCCGTGCGCAATGAGGCCCGCACCGCCGGGCTGGTCCTGTGGAAGGTCCGCCAGGTGTTCACCGGCTTTTCCCGGGAATACCAGCTCCTGGTGTGCGACGACGCCTCGACGGACGACACCGCCGAAGTGCTCGCCCGGTACGCGCGCGTCCTCCCCATGACGGTGATCACCAACCGGGATCGCCAGGGATACGCGAAGAGTCTCGAGGTGCTCCTCAAGACCGCGTTGCAGCGCACCGACCGCCCCAAGCGCGACTGCGCCATCACGCTCCACGCCGATTTCGTCCACAGCCCCGACGCAATGGAGGAGATGGTGAAGCGGCTCGAGTCGGGAGCGGACCTGGTGGTCGGTGAGCAGGCGAAGCACTCGGGCGAAGTGTCTCGCGGCTTCCGGTGGTCGCGTGCCTGGGCCCCGCGCCTGCTGCGCGTCCCCGGTGTTCGGGATACCGTCTCGGGGTTCCTCGCACTCCGCCTCGTCGTGCTCCGTCAGGCGCTCAAACCCGGTGTCGAATCACTCCTGACGACCGATGGCTGGTCTGCGAACGCCGAGCTGGTGGCGAGACTCGCGAAGCACGCACGGAAGCTCGAGCGCGTGGATTATGCCGCCCGGTACGACCTCCGGCAGCGGGAATCCCGCACGCGTCCGTGGGACGAGCTGGTTCGCGTCTGGCGCGCCCGCCCCGCGGTCCGCGCCGCGCGCCTCGCCCTGCTGCTCCTCCTGGGACTCTTCGCCGCGCCGCGCGCCCAGGCGCAAGACACGCCGACCGGAGACTCGACCGGTGGCGCGCCAGCCACTCGACCCGTGCCCTTCCCCGTCGGCGAGCACCTGGTCTTCGGCGCGAAGTACGGATTCATCAGCGTCGGCACCGCGACGATGGACGTGGCGGGGGTCGACACCGTGCGTGGGACGCCCGCCGTGCACCTGGTCTTCCACATCATCGGCAGCGCGCTCTTCGGGGCCTACAAGCTCGA
>DASQIZ010000076.1:0-51955 GCA_035631315.1 Gemmatimonadales bacterium
GGCAGACCGGAGCGCCTTCGGCGTTCGAGGTCGTGGCCGGAGCCGTGGGCGTCACGGCGCCGATGTAGATCGCGCAGGACGTCGGGGTGTTGATGTTCGTGATGCTCGCGGTCCACCCAGCCTGCGTGCCCGTCCCGGTGGTGATGGCACCCAGGGTGTTGCCCGTCGTCGCGCACCACGCGGCGGTGCCGGCGGTGGGCGGGTTCGTGCACGACGTCGCGGTCACGTACTTCAGCGAATCGGAGAAGTACGCCTCTTCAGCCGTGACGAGGTTGCGGAGGTCGGACTTCATCGACGCCGCATACGCTTTCTGCTTGGTGTTGGCGAACTTCGGAATCGCGATCGCGGCCAGGATGCCGATGATCACGACCACGATCAACAGCTCGATCAGCGTAAAGCCCTTGCGGTTCACAGATGCCTCCTGAGAGAGTAGGAACACACGATCCCGGTTCACGGTGTTACGGCGGCCGGGATCTGGTCGAAATCCGCCGTTTTATCGAGAAATCGGTCGGCGCCCAACCCCAGCGCCTTGTTCCGATGTTCTTCCGTACCATGGTTCGTCAGGACCACCACCGTCATGCCGGGGTGCGTCTTCTTCACCACCTCGAGCACCGCCATCCCGCTGCCGTCCTTCAGCCGGAGATCGAGGATCACGGCGTCAGGGAGGGTCCGCCAAATCACCTCCAGGGCTTCCTGCACCCCCTCCGCCGTCCCGACCACTTCGGCCCCGGGCACTGAGCCCAGGAGCTCTTCCAGCCGGTGCCGGACCACCTTCGAGTCCTCGACAATCACGATCCGGCTCACTATTGACCTCGTGCTTTGCGAGTCACGTCATGTCTGACGGGGAACAGAATACGAGCGCTGCTTGGGAGGCTGTATCGGGAAGTGCGGAAGGGGTCTGTCGGTGTTCGTCCTACAGAATTCGCCTCATAACCGGTGCTCCACGGCATACCGGATCAGGTCAGCGGTGCTTTTCAGACCGAGCTTCTCCAGAAGACGAGTCCGGTAAGTACTTACAGTTTTGGACGATAGCTCAAGCGCCCCGGCGATCTCCTTTACGCTTTTCCCCTGTCCCAGCAGCCGCAGCACCTCATGCTCCCGGTCGGACAACGCGTCGTGCGCCGGACCAGCTGACATGCCACCGACCTCACGGGCCAGGCGCTCGGCCAGTGCCGCGCTGACGTACGTGCCACCAGAATGCGCCTTCCGAATCGCGACGATCAGCTCTTCCGACGAGTGTTCTTTGGTGACATACCCGGCCACCCCCGCCTTGAGGGCCCTGACCGCGTACTCCTCTTCCGCATGGCCGGTGAGCACGATGACGCGGACCTTCGGGTACTGCTCCTTCAAGTCCCGAAGCGCTTCGACGAAGGACGAGCCCGGCATGGCCACATCCAGCAGGACGATGTCCACGGACTGCTTGGCGAGCGCCGCCAGCGCCCCCGCACCCGACGTCGCCTCGGCGATCACGCGGATATCAGCGGTCTCCTCGAGGAGCCGCGTCACGCCTTCCCGCACGATGCGATGGTCGTCGACCGTCATCACCCGGATCATGCGGTTGCCTCCCCCAGGGGAAGCGTCAGGGTCACCGTCGTCCCGGCGCCGATACCACTCTCGAGCTGAACGTTGCCACCCCACGTCTCGGCGCGTTCCCGCATACCAAGGAGGCCGAACGATCCGTCCTTGAGCGATGCGGTGTCGAATCCTCGTCCGTTGTCCCGGATCACCAGGCTGAGCAGGTGATCCTCCGCAATCACCTCGACCTGCACCCGCGAGGCGGAGGAGTGCCGCGAGACGTTGGTCAGCGCCTCCTGGCAGATCCGAAAGGCCGCGGTGGCCCGCTCGTCGGGTACGGACACGTCCTCCGGCGCATCGATCTTGACCGAGATCCCGGTGCGCTTGGTGAACTCCCGCGCCTGCCACTGGAGGGCCGCGACCAGTCCCAGATCGTCGAGTACGCCGGGACGGAGGTCACTCGAAATCCTCCGCCCGATCTGCACGGCGTCCTCGAGCAGCTCCGCCATCGCGTCGAAGCGCTCCTGAATGGCCCGCTCCTGCGGGAGCCGCGACCGCACCCAGGCCACATCCATCTTTATGCCCGTGAGCGCCTGCCCCAGCTCGTCGTGAATCTCGCGGGCGATGCGGGTGCGCTCAGCCTCACGGCTCCGCTCCGCGGTGACCGACAGGGAGCGTACCTGAGCGAAGGCGTCGCGTAGGCGACGACCGGATTCGAGGAGGTTCGCCTGCGATTCATCGGTCGCTCGTGCATACCGCAGGGTGACCGATGTGATCACCAGAGCGCTCATGAGCACGAAGAGCGAAAGTCCGAGCTCGGTGCTGTACCAGCCGGCGCGTTGGCCGGCGAGGCGGGCCGCGCCGATTACGACGATGCCGATGATCAGGCGCGGCAGCAGTTTGCGCGCGAGCGACCCGCCGGGCCCCGAACTCGTGAGCACCTGCATCACGGGACCCGAGGTCTCGCGCGCCAACACACCGGCGCCCAGCACCATGAAGGTGACCGCCGAGTGCAAGGCCATCTGGGTGGCGGATGCGTCGTTCGTGAGCTCGGCGGCGTCGTAGAGGTATCCCAGCAGTACGATGAAGGCGCAGATGATGACGATGAGTCCAAACGACTCCGCGAGCCATGGAGAGAGGTGCCGCGACGACCCGAAGAGAAGCGCCAGCGACAGCATGAGGAACTGAAACGCGCTGTTCACGCCCGGCCGCCCGGGGGCCCAGGTGGTGGTGAGATCCTTGAAAAGGATCTGGTCGATGCCGAAATCGCGGTTGAGGATGTACTCGGTGAGGGTGAGGAGACCGATCAGGCCGACAACCACCGCACACGCGGCACCGACGAGCCTCGTCGTGTGTCCGGCATCGGGGGTGATGGAGATCCACAGGGAGATACCGGCGAGGGCAAACCCCAGCGCGGTGTTGACCTTCATGGAGGGCCAGCCAGGGACAACGCTCGTCAGCGCCGAGATATCGAAGAGCCAGCCGATCAGCGCCCCGGACCCCACCAGGATCGGCAGCACGGCGGCGGCGGTTGCGAGGCGTTGTCGGGGTGCGGAGAACGTCATCGACATTCGGAACCAAAGTGGCAAAGCCGGGCAAAGTTTGCCATGAATTCGTTGCAATTCTAACCCTCCCGACCCCCCTCCAACCCCTGTAGTTTTCACGCCTTATGCGCCCTAGCGGTCCCCCTTGGTGCGCCGCTGCGACAGTATCCCTGCCACAGCGGTGCGAGCGCGATGCGCGCCCCATCACACGTGGCGGGGCCACGTTGCGGCACGGGATTCTCAACAGATGAAGGGGATGCCCTGGAAACGGCTGTCCCCTTACCTGTCTATCGGAAGCGTCGTGATCGCGACGCTGCTCGTGACGCAGTGCAAAGTCGACAAGCTTCTGGGCCCCCCGACCGGCGGAGTACTGACCCTCAACCCCCTCGCCCTCGCCGACTCCGCGCCCCTCGGGTCGACGGCCGCCCGCACACAACGGCTGATCGTCGGTAACGGGGCGACCGGACGCATCACCTGGACGGCTTCGACCGCTCACAACTCCGCCTGGCTGCACCTCGGCGCCGCGGCCGGGACCGCGCCCGACACGCTGCCTCTGTCCTTCGTGCCTACCGGTCTCGCGCTCGGTACGTATCGCGACACGGTGATCGTCACGGGGTCGGGATCCACCGAGGGCGCCCTGCGTGTTCCAGTGCAGTTCACGGTGCAGCCGTGCGTCGTCACGCCGGTAACCGTGGGCGCGCAGGTGACCGGAACCCTTGGCGGCGCGTCGTGCGGCGCACCGCATCGCTCGAACCATCCGGCCGCCCTCTACTCGTTCAACGGATCGGCGGGAGACTCCGTCTCGCTCGAGCTGACGGCGCCCGCCGGATACCTGGTGCTCGATTCCACCAACACATTCTTCGAGCCCTCGTACTCGGAAAGCGGCACCTGCGCCGGCATCGCCGGCAATCCCTGCCTCTACTATCAGCGGCTCCCTCGCACGGGGAGCTACGTGGTCGAGGTTACAACCAACACGGCCGCGGACTCGGGCACGTTCACACTCACGCTGTCGCCCCCACGCATTCCGGCGGCTCCCACCACGCTGACGCAGCTGCAAAGCGACTCGGCAACCGTCGTGAATACGGGCGATACCGTCTCCCAGAACGCGCTCGTCTTCAAGGCCATCGTTTCCGATCCTGACCGGCCCGACTCGCTCCGCCTCGAGGTCGAGGCGAAGCCGACGAGCATTGCCTTCGCCGGCACCGGCACCACACTCGGCGCGGCCGTCAAGAATGGACAGCCGGCACTGGTCCGCATTGGTGGACTCGCGGATGACTCGAGCTATCACTGGCGCGCCCGGGCCGTCGACCAGACGGGCCGAGTGGGACCGTGGCTGTCGTATGGGGGGAATGGGGAGACGGCGGCGGACTTCGTCCTGGGGAATTCGCTCGCGGCGCCGTCCGCGCTCAAACAGCTGAAGTCGGACGCCGTCACCACCCTTCCAGTGGGCGCCACCAACATCACTCGAGCCCTGATCTTTTCGGGGCTGGTCACCGACCCCGTCCAGAACGAGCCCGTCCACCTCGAGATCGAGTACGAGCCGGTCGGCACCGCCTTCACCAACGTCGCGAACGCCGCGAGTACACAACAGCAGTCCCCAGCGACGGCGCAGGCCACCGGCTCGGGGCTCGTCGACAACGTCAGCTATCACTGGCAGGCGCGTGAAGTCAGCCAGTCGGGGCGCACCAGCGGATGGGTGTCGTTCGGCGGCAATGCGGAGTCGGCCGCCGACTTCAAGGAAGCGCTTACCCCGCAACAGCTCGTGTTCGTGGCCTCGCCGTCCGTCGACACGGCGGGCGCCCCGATTCACCCGACCATTCAGGTCGCCGCCCGCGACTCGCTCGGCAACACCCTGGCGAGCTTCCACGATACGATCGCCATCGTCATCGATTCGAATCCTGGTGGCTCGACGCTCTCGGGCACCGCGAAGGTCGCGGCCGTGTCGGGCGTCGCATCCTTCCCCGGACTGTCCCTCGACAAGACCGGCATCGGCTACCGGCTCCGGGCCACGCTCGCGTCCCCCGCTCTCACGGTGCAGTCCGGCCTGTTCAACGTCACGTCAGGAACGATCTCGAGCGGCCTGACCACGGTGGCGGCGGCGCCGGCCACGATTCACGCATCCAAGGGTGACAGCCTCTCGACCATCACCGTCACCGTGAAGGACCCTTTCGGCAATCCGGTGCCGAATGTGACGGTCGTGATGCTTGACACAGCGACCGGTGACTCGCTCCGCCAGCCGGCGGCACCCACGAATGCATCCGGGGTGGCGACGGGGAGCGTGAGCGCGAAGGTCGCGGGCGTGAAGACGATTTCCGCGACGGCGGGTGGCCAAGCCATTACACAGGCCGCCACGGTCACCGTCCTTCCGGCTCACGCTCAGAACCTGACCTTCACGGTTCAACCCACGAATGCGAGCGCGGGGGCCACGATCTCGCCGGCCGTGCAGGTGACCGCCAAGGACTCGCTGGGCAATGTCGACACGAGCTACAGCGGGAACGTCACGGTTGCCATCGGCACCAACCCCGGCGGCGCGACCCTCGGTGGGACCAAGACCGTCGCATCCGCCCACGGGATCGCGACGTTCGCCAGTCTCACACTCGACAAGACGGGCACCGGATACACCCTGACCGCCGCGGGGGTTGGCGTAGCCGTCGGAGCGACCAGCACATCGTTCAACATCGGAGCGGGCGCCGGCACCAAGCTCGCATTCACGATCCAGCCCACGGCGGTGGTCGCCGGAGCGGCCATCGCCCCGGCCATCGAAGTCACGGCGGAGGACGGGAGTGGGAACACCGTCTCGTCGTTCACCGGCACCGTGACGTTGAGCCTTGGCGCCAATCCAGGGTCGGATACGCTCGGAGGGACCATCTCGGTCGCCGCGGTCGGTGGCAAGGCGACCTTCTCGAGCGTCATTCTCCATCACGTCGGCGCGGGCTACACGCTGGCGGCGGCGGCTGCCGGATTCACCGGCGCCACGAGCTCGGCCTTCAACGTGCGCCCCGGCGCGGCTACCCAGCTCGCGTTCACCACCCAACCGGCGGGAACGAGCGCGGGTGGCACCCTACCCGCAACCGTCGTGACGGCCCAGGACGCGTTCGGCAACACCGACACGACCTATCACGCGCTGGTGACGGCCGCGATCGATTCGAACCCCGGTGGCGGGGTCCTTGGCGGCACGACCAGCGTGACCGCCGTCAATGGTGTCGCGACGTTCTCCACGCTCACCATCGACAAGGCAGGCATCGGGTACCGGCTGGCCGCGACGGCGACTGGGCTGACACGCGCCCGGTCCAATCCGTTCAGCATCACCGCCGGGTCCGTTTCGGCCTCGCTGTCGACCGTCATCGCCTTGCCCGGCACGATCACCGCCGGCGGGACCGGCTCGACCATCTCCGTCACGGCACGGGACAGCCATGGCAACCCGATCGCGGGGGCGACGGTGGTCCTCGCCTCGTCGGGCACCGGCAACACGCTCACCCAGCCGGCCGCCGTCACCGACTCGACGGGTCTGGCGACGGGGTCCATCACCTCGACGAAGGCCGAGTCGAAGACGATCAGCGCGACGGTGGGTGGAGTGCTGGTGAATCAGACCGCGTCCGTGGTGGTCAACCCCGGCGCCATCTCCGCCACGCAGTCGACCCTGGGCGCATCGCCGACGAGCATCGCGGCCGGTGGCGGGAGCTCCGTGATCACCGCGACGGCACGCGACGCATTCGGAAATGCGATCGCGAGCCAATCCGTAGTCCTGGCCGCCTCGGGCACCGGGAATACGGTGACTCAGCCCCCCTCCCCCACTGATGCGAGTGGCATCGCGACGGGTGCGCTGTCGTCCACGGTGGCGGGCAGCAAGGTCATCACCGCGACCATCGGCGGTGTCGCCATCACGCAGACGGACACGGTCGCGGTCACGCCGGGTGCCGCGACCCACCTCGTCTTCACGGTAGAGCCGACCAGTACGACAGCGGGTGCGGGCATCGCGCCCACCGTACAAGTGAGTGCCCTCGACGCGAACAACAACGTGTCGACCGGATTCGCGGGGCTTGTGACGCTCGCGATCGGCACCAATCCGGGTGGCGGGACCCTCCTCGGCACCGCGTCGGTCTCAGCCGTCGCCGGCGTGTCGTCGTTTCCCGGCGTTCGCATTGATCCCGCCGGCACCGGATACACCCTGACAGCGGCATCCTCGGGATTGGCGGGAGCGTCGAGCAGCACATTCAACATCCTGACGGGACCCGCCGCGAAGCTTGGAGTGGCGACGGAACCCTCCGCCGCGGCCGTGAATGGCACCGCCTTCGCGCAGCAACCCGTGATTCAGATCCAGGATTCCGTGAGCAACCCTGTCAGTCAGTCGGGCACCACCGTCACGGCGGCGACCGGCACGGGTGCCGGAACCATCGGCGGAACGCTCACGGCCATCACGAGCGCTGGCGGGCAGGCTGCGTTCACCAACCTCAAGATCACGGGACTCGTCGGCTCGCGGACGTTGTCGTTCACTGCCGGTGGCCTCGCCGCCGTGACCTCGAGTGCCGTGGTGCTGTCGGCGGGCCCGGCGACGCAGATCGCGATCAATGGCGGGAACCATCAGGCGGCGCCCGCCGGCTCGACGGTGGTGGCGCTCCCGTCGGTCCTGGTCACGGACCAGAGCGGCAATCCCGACTCCGGCGTCGTCGTCGCCTTCACGCTGCCCGGCTCGGCGGGCGCCAACGGCTCCCTGACGGGGCCCAACCCGACCACGAACGCCTCGGGAATCGCCACCGTCGGCTCCTGGACCCTTGGCACCACGGCCAAGCCCGACAGCATGACGGCGACGTCCGGGACCCTGACCGGGTCCCCCCTGACCTTCGTCGACACTGCGAAGGTCGGCGCGGCGGCGAGCATCGTGAAGTTCTCGGGGGACAGTCTCACCGGGCAGGTGGGCAAGACCCTGCTCACTCCCCATGACGTTCTGGTCAAGGACGCCAATGGCAACGGCGTCCCGAACGTCACGGTGACCTGGGCAGCGCAGTCGGGTGGCTCGGTCTCCCCCACGAGCAACCTGACTGACGCGACGGGTCATGCGCAGGCCACGCGGACCCTCGGCAACTCCAACGGACCCGAGACCACGACCGCGACGGCAACGCTCGGCAGCACACCGACCGCGGTCACCTTCAACGTGACCGCGACGACGGGTGGCGCTTCGCAGATGAAGCTGAGTGGCGGTGACCTCCAGAAGGACACCGTGGGCGTGACGCTGCCGGTCGCACTGTCGGTGCAGGTGCAAGACTCTCTGAACAACCCGGTTTCCGGCGTCACGATCAGCTGGACGGTGCTCAACGGCGGCGGCTCCGTGAGCGCGCCGACCTCCGTGACCAACGGGGCGGGCATCGCGTCGATCAATTGGACGTTGGGCACCGCGATGAGTCCGGTCGACTCGACCCAGCTCGTGCAGGCGGCCGGCGTCGCATCCCCAATCACGTTCACTGCCTTCACGGTGCCCGGCGCGGTCAGCGCATCCCAGACGAGCGTCACGGCCACGAGCCCGATCGCCGCGTCCTCCGGCTCGAGCCAGAGCACGGTCACCGTCACGGCGCGCGACCAGTACGGCAACGTGATCAAGGGGAAGACCGTCACGCTGGCGTCGACCGGCACCGGCAACACGGTGATCAATCCCGCGGTGGCCACCAATACCAACGGCGTCACCACCGGTACCCTCTCGTCGACCGTGGCCGAAGGCAAGACCGTGACGGCGACGGTGGGCAGCGTGACGATCACCCAGCAAGCGTCGGTGGTCGTCAATCCGGCGGCGGCCGCTTCCCTCAACTTCGTCCAGCAACCAACGAACGTCGTCGCGGGCGCATCGATCACCCCGGCGATCACCGTCGAGATCCTCGATGCGTTCTCGAACCAGGTGACCGCGGCGTCGAACCCCATTTCGCTGACGCTGGCCTCGAATCCCGGATCCTCGACCCTGTCGGGCTCGGTCACGAACGTCGCGGCCGTGAGTGGTGTGGCGACGTTCGCCAATGCGTCCCTCAATAAGAACGGGACCGGCTACACCCTCTCCGCGTCGTCCGCGGGGCTCACCGGCCAGACGAGTACTTCGTTCAACGTGACGTCCGGATTGGTGTCGGCGGCGCAGTCCACCGTCAGCGCCACCTCTCCCATCACGGCGGGTGGCGCCGCATCCACCATCACCGTGACGGCCCGTGACGGCAATGGGAACCCGGTCGCGGGCGCGACCGTGGTTCTGGCGGCGACGGGCGTCAGCAACACGCTGACCCAGCCGGGCGGAGTGACCGACGCCAGCGGCGTCGCGACCGGCTCGCTTGCGTCGACGGTGGCCGAGTCGAAGACGGTGAGCGCGACGATCAACGGAGTGGGTATTACGCAGGCGCCGGCCGTCGTGGTGAATCCCGGCGCGGCCCAGAACATCGCCCTGAATGGCGGCAACGCGCAGTCTGCCACGGTGGCGACGACCGTCGCGATCGCGCCGTCCGTGATCGTCAAGGATGTGCACAACAATCCGGTGCCCGGGGTGGCAGTCACGTTCGCCGTGACGGGCGGCGGCGGCACTGTCGATCCGGCCACTCAGGTGCTCACCAACGGGCTAGGCATCGCACAGGTCACGAGCTGGACCCTGGGTAACACGGTGGGGGCGAATGCGCTGACGGCGACGGCTACCGGTCTCTCGGGCAGTCCGGTTTCCATCTCGGCCACCGGCACACCGGGCACCGCGGACCATTTCGCCTTTACCCAGCAGCCCACGAATGCGGTCGCCGGTTCGGGCATCACCCCCACGGTGACCGTCGCCGCTCTCGATACGCACGGCAATGTCGCGACCTCGTTCGCCGGCAGCATCACATTGACGATCGCGATCAATGCCGGCGGAGGGGCGCTCTCCGGAACGACGACGGTACCGGCGACGAACGGTGTCGCAAGCTTCCCCGGCATCAGCATCGACAAGGCCGGGACTGGCTACACCCTCACCGCCTCGAACACGGGCCCCACGCCGGCGACCAGCGCCGCGTTCAACATCACGCCGGGGACGGCTACTCATCTCGTCTTCTCGCAGCAGCCGACGAACGCCGCGTCACAAGCGGCGATTGCCCCGGGTGTGACGGTGACGGCCCTCGACGCCAGTGACAACGTGGCGACGGGCTTTGCGAACGCCATTTCCCTCTCGATCGCGAGCAATGCGGGTGGTGGCGCGCTGACGGGTGGCGCGGCGCAGACTCCTGTCGCCGGCGTGTCCACCTTCTCTGCTCTGTCGATCGACAAGGTCGGTACCGGCTACACCCTGAGTGCGTCGGCGACCGGCGTGACGGGCTCCACCAGCTCGGGCTTCAACATCACACCGGGCGCCGCGACGAAGCTCGCCTTCACCGTGCAGCCGTCGACGAGCGCGGCAGGCGTGAGCATCGCGCCAGCCGTTCAGGTCACGGCGCTGGACGCGGCTGGGAACACGGCGACCGGATTCAATGGGTCGGTGTCGGTGGCCATCGGAAACAATCCCGGTGGGGCCACGCTCCAGGGCACCGCCGGAATCACGGCGACTGCGGGGATGGCGAACTTCTCGGATCTCAGCCTCACCAAGGTCGGCGCGGGCTACACGCTGACGGCTGCGGCCACGAGCCTCTCGGGCGCGACCTCGAATGGCTTCGACATCACGCCGGCACCTGCTGCGTCCCTGGTGTTCACCACCCAGCCCGCGAGCGACACGTCCGGTGGCACGCTCGGCACCATTCAGGTCACGGCGCGTGACGGCTTCGGCAACACCGCCACCGGCTTCGCCACCCAGGTGACCCTCACCATTTCGAACAACGCGGGTGGTGGCACGCTGACCGGAACAGCCGGCGCGACCCCGGTCTCGGGGGTCGCCTCCTTCCCCGGCCTGTCGATCGACAAGTCGGGCACGGGTTACACACTGAGCGCGGCCGCCACCGGCGTCACCGGTACCACCAGCTCGGGCTTCAACGTCACCGCGGGCAATGCCACGCATCTGGTCTTCACCGGACAGCCGAGCAACGTGGTGGCGGGGGCCGCGATCGCGCCGGCCGTCCAGGTCACGGCGCTCGATGCGAACGGCAACGTCGCGGCGACGGCCGGCGCCGACACGATCCGGATCGGCACCAACCCCGGTGGCTCGGTGCTCTCCGGTGATACCGTGGTGGCGCGAGTGTCGGGTGCCAGTTCGCACGTCGGACTGACGCTGGGCAAGGCAGGCACTGGTTACACCCTGACGGCCCGATCGAATGCTCTCACCGGTGCGGTGAGCACCGCGTTCAACGTGACCGCGGGTGTGGTCTCCGCAGCGCAAACCACGGTTTCGGCGACCAGCCCGATCACCGCGGGCGGGACCGGGTCGACGGTGACGGTCACGGCCCGTGACGGGCTGGGCAATCCGGTGGTAGGCGCGACGGTAGTGCTCGGCGTCAGTGGCACCAACAACACCATCACGCAGCCGGGCGGGGTCACCGATGCCAGCGGCATCGCCACCGGCTCCTTCACTTCGACCGTGGCGGAGTCGAAGACGGTGTCCGCGACGGTGAGCGGGGTGGCGATCACCCAGAGCCCGACCGTCGTCGTGAATGCCGGAACTCCGATTCTCTCAGTGAACGCAGGGAATAACCAGACCGACTCCGCGGGTGGCACGCTCCCCACGCCTCCGTCGGTCATTGTCAAGGATGCCCTGAACAATCCGGTGGCGGGCATCGCCGTGACCTTCACAGTCACCGCGTCGAACGGCACGGTCACCGGCGGGTCGCAGACCACCGGAGTGAACGGCATCGCGACGATGGGCAGCTGGACGCTCGGGAACGCGGCGAAGACGGACACGTTGACCGTGATGTCGACGGCGGGCTCGGCAACATTCCTCGCCACCGCAACGCCCGGACACGCGGCAAGCATTGCCGCCGCAGACACCCTGCCGTCGTCGGCGACGGTCGGGGCAAGTGTCACGGCGCCGTCGGTCCGCGTGACGGACAGTCATGGAAATCACGTCTCGGGCGTGAACGTCACGTTCACTGTCACCGCGGGCGGTGGATCCATCAGTCCCACTTCCCCGGCCACGCTCTCGACCGATACCAGCGGCCGCGCCACGTTGACCTCATGGACCCTGGGCACCACAGCCGGCGCTGACACGGTATCGGCGTCGAGTACGGGCCTCACGGGAAACCCGGTGGCCTTCACTGTCACGGGAACGGCGGGCGCCGTATCTCCAACGCTCTCTACCGTCGGCGCGACCACGCCGATCACGGCATCGTCCGGCACGAACCAGAGCACCATCACCGTCACCGCCAAAGACGCGAGTGGTAACCCGATTGCGGGGGCCACGGTGGTGCTGGCGGCGACCGGGAGCGGCGACACGCTCACGCAGCCGGTGGGCACCACCAACGCAGGCGGCGTCGCCACCGGTTCGCTCGCTTCGACTGTGGCGGAGTCGAAGACGGTGACCGCAAAGATCACTGGCGTCGACATTACCCAGACGGCCACGGTCGTCGTCAATCCCGCGACGGCAACTCAGCTCGTCTTCACCGGCCAGCCCCTGAACGATTCGGCGGGAGGGTCACTCGGTGCCATCCAAGTGACGGCCCATGACCCGTTCGGCAATACCGCCGTCGGGTTTACTGGCACGGACACGATCACGATCGCGAGCGGTCCGAGTGGCGCGGTCTTGTCGGGAACGGTCACGGCGGTCGCGACGGCGGGCGTCGCGAACTTCGGCGGACTTTCGATCAACAAGGCGGGCGCATACACCTTGGGCGTCAAGTCTGGGACGCTCACCCCCGCCACCAGCGCGGCGTTCAATGTCGGGTCCGGGGTCGCCACAGTCCTGACATTCACGACGCAACCGACGACCTCGACGGCCGGGACCAAGATCACGCCGACGGTGTCCGTCACGGCGCAGGACGCCCAGGGGAATACTGTGACGACCTTTACCGGCACCGTCACCCTTTCCCTCTCCGGGGGCACGACGGGAGCGCACCTCCGCGGCACCACCAGTCTGGCCGCGACCTCCGGCGTGGCGAGCTTCCCAACCATCTCGGTGGACAGTGCGGGCGCCGCCTACACGATGGTGGCGGCCGCCACGGGGCTCACGAGTGGTACCAGCGCGGCCTTCAACATCCGGCCCGGTTCCGCGACTCAGCTGGCGTTCCGGGTCCAGCCTACGTCGGTCGCCGCAGGAGTGGCGATTAGCCCCGCGGTAGTCGTCTCGGCCCGTGACTCCCTCGGCAACCGGGACACCACCTACACCGGCACGGAGACCGTGACGATCGGGGCGAACCCTGGCAGCGGTACACTGACAGGTGGCGCCGCGAAGGCAGCGGTGGCAGGGCTCGACACCTTCCCTGCCCTGTCGATCAACAAGGTCGGCTCGGGATACACACTGGCGGCAGCCGCGACTGGTCTCACGGGCGCGACTAGCTCGACCTTTGATGTGTCCGCCGGAGCGGTCTCGCCTACCCAGTCCACCGTCACGGCATCCTCGCCCATCACCGCGTCGACGGGCTCGAGCGCGAGCACCGTGACCGTCACCGTCAGAGACGCAAGCGGGAACCCGGTGCCCAGCGCCAGTGTCGTCCTGGCGGACACGGGGGCGGGCACCACCCTGAATCAACCAATTGGGCTCACGGATGCTAATGGTGTGGCCACGGGCACGATCTCCGCCACGAAGGCCGGCACCAAACTCGTTTCTGCGACTGCGAACACAGTCGCGATCACTCAGACCGCGGCCGTGGTGGTGAACCCCGCCACCCCGAGCCAACTGGTCTTCACTGGTCAGCCGGTCTCCGATACGGCAGGGGGCGCTCTCGGAGCAGTTCAAGTCACCGCGGAGGACCAGTTCGGAAACTTGGCGACAGCATTTACAGGCACGGACACCATCGCCATCGGCACCAACCCGGGCAGCGGCGTGCTTGCCGGTACCACTGTCGCGGCTGCCACCGCGGGCGTGGCGACCTTCCCTGGCCTGTCGATCAACAAGACAGGGACTGGCTATACACTCAGCGTGAAATCGGGAACGCTGCCGGTGGGGACTAGTGCCCTTTTCAACATCACCTCGGGGAGCGGCACGACGTTGGTCTTCACCGCGCAACCGGTGAGCGACACGGTGAACGGCTCGCTCGGGACCATCCAGGTCACCGCGCAAGATGCCCAGGGCAACACGGTGAACGGGTTCACTGGCTCAGTCGCCCTCGCGATCGGCACTAACCCGAGCGGTGGGACGCTCTCCGGGACGACTCCGGTGACGGCCGTCGCCGGAGTGGCGACCTTCACCGGGATGACCATCAACAATGTGGGCACGGGCTACACCCTCAACGCCTCGAGCGCTGGCTTGACGGGGACGGGGTCCTCGACATTCAACGTCACGCCCGGCAACGCGGCAACGCTGGTATTCACCGCTCAGCCCGTTACCGACTCCATCGGTGGCTCGCTCGGCACGATCCAAGTCACGGCTCGCGATGCCCAAGGCAACACCGCCACGGGCTTCGGCGGGCAGGTTGCCCTCGCCATCGGCATCAACCCAAGCGGCGGTACTCTCTCGGGCACGACGCCGGTCACCGCGGCCTCGGGCGTCGCAACGTTCACGGGGATGAGCATCGACAAGGTCGGAGCTGGTTACACCTTGAACGCCGCGAGCACCGGCGTCACGGGGGTGACATCCTCCGGGTTCAACGTCACCGCCGGCAACGCCACCACCCTCACCTTCACCGCCCAGCCCGTTACCGATTCCGTGGGTGGCTCGCTCGGCGCGATCCAAGTCACGGCGCGGGACGCCCAGGGGAATACGGCGACCGGCTTCGCGGGCTCGGTTTCTTTGGCCGTCGCAAGCAATCCTGGCGGTGGCACACTCACAGGGACCACGCCGGTCACCGCAGTGTCGGGGGTGGCGACCTTCCCGGGGATGAGCGTCGACAAGGTCGGCACGGGATACACGCTGAGCACCGCGAGCACCGGGCTGACCGGCGCCACCAGCTCGCCCTTCAACGTCACCTCTGGGAACGCGAGCGCCTTGGTGTTCACGAGCCAGCCCGTGAGTGACACGGCCGCTGGCTCCCTCGGTACGATTCAGGTCACCGCGCAGGACGCCCACGGCAATATCGCGACGGGGTTCACCGGATCGGTGTCCCTCGCAATCGGAAGTAACCCGGGCGGGGGAACTCTCTCGGGGGTGACGCCGGTCGACGCGGTGACGGGCGTGGCGACCTTCAGCGGGATGAGCATCAACAAGGCCGGCACCGGGTACACGCTGAGCGCGGCGAGCATCGGGCTCACCGGCACGGCGAGCTCCGCGTTCAACATCACCGCCGGCGCTGCAGCAAACATTTCGATCAGCACCGGAGACGGTCAGTCCGCCACGGTCAACACCGCCGTCTCCGCCGCTCCGGCCGTTCTCGTCACCGATGCAAGCGGCAACCCGGTCGCGGGAGTGACGGTGACGTTCTCCGTCGCGACCGGCGGCGGATCTGTCACCGCCGCGAGTCCGACAACGGGGACTGACGGGATCGCGACGCTTGGGAGCTGGACCCTCGGTACCGTCGCGGGTTCGAATACACTCACCGCGGCCGCCGGGGGGTTCTCGGGTGGCGGCAACCCGGTCACGTTCACAGCGACCGGCACGGCCGGTGCGGCGACGCAACTGGTGTTTACGGTGCAACCCACAAATACGCAGAGCGGCCACATCATCACTCCTGCAGTAGTGGTCACGGCGGAGGACGTCTTCGGGAACACGGACCTGACCTTCACGGGTAGTGTGGCCATGGCCATCGGGAGCGATCCGAACCTCGGACTGAGCACCTTCGGCGGGACTACCCCCCAGACGGCGGTAGCCGGCGTGGCGACGTTCGGGGATCTGACCATCACGTTCGTCACGGGTGGGAATGGCTATACGCTGCAGGCTTCGTCGGGGGCGCTGACGATCACCAGCAATTCATTTAACATTACTCCGTGATCTGCCCGCGTTGCGCGGTCGGCGACATCTCCGACCAGACCCATGAATGCACCCTCTGCGGGTTCTCCCCCGCCGGGGTGGCGACGCTTGCCGATCCGTTCCCTCGGGAGCTGGAGGCCAGCGCCCGCCGCGACCTGGAGCATGAGTTCCAGATCGAAGGCGTGCTGGGTCAGGGACCGCGCGGCGTGGTGTACCTCGCCCTTGAGCGGGAGCAGAACCGCCTCGTCGCGCTCAAGATCATCCCGCGAACGCCCGGGATGGCGCCCGAAGCCGACGCCATGCTCCAGCGCGAAGCGAACCTCGCCGCGTCGCTCGACCATCCGCACATCGTCCCGATCTACCGCGCCGGGTCGACCAGGATCTTCCTCTGGTACGTCATGGAGTACTCGAACGGCCGGTCACTGGCCGAGGCACTCGGGGCGACCGACCAGACGGCGCCGGACTGGGCGCAATGCCTGCGCATCGTCCATCAGGTGGCGAGCGCGCTCGACTACGCGCACCGCCGGGGCATGACGCACGGGGGCATCAAGCCGGGCAACGTGCTGATCGATTCAAAGGGGTGGGCGCGCATTACGGACTTCGGTATCGCCCGTGCGTTCGGCCGCCCCACCGCGGTGTTCGGCGCCGATGCACCCGCGGAGCAGCGGTACCTCGCGCCCGAGCAGTTCGCGTCACGGAACCTGACCGGTCCCAGTGTCGACCAGTACGGGCTCGCGGTCCTCGCCCACGAGTGCCTGCGCGGCATGCCTCCGACACCGCATGTCCTGGAAGCGCTCCAGCGCGCCACGAGCGAGCATCCGTCCGAGCGCTTCGCGACCATTCTCGATTTCGTGACCGCGCTCGAAGCGGATTCCCTGCTGCCGCCGCCGATTCAACCGGTGGCGCTGACCGTCGTCCCGGCGGCCCCGCGTCGCGCGTCCCCGAATGTGACCGCGCCCCTGGTCGTGATCGATCCGGAGGTGCGGGACATCCCTCCGCGGATGCCGCGCGTCTCGGTCGCCGCACCGAGGCACCGGGCCCGGAATGTCCTGCTCACCGCGACCCTGCTGTTCGGCGGCGTGTTCGGTGTCGCGTGGTGGTGGTTGCACGCCACTCCGTCGAATACCGTCGACCCGAACAGCTTCGTGCTCCAGCCGACGAATCCGCCCGACCAGGCGCAGGCGCCGGTACCAGCGGGCTCGACGGCCGTGAACGTTCCGTCGCCGAGTCCCACGCCGCCGCAGAGCTCACAGCCGGCTCCGCGGACACAGGCGCAAGGCGTGGCGACACCGAGGCCGAAGCCAGCCGCTCAACGCCCGGCACCGGTAGTCAGACGGCAGCCGGTCCGGTACCTCGCCGCGCCCGCGGAAGGCCACCTCTTGTTGAACACGCAGCCCTGGTCCGAGGTGTATCTCGACGGCGTCGCGGTCGGCAACACGCCCAAGACCGATCTTCCGGTGCCCGCCGGCACGCATCATCTCCGGTTCGCGCGAGACGGGTTCAACGCTTACGAGACCACAGTTGTTGTGGCCGCCGGTGCCTCGCTTCGCCTCACCGACATCGTACTGAAGCCCACGACGCCGTGATGGGACGGCGGACCGCCCTGTGGACGGCGGTCCCGGCCGTCGCCGCCGTCCTGCTCGCGCTCCCCGCGCGCCCTCTCGTGGCGCAGCACGAGAATCGCACTCTCACCAGCGCCCTCCAGGCGTACCAGAATCTCGAATACGAGACGGCGGCGGCGCTGTTCCGCCGTGCCCTCGCCGTCGAGGCCCCCAGCCCCGATACGCTCCCGACGGCGCTCCGCCCCAAGGCGCTCACGTATCTCGCGGCGAGCGACTATTACCGGGGACGGAAGGATTCCGCGTCCGTCGTGTTCCGCCGTCTCATCGTCCAGGACCCTCGGTACCGCCCCGATCCGCTGATTTTTCCTCCCGAGGTCACGGCGGCATTCGAAAATGCGCGGCGGGTGATGAAGGTCGTGGCCGTGGTGACCCCCGGCGATACCTCGCTGCGGCTGGGGCGCGATCAGTATCCCATCAAAATGTACGCGAGCTCGTTCCACGAGATCGTGGTCGGACTCGAGCATCCCGACGGGCGCTTCATCAAGGGCATCTATGCCGGCCCCATCGGCGACTCGCTCGACGTGAGCTGGGATGGGTTCGACTCCGCGAGTGTGCCGGCGGACGGTAACGTCGTCCTCACGGTGACGTCGCGTCCGACGGCCGGCGGCGAAGTGGTGCGGGTGGTGCGCATCATGCTCGACATCCACGCCACACACGCGGACACGCTGCCCTGGCCGACGCCTCCCGATACGCTGTTCCTGCCTGAGAAGGCGCCTCCCGGAGCCGCTGTGCGCTCCCTGTCGGGCGGACTCTTGGGAGCGGCCGCCGTGCTGCTCCTGCCGTCGGTGGTGGGATCGGGCACGCACGCCACCGGCAGCCGCTACGTGGTGGTCGGTGCGCTGTCGTTGGCCGGCATCGTCGGCTTCGCGTCGCAGCGCCCGGGCGTGCCCCTGCCTGACAACGTCGCCAAGAACCTGGCGCGGCGCGCCGCCTTTCAACGGCAGATCGACCTCACCAAGCAGGACAACGCGCGCCGGCGCATCGGCGTGCTCGAACGCATTCGCGCGGGCACGCCTCTCGTGATCTCGCGGGACACCCAGTGAGACCGTCACTCGGTCTCTGCCTCCTGGCAGCGCTCGCGCTGCCCCTCGCCGGCGCCATGGCGCAGGGGTCGGGCTCCAGGCTCTACTACGAGATGCAGCTCGACGGCGCGGAGGTGTACGCGAATCCGGTGATCGGCTCGGTGACCAGCTCTCTGTCCGGAACGGTGTTCGGCGGCGAGGGCCGCCTGGCGTTCGGCCCGGTCGGCCTCGAGCTCGGATACTGGCAAGGAAGCCTCAATACCCAGTCAGGCCCCGCGTCGAACGAAGACATCGTCGAGGGGAAGGCACTCCTCGGCATCACCCCCGTCCGCTGGTTCCGGATCTCCGCCGGTCCCTTCGCCCGCGCGTACACCACGCCCGCCGGCACCGAGCGTTGGCTCTCGTGGCGCGTGCAGGGCCGGGTCGAGCAGCAGCTGGTGCCGGAGACGGTTCGGGGGTACGCGGAGCTGTGGTTCGTCGCCTCGAGCACCGTGAACGTGGTTCAGCCGTTCACGAGTGGGCGCGGCGGGCGGGTCGGTTTACGGCTCGCGCCGCCCAGATGGCCGGCGTGGCTTACGCTAGGCTATGGGATCGAGCAGGTCAGGCTGGGAAGCGGGTCCCGGATCGACACCGTGGACCGGGTGACACTTGGCGTGGGGTACAGCCGGCGCTAAGGCGTGGTTGCAGGTCTGCCCTTCGGCACCAGCCGGTACAGCGTCTCTCCGTTCCTGATCATCCCGAATTCTTCACGCGCCACCCGTTCCTGCGTGGCCGGATTGGTCTCCAGGTCGTGCGCCGCACGGCTCAGCGAATCCACCGCGACTTGCAGTGCGGCCACTGAATCCCGTTCCTGCGCGAGCTGACGCCGGAGCTTCAGCCAGTCCCCCGTCGAGTATTCACCCGCGAAAATCGCGAAGGCCACCAGCGCCAGACCGCCGGCGAGGGCGGTGATGCGCGCCGGGGTCACAGTCCGTACAGATCCCGGCCCGGATAGTGCGCCATGTCTCCGAGCTCCTCGGCGATGCGCAGCAGCTGGTTGTACTTGGCGATCCGGTCGGTCCGCGATCCCGAGCCCGTCTTGATCTGTCCGACGCCGCTTCCCACCGCGAGATCCGCGATGAAGGTGTCCTCGGTCTCGCCGGACCGGTGCGAGATGATGGCGCCGTAGCCGTTGGAGCGCGCCAGCTCGATGCACTGCAGCGTCTCCGTGAGCGTACCGATCTGATTCACCTTGATCAGGATGGCGTTGGCGACGTTTTCGTCGATGCCCCGGCCCAGAATATCGGGATTGGTGCAGAAAATGTCGTCGCCCACCAGCTGGACGCGTGACGAGAGTGCCTCGGTGAGCCTGGCCCACCCGGCCCAATCCGATTCCGCCAACCCGTCTTCGATCGACACGATCGGGTAGCGGTCCACCCAGCTCTTGTAGAGCGCGATCATTTCGTCGGCCGATTTCTTCCCGCCACCGCTCTTCTTGAACGTGTAGGTCCCGTCCTCGAACAGCTCGGACGCCGCGACGTCGAGCGCGATGGCGATGTCCTTGCCGGCCGAGAACCCGGCCGCCTCCACGGCGGACATGATGGCTTCGAGGGCGGCTTCGTCGTGCGGCAGGTTGGGCGCGAAGCCCCCTTCATCGCCGACGGCCGTCGACAGTCCGCGCTTCGACAGCACCTTCTTCAGAGCGTGGAACACCTCGACACCCATTCGCAGACCCTCGGGGAACGACTCCGCCCCGATCGGCACGACCATGAACTCCTGGCAGTCCACCGTATTGGACGCGTGGGCCCCGCCATTGAGGATGTTCATCATCGGCACCGGCAGGACGTGTGCGAGCGGCCCGCCCAGGTAGCGGTACAGCGGGAGGCCCGCCTCGTCCGACGCGGCCCGCGCCGTCGCCATGCTCACCGAGAGAATCGCGTTGGCGCCGAGATGGCCCTTGTTGGGGGTGCCGTCGAGCTCGAGCATGGCCGAGTCCACCGCGATCTGCTCATCGGCCGCGAGGCCCTCGAGCCGCGGCCCGATCACCTCGTTCACGTTCTTGACGGCCTCGAGCACGCCCTTTCCGCCATAGCGCCGCTGATCGCCGTCGCGCAGCTCCACCGCTTCGCGTTCGCCGGTCGACGCGCCACTGGGGACCGCGGCACGACCACGCGCGCCCGATGCGAGGGTGACATCGGCTTCGATGGTGGGATTGCCCCGGGAATCGAGGATCTCGCGCGCGCGGACGGCAATGATCGTGCTCATAGTGGCCCGAACCTTAGGCGGCGGAGGCCCCTGAGTCAACGCGCGCCTTGAGTGCGCGGACCTGCGCCTCGACCTGGTCCTTCAGCCTGGCGCGATCATCCAATGTGAGCCCTGCGGTCGGCACCGGCTCCCCCACTCGGACGCGGATCGGCATGGAGCGCATGCGCCACGAGCCCTTGGGGAGAATCGCGAACGTATTGTGCACGTAGATGGGGACGACGGGGACCTGGGCCGCGATGGCAAGCGCGAACGGCGTGGTCTTGAACGGCAACATCTCGCCGGTGCGGCTCCGCGTGCCCTCCGGAAACACGATCGGAGAAAATCCGCCTTTGATTTTCTTTCCGGCCTCGGCGTACGACTCCATGGCCTTCGCTTTGACTTCGCGATTGATCAGGATATGCCCCGCGCGCTTCATCGCCGGACCCACGAGCGGAATCCGTCCCAGCTCCGCCTTCGCGACGAAGCGCGTGGAGCCGGGGAGACTCGCCGCCAGCGCCCAGATGTCGAACATCGACGAGTGATTCGACGCGTAGACGACGGGTCCCTTGGGAATTCGCTCCAGCCCCTGAATGTCGACGGGTGTGCCGGCGCCCCACAGGACCTGCCGCGACCAGTCGTTGGTGCCCCAGTCGTAGACCCCGCCTGGCTGGAAGGGCACCCGAACCAGGGCCGCGAGAATGGTGCCGCTCGCGTGAATCACGCTCGAGGCGACCAGCACGAGGTAGTACCAGAAGAGTCTGATCATCTGGCGAAGTGATCGAACCCCTTGGGAGTGGAAATCCGTTTCCCCCCGAGTTTGATCTCCACCTCCGATCCTTCCTTCACATCGCCGATGCGCGTCAGCTTGCCCCGGATCTCGGACTCGAACCGTGCCACGTCCTTCGCCCCGAACCCCGCGGGCAGCGTGACCGCCAGCTCGTACTCTTCCCCACTCGACAGGGCGTCGCCCGCGGAGACGCCCTCCATGCTGGGAATGAGATCAGCCGCGATCGTGATGCCGACCTGGGACGCCGCGGCGATGTGGCCGAGATCGGCTGCCAACCCGTCACTGACGTCGATCATCGCCGTCGCCCCGTGCTCGGCCAACCACTGCCCGGCCGCGATGCGCGGAAGGGGGTGGGCGAAGCGCGCCCGATAGGGAGCGGGCGGCGGCTGGTCCCTGAAGAGAGCCTGCAGCGCCGCCCACGGACCCCCGAACGCTCCCGTCACCCAGACCCCATCCCCTGGCCGCGCACCGCCGCGAGTGACCGGCTTCCTGGCTTCGCCCAGGACGCAGATGTCGACGAAGTATTTCTCGCTCTTTACCAGGTCACCGCCGAGGACCTTGCCCCCGACGCTCGTGACCATATGACCCACGCCCGCCATGATCTCCGTGACGGGGTCCACGTTTCCCGTTTCCCGCTTCCCGTTTCCCACCCCTACCGAGACCAGCACGCCGATCACGCTTGCGCCTTCGGCCGCCAGATCGGACAGCGCCGCAGCCGCGGCCCGTCCGCCGATCTCCTGAAACGTCAGCCAGTCGGTGCGGAAGTGGACCCCTTCGAGGCTGCAGTCGATGCTCACCACGAGGTTGGTGTCCCCCATCGGCAGCACCGCCGCGTCGTCCCCGAGCCCCGTTGCCGCGGCACCCAGTCGCTTCGCGATGGCACGGATGCGGTCGAACTCCGCGCCCTTCCCCAGGGGAAGATCGGTCACCGGTGGAGCGCCGCGTCGCGCGAAAGGCGGACCAACCCCGCATCGGTCGCGGCCCACACGTGCTCGCCCTCGACCGTGACGTCGCGAATGGCGGCCGGAATGTCGTTCGGCACGGAGACCCCGTGGAATGTCTGGTGCGCAATGTCCCAGAACACGAGTCCTCCGGTGCCCGCGATCCATACCCCACCGGCATCAGGTGCGAGCGCCGTGATGGTGCCCACGGGCGCGCGGGGTCGGAGCACGGTCCACGACCCGTCGGCGGGATTCCGCCACCCAAGCTGGTCGGCGGTGGCGACGACGATGGTGTCGCGGGTATTCGCCAGAGCAACGACCGGGGCACGCAACGTGGGCGCGGCCGCGAGCTCGGGAGGGAGGGTGGGCGACGTCGACCCGGGTGCGAGCAGGGCCAGCCCGTCGACCGTGCCGACCCAGAGACTCTCTCGCTGAGCGACGAGCGCGACCACGGCGCGGTCGTACCCGGTCATCCGGGTGACGGTGCCTTCGGGCGTGACGTGCGCCAGTCCCTGGGCCGTGCCGACCCAGATGCCATCAGGTGCTTTGGCGAGAGACAAGACGTTGGGGCCAGGGAGCCCGGCGCCGACGTCATAGAAGTGCCCCGTTCCATCTCCCGTCGGCATCTGATACAGACCCAGGGACGTGCCGAGCCACAGCGCGTTGTTCACGTAGAGCATCCGCTGCGCGAGGAGCACCTGAGTCCCGCGGCCCAGCGCGTCCTCATTGATCGTGAACTTCGAGAGGTCCTCGGCCACCCACGTGAGCGCCCGGCGCTCCCCCGCCCGGGCCGATCCCACCGTCCAAACGCCACCCGGTCCGGCCACTGTCACCGACGCGCGCTGATTGGGGAGTCCGAACGAGAGGGGCGCACCCTGACCACTCGTCGGGTCGACGCGCAGGAGCCCGAGGCCGGTCGTGCCAAGGAACATCTCGTTCGGCCGGTCCTGCGTCATGGCGCCGGCGGTGAACTGGTAGGTACGGAGTCGCGAGTCGGTAAGCAGTCGACCCTGCATCCCGAACACGACGGGGGCGCGCGCCAGGAGAGCTCGCGCGGACTGGGGACCGGTCCGGCGATTGGGGGGCGGCACGGTGGTCGTGGGTATGGCGGCGAGCCCGCCGCGCTGCACGACGTACCACCCGGCCATGCCCTGTAAGTAGAAGCCCCCGACCGCACCCTGCGAATCGAGAAACCCATCCCGGGCTCCACCCGGGATGATTCCCGAATCCCACTGATTGATGTCCTGGTTGTAGTGGGCCCACCCGTCGTTGGTCCCGAGCCACACACCATTTCCGACCGGGTCCGCGACCGCGAATCGCACCTGCGAGCTGGGATAGCCGTCGAGCCTGGTCTGCGGCAAATCGAAGGTGCCGGCGCCGCGATCGTAGATGATCAGACCGTTGAGCGTCGCAGCGTAGACCTTGAACGACGAGGCCGCCACCGCCTCGATCTCAGAGAAGTCACTGATCAACACCCGGTCACCGGGGCGCCAGTACCCTGAGCTCACCAGAAGACCCAGCGCCGCCGTCGTGGCCGTCGCGGCCGTGAGCAAGCGCTTCACGCGGTCTCCGGCGCGTCGAGCGTCAGGAGCACGGGCGGCGCGCAGGCACCCACGTCGCGCCACGAGCGCCACACAGCCGGCAGGGACGCGAGGACATCGGCGGGGCGCAGGGAGCGGGCCGTCCAGTCGCGCGCGCCCTGCTCCGCGGCCCGCCCCAACGCGTGAGCACCCAGGGCCGCCGCTTCGACCGGCGGCAGTCCGCGAGCTAGAAATGCCCCGATGAATCCGGCGAGCAGATCGCCCGATCCGCCGGTGGCGAGCCCCGGATTCCCGCTCGCCACGACGTGCGCGGGGCCTCGCACGCCGGCGATCACGGTCGGCACACCCTTGAGGAGCACCGTTCCCGAGAGCTGCTGGGCGGCCCGGTCCGCGGCGGCCCACCGGTCATTCGAGGCTTCGTCAGCAACCTGATCGCCCACCAGCACACGGAACTCTCCCAGATGCGGCGTAAACACCGCGGGTCGGGAGTCAGGAGTCGTCCCTTCCCAGAGCATCAGCGCATCAGCGTCCACGACCGTCGGGGCTGGACGCGCCTTCAGGGCCGCGTGCAGAACTCCCTTTCGCCCCGGCTCGCGGCCCAGACCAGGACCAATGATCAAGGCGTCAGCCCACTCGACCGCTTCGACGGCCTGCGCCTCGAGTCCCCCGGTCAGCAGCGATTCGACGGTCAGGACGTCGGGCAGACTCGCGCGGGCCGCGGCGACGGTCTCGGGGCCGGCGATCAGCTTGACCAGACCAGCCCCGGCAGCCAGCGCGGCCCGCGCTGCGTGCAACGCCGCGCCCGACATGCCGGCCGCACCGCCGATGACCGTGACGCGCCCGCGATCTCCCTTATGCATCCGGGCCTGGAGCGGCGGGAGCTTGGCCGCCGCCCAGTGATCGGTCACCAGCACGGGCCACGCGGGATCGGCCGGTGGGAATCCGATGTCCACCACCACGATCTTCCCACACCATTCGCGCGCGAGGAGGTGCCCGCGCCTCGGGGCCCCGAAGGTCACCGTGACCTGGGCGCGAAATGGACCATGCGCGTCACCCGTGGAGAGATCGAGCCCGGTCGGACCGTCGACCGCGAGAATCGGGGCGCCATACGCCGCCATCCTCTGGATGAGTGGCGCCACATCGCCGCGCGCCGGGCCCGCTGCGCCGGTGCCGAGCACGGCGTCCACCAACAGGGCGGCCGCGGGCCACGGTTCACTCTCCGCCACTTCGTGCACCCCGTCGAGCCGCGCGAGCGCACGATTGTCGACGCCATCTTCAGTCTTCGGGTCGAGGCCAGTCACCCAGACTGAGACTCCCGCGGCGTGCAGGGCGCGCGCGAGCACCCACCCGTCTCCGCCATTGTTTCCCGCACCAACCACCACCAGGACGCCCCGCGCCGTGACATCCGGAAACTCCTTCAGCGCCACAGCGGCCGCGGCCCGCCCGGCCGTCTCCATCAGAACTCGGCCCGGAATCCGGAACTGCGTCCGTGCATTCCGGTCCCACAGCGTCGCCTCGGCGGCGGACAGCACAGGTACGGCGTTCATGAGATCACCACCCCGGCATACCCCACCACCGAACTCTCGTCCAGCGTCACCCACCCTGAGTTCCGGTAATCGACGACCTCCGCGCGACTGGCGCCGAGCTGCCTGGCGGCGGCGAGCACGGTCGCGACCGGAGCCCGCCCACACATCGTGATCCCCTCGCGATGACAGCGCCGAAGGAGCTCTTCCCCATCGAGCTTCTGTACCGCACCGAGCGCCTGCGCGTCCTTCAGTTCCGCGGTGTTGGCCGGCTCGTGATGGGACAAATCACTCGAAGCCAGGAGGAGCACCGGCTCGCGGGACGCGCGCACCACTTGCGCCAGGGCCTCGCCAAGCGCGCGACAGGATTTCCAGTCATCCCAGGAGAGGACTAATGGGACGATCCGGGATTGTGGAGCGAGGAACCGGATGAAGGGGACCTCGACCTCGATCGAATGCTCATCACGGTGCGCGAGATGGTCTACCGCCACCAGCTCGCACGCCTCGAGCACGGCCTTGGAGGTCTCCTCGTCCACATGCACCTCCCCGATCGGGGTCTCGAACGTGCCGCACTCCCACAGCGACGCGCCGCCGGGAGCGCGCGAAAGTCCGGTGTGGTTGGGAGCGACGATGATCACGATGGGGGGAATCCGGATCCGGGCGAAGACGTGCGCAGCGGTGACACCGGAATAGAGGTACCCGGCATGGGGAACGATCGCAGCCCGGCACGCGGCTGGATGGGCGATGGGCCCGAGCGGGCTCATCAGATTCTTGAGCGCACGCTCCAGCTCGGCGGGGGTGCCCGGGTAGAAGCGGCCGCTCACGGCCGGCGCGCGCACGTCGCTCACGCCTCCTCCTTCCCTCGGCCCCTGGAACCTACTGCGCGCTTCCCCCACTCAAGCCAGGCCACGCGTAACCAGCCCGGAGGGCGTCCGCGAACTCGAACACGCCTTCGAAGTCTTCCACTTTGTCGGACGGTTGACGGGCCAGCAGTCCGACGTCGATGAGCAGGAAGACGATGCGACCGATGTCGGTGGTGGAGTGAATGCCCCAGAACGAGAGCACCTCGCCCGCCAGGAGTCCGAACTGCTCCAGGGCGAAGTCTCGGCATGCCCAGGCCAGCTCCCCGCCGGAAAGGTGACGGCGGGCCGGGAGCCGGCCCTGCGCAAACTCGAGGGCCGCGAGCACGAAGAGGTACGCACGCTCGTGATACGCGCCATCCTGGGCGCGGATGCGCCCCAGCGCGGCGTCGAGCGTGGTGGGCTCGCGACCTTGATCAGACATGCGCCGGTTCGCGCCGGTGGGCGTAGAGCGGGAAGGAGTCGGTGAGCTCGCGGACGCGCGCCTTTACCTTCGCGAGCGTCGCGTCGTCCTTCCCCGTCAGTACCGTGTCGATCAGCTCGGCCACGATGGCGCACTCCGCCTCCTTGAACCCGCGTGTCGTGACGGCCGGCGTGCCGAGGCGGATGCCCGAGGTGACGAACGGCGACTGCGGGTCTCCGGGGATCGTGTTCTTGTTCACCGTGATCCCGGCGCGATCGAGCAGCTGCTCGGCTTCCTTGCCGGTGAGGTTCTTGGCACGGAGGTCCACCAGCATCAGGTGCGTATCGGTGCCGCCGGAGACGATCGCGTAGCCGCGCGCCACCATCGCCTTCGCGAGCGCCTGGGCATTGCTCACGACCTGGGCCGCGTAGTCATTGAAGGTCGGCAGCAACGCTTCACCGAGAGACACCGCCTTTGCGGCGATGACGTGCTCGAGGGGCCCGCCCTGAGTACCCGGGAACACCCACTTGTCGATCGCCTTCGCCAGGTCCGTCCGGCAGAGAATCATGCCGCCGCGAGGACCCCGGAGCGTCTTGTGGGTCGTCGTCGTGACGATCTGCGCATGCGGCACCGGCGACGGATGGACGCCACCCGCCACGAGCCCGGCGAAGTGCGACATGTCGACCAGGAACGTCGCGCCCACCTCGTCCGCAATCGAGCGGAGCACGGGGAAATCGATCACCCGGGCATACGCGCTCCCACCCGCGATCAGGAGCTTGGGGTGTTCTTTTCTGGCGAGGTCACGAACCTGGTCGTAGTCGATGCGGCCCGTGTCCTCGCGGACGCCGTACTGGACCGACCGGAAAATCGATCCCGAGAAATTCACCGAGGCGCCGTGGGTCAGGTGCCCGCCATGCGGCAGGGCCAGTCCCATCAGCGTCTCCCCCGCCTTCAGGACGGCGAGGTACGCGGCCATGTTCGCCTGCGCGCCCGAGTGAGGCTGCACGTTCGCGTGTTCGGCGCCGAAGAGCTGCTTGGCGCGATCGATGGCGAGCTGCTCCACCTCGTCCACCACTTCGCAGCCGCCGTAATACCGTTTCTTCGGCACACCCTCGGCGTATTTGTTCGTGAGCGCGGTGCCCATCGCCTCGAGGACGGCGACCGACACGAAGTTTTCGCTCGCGATCAGCTCGAGGCCGTGCTCCTGCCGCTCCACTTCCCGCTTGATGAGGGCGTGGATCTGGGGATCGACTTCGCGCAATGGAGCCCGACGATCAGTCGTCACGCTCGATCTTCTCCACCCGGCGTTCGTGTCGCCCGCCCTCGAAGGGTGTGTCGAGGAAGGTGTGCAGGATATCCATCGCCTGCCGGTCGTTCGTGAACCGCGACGGCAATACCAGAATGTTGGCGTCGTTGTGCTTTCGCGAAAGCGCCGCGATTTCCGGCGTCCAAACCACGGCCGCGCGCACCTGCGGGAAGCGGTTCGCGACGTACGACATCCCGAGGCCCGTCCCACAGGTCAGGATTCCCCGCTTGACCAGCCCCTCGCTGACCGCCTCCGCCACCGGCTTGCCGAAATCCGGGAAGTCATCGGCGGGGTCGAGCTTGGCCGGACCCGCGTCCACCGGCTCGTATCCCAGACGCGTGAGCTCCGCCTTGAGCTTCTCCTTCAGCTCGAAGCCGGCGTGGTCGGCCCCGACCCAGATCTTCTCAGACAAAGTTCTGCCTCACCTTCGCGACGGCGGCGATCCGCTGCTCCGCGAGCCGGTCGGCCGCGCGGTATGACGGGATCTTCTCCTCGCTCGCGATCTCGAACACCCGGAGAATCGTGTCATAGATCTCGCCGGCCTTCGCCCGCGCCCGCTCCAGGCTCCAATCGTGCAGCTCGGCGTTGACGTTGATCAGGCCGCCGCCGTTGATCACATAGTCGGGGGCGTAGACGATCCCCTTCTTCTCCAGCTCGTCGCCATGACGGTCTTCCGCCAGCACGTTGTTCGCGGCGCCGGCGACGATCGCGACCTTGAACTTGGGAATGGTCTCGTCGTTGATCACCGCCCCCAGGGCGCAGGGCGCGAAGATGTCCGCGTTCTGGCTGAAGATCTCCTCGGTCCCCACCGCCGTCGCGCCGAAATCCTGCGTCACCGTCTTCACCCGCTGGGCGTCGATGTCGGTGACGATGAGCTTCGCGCCTTCTTCATGGAGGTGCTTGCAGAGGTAGTACCCGACATGCCCGCACCCCTGGAGCGCGACGGTCTTGCCGGAGAGCGAGTCCGAACCCCAGCGATGCTTCGCTGCGGCCTTCATCCCGTGGTACGTGCCGTAGGCCGTGACCGGCGAGGGGTCACCGGACTTGCCCAGCAGACCCGTGACGTGCGTGGTCTCCGAGCGGATGAACTCCATGTCCGCCGTGGAGGTCCCGACGTCTTCCGCCGTGATGTAGCGGCCGCCGAGGGACTCGACGTGCCGGCCATGCACCCGGAAGAGGGCCTCGCGGTTCGTCGTCTTGTTGTCTCCGATGATGACGCTCTTGCCCCCGCCGAGGTTCAGGCCGGCGACCGCCGCCTTGTACGTCATGCCGCGCGAGAGCCGCAGGGCGTCGGTAAAGGCAGCCTGATCGGAGGTGTAGTTCCAGAACCGCGTGCCACCGAGGGCCGGCCCCAGCGTCGTGTCGTGGATCGCGATGATCCCGCGGTACCCGGTAGACGGCTCGTAGAAGAAGCTGACCTGCTCGTGGCTGTGCTCGCCGAGCGACGTGAAGGTGCCGGGCGAACGCGAATCAGTCATGGCGGGTGAGCCCCCGGGCGATGATGAAACGTTGGATTTCACTCGTACCTTCATAAATCTCCGTGACCTTCGCGTCCCGAAAGAGTTTCTCGACGGGGAAATCCCGCATGTAGCCGTATCCCCCGAATAGCTGCACCGCCTGCGTGGTGACCCACATGGCGGTCTCCGATGCGAACAGCTTGGCCATGCTCGCCTGCACCGTCACGTCCTGACCGGCATCCTTCGCGGCCGCGGCCTGATGAGTCAGCGCCCGCGCCGCCGCGATGCGCGTCGCCATGTCGGCGAGCTTGAACTGCACCGCCTCGAACTTCTCCAGCGCCTGGTCGAACTGCTTCCGCTCCGCGCAATACGCGAGCGACAGCTCGAGGGACCGGCGGGCGATCCCGACCGCCTGGGTGGCAATGCCGAGGCGGCCCGCGACGAGGCCTTCCATGGAATAGACGAAACCCATGCCCTCTTCGCCCAGCAGTGCGTCCGCGGGGAGCCGCACGTTCTCGAGCTCGACCCCGGCGGTATTGGACGCCCGCAGTCCCATCTTGTCTTCGGCGCGCGCCGCCCGATAGCCCGGAGTCTTGGTCGGGACGATGAAGGTCGAGATCCCCTTCGCGCCCTTCCGGGCATCGGGCCTGTCGGTGCGCACCATGATCATCATGACGTCGGCGGTGCCGCCATTCGTGGCCCACGCCTTGGTGCCGTTGAGCACCCAGCCGTCGCCGTCCCGGACCGCCTGCGCCCGCAAGGACGCCGCGTCGGATCCCGCATCGGGCTCGGACAGCGCGAAGCCCGCGAGCAGCTCACCGCGGGCCATCGGCTTGAGCCACCGCTCGCGCTGCGCGGGCGTGCCGTGACGGAGCAGCATGGTCGTCGGAATGGCGCAGTGGATGGACACCGACACGGCGATACTCGCGTCCGCCGCGGCGATCTCCTCCAGGGCCATCAGATAGGTCGTGGTGTCGAGACCCAGCCCGTCGTCCGATTCCGGCGTCGCGATGCCGAGGAACCCGAGCTTGCCCAGCTCGTCGATGACGTTCCGGGCGAAGTGGTGCGTGCGGTCCCATTCGGCCGCGTGGGGCTCGATGTTCGTCTTCGCGAACTCACGCGCGAGGGCGACGATCTCCTTCCGTGCCTCGGACACGTCGGGACGTTCAACCGCGGTAGTCATAGAACCCGCGCTTGCTCTTCCGCCCCAGCCGTCCCGCCGCGACCATCTTCACGAGGAGCGGCGACGGCCGGTACTTGTCTTCGCCCAGGTCCCGGTGAAGCACCTGCATGATCGCGAGGCACACGTCGAGCCCGATCAGGTCGGCAAGCGCCAGCGGCCCCAGGGGATGATTCATCCCGAGCTTCATCACGGTGTCTACGGCTTCGGGAGTGGCGACCCCCTGCTCCACGCAAAACACCGCCTCGTTGATCATCGGCATCAGCACGCGGTTCGACACGAACCCCGGCGCGTCGTTCACCTCCACCGGGATTTTGCCGAGCGCCTTGGAGACGTCGATCACGCGCGCCGTGGTCTGATCGGAAGTCTCGATGCCGCGAATCACCTCGACCAGCTGCATCACCGGCACCGGATTCATGAAATGCATGCCGATCACCTGTGCCGCCCGCCGGGTCTGCGCGGCGATGGTGGTGATGGAGATGGACGACGTATTCGATCCGAGAATGGCTGACGGCGAGGCGTGCTGGTCGATCGTCTTGAAGATTTCGAACTTGGTCTGCGGATGCTCCGTCGCCGCCTCGACCACCAGCTCGGCACCCGCGACGCCCGAGAGCATCGTGTCCGTCGTGATACGGCTGAGCGTCTGGGTCTTCTGGTCGGCGGTGACGGTGCCCTTCTTCACCTGCCGGTCGAGATTCCCGCCGATGGTGGCGAGGGCCTTTTCGAGCGCGTCTTTCGAAACGTCGATGAGCGTCGTGTCCCAACCAGCCTGCGCGAAGACGTGGGCAATGCCATTGCCCATGGTCCCCGCTCCCACCACCGCGACCTGGCTCATCGTTCGCCCACCCGCAAACGACGCGCGCGCCCTAGAGGCGCGCGCGCAGAGATGGAGTCAGGGGGCGGAGAATCGCGATGGCGATCGCCAGCTTGCCGATGTCTCCGAGAATGAACGGCAGAGTCCCGAGTACCGCCGCCTGACGGACCGAGCCCGTCAGGATGGCGAGCTGCGCGAGGCCGCCGAGATGAATCAGGCAAAGGCCGACCAGCGCCCCGACCGCGACGCGCAGGGTGCCGCGCCCGTTCCCGACGATCCGGCCGGTCGCCGCGGCGGCGAGGGGGAACGCCAGGAGATAGCCGCCCGAAGTGCCGATGATGCTGAGAATACCGCCGGGCCCGCCGTAGGGAGAGAACACCGGCAGGCCGGCGATCCCCAACGCGAGGTACAGGACGAGGCTCGATCCGCCCAGCGCGGCGCCGAGCGCCCCGCCCACGAGGAGGACGGCGAGGGGCTGCATGGTCATGGGGACCGGTGTGCCCGGCATCGGGATGGCGATGTGCGCGGAGATGGCGACCAGCACCACGCCCGCAGCCGCGGCGATGCTTCGGCGGACGATGCTGACCCGGGAGGACGGAATCGCGACGGACGTGACGGCCGGCACTTCGGTCACATGACCTCCACACTGAGGGCGACGGCGTTTCCGCCGCCGAGGCAAAGGGTCGCGAGGCCGGTGGTCTTCTGCCGGTCGCGGAGAGCGTAGAGCAGCGTGGTCAGCACCCGGGCACCCGACGCGCCGATGGGATGACCCAGCGCGACGGCACCACCATGTATGTTGACGCGGTCCCAATCCCAGCCGAGCGCGCGGCCGTCGGCCAGAGCCTGCACCGCGAAGGCTTCATTCGCCTCGATCAGATCGTAGTCCCCGATCTTCGCCTTGGACTTCGCCATGAGGTTTTGCACCGCGAAGATGGGCGCGAAGAAGAGGTCTTTGGGCTCCCCACCGCCAGTGGCATATCCCGTAATACGCGCCAGGGGTGTCAGCCCGTGAGTCTTGGCGAACGCGAGGGACGCTACGACGAGCGCCGAGGCGCCGTCATTGAGGCCCGGGGCGTTCCCCGCGGTGACGGTCCCGTCCTTTTCGAACGACGGCTTGAGCGCGGCCAGCGCCTCGAGCGTCGAGTCTTTCCGGGGGGATTCGTCCTTTTCGACGATGGTGGCGCCCTTCTTTCCGGGAATCTCGACGGGAACGATCTGCGCCTTGAAGTGGCACGCCTCCATCGCCGCGACCGCCTTCTGGTGGCTGGCGAGCGCGAACGCGTCCTGATCGGCACGGGAGACTTGGGCCTTCTTCGCCGTGTACTCCGCGAGGTTCCCCATGTGCTGGTTCGAGAAGGAATCCCAGAGCCCGTCGCGGATCATGCCGTCGACCAGATTCTGATCGCCCGCCTTGATCCCGCCGCGCATCCCGTAGACGTAGTGGGGGGCGTTCGTCATGGACTCCATGCCCCCCGCCACGACGCACTGTTCGTCGCCGGCCTTGATGGCCTGCGCGGCGAGCATCACGGCCTTGAGGCCGGAGCCGCAGACCTTATTGATCGTCAGCGCGGGGATGACGCCGGGGAGCCCGGCATGGATAGCGGCCTGGCGGGCGGGCGCCTGCCCGACGCCTCCCTGCAACACATTCCCGAGAATGACCTCCTCCACCGCGCCGCCGTCGATCTTGGCGCGCTGGACCGCCTCCCTCACGACCAGCGCCCCCAGCTTGGGTGCAGTCAGTGGAGCAAGCCCCCCGAGGTACTTCCCGATGGGAGTGCGGCAGGCGCTCAGGATGACGGGTGTCGTCTGGTCATTCATCTATGAAGTGTCTCCGGTCCGTACTCTCAAAGTAACGAGGTGAGCGCCCGGGTGCGAACCTCGTCTTGCAGCTTGCTGACGAATTCGGCCAGGGGCAGCACGACCTGCTTCTTGCCTTCGCCGCGTGCCCGGATCGCCACCGTGCCGGCGTCGGCCTCACGCTGTCCCACCACCGCCATGTAGGGGACCTTGTGCGTCTCCGCATCGCGGATCTTGTAGTTCAGCGTTTCGCTGCGGTCGTCGACCCAGACCCGGAGCCCCGCCGCCCGCAACGCCTCGCCCGTTTTCTTCGCCGCCTCGAGCTGGGCATCCGCGATCGGCAAGACCCGCACCTGCTCCGGTGAGAGCCAGAGCGGGAAGGCACCCATGAAGTGCTCGATCAAGAACCCGACGAATCGCTCGAGCGTGCCGAAGATGGCGCGATGCATCATCACGGGCCGGTGCGGCTTGTTGTCGGCACCCGTGTACTCGAGACGGAACCGCTCGGGCAGCTGGAAGTCGAGCTGAATGGTGGCGCCCTGCCACTCGCGGCCGATGGCATCGTTGAACTTGATGTCGATCTTGGGACCGTAGAACGCGCCGCCCCCCGCATCGAGGCGGTACGCAATGCCCCGTCGCTTCAACGCCTGCTCCAGCCCCTTCTCCGCCGCGTCCCACATCTCGTCCGAGCCCAGCTTCTTCTCCGGACGCGTCGCGAGATCGAGCCGGTAGTTCAGTCCGAACGTCTTGCCGAGCACGAGCTCCACGATGTCGAGCATGTTGAAGATCTCCTGCCCGATCTGATCCTCGCGCGCGAAGATGTGGGCATCGTCCATCGACAGGCCGCGCACGCGCAGCATCCCGTGCAGCACGCCCGACCGCTCATTCCGGTACACGTTCGCGATCTCGGCCAGTCTGATCGGAAGATCCCGGTAGCTGCGCTGCTGGGACGCGTAGACGAGGATGTGCATCGGGCAATTCATCGGCTTCACCCGGTAGCGGACCTCTTCTCCTTCCCCTTCCCCACCCGCCATCGCCGGAAACTGATTCTCGGCGTACAGCGGCAGGTGGCCGGAGCGCAGGAAGAGCTGCTCGCGCGTGATATTCGGCGTGTACACCAGCTGATAACCGCGCTCGAGGATCACGTCTTCGATGAACCGGCGGAGCTGGAAGTTCAGCATCGCGCCCTTGGGGTGCCAGAAAATCAGACCCGGCCCGACGTCCTCCTGGATGGAATAGAGGTCGAGCTGTTTTCCGATTACCCGGTGGTCGCGCTTTTTCGCTTCCTCGAGCCGGTGGAGATACGCGTCGAGGTCTTCCTTCGAGAACCACGCCGTCCCGTAAATGCGCTGGAGCATCTGCCGCCGCTCGTCGCCGCGCCAATAGGCCCCCGCGGCGTGCAGCAGCTTCACGTGCTTGATCTTCCCCGTGCTCGCGACGTGCGGCCCTCGGCACAGATCGACGAAGGGCCCGTCCGTGTAGACGGAGATCGTTTCGTTCTCGCCCAGGTCGTCGATGCGCTCGAGCTTGAGCGGGTCATCCGTGAATCGCTTCTTCGCCTCCGAGCGGCTCACCTCCTCGCGCACGAACGGATAATCCGCCGCCGCCACTTCCTTCATCCGGGCTTCGATTTTTTCGAGGTCTTCCGGCGTAAAGGGCGTCGGGACCTCGAAGTCGTAGTAGAACCCGTCTTCGATGGGCGGGCCGAAACCGATCTTGGCGTGTGGGAAGAGCTGACGGACCGCCGTGGCCAGTACGTGCGCCGACGAGTGCCGGAGCACGTCCAGCGCCTCCGGCGTCTTGTCCGTCAGGATGGACACCGTGGCCCCGTCGGGGAGCGGGCGGGACAGGTCCCGGACCTCCCCGTTCACCTTGATGGCGAGCGCGGCCTTGGCGAGTCCCGGTCCGATGGCTTTGGCGAGGTCCGCCCCCGTAGCGCCGGGCGCGAGACTCTTGAGGCTCCCGTCGGGGAGCGTGACCTGCAGGTCGGCCATAGTCCCTACTCCGACTGGGCCGCCGTCACTCCGGCGTCCATGGTGGGAATGTGCTGGCCGTCGCGGAAATAGAAGGCGATGGCGACAGCGATCAGCAACGCCACCGCCGCCCAGCGGACCAGGCGGCTCACGGGCATGAGGTCGGAGTCTTCGGCCATGACGAAAGCTAGTCGCTCAGACGCTAGGTGACCAAGACGCTAAGTGGGTTGACCCTTAGCGACTTAGCGACTTGGCGACTTAGCTTTCTGTTCATGCCAGAGTTCTCTCTCCCCCCCCAGTACGACGCCTCGACCGTCGAGTCGGCGCTCTACAAGCGCTGGGTGGACGCCGGGATTTTCACCGCCCACGTCGACTCGCCCAAGAAGCCCTACGTGATCGTGATTCCGCCCCCCAACGTGACGGCGGTTCTCCACATGGGGCATGGGCTGAACGACACCCTCCAGGACGCGATCATCCGCTTCGAGCGGATGCGAGGCCGGGAGACCCTCTGGCTGCCCGGGACCGACCATGCCGGGATCGCCACGCAGAACGTGGTGGAAAAGCAGCTGGCCGCCGAGGGCAAGACCCGTTTCGACCTGGGGCGGGAGGCATTCGTGCAGCGAGTGGCCGGCTTCGTCAGCGAGACGGGTGCCGTCATTCTCGACCAGCTGAAGACCATCGGCTGCTCGTGCGACTGGAGTCGGACCCGCTACACGCTCAGCCCCGAGCTCTCCCGCGCGGTACGGGAAGTCTTCGTGCGCATGTGGGAAGAAGGACTCATCTACCGGGGCCACCGGGTGATCCACTGGTGCCCGCGCTGTCTGACTGCCCTCTCAGATGAAGAGGCCGAGTTCCACGAGACGAGCGGCAACCTGTATTACATCCACTATCCGCTCACCCACGGCTCCGGCCAGGACGGCCACGTGACCGTCGCCACGACGCGTCCGGAGACACTCTTCGGCGATACCGCGATCGTCGTGAATCCCGAGGACCCGCGTGGCAGGCCCTTCGTCGGCAAGACCGCGAAGCTTCCGATCACCGGGCTCGAGATCCCCATTCTCGCCGACGACAGCGTCGACAAGGAGTTCGGCACCGGGTTCGTGAAGGTGACACCCGCGCACGACGCCAACGACTTCGAAGTCGGGATGCGGCACAAGCTCGCCATGCCGCTGATCATGACCGAAGATGCGAAGATGGGCGATGTCGGGAAACGGGAATCGGGAAACGGGAAGCGTGTCCCGAAAGAGATTGAGGGGTTGGACCGGTTCGAAGCCCGCAAGAAAGTCGTGAAGATGCTCGAGGCACAGGGGCTCCTGGCAAAGGTCGAGTCGCACCAGCACGCGGTGCGCCGGTGTTACCGGTGCGACAGCATCGTGGAGCCCCGGCTCTCGGATCAGTGGTTCGTCAAGATGAAGCCCTTGGCCGAGCCGGCGTTGGCCGCATTCCGGAAGGGCGAGGTGCGGTTCGTACCCGAGCGCTGGGAAACGACCTACGTCCAGTGGCTCGAGGGGATCCGCGACTGGAACATCTCGCGGCAACTCTGGTGGGGACACCGCATTCCGGTGTTCACGTGCACGAAGTGCAAGCATGAGTGGGCCGACCGCGTGGACCCCACGTCGTGCCCCACGTGCGGCGGCGGCGTGACGCAGGATCCCGACGTGCTCGACACGTGGTTTTCGTCATGGCTCTGGCCCTTCTCGACGCTGGGGTGGCCCGAGCAGACGGTCGACCTCAAGCACTTCTATCCCGGTCACACCCTCGTCACCGCCCCGGAGATTCTGTTCTTCTGGGTGGCGCGGATGATCATGTCCGGGCTGCACTTCCTGAAGCAGGTGCCCTTCAACACCGTGTACCTCCACGGCACCGTGCGGGACACGAAGCACCGCAAGATGTCCAAGTCCCTCGGGAACGGCATCGATCCGCTCGATGTGGTGCGACTCTATGGCGCCGACGCCTTGCGGTGGACGGCGATCGCGGGCGTGTCGATCGGCTCGGATCTGATTCTCGATCACGAAGACCTGGAAGCGACCTTCGCACCGGGCCGCAATTTCGCGAACAAACTGTGGAACATCGGACGATTCATTCTCTCGCAGCTGCCCGAGCAGGTGCCGGCGATCGAGTCGATCGGCCGGAAAACGCTCACGCTCGCCGACCGGTGGATCCTCTCGCGCTGCCAGGCGACCATCGACGCCGCGACCAAGGCCAACGAGCAGTTCCGCCTCGACGAGGCGGCCAAGCTCTGCTACGAATTCGTCTGGGGAGACCTGGCCGACTGGTATCTGGAATCCGCCAAGGGACGGATGGGCCCCGCCGCCTACGCGGTGCTCGCCCACTGCTTCGACGTGGGACTCCGGCTCCTTCACCCGGACGTGCCTTTCATCACTGAGGAGCTCTGGCAGAAACTCCCCGGTCGGAAGCCAGGAGCGCTTCTCGCGGGTGCGGCATGGCCGGTAGCGAGTGCCAAGGCGCGGGACGCGGAGGCCGATCTCGCCTTCGGTCGCGTGCAGGAGCTGATCACGGCCATCCGGTCGATTCGGGCCGAGTACCGCATCGCGCCAAAGACCAAGCTCTCGGCCGTGCTGAACAGCAAACATGCCGACGCGTATGCCGCCGAGACCGAATCCATCACCCGGCTCGCGGGACTCGAAAACCTGAGCATCGGGGGCTCAGCAGCCGGTGTGGGGGCCCATGCGGTGCTCAAGGATGGCAGCGACGTCTTCGTCGCCCTGACCGGCTCGATCGACGTGGCCCAGGAGTGCAAGCGACTCACCACCGACCGCGACCGGCTCGACAAGCAGCTCGCCGGACTCTCGGCCAAGCTCTCCAACGAGAGCTTCGTGTCGCGCGCGCCGGCGGATGTGGTGGCCAGGGAACGGGAGAAGGAGCAGGCCTGGCGTGCCCAGGTGCGAGCCCTGAACGACAAGCTCAAGGCGCTCGGGTGCGCCTGACCCCGTTCGCGGGTCTCCTGTTGCTGGCCGCCTGCGCGAGCGAGGGTCCACCCCCCGGCTCTCCGCCGCGTCTCGTTCCGCCGGCCATCATCCTCATTTCGCCGGACTCGGGCGCTGTGCTCCCCACGTTGTCGGGAGACGCGGTCATCCAGTTTGATGAGGTGATAGACGAAATGGCACAGGGGTCCGGAGGAGCGCCGGGTACCGTGACCGGCCTCGGCAAGCAGATCGTGCTCTCCCCCGTCGCCGGGCCCGTCAACGTCTCCTGGCACCGCTCGGCCATCCATATCAAGCCGAAAGAAGGATGGAAGGCGGGTCGCGTGTATCACCTCCAATTGCTCCCCGGCATCGTCGACCTGCATCGGAACGTTCTGAAGCGGGGGCAGACGATCATCTTCTCGACGGGGCCCGCCATCCCCACCGCGTCCCTGCGCGGCATCGCCCTGTCGTGGGTCGAGCAGCATCCCCTCACCCAGGGACTGATTCGCGCGGTGCTGAAGCCCGACACCATCGCCTACCTCACGTACACCGACTCCACGGGCCGCTTCCGGCTGAGCGACATTCCCCCGGGGCAGTACGTCGTGTACGCCGTGAACGATCAGAATTCGAACCGGACCCGGGACCTCCGCGAGGCATTCGACTCCACCGTCGTGATGCTCGATACCTCGGCCACCACTACGCTCTGGGCCTTCGTCCACGACACCGTTGGCCCACGTCTCCGGGCGCCGGAGCCAATCGACTCCGTGTCCTTCCGGCTCACGTTTACCGCGCCCCTGTCCCCGACCCACATGCCGGACACGGACGCCGTGCACGTCTTCGAGCTCCCCGATACCACGCCGGTCGCCGTGTCGGCCGTGATGACGCCGGCCGCAAACGACTCCCTCGTCGCGCGAGAGCGCACCACCGCGGATTCGTTGCGGCGTGCCGCCGACACGACGCGTGCGGCGGCCGACACGACGAAGCGGAAGGCCGGAGCGGCCGTCGATACCACCGCACGGAAGGCCGCGCCGCAGCAACCAACCAGTCATCCGGGCGCGGCGCCCGCGCCGGTCGACAGCACGGTGATCAAGCTGCTCGCCACACGCCCGGTACCCGCCGACAAGATCGTGGTCAGAACCCGCGATCCCTTGAAGCCGTCGACCAAGTACTTCATCCGGGTGAGCGGCGCGACGAATCTCAACGGCGTGCACGCCGACGCGGTGAGTGTCTTGGTGGTCCCGGCGCCGAAGAAGGTCCCGGCGGACAGCATCAGAACCAAACCGGACACCACCAGGAAGAAATGACCGACCCGCGCCGGAAGCTTCCGTCAGTAGACGCGATGCTCGCACAGCCGGGCATCGCCTCGCTCTTGCCGGGTCATCCGCGGCCTTTGGTGGTCAATGCGATCCGCACCGTGCTCGACGGCGCGCGGGCCGCGGGAGGCGGGGAACCCTCCGTGGGCTGGAGCGCCGCCGTCCAGGAGCAGTTGTCCCGGGTGTCGGCGCCTTCGTTCCAGCCCGTGATCAATGCCACCGGCGTCGTCCTCCACACCAACCTCGGACGCGCGCCCCTTGCCGCATCCGCCATCGACGCGATGACGACGATCGCGGCGGGGTACTCGACACTCGAGTATGACGTAGGCGCCGGCGCACGGGGCTCCCGCCACCTGCACTGCCGCGATCTGCTGGTGGAGCTCACGGGCGCGGAAGACGCGCTGGTCGTGAACAACGCCGCCGGTGCACTGCTCCTCGCGCTGTCGGCGCTGGGTCGAGAGGGAGAGGCGATCGTCTCCCGCGGCGAACTGGTCGAAATCGGTGGCGCCTTCCGGGTCCCCGACATCATGGCGCGCTCAGGCGCGAAGCTGGTCGAAGTGGGAACGACCAACCGCACGCACCTCGACGATTACGCCAAGGCCATCACCCACAAGACCCGGGTGCTCCTGAAAGTCCATCGCTCGAACTTCAAGGTCTCGGGCTTCACGGCCGACGTGTCACCCCACGAAGTCTCGCAGTTGGCGCACGTGAGCGGAGCGGCGGCGCTCTTCGATCTCGGATCGGGACTCCTGCTCGACCTCGCACCCTGGGGGCTCTCGGGCGAACCCCTGGTGAAGGACGCAGTGGCGAGTGGCGTCGACCTCGTCGTCTTCAGCGGCGACAAGCTCCTCGGCGGGCCGCAGGCCGGCATTCTTGTGGGCACCCGCGCGGTGATCGATGCCTGCCGGAAGGATCCGACGGCGCGGGCCGTGCGCGCCGACAAACTGACGCTTGCCGCGCTCGAGGCGACGCTTCGACTCTATCGCGAGCCGGACACCGCGCGACGCGAGATTCCGGTGTTGCGGATGCTTACGAAGGAGCTCGACGAAATCAAACGTGCGGGAGAGGCACTGGGAACAGGCGTCGGCCCCGAAGCCGATCTGATCCCCGGTGAATCAGAAGTCGGTGGAGGCTCGTTCCCCGGCACCACACTCAAGACCTGGCTGGTGCGGATCCAGGTCAGCCATCCCTCCGCCGACGGCCTCTCCGATCGGCTGCGCGCCGGATCGCCACCCGTAATCACGCGCATCGTGGATGGCCACGTCGTCCTCGACCCGCGGACGCTGTCCCCCGATCAGATCACGAGCACCGCCCGCGCCCTGCGATCGGCTCTCGATGCCTGAGCGGGGACCCCGACGCTCCGCAGCCTTTCTCGACCGGGACGGCACGCTGATCGAGGACCCCGGGTTTCTCTCAGACCCGGCGAAGGTGAAGCTGCTCCCTGGCGCCGCGCAGGCTGTCAGACGCCTCAACCAGGCGGGCCTCGCCGCCGTCATCGTGACGAACCAGTCGGGTATCGCGCGGGGCCTGATTACGATGGAACAGTATGAGGCGGTCCACGCCCGGCTCGTCCAGCTCCTCGCGGGAGCCGGCGCCCGTCTCGACGGCGCATACGTCTGCCCCCATCATCCCGAGATCACCGGTCCCTGTGAATGCCGGAAGCCGGGCACCAGACTCTTCCGCGACGCGAGCGCCGAGCACAACCTCGACCTCGGCCGTTCCTTTTATGTGGGAGACCGGACATCCGACGTCGAGCCCGCGCGGGCGCTCGGTGGCCGCGGGATTCTGGTGCGGACCGGTCACGGCGAGGAGTACGCGGCAGCGGCGATCGACGCGGGGTACCCAGTGGTCGCGGACATCCAAACTGCCGTCGACATGATTCTCGAGCATCCATGACCCGATTTCTCATGGCGGCGAGCCTCACGCTCTCTCTGGCCGGGCCCGCCGGCGCCCAGACGGCCGAGACGGCCCAGACGGCCCAGACCGATTCCGCAAAGCACCAGATCACCGTCGGCGCCACGGTGACCGGCACGCTCACGCGCCACGACCCCCGCACCGCCGACGGCACCTATGCCCAGGCCTGGCGGTTGACGGGGCCGGCGGGACATGTGGTCACCATCGATCTCGCCTCCAAGGCGTTCGATGCATTCCTGATGGCCCGCGGCGCCGGCCTCGATTCGGCGCTCGCCCCGCTGCAGGACGACGACTCCGGCGGGCACTGCAACGCCCGCCTCACCATCAGAATTCCCGCCAGCGGCGAATGCACCATCGTGGTGACGACATCCAACCGGAACAGCGTCGGGGACTTCACGCTCGCGGTCCGCTCGGGCGCCATCCCCGCGTCCCTCGCGCCCTGTCACGGATGACCGTCACACCGGTGCGCGTGGCGGTGCTGGCGTCGGGTGGGGGCACCAACCTGCGGGCGCTGCTCGACGGGCTGAACGGCGCGCACAGCAATGCGGCCCGGGTGACCCGTGTGATTTCCAATCGGAGTGACGCGGGCGCATTGGAGCGAGCACGCCAGGCAGACGTACCGACATTTGCGTTGTCGGACCCCGCTGACCCTGACGAATACCTCGACGCCATCGGGGACGCCCACCTCGTGGTCCTGGCGGGATACTTGAAGCTGGTCCCAAGTCCCGTCGTGTCGCGGTTCGAGTGGCGGATGATTAACATCCACCCCGCCCTGCTTCCGGACTTTGGTGGTGCCGGGATGTACGGCATCAGAGTGCACGAAGCCGTACTCGCCGCGGGGAAAAAGGAATCAGGCGCCAGCGTTCACTACGTGACGGAAGAGTACGACCGCGGTGAGGTGATCGCCCGGGCGCGGGTGCCCGTCGTTCCCGGCGACACTCCCGACGTGCTCGCCGCGCGGGTACTCACGGCCGAGCACCGCCTGCTCCCGCATGTCGTCGTGGTGCTGTCCCTGATGGGCCTGCCGCTCCACGCCGTCCGGTTGGAGGATCTTGATGCGTAGCATTTCCGCCCTCGCCGTCCTGGCCGTCGCCTGCAGCGCGCCTCTGGCAGCGCAGTCGCTCGACTCCCTGACCGTCCGCTTCGCCGGCTTCACCACGGTCTCGGGTTACGAACAGCAGGTGACCGATTCCCTGATGATGCTGTTCCCCCGGGCGACGCGCGACCGGCTGGGGGACGTCAGCGTCACCCTCGGTTCCGGATCCCCAAGACGGCTGGTTTCGTGTCCTCTGGATGAGGTGGGATACGCAGTCGGGGGAATCACGAGCGAGGGGTACCTCACGCTCCACCGCACGGGTCGGCCGTCGGTGATCCGCTTCCGCGACTCGAGCCGCGTGGTGAACCCCCTCTTCGACCAGCAGCTCGAAGGGCAGCGGGTGACGGTCTTCGGTGTCTTGGGCTCACTGCCGGGAGTCGTCGGCGTGCGCTCGGTGCACCTGACACGCGGTCGCCCGACCAGTGACGCGCCCTTCACCGCGGACGACGCCTACGTCGACATCGGCGCCCAGTCCGCCGCTGAAGCCGCGTCACTCGGCGCGCGGATGCTGTCGCCCGTAGCCCTCGCCAAGCATCCGATTCGCTACGGCGATGACCTGGCGGCGCCCGCCGTGGGCCGTCACGCCGCCTGCGCCGCGCTCGCCGCCGCACTGCTCTCGCATCCCAAGGTCTCCGGCTCGGTGGTCGCGAGCTTCACGGTTCAGGGCCTGCAAGGGGGCAATCCCGGATTCTCGAGTGTCGTCGCCCTTCGTGGGCCATTCGCCGAAACGCTGACGGCTTCTCTTCCGGTGAAATACCGTGAGACCGCCGCAGAGACCGTGATGATGACGGACGTGCAAGCGCTCGAGGAACGGCTGGTGAAATGGATTGGAGGCGCGAAATGAAGCGCGTCTTGATCCCGCTCGTCCTCCTCGCAGCATCCGCGGCTCACGCGCAGTCCACGACTGCCGAGGCTGACTCGATTCTCGCGCGATTGATCCCCGCCTATGGGGTCTCGGGCAGCGAGGGTCCCGTCCGCGAGATCGTGAAGAGCCTCCTCCCATCCTGGGCCAGGACCGAAACCGACACCGCCGGCAATCTCTGGCTGCGCGTCGGCTCGGGGGGCACGCCGGTGGTCTACGTGGCGCACCTGGATGAAATCGGCTTCCGGGTGGATTCCATCCGCGACGACGGATCGCTGGTGGTCAGGCAACAGGGCGGCTTCTTCCTCTCATTGTTTGAAGGCAAGCCGGCGCTGGTTCATACGCCGAAGGGAGATGTTCCGGGCGTCTTCCCGCCCCGGGACTCACTCCCGGCCGATCCGCTCGCACTCACGCACCAGCCCGAGCGGCTGCGCGTCGACGTCGGCACCAGCACGCGCGCCGCGACGGAAGCGCTCGGCGTCACCGCCGGCTCCACGGTCACGAGTCCCAAGAGCTACCAGCGCCTCGCCGGCACGCGCGCCACCGGGCGGTCGTTCGATGACCGCGTAGGTGACGCATCGCTGATCCTCGCCGTCCGTCACCTCGACCGCTCGAGGCTCACACACGAGGTGATCTTCCTGTGGAGCACGCGCGAAGAGACGGGACTCTTCGGGGCCGGCGCCGCGGCACGCTCCCTCGGCACCGCTCCGGCACGAGTGTACGCCATCGACACGTTCGTTTCCTCGGACGCGCCCCTCGATCCCAAGAACTTTGCCGACCAGCCCATCGGACAGGGCGCCGTGGTTCGTGCCCTCGACAACTCGTCGGTGACACCGCCCGCGCTGGTCGATTCGGTTCTCGCGATCGCGTCGGCCCGTCATATTCCGATGCAGGTGGGCACCACGAATGGCGGCAACGACGGTTCGATGTTCGTGCCGTTCGGCGTCGCCGACGTCGCCATGGGGTGGCCTCTGCGGTACTCGCACTCCCCCGCCGAGGTGATCGATTTGAAGGACGTCGCGACCCTGGCGGACATCATACAGGCCACTGCGGAGGTGTGGTGAGAGCGCTGATTTCGGTTTCAGACAAGCGTGGCGTTGCCGCGTTCGCGAAGGAGCTCGTGCAGCTCGGCTGGGAGATCGTTTCCACCGGCGGCACCGCCGAGGCGCTCCGGAAGGAAGGCGTCACGGCGATCTCGATCGACGAGGTCACCGGATTCCCGGAGATGATGGATGGGCGGGTGAAGACGCTCCATCCGAACGTCCACGGCGGACTCCTCGCGCGGCGCGACAACCCCGAGCACATCGCCGCGATGAAGCGGCACGGCATCACCGCCATCGATCTCGTCGCGGTGAACCTCTATCCGTTCCGCGAAACGGTGGCGAAGCCGGGCACGACGTTCGAGCATGCGATCGAGAACATCGACATCGGCGGCCCCTCGATGCTCCGGTCGGCGGCGAAGAACCACGACTCCGTGATCGTCATCGTGGATCCCGGGGACTACACGGGCATCGTTGCCGCGCTCAAGGCCGGCGGTGTCCCCGCCGACGAGCGGCGCCGCCTCGCCACCAAGGTCTACGCCCACACCTCGGCGTATGACGCCGCGATCACGAACTATCTGGCGACCCGTGCCGGAGATCCGTTTCCGCCCTCGGTGGCGCTGGTGCTCGAACGGCGGCAGTCCCTGCGGTACGGCGAGAATCCTCACCAGCCGGCGGCCCTCTACGTGACGGACGAGGCGCGGGGGATGCGGGAGATGACGCAGCTCCATGGCAAGGAGCTGTCCTTCAATAATCTTCTGGATGTGGACGCGGCGGTGAGCTCCGTTCTCCCCTGGGACGCCGAGCACCCGGCCTGCGCCATCATCAAGCACACCACGCCCTGCGGTCTCGCCCTCGGGGGCTCGGCCGCGGAGGCGTACCAGCGGGCCTTCGCCACCGACCGGCAATCAGCGTTCGGCTCGGTGATCGCGTACAACGTGCCGGTGGACCGGGCCGCCGCCGAGGCGATGCGGGACCTGTTCGTGGAAGTGGTGGTAGCCCCGGAGGTGACGGAGGAGGGCCTCGCGGTCTTCCGGGAAAAGAAGAACATCCGCGTCATTACCTTGCCCCGGCCGGCCGGCACCCCGACGTGGGACTACAAGCGGGTCCGGGGCGGGTTCCTGGTCCAGGAGCGGTTCCGGCCCGGGTCCCCTGACGACGAGAAGGGGTGGACGGTCCCCACCAAGCGCAAACCAACCGAAGCGGAATGGCGGGATTTGCGCTTCGCCTGGGCGGCCGTTGGTGTAGTAAAATCCAACGCGATTCTGCTGGCCCGGGGAGAAGCCGCCATCGGCATCGGCGCGGGTCAGATGTCGCGCGTGGACAGCTCGTTTCTGGCCGTCCACAAAGCCCGGCAACAGGGACACGATCCGAAGGGGAGCGTGCTGGCGAGTGACGCGTTCTTCCCCTTCCGCGACGGCATGGATGAAGCGTCCGCCGCGGGCGTGCGCGCCGTGATTCAGCCCGGTGGTTCGGTGCGGGATCCTGAAGTGATCGCGGCCGCGGACGAACATGGCGTCGCCATGGTGCTGACCGGCACCCGGCAGTTCCGACACTAAGCGGAGACTGGAGACTTATGGATCAGCGCGACGCCAGGCCCCCGTACGGCATTGGCGCACTGACGGCCCTCGTGGTCTTCGGGCTGTATCTCATCACCCTGGCGCCCACGGTGCAGTACTGGGACGCGCCCGAGTACATGGCGGCCGTTCACGGCTTCGGGATTCCGCACCCACCCGGGAACCCCTTGTTCGTGCTCCTGGCCCACTTCTGGGGATTGCTCCCGCTCGCGGCCGACTACGGCAAGCGGATCAATCTCTTCGCCGCGTTCACGAGCGCCTGCTCCGCCGGTCTCTGGTTCATGATTACCGAGCGGTGGCTGCAGCCGATCGTCCCCGCGCGGACCGTGCGATTCCTCGTGTCGTTCACCGGCACGCTGGCCGGCGCCGCGGCCTTCACGGTGTGGAATCAGTCGGTGGTGAACGAGAAGGTCTACACGGTTTCGCTCCTCACCATCACGCTCGTGCTCTGGCTCGCGATCCGCTGGTCCGATCAGCCCCCCGGCGCGCGCCGCGACAACTTCATCGTCCTCATCGTCTATCTCCTCATCCTCACCACCGCGAACCACCAGATGGGGCTCCTCGCCGGGCCCGCCGTGCTGGCGCTCGTACTGGCCATCGACTGGCGGGTGATGTTCAGCCCCCGCGTCCTCATCGCCTCCGCGGTGGCGGTGCTGGTGGCGCTCACGGTCTACCTGATCTTGCCGCTGCGTGCCATGCATCACCCCTACATGAATGAAGGGGACCCGCAGACCTGGCAGGCGCTCTCCGACGTGCTCGGCCGCGCGCAGTACGGCAAACCGTCGGTGACGGACCGGCAGGCCACCTTCGCGGCGCAGATCGGCATGTGGCTGCAGTACTTCGGCTGGCAGTGGGGGCGTGATGTGAGCGCCCGGGCGCAGGCCATCCTGGCGGCCATCTTCGGTGTCCTCGGCCTCCTCGGCGCCATACGCCATTGGATGGCCGAACGGCGTCAGGCCATCGTGATGCTCACGCTGATGTTCACGGTGACGATCGCCCTGATCTTCTATTTGAACTTCAAGTACGGCTACTCGTGGAACCCCGGCGAGCAGCTCGTCCGTGAGGTCCGCGAGCGGGACTATTTCTTCATCGTATCCTACTCCGCCTGGGGCGTGTGGGTCGCCATGGGGCTCGCGACCATCATGGAGTGGTTCCAGGAGGGCCTGCAGGCGCGCGTCCCCTCCCCGGAGAAGCGTTGGGCCCTCGTCGCGCCGGTGGCGGCCTTCGCGCTCATCCCGCTCTGGACCAACCATCTCAGTGCGCCGCGGACCGGCGAGACGATGGCCCGCGACTTCGCGCACGATCTGCTGAACTCGCTCGAACCGTACGCGGTGATCATCACCGGCGGCGACAACGACACCTTCCCGCTCTGGTACGCGCAGGAAGTCGATCATGTCCGGCAGGACGTCACCGTCGTCGTGACGTCCCTCGGCAACATCAACTGGTACCTGGCGCAGGCCGAGAACCGCCCGCTCCCGACGTACGACGCCGCGGCGGGACCGGCGTTCCTGCGGAACCGGACCTGGACCAAGCCGGGTCCCTGGTTCAGCAAGCTCTACACGACGCCGACGGACACGCTCCCGGAAGTGGAGAGCGTACCGCAGCCGGTGAGCGGCCAGCTGGGGCCGCTCAGCATCACCCTCGACCCGCGGTCGCTCCCCACCCCGGGGTACCTCACGCGCATCGACCTCGCGATCTATGAGATGATCAAGGAAGACCAGGGCAAGAGACCGATCTACTTCTCCACCACCACCGCGGATTACGGTGACCGGCTGGGGCTCTCGCCCTATCTCGTCACGGAGGGGATGGTCCGCCATCTGATGAGTACGCCGGTGGTGGCGAACGACAGCATCAAGCTGAGCCCGGTCCAGGGCCGGTTGACCAACATCCCCCTCACCGTGACCCTGGCCTTCGACGTGTATCATGGCGCCAGCGCCGCGCGGTTCCGTCCCCGGGGCTGGGTGGACGGCGCGTCGCAGAACATCCTGGTTCCTTACATCATCACCTACGACACCGTCGCGGAAGCCCTCGCGAAGTCCGATCCGAAACGCGCCCAGCAGGCCTATGACACCGCCGTCGCGGTCCTCCGGAACACGCGGTACCAGTTCCAATTGGCGCCGCCGACGCCGGGGGGTTGATTAGCTTACTAGCCTCTTCAACCCGACCTGCAATGGACGCGACGCCAGCCAGCCCTGAGACGGATGAGAATCGCCCACCGTACCTGATGGCCCTGGGAGTGGGCATCGGTACGCTCGTGCTCTACATCCTCACGCTCGCGCCCACCACGCAGTTCTGGGATACGTCCGAATACATCGCCGCCGCCAAAGTGCTGGGCATTCCTCACCCGCCCGGCAATCCTCTGTTCACCATGACCGCGCACGTCTGGGGCTTCCTGCCGCTCATGGCGGGCTACGCGGCGCGGATCAATCTCTTTGCGGCAACGACGAGCGCGGTGGCGGCGGCGTGCTGGTTTCTGGTGGGTGAGCGCTGGCTCCGCGACATCGTGCCCCTGAAGCTGCCGCGGCGCCTCTGCGCCCTGGCGGGTGCCATCGTGGCGGCCACCGCGTTTACCGTATGGAATCAGTCGGTGGTGAACGAGAAGGTCTACACGCTGTCGCTGCTATCGATTGCGCTCATTCTGTGGCTTATTGTCCGCTGGGACGACCAGCCCGCGGGAGATGCGCACGATCACCATCTCCTCGGGATCGTGTATCTCCTCGCATTGACCTCCACCAATCACATGATGGGCGTGCTCGTCGGCCCGGTGGTGGTGGTCCTGCTATTCCCTCCCCTCATGACCACACGCGCGCCGACCGAAGCGGGCCGCCGGTCCGAATGGGGGCAGTTTTTCGCGTTCTCGGCGGTCTTCGGGCTGATCGTCTGCACGGGCCTCGAAAGCCTCAACTTGGTGTTCCTCGGCGTGGTGCTCTACGCGGCCGCGTTCGCCGTCACCTTGTCCACGAAAAACTGGCGCTTTGCGCTGGTGGCGTTGGTCGTCACCGGGATCGGCCTCTCGGTCTACATCTTCCTGCCCATCCGGGCGGCCCACTTCCCGCCCATCAACGAGGGTGAACCGACCCATTGGGCGGCGCTGAAGGACGTCCTGACCCGCGCGCAGTATGGCAAGCCCCCGGTCACGGAGCGGCAGGCGAACTATATCGCGCAGCTCGGCATGTGGGTGCAGTACTTCGGATGGCAATGGGCACACGACCTCCGCCAGAGCTTTGCAGCCGGAATCGCGGTCCTGTTCGGCCTGCTGGGTGTGTTCGGCGCCATCCGCCACTGGCATGCCAACCGCCGTCACGCCATCGCGATGATGGTGCTGATGTTCACGCTGACGATCCTCCTCATCACCTACCTCAATTTCAAGTACGGCTTTTCGTGGGACCCCACCAAAGCCACGTGCGATTCGGTGCCAACCGGTGACTGTCTGCCGCGTGAGGTCCGCGAGCGGGACTACTTCTTCATCTGTTCGTTCGCCCTCTGGGGCATCTGGGTGGGCATGGGGCTCGCCGCCGTGATGGAGTGGCTGCAGGAGGGTCTCAAGGTCCGGGAGCCGAGCGATGCGCGGCGCTGGGCCTTTGTGAGTCCGGTGCTGCTGGTGGCGGTGGTGCCGCTCGTCGCGAATCACCTCACCGCGTCCCGGCATGGCGAGACGCTCGCGCGGGACTTCGCGGTCGACCTTCTGCAGTCGGTGGAGCCGTATGGCGTGCTCGTCACGGCCGGCGACAACGACACGTTCCCCCTGTGGTATGCGCAGGAGGTGGAGCACGTTCGCCAGGATGTGACCGTACTCAATCTGTCGCTCGGGAATACGGACTGGTATCTGCGGCAGATGCAGCGGCGCCCCGTGGCCGACTTCGACAGCGCCGATGCCATCTCGATCTACAAGGGACACACGTGGGTGAAGCCGTCAGGGCCGCCCATCGCGGCGACGCCGGAGCAGGTGGACGGCATTCCCCCGATCTATCCCGTCCAGCAGCGGTCGATGCTGCACTTCGGGACCATCCCGATCCTCGTGGATCCGCAGATGCTCGGGAAGGATTATCTCGAGCGCGCGGACATCGTGACGCTGATGGTGATCCGGGACCAGCTGGGCAAGCGGCCGATCTACTTCTCGCGCACCACGGGCTATTATCCCGACCGGTTCGGTCTATCCGAGTATCTCGAGGGTCAGGGCTTCGCCCGGAAGCTGATGCCGGCGCCGATCGTGGCGAGTGACAGCGTCGTCTTTACGCGGGAGATGGGGTTCATCAATGTCCCGCGGACCACCGCGCTGCTGACGGACATCTATCACCACGCGACCACCACCTGGCAGCGGCCGCGGGGTTGGGTGGACCGGCCGTCCGAGGGGATTCTCTACACCTACGGCGTGATGGACCAGAACCTCGCCAACATCCTGCAGAGCAAGAATCCCGCGCTCTCGGCGCGGATGTCGGCGATGGCGGACTCGGTCTTCCGGAATACGTCGATCGGGAGCGGGCCGACGGCGCTCCGTTGACGGGAGGGGGCTCTGCCCCCTAGGATGACGTTTCGGGAGGGCTAGACCTAATTGGTAAGGCGGCGGTCTTGAAATGGCGGATTGCCGCTTGCTGCCTGATGTATCTCGTTGCTATCCCGTGTACATAACCCACCCGCACTGACCCGCCGTATGCTACGAATTGCCCTCCGCTGATCGCGTAGTGGTTCAACGAATGGCTCATCCGACCAATCGGTGCGTGAGCTCCCAGCGTTCTTTGAGGAGTGCGCCCGTTAGCGCGCGAACGAACGGCCCGCCATTGGTGCGTCATGGTCGGGCCGCTCGACGTGGACCCCTCGTTCGACTACTGGCAAGGGGGCTGGAAACAACCTCCGGACGTCACCACCGTCACGTTGAAGATGTTATCCGTGGTATGGCCCGCCGCATCACCTGCCCGCATCTCCACGGTGTGACTACCCAGGTCGTCCCACCCGCCGGTTACGGAGGTACCGCCTCCCATATCTAGACCGTCCAGCAGCCAATCATACGTGAAGGGGGGTGTGCCAGCCGGAATGTTCACCGTCCACGTGCCAAAGGTCCCCTGCTCAAGCTGGGCTGGACCTTCGATGTCAGCCCAGAAGATGACGCTCAGGATGCTTGATGCGCTGTCGGCCACCCCATGAGCATCGGAAGCCCGGAACCATACGGTATCGGTGCCAATGTTCGACCAGACCTGGGAGAACGAGGTGCCAGTCTGTCCAGATTGGACCGCATTGTTCACCCGCCATTGGTAGCCATATGGCGAAGCGCCATTGGTCGCCGCCCCAGTGAAGGAAGCGGATGTGCCACCGTTGACGCTTCCGGGGCCGGCGACACTAGCAGCGGTGCCGATACGGAACGACAGGTCTGCGTCCGCCGTTATGTATGCCCCGCCCTGGTCGGTGGGTTGTGTTTGCATGTTGGCAACGTCAACCTTGTCTCGATCATTTGTAGGCACGTAGTTCCCGGCGTTATAGACAACTACCGGCTGACTCTCTGGAACCCCGTCGCCGTTCGTGGCCCAAGCGGCGTCGCCCTGGCCGACTATGTTATTTCCCGTGGCGTCATTCACTTCTGTGATGACGCCGGTCCAGTACGATGTGCCGGAGTTTGCAGTAACGTCGGCGGCAAATTCTTCCGACTGCCCGCTATACTGGAGCAGCACCGGGCATTGAGCCGGATTGTCAACTTCAACGTTGGCGATGTATTGGGTCCAGTACTGAGTGTAGTCCAGATGGCACCCGTGATTGTCCCCACATGACACGGCGATCACCACCGCAGCGACACCAACGAGCAGCCCCTCAAGTATC
>DASQIZ010000077.1:0-6471 GCA_035631315.1 Gemmatimonadales bacterium
CAATCCGGTCGGTGCTTCGCACAGCCGTGTTGCGTTAGTGAGCATCGCCTCAAACACAGGGGCCAGATCATTCGGTGAACTGGAGATCACGCGTAGAATCTCGCTCGTCGCCGTCTGCTGGTCGAGTGCCTCTTTGGTCTCGTTGAACAGGCGCACGTTTTCGATGGCGATGACGGCTTGGTCGGCGAAGGTCTCCAGAAGGGCGATCTGCTTCTCAGAGAACGGCTCAACCTCTAGCCGCCGAATCTGAATGACACCGATCGCCCTGCCTTCTCGAAGCAACGGCGTTGCAAGCGAAGTACGAGCACCGAAGGTGCGGACGTCAGACGCCGCATCCGGGAACTCGTCCAGGGCGAGCTGCATGTCATGGACGTGGATCGTCCGACATTCGAGCACCGCTCGACCGATATGCCTCGTCGGGACGATCGGTCTTGTTTCGACGGAAGGAATTGGTCCAAGCCGGGCCGCCAATAGCAGCGTGTCGCCATGGACGAGGTGGATCTTGACGTCATCGGCGCTGCAAAGTCTGGCCGCTCGCTCCGCAACTGCGTCAAGAATCGGTTGCAGATTGGTCGGCGAACCGGAGATGACCCGGAGGATCTCGCTCGTCGCTGTTTGCCGTTCCAGCGCTTCGGTTACCTGGCTGTGGGCTGCCGTCAACGCCAGATTCTTTTCCTGCACCTCCGTGAACAGGCGCACGTTCTCGATGGCGATGACGGCCTGATCAGCGAAGGTCTGGAGGAGCGCGATCTGCTTGGCCGTGAAGGGGCGGACCTGCCAGCGACGAACCCTGATGACGCCAATCGCCGTGCCATTGGAGAGGAGCGGCGCGGCGAGCAGGGTTCGTAACCCGATGGTCCGTTGTCTCGATTGCATCTCGGGATACCGGGTTCGCACCGCCACCTTCATGTCACGGACGTGGAGGACGCGTCGCTCCAGCACTGCTTGTCCGTGTGGTGTGCCGGTGTTTAGAGGATGCGGCTCGTCGAGTCCGAACGTGGTGGGGTGCGCACCGTACTGGGCGACAAGGCGCAGCGTCCCGCCTTCGGCGAGGAAGATCTGCGCGTCGCGCGCCTCGCAGAGGCGGGCCGCCGTTTTTGCGATCGCGTTGAGAATGGGGTTGGCGCTCGCTTTGCGCCGGCTGTCGACGCTTGGGGTAAGAGAGGCGCCACATTCTTCGCAGAACTTCGTACCGGCGCGATTCTCGTGCTGGCACCGGGGACACATCATGCCGAAGCCTCCCAGCGGCCAGGGCGGTGAAGGGTCGGAACGGTGGGCCGAGACTAACCGCCCGGGACTTGTATGGTCAAGGACGCGGTCACAAGGGCCACCTTTTCAGCTGGCAGGATGTCGCCGTTCGTGGCTCCCACACATCGGGCGTCGGCCGCTGCGGGTGGTCGATCGCGTAGATGCCCCTACACTTGGTAGGTTGGGCTGCGACCTTCCGGGCCAGAGTGCTACAGGTCGTTAGGTGTAGCGCAGGTCGAGAGTTGGTGATCAATATGCCGGAGGCCGGGGCGAAACGGTGAGGGAACCCTCCTCCAGCGGGTCAGCGAACTCCCTCTCGAGTTCAGAACGATCGTGCAGCACTGGAGGGGGTCCCGCCCCTCTGGTGCAGTTCCGTCCGATGCGGTACTGTCCCGCCGAGGAGACGGACGCATGAGAGCAGCATGGGTTGCCATCGCGGTAGCCGTCGTGTTCGTGAGCAGCTGTGCGCAGAAGGATTGGATCGACCAGACGCTGGTGACCGTCGATGTGACCGGCGTGTGGGAGGGAGACATCCACAGTTCGACGGGGCCTGGTGGCGGCGGGCTCGCCCTTACCCTCGAGCAAAAGGGGGCCAAGGTGGTCGGGACGTCCAGGCTTCCTGCGACCGGAGGACAAAACAATGGCACCGTCCAGGGCACGGTCAGCGGCGACACCCTGAGATTTCGCGACCAGAGGGGAGCGTTCACGGGAGAGCTGCAGGTCAGTGGAGACGACATGACCGGTCCGGGCACGCTCCAGAACTGGGGACCGGTCACGATCACGTTGCGTCGCCGATAGCCCCCATCCGCCGGACCCAACCGATGAGAACCGTGTGGGCCTTCGTCGCGACGGTGCTTGTGCTCGGGAGCTGCGTGCAGAAGGACTGGATCGACCGGACGCTAGTGACGGCGGACGTGACGGGGACGTGGTATGGGACCGTGTCTGGAGCAAGCGGCGGAGGGAACTCGAGCGACGAAATCTGGCTCGTGCTCGAACAGAATGGATCACGGGTCAAGGGGTCTTTCCGCATCAGACCGGATTCATTCGAGTCCAGCGGGCCTATCGAGGGCACCGTCTCTGGTGATGCTTTCCACTGCCGACTTGTGCGGGGCAGTAAGGAGTTGGACATGACGATCAGCGGAGACGAAATGAGCGGTCGGACGGGGGGTCGCCCAGTTTTCTTGCGACGGGTCGATCCCTCCTCCATTCCGACGACCACGACCCGTTAGCGGCATGCGAGCGCACACGCCGGTCCGATCCGCAGAGCCTCATCGTGCCCTCGTCGCGCCGTCCAGTGAGGAGGCGGCCAAGCGACCCACCAGCACGTAGTAACGATCAACCCGAGCTTCCACTCGCGGCGACGCCGAGAAAGCGACTGTCCACGGCCTCGATCCTGCGGCAGCAGCGAAGACCGGCTATCGCTCGCCGCCCTATCAGCTCGCAGGCAACGTGAAGGAGAACGTCGAGCCCTTACCCGGTTGACTCTCCACCCAGATCCGTCCCCCATGTAGCTCAATGAACTTCCGGGACAGTGCTAGTCCGAGCCCCGTCCCCTCGACCTTCTTGTCCGCCGTCCCCACTTGCCGGAACTCCTCGAAGATCGCCTCCTGATCCTCCGGGGCGATGCCCACGCCCGTATCGGCGACGGAGATCTCGGCCATGCCGTCGTTGATCGCGGCGCGCACGTCGATCCGGCCGCCCTCGGGCGTGAACTTGAGGGCGTTGGAGAGCAGGTTCAAGAGGACCTGCTTCACCTTCCGTTCGTCGCCCCGGATCATGCCCACGCGCTCGTCGATCGCACTGCCCAGCCTGATCCCGCGCCGGCTCGCCCGCTCCCGCACGAGGATCAGGGCGTTGTCGATCGAGGATGGCAGGTCGAAGTCGGTCACCTCTAGCTCCATCCGTCCCGCTTCGATCTTGGACAGATCGAGAATGTCGTTGATCAGGGAGAGCAGGTGCTGACCGGATGAGTAGATGTCCTTGAGGTACTCCTCCTGCTTCTCGTTGAGCTCGCCGAACATCCGCTCGGACAGCACTTCCGAGAATCCGATGATGGCATTGAGCGGCGTGCGCAGCTCGTGGGACATATTGGCGAGGAACTCGCTCTTGTGCCGGCTGGCGGCCTCAAGCTCGGCGCCCTTGTCCGCGATCTCCCGGAAGAGCCGGGCGTTCTGAATGGCGAGGGCCGACTGGGTGGCAAAGGTCTTCAGGACCTCGATGACCTCAATCGGAAACTCGCCGGGTGACTTCCGGGTCAACGACAGGCTGCCGATGATCTGCTCCTCCCGGAGCAGGGGTACAGACAAGATCGCCCGGAACCCGGCCCCGATGAGCACGTCGCGGAGGGCATAGCGGCTCTCATCGTGGGAAACGGCGAAGTGCTTCTGGTACGCTCCGGGCACTGCGATGTCCGCGATCTGGGCAGGCTCGCGCGTCTCGGCCGCGCGGCCCATCGCCCCTTCCCCCTTGCGGAGCGGCATTGCCCGGAGCGTCCCGATCAGCGCCGCGTCGATCCCGTGCGTGGCCCGCACGTGAAAGACCTCAGTGGCGTCGTCATACTCGGAGATCGCGCAGCCGTCCGCGCCTGCGAGCTGAGTGGCACGGGCGACAATCGTGTCCAGCACCGTCTCGACGTCCAGTGTCGAGTTCACCGCCTGGCTGATCTCCCCAAGCGCCGTGAGCTTCTCGACCGATTGCGTCAGCTCAGCGGTCCGCGCCTCCAGCTCTTTGAACAGGCGCACGTTCTCGATGGCAATCACCGCCTGATCCGCGAAGGTCTGGAGCAAGGCGATCTCGTCGTCGCTGAATCCACCGGGCTCGCGCCGGGTCACTGCGATCGTCCCGATCGCCTCGTCGTGCTGAAGCAACGGTACGACCAGCATGCTTTGATAGCCCGCTGCGCGAGCGATAGCACGCCCGATTTCTGAGACTTCGGGACCCGTCTGAGCGTCGGCGATATTGATAGGTGCACGATCCCGAATGGTCGTCGCGTGCGCCCCCGTAGATTGGAGTGACAGTGGGAAGCGCGTTCTCAGGGTCGCCTCACCCTCATTGTCGATGGTCTTGAATGCCGCGAGATCGAGGTAGTCGCCCGTTACCCGTGTCAGCGTGCCCGCGTGTAACCTCATTAAGCGGAGAGCGCTAGCCAGGATGGTATCGAACACGGGCTGTACATCCGTCGGCGAGCGGGAGATCGTCTGGAGGATTTCGCTGGTCGCCGTCAGATCCCGATTGCGTGCCTCCAGTTCCGTGAACAGCCGCACGTTCTCGATCGCGATGACCGCTTGGTCGGCGAACGTCTGGAGCAGCGCGACCTGTTGATCGGTGAACAGGCGGACTTCGGTACGCCGGAGAGCGATCACCCCGGTCGCCTCCCCCGAGCGCAGCAGCGGTACGGCGAGCATCGTGTGGACACCGAGCCGTCTTGCCACCGCGGTACCCTCGGGGTACTCAGCCTCTTCGGCCTGGTGATCGGCGAGCTGAACGGTGCGCCGCTCGAGGGTGGCGCGGCCCGTGAGAGAGCCGCGGACCAAGGGAACTGTGAACTCGCCGACCGGTCCGAGGGCGATGGGACCCAAGTGAGTGGCCAGCCGCAATTCCCGGCCATCCACGAGGAAGATGGCGACGTCGGGCGCTTCGCAGAGGCGGGCCGCGCTCGTGGTGACCGCTTCGAGTACGGGCTGGATGTCCGTGGGCGAGCCGCTAATCACGCGCAGGATATCCCCGGTGGCCGTCTGCTGAGTGAGGCTGTCGGTCAGCTCCCGGTTGCGCACGCCCAGCTCGGTGAACAACCGCACGTTCTCGATCGCGATGACGGCCTGGTCGGCGAAGGTCTTCAGGAGCTCGATCTGCGCATGGCTGAACGGCATCGCCTCCACTCGCACGACGTTGATGGCGCCGATCGCTACTTCGCCGCGCATCATGGGGACGGAAAGGCCCGCACGATAACCCAGCGCCCGAGCCCGCTCGGCGCCGTCCGGGTTCTCGCGGCTGTCCTGAGCATCGGTCATCGCGATGACGCGGCGTTCAAGAAGCGCGCGGCCGGCAACGGTGCCTCGTCCAGGTGGTGCCGGATAGGCGCTTCGGATGACCGCCGACGTTTCTGCCGACCGACCATTGTCGGCGGCGACCGTGATGAGCTCACCGTCATAACGAAACACCACGCTGTAGACGCCATCACACAATCGCGTGGCGCTGGCCGCGATGGCGTCGAAGACCGGCTGCAGATCTGTGGGCGAGCTACTGATGACGCTCAGAATGTCCGCTGTCGCCGTCTGCTGCTCTAGGGATTCGCTCAGCGAACGCCGCAAGTCCGCATACGACGGATCTGGCTCGGCGCTCTTCTCCGCCCGGCGGAGCGGCGTCCCACACTGCGCGCAGAATTCTGCGGCCGCGTCACTCTTTCGCTGGCACCGGGGACACCTCATGCCGGAGCCTCCCAGCGGCCGGGGTGGCAGAAGGTCGGAATCGTGGACCGAGACTAACCGGCCGAGACTCGCATGGTCAAGAATACGGTCATAGGGGTCACGCCAGGGGACAGGGAGGTCCTGGCGCCACTCGTCGGTCGGTCGTGTGCGTGCCTTTACAGCCGGCCAGAGCAAGGGCTGGGGTTCGTATTCTCGGTTTGAGTCCTTCCGCTCTGTTACTCTGCCGGCCGCCATGAAGGCGCACGGCGGGAGGCCAAGGTAGAACTCATGACGGAACCCGCCGACGGCGCAGTGCTCCTTCTCCAGAAGGTCAGCGAACTCCTCCTCGAATCCCGGCCGTCCCGGATGGCGAATCATCCGCCGATGCCGCCGACCGGATCGCGTACGGCATCCTCGTGGCCGCGCTCGAAGAGGGACTCGTGAACACGATTCGGCACGCGTTGGATGTACTCAAGCGATTCAGTGCACCGGCGGGAACACTCGGGGAACAGTGGCTCAGCGAGCAGGAAGGACGCTTGGGCAAGCGCGAATAGATTTCCCGTGGAGTGACGATCTCGTCATTTGGCCGTCCCGATGATCGGAACCATCCGCACCCACTCTCCCCCGAGGGGCCAGCCGATCTGGCGGAGCGTCTCGTAGCGATACCGGCGGATCGGAACCTCACCGCCGCACCCCGGCCCGGGACATGGTCGAGTGTGCGCGCGCTGCTATCCTCCGGCCGTGGCAGCGCGGTCGAGCGTAAACCCGGCTACCCAGACATTGCTGCTTCGATCGCGCTCGGGTACCGCTTTTCGAA
>DASQIZ010000078.1:0-3159 GCA_035631315.1 Gemmatimonadales bacterium
CACCGGCGATCGCACGTACCCCCCCTCTCGTACCTCTTCCGGCCAGGGCGCACGTGATCCCCAAGGCGCGGGCGATGGAGGCAGCAGACGGTGATAACAGGCACGAAGATCACGAAAGCCGAGCAGACGATTCTCGCCACCCGGGCTCAGTGACCGATCATCTGAGGCTGCGTCGCGGTCCCACATTTCCCGAGGCGCACCGAACATTCAGTTCGGCACGAGGTTGAGGCAGGCTGCTCAATGTCGAGCAGCCGCGCATATCGCGTGATACACGGGTGATCATTGCCGCTTATCTTCTTGGCGACCGAGTAATGATCACCCGTGTATCAGCCGTTATACGCCCGAAGGGCTTGGGTGATCTTCGATCACCCGTATAACGCCGAATATGGATACCTACTAAGTTAGTAGGTATCTGCGTTGCTGAAGTACAGATCAACCTTTCTGTATTGCGAAGACAGGCGCACAGCCGGAGCACTAGACGATCGCAACGGCGTTGATGCGTCGTGCTGGCGCACCAGTTGTGTTAACGGTCGTGGGCAGCGTTGATGGAATGTGCGCTGGGCTGAGCATCGGAGTCAGCGCTGGGAGTAGCGGAGCGGCGTTGCCTGGCGGATCTTGACTCGGCCAGCAGCGGGTGGCTGAATGAGAGCTCACGCGCCGGCGCTGTAGGCGCCGTCGGCGGCGCAGTCGCGGGGGTGCCTCGGCGCTTTGGAATTTTCGGTTCATGCCGGCGCGGCCTACATGGACCATGGCGTTGAGGAACGCCCGGCCGCGGCTGGTTTCAAGGATGGTGTACCCAGCCGAGGGGATGCCGCCCGGCGGCCCGCTCCGGTTCTATGCGCAGGCAGGCTGCCGATGAGCGACGACGCAATCGCCGACTCATCTCCATTAGCGCGTTGGGCTGCTTCAGGTCGGCCGGGGTGGGGTGCTTCGACTGGGACTGGGAAGCAACAGACGTCGCGTCCGGGGTGCGGTTCGCGCTCCGGTACAGGCGGTTCGCGCTCCGGTGCAGCCTGACCGGCCGCGTGGCTGTCAGCGTTCTGTCTCTTGGGGCTCGGGGCACAGGTCCCGGTCCATCGCTGTGAGCGCGAAGGCGATGGCCCGCTCTCGGGTCAGCCGCAGCGATCCCATCAGGACCTCGACCGACAGGCCGTCCATCAGCAGGCGCGAGCGGACCACGAACTGATCCACATCGACGGGCACGAACTTCCCCTTCCCGACCCCGTCCCGGACGATTTCGCCCAGCTCGGCCTCCCAGGCCCGGTCGAACGAGTCCAGCATCTGCCTGCTCGGCTCGTCCCCGGGGGGATTGGCAAAGACCTGGGTCCACAGGATCCATCGGGGGTCGGAGGTGCCCGTGGGAAGGTAGGACTCAACGAAGCGGGCGAGCTTGCGGCGCGGCGACCGGAGGGTCGAGAGCGCGGCCCGCAGCCGCTCGGCCAGGTCCTGCTCGCTCCACCGCAGAGCCTCAAGGAGCAGCGCGTCCTTCCGACCGAAGAAATAAAGGATGTGGCCCGTGCTCATGCCGGCGCGGGCGGCGATGTCGACCATGCGAACGCGGTCTCCTCCGAGCTCCGCGACTGCATCGATCGCGGCCTCCATCGCCCGCCTGCGTGCGGCCTCGCCTCGCGGGGCCCTTCGCCGGGGTACGCGGCGTAGATCGGGATGCGCGCCGTCAGGTCGATCCGGGCTTGACATGGTCCTCCCTATCCCGGTTAGATTCTAAATCTAGATTCCAAATCTAATAGAAGGTTCCCGTGACAGCTGAGAGAACCCCCGGGCAGGACCGGCTGTTCATGCCCGCCCGCTGGACGGACCACGATCGCACGCTCGTCTCCTGGCCCGCGCGCGGGAGCTTTTGGGGCGGGCACATGGACGATACCAAGCTGGAGTATGCGGAGGTCGTGCGGGCTATCGCCCGGTTCGAGCCGGTCACCGTGATCACGAACCCGGGGGCGGCCGGGGAGGTCGTGGAGCGCTGCGCAACCGACAACGTCGACGTTCTCGAGATCCCCATCGATGACAGCTGGATACGTGACAACGGGCCTATCTTCGTCGTGGACGGCCGCGGCGGGGTGGCGATGGTCGACTTTGGCTTCAACTCCTGGGGCGAGAAGTTCCTCCCCTACGACAAGGACGCCGCAGTGGGCGAGCATCTCGCCGAGCGCTTCCACGTGCGCCGGTACGTCGCCCCGCTGATCGCCGAGGGCGGAGGGATCACCGTCGACGGGGAGGGGACACTCATCACCACCGAGTCGGTCCTGCTGAACCCGAACCGGAACCCCGGAATCAGCCGCGCAGACGTCGAGCGGGTGCTTGGGGAATATCTGGGCGTGCGGAAGGTGATCTGGCTGCCGTACGGGCTGGCCGAGGATATGGGCGAGTTCGGCACGGACGGTCACTCGGACAACGTCGTTCAGTTCATCCGCCCGGGGCTTGTGCTGTTCCAGGTCGCGCCCGGCAAGGACAATCCCAATTGGGAGCTAGCCCGTCAGAACCGCGCGAGGCTCGAAGCGGCGACCGACGCGGCGGGGCGCAGACTCGAGATAGTCGAGATGCCGTACCTGTCCTACACGCGGGAGATCGACGGAAAGCGGTACGCGGCTCCTTACACCAATTTTTATCCGGTGAACGGCGGGATAATCGCGCCTGAGCTGGGGGTCCCAGACGACGACAAGGCCTACGGCATACTCCAGGAGCTCTTCCCCGGCCGCGAGGTCGTAGGAGCGCCGACCGACATGCAGGCTTTTGGCGGCGGCGGAATCGGTTGCATAACCCAGCAGATCCCAGCCGGAGTGCCGCTCGCGCCATAGCGGCCCTCCAATTCCCGGCGCCCCTATCTACGGCGGGACCGGTGGAACTGCGATGATCAGTCGGAGGTGTGGCGATGGGATCCGGCGCGGGAGTGCTCTCCAGCCCTTCCTTGCGCCTCACACGCCGTCGTTTCCTCGCTGGGGACGGGGATGGAACCGTGGGCTCGTTGGCTGCGGGCTGTAGCAGTTCGGAGAGCCAGACGCCGCGGCGCGCCGTGCCGTTATGAGCACTGGCGAACGGCTCGTCTTCGCGGGCGGTGTGATTCGCACGATGGACCCGGCGGCGCCAAGAGCCGAGGCAGTAGCCGTTGAGGGCTCGCGCATCGCGGCTGTCGGCACGCTCGAC
>DASQIZ010000079.1:0-7377 GCA_035631315.1 Gemmatimonadales bacterium
CCCGCCCGAACACGGCTCCCGGCTCGTACAGGACTCGGAATACATCGAGAAACGCGCCCATCAGGCCTCCAAGGGGGATGAAAAGAGTGTTCAGCGCGGTACGAAGCTACGGCCTGATGGGTTTCAGCGCGAGATTGGGAAGGGGTTCCCAAACCCGAGATCGCGCCCAATCTGCTGGGCGCAACCCGAGATTGGAAACCTGTTCCTAGGATGCCAGCGCGCGTAAACGCGCGGCTCGGCGTGGGTCGCGACGCGACCTGTCAAGAAGGCCCGTTTACGGGCTCATGCCGAGCCGCGACGTCAGTCGCGCCGGCATCGAGGAGCCAGCATCCATGTGGCGATCATGGCTGCTTCCCTCTGTTCGAGTGCACCCACACCACCCGCACATCGGTGCGTTGGTCATTGAGTGGCAGCCACGACATCCACTCGCCTGGCCGGAACTGTTGATAGGCCGGGAGCTCCGCCGCCATCTCGGCACCCACAACCCGGGTGTACGCTTTGGAAACGTGGGTCGAGAGGATGGTGCCGTCTGGCGCTTCCAAGACCCAGATCGTGACCGGTGGATTGGCGATGCTGTGCAGGTACTGAGGGTACTTGTCCGCAACCACCACCGTCCCCTTCTCCATCATTTCCTCGCGCGACGGCAGGAGGAGAGACGTGGGAGTCCCTTCCGAGCTCCACAGCCACTGTTGACCCGAAGCTTGAACCGTGTCCGAATGGCCACCCGATGACTCGACCATTCCGTGACCACGTATGGGGTGCGTGCTCTGGAGAGTCACCCACACCACGTTGACGTGGTCGCGAGCCCACCCCCGCGTCGCGGCGGGCGTGATGCTCGTGATCACTCCCCCCCAAAGGCCCGGGAACACTTCATTCAGGCCGTGGATCGAGACGAGGGACGTACCCGCAACTAAGCGCGGTGTGACCACCTTCGTCTGATAGACGTTATGCCCAGCATCGGCGATGAACCACACTTCCCGCGATGACCCACTTGTCGCGGCCAACAGATCAGGGTGGTACTTCTGCATGGCTTCCAGCACCCATGGCACCTGTGCGAGGACGGACGCATCCGCCAAAGGCTGAAATGGACGGTTCGGATCCCGCAGAACCGCCCAGAATACCGGCTGACTTCCCGGGGAAATGGCGTTTTCCCCTACCAGGGTAACGGACTGCATCTTGGGGAATCCGAACCCAGGCACCACCGAGTCTGCTGCCTGCGACCTGATGACTTCGTCCCCGGCCCTCCGAGGTGTCGTACCGTAGCGGACGACGTGGCTGTCCGGACTCACGATGAACCAGAGGTAGACTGACCCCTTGGTCGCGGCCGCCCCAAAGTATCGTCGCACTGAGTCGGCAATGAACGTGCTCGTGATCTTGCCCTGCTCTTCCCGGGTCTGGTACGAGAACGATTCCTTCTTCGCCGTGGGCGCCGTCGGACTGGGAGCTTCGCAGGCCGCGAAGATGGCAGCCCCCGAGGCGAGAACCGTCGCGAACGCCCATAGCACTGGGCGCCGTGGCCGGAGCCCGGTCAGCGCCCGAATGCGGCGCTCCAGCGATGACATCGGCTCGTGAAAGGCAGCGACCGGCACCAGACTCCGCGCCGCCCGGGATGCGACCTCGAGCAGCAGGCGGCCATAGGTCGCGGGATCCGGACGGCGACGCAGCACCCGCTGATCGCAATCCAGCTCGATGGCGAGACGGAGACGCCGGAATTGCCACCAGAGCCCGAGATTCCAGGGGACGAGGGCGAGCAGACCGGCACAAAGAATCAGGAGGCGCGCGTCGTGCGACATCAGGTGCTCGGCTTCGTGCGCGAGCAGGAGATCCCGTTGCGCCGACGTGAGGTCGAGTGACCATTGAGGCACGACGACCTTGCAATCGAAAAATCCCACCACAGCGGGACCCACGTCATCCGAGACCAGGAGGCCATCCCGGGACTTCCACGCCCGCCGCATCCGCGCGAGCCTCACCGATCCCGTCGCAAACCAGGCCAGCAATCCCAGGGAAGCCAGTCCCCATCCCACGACCAGGGGTTTGTCGAGGTCTGACCAGGTCCACTGGTGGCCGGTCCGATACCGGATGGCGGGCGCGGTGATGCTGACTGGCTCGGCCGCCTCGACCACACCGTTGGGCATCTGAATTCGGACTGGCATGGGCTGCAGGGCCTGCGGGCGATACCATGCCGCGACCGGTAGGGCCAGGGTAACCACCATCGCCCCAACCCAACACCAGCGCCCTGCCCTGCCGAGAAGCCGAGCGCCCCGCTCGAGCGCCATGGCACCCAGTCCCGCAAGCACCGCGATGACGGTGCCGTACAGCATCCAGGTGGCGATCATGGCTTCGCCTCCCGCAACCGCTCCTCGAGCAACTTCCGCAACCGCTTGATCTCGGCCTGACTGAGATCATGTTCCGAGACCAACTGCGTCATGAGGAGCTCGGGCGAGCCCTTGAAGACCGTGTCGACGAGCCGCTTGAGCGCCGAGGTGCCCGCGCTTTCGCGCTTGACGAGCGGGACATACCGGTGAGCCCGTCCGTCCTCCTCGTGCTTCACGTAGCCCTTCTGCTCGAGGATCCGGAGGACGGTGAGCACCGTCGTATAGGCCAGCTTGTCCTTGAGCTTCGACCGGACCTCACTGACGGTCGCGGATTCCTGGTCCCAGAGGACCGTCATCACGTCGAGCTCCCGCCTGGTAAACGCGCCCCGCATACTGCCTCGCTACTAGAGTGATAGTAGATAATGGGTGCTACGAGCGGATTTGTCAACTAGGTCTTTAGTAGTATTTGGGACGAAAAACGGGAACCGGCCTTTCGGCACGTTCCCCGTTTCCCCGTTCCCACTTCCCGTCTCACATGGAGGCGCGGGGAATCGAACCCCGGTCCGAGCTTCGCTCCGATGCCACTCCTACGTGCGTAGGCGACGCTTATGGAGTCTCCCTGCCCCGGCGCCTCGCCGGCCCGAGCAGCGACAAGCCCCTAACAACTCTTACGCGATTTCTTGAGGCCCGAAATCACGCCAGCCCGACTTTGCGATACGTGAGCGCCGCCTCAGGCGGGCTGCCACTCACGCAGGTGCGTGAAGCCGAAGCTTACGCAGCCAGTGCCAGGTTTGAATTGGCAGTTGTGAATTTCCCAGTTGATTTACCAGGTGACTGAGAACCTGGGCACGCAGCGACACCCTCACAGAACCCGTCGAAACCTGTCGCCCCCCACAAACCCGAACCTATTTGGACACGGTCGCCTTTTCAACCCGGTTCCGCCCTGCCTCTTTGGCACGGTAGAGCGCGGCATCCGCCAGGGACCGGAGATTCTCGAGACTCCGCGAGCTCTCGGGACAGGCCGAGACGCCGCACGAGACGGTTACGCGCTGCTCCTGACCGCTCCACTGCCAGCCACCATTCTCCACCGCCCGCCGCATGCGCTCCGCGATATCCATCGCCTTGGAAAGCGTGGTCTCCGGCAGCCACACCGCGAACTCCTCGCCGCCAATCCGCGCCACCAAGTCCGCTCCACGAGTCTCACGCTCCAGAATACGCGACACATGCACGAGCGCCGCGTCCCCCGCCGGATGCCCAAGGGTGTCGTTCAGCCGCTTGAAGTGATCGATGTCCATGTAGATCAGCGCGGCAGGACGGCTCACCGAGTCGATTTTGTAGTTGTCGAAGCGGCGCTCGAACTCCCGGCGGTTGTGAAGGCCGGTCAGGGCGTCCTTGACGGCGCGCTCCTGCGCCTCGTGCACCGCACGCGCTGCTCCCACCCGCGATCCCAGCTCGGCGACCAGCCGGTTGATCTGCTCCGCCTTGGGCGTCCCGGCACCGAGAGGCGCACCAATCACCACCAGCGCCCCAATCGCCTGTCCCCCGTCCATCAACGGGAATGCCGTTCCCATGCGGTCACGCTGACGTCGCTCGGGCATCCCAGGCCCCAAAACGTCCTCACCCTCACTGCCGACGACGTAGAGACCGGTCGCCACGGCCCGCCCCGCAGGACATCCCTCCGGCACCACCAGGAACTGGAGCCGGGCATCCGCGTTGGGAGAAACACCGCGTACGCGAAGTGCCCGCGTCCCCGAGTCCTGAATGGCGACGACCGCACCCTGCCCCGCGATCTGCTCGGTCAGGCGTGCCGCCGAGGTGGCCACGGCGTCCATCGTCTGGCCGGGCGCCGTGAGAGCCGCGAGCTGGCGTGCCACGCGGTCTCCCTGTGCCCAGTCCGACTCCACCTGAGCGAGCGAGGCCACAATGCGCTGCAGATCCTCGGTGACCGCGTCGGTGACCTCGACGCCACCCTTCCCCGCGCGCAACAACACCGCCGCTCCGTACGGAAACGCCCCGACCGCGACGTAGGTGCCGTCCCCCTCGCGCGAGACATGCGGCCGCTCATTGACGGCGGCGAGCTGCGCGAGCGCGTAGCCCCGCTGCTGCTCGTGCTCGTCGAGCTCCCCATCACCCGCCGTGAGGTCCCCTTCCCGGGTCCCGACAATCCACGAACCGCGCGCCTGATGCGCCCGGCGTACGAGATCGGTGAGGTGATCGAAGTCCGCGATCGGCGCGCCCGCCACCGCCGATTCGCTGCGCCACCCGCGCTCCGCGGCCGACAGCAGCATGCCCACACCTACGAGGGTGCCGCCGACCCCGCCGATCAGGGCCCAGTGAAACGCGTGGAGAATGGAGAAGACGACGACCGCGAGACCGAGCACGACGAGTGCGCGCCCGAGCCAGCGGACCTTCTGGTTCACGTGTGGTTGATGCGGCTCGCCGCGGCGGCCGCCCCGAAGCCGTTGTCGATGTTGACCACGGTGACACCCGAGGCGCAGGAGTTCAGCATGCCGAGCAGCGCGGCGACCCCGCCGAACGACGCGCCGTAGCCGATGCTGGTGGGCACTGCGATGACGGGACACTTGACCAGGCCGCCAACCACCGATGGCAAGGCACCTTCCATCCCGGCGACTACGATGATCACGGAAGCGTTCCGGAGCATTTCCGTCTGCGTGAGGATCCGGTGGATCCCGGCCACGCCTACGTCGGTGAGACGCTCGACCCTGTTGCCGAACGCGCGCGCCGTGACCGCCGCTTCCTCGGCCACCGGCAGATCACCGGTGCCGGCCGTCACGATGAGCACCGTCCCCCGCCCCGTCGGCGCCGGCTCCGGATCGGAGGCTTGATAGATCACGCGCCCCAGCTCATTCACGAGGGCGTTGGGAAAGCGCTTCCCCAGCGCTTCGCGATGGGCCGGCTCAGCGCGCGTGGCCAGGAAGCTTCCGCCCTTTTCCACGAGACGCTCGGCAATCCCGACCGTCTGCTCAGGAGTCTTCCCCTGACACAGAATCACCTCCTGATGCCCCTGCGTGTGGGGCCGGAGGTGATCGATCGAAGCGAACGCCAGCCGCTCGATGAGTCCGTCTACGTCCTTCAAGTTCACGCGGCTACCTGTACCTCATTCTCCGACAAGTATTGCGCGAAGAGGCGTTCCGCCTCCTGCATCGACTCGATGGCAAACAACCGCTGACGTAGCTCGGCAGCCCCACGAAGCCCCTTCGTATACCACCCCAGGTGCTTCCGGAACTCGAGCGCGGTCTTCCGGGTGTCTCCCTGCAGATGCAGGGCGAGCTTGGCGTGCTCGAGCGCCACGGCGAACCGCTCTTCGGTGGTCGGCGCCGGCGGCGGCACCCGACCCTCGAGCAGCGCATGACCGCGCTCGAAGATCCATGGATTGCCGAAGCTCCCCCGCGCGATCATGATGCCGGCACAGTTGGTGTGCCGGTGCATCGCCAGGATGTCCTCGGCCGTCTCGATGTCCCCGTTGCCGATCACCGGGATGTCCAGAGCCTCAACCACCCGGGCGATCTCGTCCCAGTTGGCCTTCCCCGTGTACATCTGGGTCCGCGTGCGGGCATGGAGGGCGAGCGCGAGGGCGCCTGCCTCCTGGCAGTGGAGCGCGATGCTGACGGGGTCGCGTTGGGCCTCATCCCATCCGCTCCGGATCTTCACCGTCACCGGCAGGTGCGTCGCGCCCTTCACGGCCTTGATGATGCCCCCCACCAGCGACATGTCCTTGAGGCACCCGGAGCCGCCGTTGTTGCGGACCACCTTCTTGACCGGGCAGCCGAAGTTGATGTCGAGGAAGTCTGGCTGGAACAGCTCCGTGACCATCCCGGCGGCGCGCGCCATGACGTTGGCGTCGGCCCCGTAGAGCTGGATGCCGATGGGCCGCTCGACCGGCTCGAACCGCATGTCGGCCAGGACCCGCTCGATCCCCAGGGAAATCCCGACCGACGAGATGAACTCGGACACCACGACGTCCGCCCCGAAGCGCCGGCAGATCTGCCGGAACGGTCCTTCGGAGACGCCTGCCATCGGCGCCAGGTACAGAGGGACGGCGTGCCCGGTCGGGTACGGGAAGTCCATATCCTGCAACGTAATGGGAGGTTGCACGTCGAGCAACTCGCGGCTACGTTCCGGTCCCAATCCAGTCGTTACGTGCTTGAAAACGGAGTGAGCGCCCCGTGCATCTGCGTGAGTTCTTCGCCGAAGACGCCATCAATCTGCACATCGCCGCGACGGACAAAGACGATGTCCTGAAGGAGCTCGTCGGCCTGCTCCATCTCGAGGAGAAGGAAGACGCGACGCTCTTCAAGATGTTGAAGCGTCGCGAGACGCTGGGGTCGACCGGCATCGGGCAGAACATCGCCATTCCCCATTGCCGGTCCCTGGTGGTGTCGAAACTGCGCGTGGCGTTCGGACGGAAACTCGAAGGGGTGGATTTCAAGGCGATCGACGACAAGCCCGTGCACTACTTCTTCCTGATCGTCGCGCCGCCGCTCGAGGTTTCCAACCAGTATCTCCCCGTGCTCGGCAAAATCGCCCAGTTCGCGAAAGAGACGGACGTCCCCGAGCGGCTGGCGAAGCTCAACACTCCGCAGGAATTCCTGCAGCTCCTGGAGGAGAAGAAAATCTGACCTACTTCGGATTTCGGATTGCGAATTGCGGATTCCCCGTTCCAGCAATCCGAAATCCGCAATCGCCAATCCGCCATTCCGTTACTCCCACTCGATGGTGGCGGGAGGCTTGGAGCTGACGTCGTATGCGACACGGTTTACGCCTCGCACCTCGTTGATCACCCGGCTCGAGATGCGCGCCAACGTGTCATAGGGGAACGGGTACCAATCCGCGGTCATCCCGTCCCGGCTGGTGACCGCGCGCAACGCCACGACGTGATCGTAGGTCCGGCCATCGCCCATGACACCGACGGACTTGACCGGGAGCAGCACCGCGAAGGCCTGCCAGATCTGATCATAGAGGCCCGCCGCACGGATCTCTTCGATGTAGATGGCGTCCACCTTCCGGAGGATCGCGAGCCGGTCTTCGGAAACGGGGCCGA
>DASQIZ010000080.1:0-8891 GCA_035631315.1 Gemmatimonadales bacterium
GCTACCTCGGGGTCGACTCCTCGTTCGTCAACAATGTCAACTTCCGGCTCCCCGCCGACTCGGCGCCGCATGAAGTGCGGACCTTGCCCCCCGGTGCCGAGCCGACGCCGTTCGATACGACGGCCAAGCCTGATTCGGGACTGAAGCCCGACTCGACGCCCCATGGCCGGTAGGTCCCAGGGCCTCGATCGCTCACTCCTCGCGGTCACGCTCCTCCTCTCCGCGTATGGGCTCGCGACGCTGTACTCCGCGGGCCAGACCGACGTCCCGACCGTCGCGGCGACCATCTGGCACAAGCAGGTCCTGTGGCTGGCACTGGGGTTCGGCGCGGCGGCGTTCACGTTCCGGTTGAGCCCGCGGATGCTCGAATGGGCCACGCCCTACGTCTACGGGGCCATCGCATTCGTCTTGATGCTGACGCTGGTGATCGGACGGGGTGCCGGAACGGCGGCCAGCGAGAAGTCCTGGATTGCGATCGGCGGCGTGCGCCTCGGCCAGCCGGCGGAATTGGCCAAGCTCGCGGTGATCCTGATGCTGGCACGGTGGCTCGCGGAACGGAAGGAACCACCGGCTACCCTGCGCGACCTGGTGGTCCCCTGTCTGATTCTCGGCCTCCCGTTCATGCTCGTGGTGCTCCAGCCCGATTTGGGGAGCGCCATCGTCTTCATTGCGATCTTCTTCGCGATGCTGGCCTGGTCGGGGACCAAGCTCTCGCTACTGGTGATGCTGGGGTCACCGGCCATCGGCCTGGTACTGGCATTCTCGACGGTGGCGTGGGGCGCCTGGATGGTACTCCTCTTCGTCCTGCTCCTCGTCTGGCGGCCCTACGTATGGGAAGGCTTGGCCGTGATGCTGGGGAACTTCGCCATGGGGGTGATCGCCTTGCCCTTCTGGCGGCACCTGGCGCCGTACCAGCAGAACCGGCTCCTCGTTTTCCTCAACCCCGATGTGGACCCACGAGCCACCGGCTGGCACGTTATTCAATCGAAGGTCGCGATCGGGTCGGGGGGTCTCCTTGGGAAGGGCTTCACACTCGGCACCCAAAAACGGCTGGCGTTCCTACCCGCGCAGCACACGGACTTCATTTTCTCAGTGGTCGGGGAGGAGCTGGGGTTCGTCGGGGTGGTGCTGGCGTTGATCCTCTTTGTGTGGCTCCTCCTGGCCCTGATACGGATCGCCCGCCGGGCCACGGATCCTTTTACCAGCCTCTGCGTGCTGGGCATCGCCGGCATGCTCTTCACCCACGTGGTCGAGAACGTCGGCATGACGGTGAACCTCCTGCCCATTACCGGCATTCCCCTCCCGTTTTTCTCGTATGGGGGGTCCTTCCTGCTCACCTGCTTCCTCGCAGTCGGGATCTGCCTGCGCGTGGCGTACGAATCGCGGCAGTCGGGGTATATCAGTCCAGGACAATAGGTTAGACGCTCAGGACTGGCGTTGCGGGAGGGGGTCTCCTACTTTGTCCGCTTCCTATTTACCCTGGGCGTGAATGGCCTGGTTCAAGAAGGAGCGCAAACCCCGGACTTCCGAGCGCATCAAGCTCGAGATCCCTCCCGATGCCTGGGAGAAGTGCGAGGAATGCGGCCATATCGACATCAAGGACAAGTTCATCCGCGCCTTGAATGTCTGCCCCAACTGCGGTCATCACCGTCGGATCCCGGCTCAAGAGTACATCGACCTCCTCGTGGATGAGGGGTCGTGGCACGAGACCGAGACGAAGCTCAAATCCGCCGACCCCCTCAAATTCGAGAACTACGCCAACCGGCTCGAAGCTTCCGTCAAGAAGGCGGGCCCGCTGGATGCTATCCGGACCGGGTTCGCCCGGCTGGAGGGGATCGCGATCAACCTGGGCGTGATGGATTTCGCGTTCATGGGGGGCTCGATGGGCGCGGTGGTCGGCGAGAAGATTGCCCGGCTCACCCGCCGCTCCATCGACAAGCGGGTCCCGCTGATTCTGGTGTCTGCCTCAGGCGGCGCGCGCATGCAGGAGGGAGTGCTCTCTCTCATGCAACTTGCCAAGACCTCCGTGGTGCTGGCCGAGCTGGCAGCCAAACGCATTCCGTATGTCTCGATTCTGACCAACCCCACGACCGGCGGCGTGTCCGCATCCTATGCGATGCAGGGGGACGTCGTCCTGGCGGAGCCGGGAGCCGTGATCGGGTTCGCGGGTCCCCGGGTCATCAAGCAGACCATCGGGCAGGATCTCCCCGAGGGCTTTCAGACGGCTGAATTCCTGCTGGACCACGGGATGGTGGACTCAGTGGTGCCGCGGGGCGAGCTTCGGGAGACCACCGCCCAGCTCCTTCGGCACATGGCCGGCCGGCGCCCGGCGGAGGCCGCAGACTGAAGTTCGCTGAAGCCACTTCGTACCTCTTCTCGCGACAAGCCGGCCGGATCAAATGGAGCCTCGGACCCACCGAGGGGCTCTTGGACCTCCTGGGGCACCCCGAGCGGCACTACCCGACCATCCATGTGGGGGGCACGAACGGGAAGGGGAGCACCTGCGCCTTCCTGACCGCGGAACTCCGGGCCCGGGGCTTCAAGGTCGGGCTGTACACCTCGCCGCACCTGGTTTCCGCCACCGAGCGCATCGTCGTGGATGGCGTGCCCATCTCCGAAGACGCCTTCGCTCAGTGGACGGAGACCCTCAGGCCTCACATCGAGCGGCTGGACGCCAGCTTTTTCGAGTGTCTCACGGCCATCGCGTTCGCCGACTTCGCCGCTCGGGGGGTCGACATCGCGGTGATCGAAGTGGGGCTGGGGGGCCGGTTGGACGCGACCAACGTGATCACCCCATTGGTCAGCGTGGTGAGCAAGATCGCCCTCGAACACACGGACTATCTGGGGCCTGACCTCGTCAGCATCGCCAGGGAGAAGGCCGGAATTGCCAAACCGGGCGTCCCGTTTGTCACCGGTGAGCAGGATCCCCGCATCCTGCAGGTGCTCAAGGAAGAGGCCTCCCTCAGAGGCGCGAACCCGATCATTGCCGTCCCTCAATCCGCACTCCGCATTCCGCACTCCGCACTCGGCCTGAAAGGGCCTCACCAGCGCCAAAACGCCGCCGTCGCCCGCGCGGCCCTGCGAGTGCTTCCAGAGCCGTTCGGTCTTCCCGGGGCGGATATCCCGGCCTCGTTCGCCGAGGCGTTTATTCCCGGACGGTTCGAGGTGCGGGGCAGCTGGATCTTCGACGTGGCGCACAATCCGGACGGGATGGAGATCCTGGTGGCGGCGCTCGAGGAAGCCCGCCCCCGGCGCCCAGTGCACGCGTTGGTGGGGATCAGAAACGACAAAGAATGGCGCCCGATGCTCGAGCGGATTCTGCCGGCCGTCGACCGGCTGATTCTCACCGTGGCACCAACGGTCCCGGCACAACAGCGGTGGCTGGCCCGCGACCTGGCAGGGTGGGCCGACGAGCGGGTGATCGGACAGCCCGTGGTGTTCGAGCCCGACTTCCCGCGCGCCTTGGAGATCGTTCAGGAAGGTGCCGCGACAACGCTCGTCACCGGCTCCTTTCACACCGTCGGCGATGCGCTCGCCGCCTTGCCCGGTTTTGCGCCAGTCGGCTAAATTGTTGTGATGCAAGGGAAAGCGCTTCCCGGCTTCCGTGATTTCTACCCTGAAGAACTCGCGCTCCGCAATCACATCTTCGCCACCTGGCGGGGGGTAGCGGCGCGTTACGGCTTCGAGGAGTACGACGGTCCCCCTCTGGAACCCCTCGAGCTCTACACGCAGAAGAGCGGGGATGAGATCGTCGGTCAGCTCTACAATTTCCGGGACAAGGGGGAACGGGACGTCGCGCTGCGGCCCGAGATGACCCCCACGCTGGCCCGCATGGTCGGGGCGCGGGCCCAGGCACTGAAGAAGCCCATTCGCTGGTTTTCGATCCCCCAGCTCTTCCGGTACGAGCGGCAGCAACGGGGCCGGCTTCGAGAACACTTCCAGCTGAATATGGACCTGATCGGCGAGGCGGGGCCATTGGCCGACGCCGAGCTCATCGCCGCCACGATCGACATCATGCGGGCCTTTGGCCTCACCGCGAAGGACGTTCAGGCCCGAATTTCTGATCGCCGGGTGCTCAAGGCCTTGCTCCTCGGCAATGGCCTCACCGACGCCCAGCTCCCCGCCGCGTTCACCGCCATCGATAAGGCCGAACGCGACCCGATGGACGTGCTCGAACGGAAGCTCGGGGAGGCGGGAATCGGGAAGCAGGAAATCGCCAGCGTGTTTTCGATCGCTGCCCTCCGCGACTGGAACGCGGTGAAGGAAGCACTGGGGAAGGTGCGGGGCGGTGCCGAGGCGGGAGAGCCGCTGGAACAGTCGCTCGGTGCCTTGAAGGCGATGGGGTTGGGCGATTTCGCGACGGTGGACATGACCATTGTTCGCGGTCTCGCCTACTACACGGGCACCGTATTCGAGCTGTTCGATACCGGACGTACCCTGCGGGCGATCTGCGGCGGCGGCCGGTACGACGGGCTCCTCAAGGCCCTGGGCGGCGCCGACCTGCCCGCACTCGGCTTCGGTATGGGTGATGTCGTTCTTGGTGAGCTTTTGAAGGAACGCGAAAAAGGCGCCATCAGGCCCGGAGCCGTCGGAGTTTTCCTGGTGGGGATCGCCGGTGAGGACCTGTCGTTCATTCTCGATCTTGCGCACCACCTTCGCGACCAGGGCGTGGGCGTCGAGTACGCGCTGAAGCAGGGCAACATCAGAAAACAGCTGGAGCTGGCCGCGGCGCGGGGTGCCGCGCGTGCCGTGATTCTCGGGCCCGACGAGCGGGCGGCCGGTGTGGGCGTGGTGCGGGACCTGAACGTGGGCACGGAAACCAAAGTGCCCCTGACCTCGATTCGGAACGGACGCTTCCAGTAATGGCACAAGCGGAGAAGATCACGCCACGCGCGAAGGACTTCAGCGAGTGGTACAACGACGTGATCATGCAGGCGCAGCTCGCCGACTATTCGCCCGTGCGCGGCTGCATGGTCATCCGTCCCCTCGGCTACCGGATCTGGGAGCTGATGCAGCGCGCCCTGGATGACATGTTCAAAGCGACGGGGCACCAGAACGCGTACTTCCCGCTCTTCATTCCGCAGAGCTTCTTGTCGAAGGAAGCGGAGCACGTCGAGGGCTTCGCCAAGGAAGTCGCGGTGGTCACGCACACGCGGCTCAAGGCGACGGGGAAGACGGGTGCGGACGCCGTCGAGCCCGATCCCTCCTCGGAGCTCGAAGAGCCGTTGGTCGTGCGGCCGACGTCGGAAACGATCATCTACGCGATGTTCGCCAAGTGGATCCAGAGCTACCGCGACCTGCCGCTCCTCATGAATCAGTGGTGCAATATCGTCCGCTGGGAGCTCCGCACGCGCCTGTTCCTGCGGACCACCGAGTTTCTGTGGCAGGAGGGGCACACCGCGCACGCGACCGAAGGGGACGCCGAGGCCGAGGCACGGCAGATGCTGGGTGTGTACCGGAAGTTCCAGGAGGAGTGGGTCGCGATGCCCGTGCTCACGGGGCGGAAGACCGAGAGCGAGAAATTTGCCGGCGCCCTGCGGACCTATGCGGTCGAAGCCCTGATGCAGGACAATCGGGCCCTCCAGGCCGGAACCTCCCACAACCTGGGCCAGAACTTCGCCCGCGCGTTCAATGTCCAATATCAGACGGCGGCGGGCGGCCTCGACTTCGTCTGGAATACGTCGTGGGGCGTGTCGACCCGCATGATCGGGGGACTGATCATGACGCACTCGGACGACAATGGCCTCGTTGCACCTCCCCGGCTCGCGCCGATCCAGGTGGTGATCGTCCCCATCTGGAAGAACGACGAAGAGAAGGCTCAGGTGTCAGGCGTCAGTGCGCAGGTCAAAGACGCGCTGACCAAGGCCGGCGTCCGGGTGGAAGTCGATCTGCGGGACATGAAGCCGGGCGCCAAGTACTTCGATTGGGAGGCCAAGGGCGTGCCTCTCCGGCTCGAAGTCGGACCCCGGGATGTTGCCGCCGGGCAAGTCATGGCCGCGCGACGCGTGAAGACCGCCGCCGGGAAAGTGCCGTTGTCCCTGAACGATCTCGCGACGGCGGCGCCAAAGGTGCTGGACGAAATCCAGGACGAGCTCTTTCAGGCGGCGAAGGCCCGGCGTGAGGCCAACTCGATCCGCGGCGTGCACAAGACCCAGTTCCTGGAGTTCATGAACGGCACCGGCGGGTTCGCGTATGGCGGGTTCTGCGGCTCGGGCGACTGCGAGGCGCAGATCAAGACCGAGACCGCGGCCACCATCCGGGTGCTGCCGGACCCCGAGTTCCAGTCACCTGAGCAGCCACGGACCTGCATGTGGTGCGGGAAGCCCAGCGTGGCGGAGGCGGTGTGGGCGCAGGCATACTAGGCCTCGATCCCGCGCTCCTCACCGCCGTGGCCCGTCGGGTGGGCACTCCGACCTACGTGTATGGCGCCAACTTGATCCGCGCGCAGTACCACGCTCTGGAGGACGCGCTCCGGGCCGCGGGCGCGCCCAACCGGATCTGCTACGCCATCAAAGCGAACGGCTCGCTCGCCGTGCTCCGGGTCCTCAAGGGGCTCGGCGCCGGTGCGGACATCGTGTCGCTCGGCGAGCTGGAACGCGCACACCGGGCCGGATTCCCGCCGGAGTCGATTGTCTTCTCCGGAGTCGGGAAGACTGCCGACGAGCTGGACGCCGCCATCACGTCGTGCGTCGGGCAGATCAACATCGAGTCGCCGAGCGAGCTCGACGCGGTGATCGCGGCGAGTGCGCGCGTGGGGAAGGCGGCGGGCCTCGGGATTCGTGTGAATCCGGACGTACAGACCAATACACACCCGTACACGAAGACCGGTGACAAGACCGCGAAGTTCGGCGTCCCGTTCGACGAGGTGGTGACGGTCGCGCAGCGGATCAAGGCCCAGCCACGGCTCAAGCTCAAGGGTCTGGCGATGCACATCGGGTCCCAGATCACCGAGGTCGACCCGTATCGCCGAGGGACTCTGAAGCTTCTCGAACTGGTCGCGGCGGTGCGCGCGGCGGGTGTCACGACGATCGAGAACGTCGACGTCGGCGGTGGCCTGGGTGTGCGTTACCATGACGAGAAGGTTCCCGCGCTGAAGGACTGGGTGGACGCGGTGGCGCCGCCGATCAGGGCGGCGGGACTGACGCTCCACTGCGAGCCAGGCCGCTTTCTGGTGGCCAATGCGGGACTGTTGCTCACGCGAGTGCTCTACCAGAAGCACGCCGGCGGGAAGGACTACGTGGTGGTCGATGCGGGCATGACGGACTTCGTCCGCCCGAGCCACTACAACGCCTACCATGAGATCATTCCCCTGGGCGATACGGGGAAGCACGAGCGCACGGTCAATGTCGTGGGACCGATTTGCGAGAGTGGCGACTTTCTCGCGCTCGATCGCAAGTTGCCGCAGGTAGCGCCCGGGGATGTCCTGGCGGTCCTGGGCACCGGCGCCTACGGATTCGTCATGAGTTCGACCTACAACGCCCGCCCGCGGCCTCCGGAAGTGCTGGTGGAGGGGGACAAGTACTACGTGGCGCGGGAGCGGGAGACCATTGAGGACCTGTTCAGGGGTGAAGTCCTCGAACCGCGAGGATGGTACAACTCGTGAACAAGATCCTCATCCTCGATTACGGCTCACAGTTCACCCAGCTGATCGCCCGCCGGATCCGCGAGGCGCACGTCTATTGCGAGATCCACCCTGGGGACAAGGGACGAGACCTCGCTTTCGTGAAGTCATTTGCCCCGCAGGGGATCATCTTCTCCGGGGGACCGGCGTCGGTATTCGCGCCGGGGGCGCCGAGTGCCGATCCGGCGATTCTCGATATGGGGATCCCGATTCTTGCCATTTGCTACGGGCTCCAATTGGTCGCGCACATCGGCGGCGGGAAGGTCGTCGCGTCTCCCGAGCAGGAGTACGGGCGGGCCGACGTCACGGTGAAGGTGGCTGAGGGGATCTTCCAGGGGTTCGAAGCGGGACGGGCCATTACGGTCTGGGCCAGCCATTCGGACCGCATCGAAGTACCGCCTCCGGGGTTCAAGGTTATCGCGTCGTCACCGAACGCGCCGATCGCTGGCCTCGCACACGAGAAAAAGCCCGTGATGGGCGTGCTGTTTCATCCCGAAGTGGCGCACACGGTCCGGGGTGGGGAGATCATCCACAACTTCCTCTTCGGCATCTGCAAGTGCACGCCGGACTGGACTCCTGGGCACTACATCGAGCAGGCGATCGCCAAGATCCGGGAAACCGTGGGGCCCGCCCAACGCGCGATTTGCGGCCTCTCCGGGGGCGTCGACTCGGCGGTCGCGGCGGCACTGGTCCATCGCGCCATCGGCGACCGGCTGACCTGCATCTTCGTCGACCACGGATTGCTGCGGGAGAACGAACGCCAACAGGTCGAACAGACGTTCCGGAAGCACCTCGGTATCGATCTCCGGGTGGTGGATGCGAGCGCGCGCTTTCTGAAGGAGCTGGCCGGCATTGACGATCCAGAAGAGAAGCGCCGCCGCATCGGCCATACGTTCATTGACGTGTTCGAAGACTCCGCCAAGCACGTGACCGGCGACGTCGGGTTCCTGGTGCAAGGGACGCTCTATCCGGACGTGATCGAGTCGTCATCGCCGAAGGGTGGTCCGTCGGTCACCATCAAGACACACCACAATGTCGGCGGCCTTCGTCCTGATCTTCCCTGGAAGCTTATCGAGCCCCTTCGGGAGCTCTTCAAGGACGAAGTGCGTCAGGTGGGCCGCGAGCTGGGACTGGCCGAGGAGATCGTCGGCCGTCACCCGTTCCCAGGTCCCGGTCTTGCGATTCGCGTGCTTGGGCCGGTCTCCGAGGAACGGCTCGCGATCCTTCGAAAGGTGGACGCCATTTACATCGAGGAGATCCGGGCGGCTGG
>DASQIZ010000081.1:0-2112 GCA_035631315.1 Gemmatimonadales bacterium
CAGCGGGTGGACGGCACGGTAGAAGTTGGTCGCCTCGTGGCGCAGTGAGTAGATCCGCTCGGTGGGCGCGACGCTGCCGGAGAACACGGTGGCCTCGACCTCGTCGATGTCGCGCTCGAGCCCGGCGACCACGGGCGAATAGTCGTCGACGACCTCGTCCAGGATCGCCCAGAGCGCCGATGAACTGCCCAGGGCCAGCAGCTCCGGCCGGTGTTCCAGCCGCCGCCTGGCGTCGCGCAACTCGCTCGCCACCCCCTGGCGAACGGTGATCACGAAGGTCGGCGCGAGCAGGACGGCGATGTTGCCGAACGCGACCTCTTCAGCCTCCTCGACGTAGCGCGCGGTACGCAGGATGACCAGCCGCAGGTCCTTGTCGTAGATCTCGATCTTCGGCCGCTGGTGCGAGTTCAGCGCATCCTCCACCGCCAGCTCATGCAGCCCGAAGAGCTGGCGCACCTGGTCCATCTCCGCTTCCCCGGGCTCGAACAAGCCCAGCCACACGAAGCCGCCATCGTCGCGCCGGGCCGCCGCTTCCTCCAGCGACACCGGGCCGTGATCGCTCCGGAGGCCGTCCTTGTAGTGGGCACAGTCGACGATCATCTGGGCAACTCCTTGTCCAATTCGTCTCCGAATGCGACGAGACACGCGGCACCGCCCAGATCTCCGCCTGACCTGGCCCCGGCTATGAGGCCTGGCCTTTCTCACGGATGACCACGACGGGGCACGCTGCGTGGTGGGTGACCTTGCTGCTCACCGAACCCATCAGGAGCGAGGCGAACCCGCCGCCGCCGCGGGACCCCACGACGACAAGGTCGGCGTCACGCGAGGCGGTGATGAGTTCTTCCGCCGGATCGCCCGTGACCACATTCACGGTGACCTGAGCCGTCGTTTCGCCGATTTCGTTCCTGGCCTGTTCCACGATTTGCTCGACCGCCTTATGGGCGACTTCGGGGTTATGGCTGTCCTCGGGGTAGTCGCGCAGTCCCCAGTAAATGCCCGTGGCGGGGCGGACAGGGGCCGGCCTGACCGCCAGAGCGGTCAGTGGAACTTGTTCCTTCGCGGCTTGCCGCATCGCCCAGATAAGGGCGCGCTGGGAATGGTGCGAGCCATCTACGCCGACGACGATTCCAGGCATCTCTGCTCCTCAGGATCCGGCTCCTCAGATTCCCGATCCTTTCCAAGCCTATACCGATTACAGTAGGATTTGAAGCACAGGCGAATAGTGCCCGCGGCGCCCGGCGGGACCATGGGGGCCTGGCTGCGCGAACGGCCGAGTGCGCGAGCGTGCCCAGGCGGTGAATTACCGGTGAATCCTGCCGAGCGGGCCGTGGCGCGAGGGAACTGGCCCACGGATACTCCTGAGGGGGCCGTGGCCAGCAGCTGGATGGGGCCGGATATGACTGAGGGACGGCAAGCCCACGCGGGCCACTCTGGTGCGGATGGGCGGGGCAGCAAGAGCGTGGTCCCGCGGGGCGTGTGGGTGGACGACTCCGACGAGGACGACCCGGTGCTCCGCAACGCGGACGGTAGCCTGGTGGACACCTGGCGCGAGGAGTATCCCTACCCCGAGCGGATGAGTCGTGAAGAATACGACCACGCGAAGCGCGTGCTCCAAGTAGAACTGCTGAAACTGCAATACTGGGTCCAGGATGCCGGCAAGCGCTTCGTAGTGGTTTTCGAGGGCCGTGACGCGGCGGGCAAAGGCAGCACAATAAAGCGTTTCATGGAGCATCTGAATCCCCGCACCGCGCGGGTCGTAGCGCTCAACGTCCCGACCGAGCGCGAACGCTGGCAATGGTATTTCCAGCGTTATGTCGCGCACTTGCCGACGGCTGGGGAGATCGTTTTCTTCGACCGTTCTTGGTATAACCGTGCCGGGGTCGAAAAGGTCATGGGATTCTGTACAGAAGAAGAGCATGAGACCTTCCTCCAGCAGGCGCCCCAGTTTGAGCGGTTGCTGGTGCACGAGGGCATCGCACTGACGAAGTTCTGGTTCTCTGTGACCCCGGGTGAGCAGCACACCCGGTTCGCCATCCGCCAGATCGACCCGGTGCTCCGCAATGCGGACGGTAGCCTGGTGGACACCTGGCGCGAGGAGTATCCCTACCCCGA
>DASQIZ010000082.1:0-2604 GCA_035631315.1 Gemmatimonadales bacterium
GCGGGTCGGGTCGATGCCAGTGGAGGTTGGCTTCGGATTCGGCAGCGGCTGGGTGGGCAACGGCCCTGACGACACCGTCACCAGGTTCGACCCGGCTACGGGCGCGGTCCTGCACACCATCACCACGCCTGAAGATGCGGGCGGGTTGGTGGTCAGCCACGGTGCGGTGTGGGTCGCAAGCTACCTGGGAGACACCCTTTTGAAGATCAGCCCGGCGACGAACTCGATCATCGGCACAGTCCGGCTGGCCTCCGAACCAAACGGGATCGTGCCGCTGCGTGGGTATCTATGGGTTGCCGAGTCTGGCGCGAACGAGCTCGCAGTCGTCCGCCCGTCCTGATAGCGCCGCTCGCCTTCGCTGTAGCGGGATCGCCGCACTAGCCTCCGCGGGACGCCGTGGCCAGCTTGATATTGCGCATGGTCACGAAAGCGGTGGCGCACAACTTCTCGTCGCTCCCGTTGACCGCGTAGACGTCGGCCACGGCAACGGTCATTACCTGGCTCGGCTTGATGACCCTGCCGCGCGCGACAATCTTCTCGCCCTTGGCCGGCGCCAAGAGCTTGACCGTGTAGTCGACGGTCAAGCTAACCCAGCCGGGCGCCAGGAGGGTGATGCCGGCAGAGCCGCCCGCGAAGTCAGCCAGCGCGCCGACCACGCCGGCCTGGAAAAAGCCGTTGTGCTCCGTAAGCTCTTTCCGATACGGCTGGACGATCTCCACCTCTCCCGGCGCCACCCGGCCGAAGTCGAAGCCGAGGTGCTTCGCGGCCGGCATGCTCAGCACCGTGGCCTTCACACGCTCCTCGAAGTCGGGAGTTGCGGCCGTGAGCTTCGTCATGTTCCCATCCCCTCCGCGGTCGACGGATGTTAAGCAGGGCGAGTCCGCGACCCCCGGCGCACGACTGACGCAAGCATCTCCGCTCCCTTCGGAATGGCCACGTCGCCAGTTTTGGCGCGATCCAGGCGCTCGGGCTGCCAATCCCGCGCTAGAAATGGCATGTTAGCAGTGGATTTGCGGGACTGCGTCGGCCCGCTGCGTCAGCAGATTGCGAGTGTCGACCACCTTGCTCTGAGCACGCATCCCGGGTATCGCGGATGCAACGACGAGCTGCCACCCCCTAGATTGCGTGGGGTGGACCTTTCGCATCTCGGCGTGCCGATCGGTCCTATGATCCGTGTCCACGGCGGGTTCGCCAACCGGATGTACCGGCTCGACACCGACCAGGGGTCATTCGCGGTGAAGGAGTTGAACCTCCTCGATCGCCGCTGGACCTACCGCGCCGAGGACGTGTTCAGGTTCGAGCGGGCGGCCTTCGCCGCCGGCATCCCGATGCCAGAGCCGATCTCGGCCAGCCACCACACGCTCGTCCACCGGTGGGTCGAGGGCGAGAAGATGCCCGAGGCACCCGTATCGCCGGCGTACGCATTCGAGATCGGTGAGATTCTCGCGCGCATCCACCTACTCGAGGTCGGGTGGACCCACGTCTCGATCGAGGACCCGACGTCACAAGACTGGCCCGAACTCGCCGAGCGGGCGACGGCGACCAGACAGCCGTGGGCCGGCGAACTCACATCCCAGGTCGAGACGTTCCTCGCAATTGCCCACTTCGTCGACACCTGCGAGCTACCGGGCCCGGTCGTGCTGACCCACAGGGACATCCAACCGTGGAACCTACTCGCTCGACAGGGTCGGCCGGTGGTGCTCGACTGGGAGCTCTCGGGGATGCTCAACCTATCCAGCGAACTCGGCTCGACAGCGCTGAGCCTCGCGAAGGGACCCGGCTTCGACGACATCAGGCCCGCCATCTTCCGCTCGGTCCTCGACGGCTACGTCGCAGGAGGCGGAGCGCTGCCGCCGCCGGGTCCAAGCTGGTTCGTATTCATGATCAGCGGCTGGCTGGGGCACACGAGGTGGAACATCCTCCGGTGCCTCGCCGGTGTCGAGGCGAGCACCGGTCCTGACCTCGCGCTGTCGCACGAGTCCGTGCGCAACGGAGTGCGCGGCCTCCCCGAATTGTTCGGCCGACTTCCCGAGCTCGAGGCGCTGCTCGGGTGACAGTGACCCGCACTCAGCTGATCCGATGTCCTAGTTCGGCGTCCTCGTGGCCAAAGGTGATCACGATGTCCCTCCCGTTGGCGTAGCTGACTACGGGTCGCTGGAGCACGTCACTCACCCTGCGGGCGACCTTCTGGAACAGTTCCACCAGCTCAGGGGCATCGGCGGTCACCCTGAACCGCCCGTTAGAGACCAGCGCCTGGACCACACAGGGAACGAAGTTCGCCTCCCCGCGGGCTTTCTCATCCGCGCTCAGAGGGGTGCGCCGAGGGGCACTCTGCATGCCGAGAGGCTGTGTCATCTCTTGATCTCCCGATGATCGACGTCCCCATCATCGCGTGAACTGCCGCGCGAGAGTATGACGATCCGGGTGAGAATGGCCGGGTGCCATTCGAACTGCCTGAAGTGGATGCGGCGAGCCTAGCTGCGTGGTGCGAGATCCATCTAGGCAGTCCAGTCGAGAGCGAGCTGTTCCGGACAGGTCACCTGACGTCCGTGATCGGAACACGGCTGGCCGATGGGCGCGAGGTCGTGGTGAGAATCCGCCAAG
>DASQIZ010000083.1:0-22965 GCA_035631315.1 Gemmatimonadales bacterium
GGATTCACAACGCCTGGGACGCGGTGGCGTTTCAGGTATTCCACCCGGAGCATGGCTCCACGCCCGAACCTCCGAGAGCCGATGATGCACACCGAGGAGGAAGACACTCGCTGCCGCGTAACAAGAGAAGCCGCTGACCCAGGCCAGTGGAACCACGAACCCGTCGTCGGAGTTGCCGGCGCGACGTAAAGTCGCGGCTCGGCACCTGCCCGATGAACGGGCGTGACCGTCCGCTCTCATGCGGCAGACGCCGAGCCGCGGCTTCATGCCGCGCCGGCTTCACGAAGGCGTGGTTGAACTCGCTGGTGTGTCGATGGTACTAGTTGGATCATGGGGCGCCGTCAGTGATCCGCCGTCAGCTCCACCTACTCGCACCGGTGCTCTTCACACTTCTGCCGGCAATCGCAGCCTGCCCTGTCCCGATCGGCCATACCGAAACCGCCTCTCAACCAGTCTCCGGGACCTACCGCCGCAGTGACGGCGCTCCGATCGCGAATGCCTGGGTGCGTCTGTCCATCGACGGCCGCGACACGTCCTGCATGCACTACGTGCTGACGACGCGCACCGACTCCGCCGGGCATTTTCAATTTCCCGGGACCCACAAGCATTACAAGATCTTCTGGTTCGTTCCGAACCTCGACCGCGTGGATCCGGCGTACTCCGTCTGCCTCGAGCAAGGAAACGGCGTGAAGGTAGCGTACGACGGGCGGGGATCACTCACGAACGACGTGGTTCCAGAAGCCATTTCCTGTGTGCAATGGGATCGAGGCTCCGGGCCTGAGACCTCGTGCAGCGGATTCTTCGAGAGAAACGTCGCAACGGGTGGCGAGTGGAAAACCGACGACGGTGTGGGGTGGTACCGGGTCCTGCTGTCCCGGAGTGACAACCCGTGGTCCGAACGGCCTCGCATAGTCTTGCAGTGGATGGAGGGGAATCCTGCGGGGCGGGACTCAGTGGTTCGTGCCGCTGAGCTCCCATTCGACCACCGCGTGTGGGCGGTCTACGATCCCGAGATCTTCCAGGAGGACGGACGCTGGTACCTGACCTTCGACGCCTTGCGCCACGCCCTCTTGGACGACACCAAGAGCTCTCACGTCCGCTTCCGCCTGGGGCCGCCGGGAGAGGCGCCGACGGTCCAGCCTTACTGACTAGTCCGCGAACACGTACCGCGGATAGTTCTGCTTCGCCCTCGCCGCCTTCGCCAGATCGATTTCCCTCGTCGCGAAGGGGACGCTCCCCTCGGCGAAGAGTGTGGCGAGGCGCTGGCCGCGAGCGTGGCTGAAGACATGGTCGTGTATCTGCGACGGTCGGACCGGGATCCGGAGCAGTCACCCTATCGCGGGGACCGGGGGCACCTGCATGCGACGGTGCACCGGGTGCAGGATGCCATCGTCAACGCGCCTGGGCGCGATTGGAACATGCGGGCGTTGGCCGCGGCCGGGAATACAACCGAGCCCCATCTGCTCCGGCTCTTTCTCGAGCACGCGGAGGTGTCACCGCTCGCGTACCTCCAGGCGATCAGGCTCGAGCGGGCCCGGCAGGCCCTCGAATACGGCGCGAGCGTGACGCGAGCCGCGGAGTTCGGCGGATTCCGGTCGGCACTGCAGTTGCGGCGAGCCTGGAGCAAACACTGGGGTGGCTCGCCGAAGGACGCCCTGAAGCCTACCTTGCGGGCGTGGCATCCCCGTGGGCACACGCCATCGCCGGAGCGGCCGTGGGCGCCTTCTATCAGGGCGAGGAGCGGCGCCGGGTCATGACGCTGGCGGCCATCTGCGCCGCCGCGCCCGATCTCGACCTCATCGGCTGGCCACTCGGCATCTCCGCCGACTCCCCGCTGGGCCACCGGGGTCTGACCCACTCCATTCCGTTTGCTCTCCTCCTCGGCGCCTTCGTGACGATCGCGTTCCTGCCGACGCTCGCGAAACGCGAACGCATCGCCGCGGCGTGCGCACTCATCCTGGCCACGATCACGCACGGCGTTCTTGACGCGATGACCAGCTATGCGCCAACGGGTCCAGCGTTCTGGGCACCATTCACGAACGCCCGATACCGCTTCGTGTGGACGCCGCTGACCGGAGTGGGTGGTCTCCACACGGACTTCGGCCGTGAGTTGTTGGTCGTGTGTCTGCCCGCCCTGGCCGTCATCGGTGTGATCGAGTGGCGTAGGCGGCTCACGCGGCTGCCGGGCGAGCGTTAAACGCCACTCAACGCTGGGAATCCACCGCCCGCCGCGTCCAGTTGCAAGGCCAGTTTCTGGGCCTGAGACTTGGTGCCATGAATCGCGACTTGTCAGGCCGTCTCGGTCGTCCGGCGTTCGCGGTGAGTCTGGTTGGATGTGGTGCCGCGGGGCTCGTGCTGCAGAACGTCGTGGTGTACGAGACGTTCTCCACGTCCTCGCCGCTCCACACGTTCTCCTCCATCGCCGGTGGTGTGCTGCTGGTTGCCGCGGGCGTTGGCCTCCTGTCTCGCTTCAAAGCTCAGGCTGCGTGGGCAGCGCTTGTTGTACTCCTCTTGTGGGACCTGATCTTGAACGTCCCCGGGCTCGTGACCGCCCCTGCGAACGAGGACTCCTGGCTCGAGGTGGGGATGGCCACCATGGTCGTGGTGGCCGCGTGGCTTCTGACCGGCACCAGTCGCCTCCGCACCGCGCGGACGATCTTCGGACTCGCCCTGATCCCGGTTGGCCTCTCGCACTTCTTCTTCTGGCAAGTCACGCTCAGCCTGGTGCCCGGCTGGATGCCGGTGCCTGCGTTCTGGGTCGCCCTCGTGGGGATCGCACATCTCGCCGCCGGCCTCGGTGTGCTCGTCGGCGTGCTTCCCCGTTTTGCCGCCATGCTGGAGGCGGGACAGCTGGTCGCATTCGCGTTTCTGGTGTGGCTTCCCCGCGTCATCGCCCCCCCGTTCAAGCAATTCAATCTGACCGAGGGGCTGGGGACCCTGCTCATTGGGGCGGCGGCCTGGGTGATGGCCGACGCGCTCGCCGCGAAGCATGAATAGCCTCTACGCCAGAAGCGTCTTCTTCGTGAGGGACGCTGAACGCGCCCTGCGCTTCTATAAGGAAGAGCTGGGGTGCAAACAGGATTGGAGTTACCCGGAAGGTGGACCCGCCTGGGTGTGCCAAGTGAGCCTCTTCGGATTCGAGCTGATTCTGAATCAGACGGACGAACGGACGAGCAACCGCGCCGGCCGGGGGCGCCTGTTCATCGGACTCGATGATGATCAGGGCGCGCCACTGATCCAGCACTTGAAATCGAAAGGCGTCCGTCCCGAACGCCGCGACTGGGGACGTCCGACCATGGTGATCGCGGACCCCGATGGGAACGAGTTGTTCTTCTGGATGCCCATGGACGACTGGTCGCAACTGGACACCCAGTGAGCCGATCCAGGAAGCCGGCGCTCGGCCGTCCCCTCTTCGCGGTGAGCGTCAGTGCGCTTGGTGTACTCGACTTCGTGTACCGGGACACGTTGATGTGGAAGGTGCTCCCGAAGAGCGTGTCTCCATCGGCTGCGAGCGTTCTCGCGCTGGCCACCGGCGTCATGCTCATCGCGTCGGGCGTCGGACTGCTCACGCCGCTCGTCAAGGCGCCCGCCTCGCGCATCTTGCTTGCATTCCTCCTGCTGTGGGACATCCTTATCGGGATTCCGCCCGTCGTCGCCTCGCCAGGGACGGAGTTGCCGTGGCTCGTGCTCGGGATGATGACGATCGTGCTGATGGCGGGTTGGCTCCTGTCGGGACAGGGGGAGCTCCGCACCACCCGCACGGTCGTGGGGTTGTCACTGATCCCGGTCGGCCTCTCCCACTTCTACTACCTCCAGACCACGCTCGATCTGGTCCCCGCCTGGATGCCGGGGCGACTCGTCTGGGTCTATGTCGCCGGTGGCGCCCATGTGGCCGCGGGACTTGGGCTGCTGCTCGGCATAGTGCCGCGCCTCGCAGCGATCCTGGAGGCCTGCATGCTGCTCGCGTTCGCCGCCCTGGTGTGGGTGCCGCGGGTCATCACGGAGCCGGGAAAGCACTTCAACTGGACCGAGCTGCTCGGCACGGTGACGATCGGCGCCGCGATGTGGGTGGTGGCCGATTATGGAAGCGGTTGATTTTCCGCGCTTTGTATATGCCTTGACATGTATATACTTCTTAGAGCATATTATTACCCATGATATCCGTCTTCGACATCATCGCCGAGCCCAACCGCCGGGCCATCCTGACCCTGCTGGCGTCGGGTGAGCGGACCGTGGGAGAGATCGAGCGCCGGCTGCGGATGACGCAGCCCGCCGTGTCCAAGCACCTGCGCGTGCTCCGCGAGGCCGGGTTCGTCGAAGCCACCGTCGATGCGCAACGCCGGGTGTACCGTCTCAAGCCGGAGGCGCTCCTGGAGGCGGATACCTGGCTCGAGCAGTTCCGTCGCTTCTGGTCCGGCCACGTGGACGCGCTCGAGCGCCACCTGGACCGGATGCACCATCCACATCCGAAGGGGAAGGCAGGAAGAAAATGATGGCCGATCACACACAGTACGCGCCGGGTCCCGTGGCCAAGGCCGAGGTACGGAAAGGCGGCGAGCGATGGACCCTCATCCTCGTCAAGGAGCTGCGCCACTCACCCGAGAAGGTCTGGCGGGCGTTGATCGATCCCGCGCAGCTCCGGGAATGGGCGCCCTACGAGGTCGCCGGTGACCTGACCACAGTAGGATCGGCGATCACGCTGACGTGGGTGGGAACAGGCAGCAGGACCGACGCGAAGGTGGCACAGGTCGATCCGCCAAAGGTGCTCGAATACGCCGACACCCGATGGGAGCTCGAACCTCTCGGCTCCGGCACGCGGCTCACGCTGTGGGCGACGATCGACCGCCGCTTCGTCTCCTGGGGTGCCGCCGGGTGGCACATCGGTTTCGACGTGCTGGACCACCTGCTCGCCGGCACACCAATCGGACGCATCGCCGGCGGCGACGCGATGAAATACACCGCGTGGCTCAGACTCCGGAGCGAGTACACCAAACAGTTCGCATCCGAGTGGGCACACCAACTCTCGAGGGGAACATGAACGTGCTTCTGTGGATTCTTCAGACAGTGCTCGCGCTCTACAACGTCATGGGCGGGTTCTGGACCTTCCGGATGGCTCCGAAACTCGGCGCCGCCTCGGTCAATCCCGTGTCTGCCCCCGGCTGGAAAACCCTCGGCGCCCTGCAGATCCTGTTCGGCATTGGTCTGGTGCTGCCGGGAGCGGTCGGCGTGATGACCGGACTGACGGCGATCGCCGCTATCTGCCTGGCCGTCGAGATGGTCGTCAATGCCCGCCTGGTGGCGTCCAAGTCCTTCCTGTCAGTCCCCATGCTCTGGGCGCTGATCCCTGCCCTCGCGTGCTTGTTCGTGGCCTACGGAAGACTCGTGCTGCGGCCGTTCTAGTCTCCGGCCACAGCCTCGAGTGGCGCTTCGGCGGAGCCGCGTGCGGACCGGTACAGGTGGGCGAACGCCTTCGCATGCGGCTCCCGAAGCATCGTATCCCGCTGGCAGCCGCTCGGTCCGTACCAGACCTCCGAGTCCGCGGCGAAATCCCGCCAGTGCAGCGGGTCGTCGCGAGTCGCGAGAGCCGCAGGAGAGGACACGAACAGCATCAGCCTGCCCCAGAAGCGGCGCGGGCGATAACGCCCCGCCGCCGCGATGGTGGCACGCTCCAGCGCGTCGCGAAGGGCAAGGGCCGGGTCCGGCGCCTTCAACCGGCGAGCCTCTCGCTGGGTCCGGACCAGCGACACCTTCGAGCGCAGATACTCGCCCCACCGCGCCGGGGACCGCGTCGCAAATGCCTTCAGGTGACCGCCCACTCGCCGCACCTGCTCCTGAATCCACGGCACGTGCTCGTCCATGATCCACGGCAGAAGCCGGTATCGCCCCGCGAACGGAGCGCTGAACAGCGCGACGGAATCCAGCTCCATCCCCGCCTCGTGCAGCCGGCGGCCGAGCTCGAACGCGGTCACACACCCGGCACAGTGCCCGGCGATTACGAAGGGCCCCCGAGGATGGAACGCCCGAATTTGCCCCTCGAAATACGCCGCGAGCTCTTCGATCCGGTGGAGCGGACCCGACTTGCCGTCGAGCCCGGGTGGCTGGAGTCCGTAGAACGGCTGGTCGTCACCCAGATGCCGCGCGAGTGCGAGGAAGCAGAACACGTCCCCGTTGTGGCCGGGCACCCCGAAGATCGGGGGCGCGCTCCCACGGGGCTGAATCGGCACGATCGCCCGCAGCCGGCTGGCCGCCGTTCGGGTCGCGCGCAGGAAGTTCAGGATCTCATCCCGCTCGCGTTTCAGCGCCCGCAGCAGCTCCGGCGTGAGGGCCCCCACCGGAGCATCACACTTGAGCCGGTCCCCGTCGTCCCTGAGATGGATATCCCGGCTCCGCAGCTCCGAGAGCAGTGCCAGCGCGTTCATAGCTCGATCTCCACTCGCTCACCCGTGTCGATGGCCGACATCTCCCTCGGCATCGGGGGTGCCGCAAGAATGAGTCTCTCCACTGCTTCCGCGAGCCCGGCGGTGGTCTGACGCTCGAACAACAATCCAAGCGGGACGTCGCACCCGCTCGCGTCGCGCAGCCGCAAGACCAACCGGGCCGCCATGAGCGAGTCGCCGCCGAGGTCGAAGAAGTTGTCATCGACCCCGGCGTCGGGGCGCCGCAGCACGTCTCTGAAGATCTCGAGGACCATGACCTCCGCGTCCGTCCGCGGCGCGACCGCGGGAGCGCCCGTCCGCAGTTCCACCGCGGGAGCCGGCAAGGCCCGATAGTCGAGCTTGCCGTTGGCGGTGCGCGGCAGCGTTTCGAGCACGACGTACTGCGAGGGGATCATGAACTCCGGAAGCTCTGCACGAAGCCTCGTGCGCAGGTCCTCGATCATGCCTTCCGAGCCCGACTCCACGACCAGATACGCCACCAGATGCGGATCGCCCCCTTCGTCGGGACGCACCGCCGCCGCCGCTTCGCGAACTCCAGGCTGACGCGCGAGGTTCGCCTCGATCCCGCCCAGCTCGATGCGGAAGCCACGCAGCTTGACCTGATCGTCCAGGCGGCCGAGGTGTTCGAGCATGCCGTCGCGGCGTAACCGGACCCGGTCGCCGGTGCGATAGAGCTTGGTCCCGGGCGCTCCCTCAGGACCCGCGATGAATCGCTCCTCCGTCAGCTCGGGCCGGTTCCAGTAACCGAGCGCCAGGCCAGCCCCGCCGATCCAGAGCTCCCCCGGAACGCCGACCGGGCACAGCCTGCGGCGAGAATCGAGCACGCGCACAATCGTGTTAGCGATGGGCCGGCCGACGGTGATGTCGGCGGCCGGGTCTTCGATGTGCGCGCACGTCGACCAGACGGTGGTCTCCGTGGGACCGTACATGTTCCACAGCTCCACACCGCGTTCGAGCAGCGCGCGCGCGAGATCTCCGGGGAGCGCTTCGCCACCCACCAGCGCCTTGAAGGTCCGTCCCCCACCCTGCCAACCCGCTTCCAGAAGAAGCCGCCACGTAACTGGAGTCGCCTGCATAGCGGTCACCTGGTGGCGCTCCAACAGGGACCCCAGCGCCCGGCCATCTCTCGCCTCTTCGCGGGTGGCGACCACCACCGTCGCGCCGACGCAAAGAGGCAGAAAGAGCTCGAGCACGGCGATGTCGAATGACATCGTGGTGACGGCGAGCAGGACGTCGTCCGCTTCGAGGCCGGGCGCCTCCGCCATTCCCGTGAGCAGGTTGACCACGGCCCCATGACCGACGACCACACCTTTGGGCGTGCCGGTCGAGCCCGACGTGTAGATGACGTAGGCTGGATCTGCCGCGCCGGGGCGGTCAGAGGCCCCACCAGGCACGAGCTCGGCCCCGTCGACGTCGAGGAGCACCTGCCGCTCGCGCGGCAGCGAGCACCACCCGGCCACCGCACCTGTGGACACGAGCAGGGAGAGCTGTGCGTCCTCCGCCATGAACCGCAGCCTCGGTGCCGGATAGGCCGGATCGAGCGGAACATACGCCGCGCCGGTCTTCAGGATCCCCAGCAGGGTGACCAGGAGGTCGTCACTCCGCTCGAGGCACACGCCGATCCGCTGGCCGCGCTCCGCACCGCGGGCGCGCAAAGCGCCGGCCACGCCGCTGGCACGCGCGTCGAGGTCCGCGTAGGTCAGCGCCACCTTTCCGGCGCGAACGGCGACGCGGTCCGGGGTCCGTGCGGTCTGCGCCTCGACCAGTGCATGGACCGGCACGTCGGCGACATCGGTCGCCGGGCCCTGAGACATTCCGAGAATCCCCTGCCGGTCGTTGTCCCCCAGCATCGGCAGGTCCAGCGCCGGCAGTTCCGGGTGCGCGATCGCGTGGCGAGCCACTTCCGTAAACGCCGCCGCCATGCCCTCCACCGTCTCCCGGTCGAAGACGTCGGTGCTGTACTCGAACCGGGCCACGTATCCGTCATCCAGGTGCAGGATGTGCACGCCGAGGTCGAACTGGGCGACCCCGAGGTCGAAGAAGAACGGCTCGACTTCCATATCACCGATCTTCAGGGCGGTGTGCCGTTGCAGGTCCAGGAGGACCTGGAAGAGTGGATTGCGTCCCGCGACCCGCTCGATCGCCAGGTGACGCATCACGACCGGCAGGGGGACGGCGTTTTCGAGCGCGCCAAACGTCGCGTCACGGCTGCGCCGGAGCAGATCCACGAAGCTGGGGTTCCCCGACAGATCGCACCGCAAGCCGACCATCGTGAGGAAGTTGCCGAGCAGCGGCTCCAGCTCTTCGCGTTCCCGGGTGCCGAGCGGCGTGCCGATCACGAGATCAGACGCTTCCGTATATCGCGCGAGCAGGACCTGGTACGCTGCCAGCCACGCCGTGAACTCCGTGCCGCGCTCGCGCGCCGCGAGCTTGCGTACGCCGTCTACGATGTCGGAGGGGATGCGGTGGTAGACATTCGAGCCCCGGAACGACCTGACTGTCGACCTCGGCCGATCCCCCGGCAGCTCCAGGACGGGCAGGTTTTCCCCCAGCGCCCGCCGCCAGTAGTCGATCGCGGACGCGTGGCCCGCATCATCTGCCCACTGCGAGCGCTGCCATTGAGCGAAGTCGCCGTACTGCAGCGCGGGCGGTGAGAGGTCAGGGTCACCCCCCGCGGCGATGGCGCGATATCCGGCGTCCACTTCCTGGAGCATTCGGGTCACGGACAACCCATCCGCGAGGGCGTGATGGAGGTTCACCATCAACACCTGCTCGGTGGGGCCGAGGGTGAATACGGCAGCCCTGATCAGGGGAAGGCGGCGGACGTCGAACGGCAGGACCGATTCCGCGGTGGCGAGCCTTTGCACCATCGCCTCGCGCTCATCCTGGGGGATGTGCTCGAGCGGGGTGACGGCGATCCGGATCGCGAGGTCCGGGTGCACGACCTGACGCGGCTCGCCCCCCTCCACGGCGAAGGTGGTGCGCAGGATCTCGTGACGCCGGATCGCCGCGTTGAAGGAAGCTTCAAGCGCCGCGAAGTTCAGCCGGCCGCGCAGCCTGAGTCCCCAGGGGAAGTTGTACGCCGCATTGCCCGGGGCGAATTGATCCATCAGCCACATCTGCCACTGAATGAAGGAGAGCGGCGCCGTGCGCGGATCCGGGCGCTGGGGAACCACGGACCGCGGGCGCGAAGGGCGCGGTGGTTCGGTTACCATCGGCGCGTCGACGCCTCACGCGCCAGGACGGAACCGACGTTCAGTCGCCGCACGAGAGTCTCAATCACTGCACCTCCAATCCTTGAGATCACGAAGTCGCCGAGGACGGGAGACGCCCCAAGCAGTGGCGGCTGAAAAGGGTGCAAGTTGTGCGCTAGCCATTGACGGGGACGGGCCGGTGCGGCGGCGCAGCGGGCGACGCCGACGAGCCCGTCCCTCGCGAGACAGCGCCACCGCCCCCCAAAAGGTCCTGTCGCATCAACGGTTCACTCTCCATTTCGGCACCCTCTTTGCTCCGCTGGGGCCTGACATCCTTGCCAGGAGCGCCGAACGATGCCCTCGGACATCAGTGGTTCGCGGCCGACGTGTGTATTCCAGCTCGTGCAGATGGAGGCCGGGCACCGCCCGAATGCCGTGGCCCTCGCTGACGCCGACTGTGTACTCACCTTTCGACAACTGAATGACCGCTCGACACATCTCGCCCGCCGGCTGCGGGCGTCGGGCGTGGGGCCGGACGTTCCGGTGGGTTTGTGCCTGCCGAGCTCTGCCGCGATGGCCGTTGGCGCACTGGGCATCATGAAAGCTGGGGGCGCGTACCTGCCGCTCGATCCGGCCCAGCCCGGCGAGCGGCTGACCGACATCGTGCGGGACGCCGGCGTGTCCGTCCTCATCACCGACGATCACTCGGCGCCTTGGGCGGCGGGGGTGATCGACTCAATCGTCGAGATCGAGAGCGAAGGATTCATCCCTGAACCTCAGGCAGCGGAACGGCCGGAAAGCGGGGTCACGGCAGACAACCTGGCCTACGTCATCTACACATCAGGCTCCACGGGACGCCCCAAGGGCGTGGAGGTCACGCACCGCAATCTTCTGAACTTGGTGGACTGGCATCGGCGGACGTTCGAAGTGACACCGGAGGACCGCGGGACCCAGATCGCCGGCGTCGGCTTCGATGCCGCCGTCTGGGAGATCTGGCCGTATCTCACCGCGGGCGCGCCGGTCCAGTTCTGCCCCGCGGGGGTTCGGGCCGATCCTGAGGCATTGCGCGACTGGCTTGTCGAGCAGGCCATCACGGTCACGTTCGTCCCCACCGTCATGGCCGAGCGACTGATGGAGCTTCCCTGGCCCGATGAGACTCCGTTGCGAATCATGCTGACGGGCGGAGATGCGCTGCACCGCTACCCTCCAGCCGGCCTCCCCTTCCAGCTCATCAACAATTACGGCCCCACCGAGAACACCGTAGTCGCCACGTCGGGACTGGTGTGCCCGGGTGGCCACGGGGGCGAGCCGCCGAGCATCGGTCGGTCGATTTCCAACGTCGAGGTGCACGTCGTGGACGTGAACCTGCACGAGGTTCCGGACGGGACCCCCGGCGAGCTGTGCATCGGAGGCGTGTCCGTCGCCCGCGGGTATCGCCATGACCCGGTGATGACCGCCGAGCGGTTCGTCGCCAACCCGTTCGCCACGGATCCATCGGCCCGCCTCTATCGTACCGGCGACCTCGTCCGTCGCATGCCGGGTGGGGACATCGCGTTCCTCGGACGACTCGACTACCAGGTGAAGATCCGCGGCTACCGGATCGAGCCCGCCGAGGTCACGCACGCACTGAAGCGTCAGCGGGGAGTGCGGGACGGTGTCGTCGTCGCGCTCGATGACGGCGCCGAGGGCAAACGTCTGGTGGCGTATTGGGTCCCGGCCGGAAACGAGACCGCACCCAGCGCCGAAGACCTGGTGCAGCTGCTCCGCGCGCAGCTCCCCGACTACATGGTGCCCTCGGCGATCGTCCGCCTGACCGAGCTTCCTCTCACCCCCAACGGCAAGATCGATCGGGGTGCCCTGCCGCCACCCGAGGAGGCGAGCGCAGCGACACCGGACGACTTCGTCGAACCCCGCACCCCGGTGGAACGGGACGTTGCGGGCATCCTCGCGCCGTTGCTCGGCCTCGAGCGCGTGAGCGTGGAAGCGAATTTCTTCCTCCTGGGGGGGCATTCGCTCCTCGGCACCCAGCTGATTGCACGTCTTCGCGACCACTTCGACGTCGATCTGTCGCTGAAGGCCCTGTTCGAGGCGCCCACGGTCGCGGCGATCGCCACCGAAGTCGAGCGATTGATCCTCGAGAAGCTGGATGCGGTGGAAGCGGAGACCGTGAGGTGAGCTCACCCAGCGCCGTCGCCGCCGAAGCGACCGCGGCCCTGAGTCTCCATCGCCTGATGGATCCGGAGGTTTTGGCAAATCCCTACCCGCTGTTCCATCGCCTGCGCAGCGAAGACCCGGTTCACTGGGACCCGTTCCTGCACTGCTGGGTGGTCACGCGCTATGAAGACGTGCAGCGAGTCCTGCACACGTTTACGGCCGCGCGCACTCCCACTCCCGAACAACTCGAACGCATGGGCCTGGAGCGCATCGCGCCACTGGCGCGGATCATGGTGCGGCAGATGCTGTTTCTCGATCCGCCCGACCACACTCGTCTCCGGCGTCTTGCCTCGACTGCCTTCACCCCGCGCCGGGTCGAAGGCTTGCGGTCGCACATCAGGGACATCGCGAACCGCCTGGTGGACGCGGTTATCGGGTCGGGCCGAATGAACGTGATCGCCAATCTCGCGGCGCCCCTCCCTGCCATCGTCACGGCCGAGCTGTTCGGTGTGCCGAGCGAGGACCATGACATGCTGAAGGACTGGTCGGCGGACTTCGCGGAAATGTTGGGAAACTTCCAGCACAACCCGGACCGGTTCGCGCGGGCGCTCGCCGCTGCCGAGGGCATGAGCGCGTACTTCCAGGAGCAGATCATCGAGCACCGGCGCCAGCCCCGCGACGGGCTGATCTCGGCGCTCATCGAGGCCGAAGTGGACGGCTCGAGTCTCACACCGGATGAGCTGGTCGCGAACCTCATCGTCACGATGGTGGGCGGTCAGGAGACGACGACGAACCTGATCGGGAACGGATTGTTGAGTCTGTTGCGGTGGCCTGACGAGTTCGCTCGGCTGAAGGGTGATCCGGGGCTCATGGTGTCGGCCGTGGAGGAGCTCCTGCGGTTCGAGGCGCCCAGCCAGCACACCGCTCGACTCGCCCCTGAGGACTTGGAGATCGGCGGCAAGCCGATCAAGAAGCGCCAGGCGGTGATCGCAGTCATGGCCGCCGCGAACCGGGATCCCGAGCGGTTCCCTGAGCCCGACCGGCTCGACCTCGCGCGCACCGACAACCGGCACATGTCGTTCGGATGGGGGCCGCACTTCTGCTTCGGTGCTCCGCTTGCCCGGCTCGAGGGCCAGATCGTCTTCGAGACGGTGCTCACCCGGATGAAGGACCTCGAGCTGGAGTCCGGACGGCTCGAGTGGCGCACCAACCTGGGGTTACGGGGACTGACTGCGTTGCCGGTGCGATTCACGACATGACGACGAAGATCTCCAAGCGGGCGCGACTCGATGCGTATCTGAAGTCACGTGCATTCGCCGGGAAACGGGAGCCGCCCATCCCGCGGCGCGAAGGTGAAGGGCCAGCCCCGCTGTCATTCGGTCAGGAGGGGATCTGGCGACGAGCGCAGTCCCTGCCCGGCGTTCCTCTATACAATGAAACGATCACTATCCACCGGCGAGGGCCGCTCCAGAGCGTGGCCCTCCAGCGGGGCTTGGACGAGATCGTGCAACGCCACGAGGCGTGGCGGACGACCTTCCACGGCACCGACGATGGGCACGTGGTCCAGCGTGTGGAACCCTCGACGCCCGTGTCCATGCCGCTCCACGACCTGCGCGGCCTGCCGGTCGCCGACCGCCTGCCGGAAGCGCTCCGGATGGCGGCGGAGGATGCTTGCACTCCATTCGACCTGAGCCAGGGGCCCCTCTTCCGTGCCCGTCTGGTGCGACTCGGCGACGACGAGCACCGCCTCTTCATGGCGGTGCACCAGATCCTGCTGGATGGTGTGTCGGTCTATCGCGTGCTCGTGCCGGAGCTGATCGCGCTCCATGACGCACACGTGGCGGGCCGGGTGCTCGAGCTTCCGAAATTGCCCATTCAGGTCTCCGATTTCGCGACATGGCAGCGCGGCTGGTTGCGGGGAGCGACCCTCGCGCATCAGGTGGGCTACTGGGAGGGTCAGTTCGTGGACCTCCCCGAGCCACTGCGTTGGCCGCCCCGGGACCGGCCCACGCGGCAGACCTATGGAGGCGCGATTACTCCCTTCGCGCTCTCACCCAAACTCGGCTTCGCCCTCAGAGCGCTCGCGGCGCGGGAAGGTGTGACCTTGTTCGCCACCTTCCTCGCGGCGTTTGCGCACCTCCTCCACAGTTACACGGGGCAGGAGGATCTGGTCATCGGTACTCCCTCCCCCGCCGGCCGCAAGCGTTCGGAGGTCCAGGGTCTCCTCGGCTACTTCCTCAATCCGGTCGCGTTGCGAATGGACCTCTCGGCGCGCCCCACGTTTCAGGAGCTCTGTGCGCAGGCTCACCTCGTCGTGGGGGAAGCCGTGAGCCATGATGACATTCCGTTCGAGCAGATCGTCGAACGCCTGCAGGCGGACAAGGACCCGAGCCGCCATCCCCTCTTTACGGTTGCGATTTCGCAGGAACCGCCAATGCCCGACGTGCCGGGATGGGATCTGACGCCGATGGACGTCACGAGTGGCGGTGCCCGGTGGGATCTCTATCTGGTGCTCGACGACCGGCGAGAACGTGGGATTCTCGGACGGGTGCAGTACAATCCCGATCTCTTCGAGCCGGCGGAGATCGAGGGAATGATCGCGGACTACCGGGCGGTGCTGGAGGATGTGGTAGTGGAACGGTGATGCTGCGCTCATGATGAGCAGCCGCTCTGGCGACCCGGACGAATGGAATTCAGATTGATCGAAGGCCCGGGGGCCGACATGCCCGCAACAACTGCAGCGGTCGAGTCGCCGTTACCAGGTGCCGCTGAACTCTTGCGGCGGCACCTCTTGCCGTTCGTCCTGTCATTGGTGGGACTGACCTCTCTATTGCTGCTCAACCAGATCACGAAGCAAATCCACCCGCTGCAGAGCCACGGGACCCCAGGTGCCGAGGCGGTCGAGATCTTCTGGCTCTCCATTCCGTTCATGCTCGCCATGACTGTTCCGATGGCGGTATTGATCGCGGTGATGTGGGTCTTCGTCGGCTTGCCGGCGGGTCGTGAGATCACCTCGAAGATCGTGCCATGGTTCGTCTGCGTCCTCGTGGCGGCAGCCGTTGTGGGCGCTCTCTTGTTCGTCTGGAGCGGCGAGGTGCTCCCCCGGTCGAATCACCGGCTCCGCCAACTCCTCGTGAAAGTCGAGGGACACGGGGGGCCAGTGGAGGACACCTTCCGGAGCGAGCGCGAGATGACGGTCGGGGAGCTGTCAGCCGGGATTCAGGCCCTGCAACACGCGGATAGCATCGGCGAGCGGCGGGCCGCCACCTATCAAGTGCAACTGCAGAAGATCTACGCGATCGCCGGCTCCTGCTTTGTTTACGCGTGGTTCGCGGCGCCGGTGGGACTCCTGTTCCGGCGCTCGGGTTGGGGAGCCGTTGCGGGCATGTCCATTGCCATTTTCGCGGTCTCCTATGTCGGGATGATCCTCGGAGAGGACATGGGAGACCGAATGCTGGTGTCACCATTCACCGCGATGTGGACTGTCAACTTGGCTCTGCTGATCTGCGGCGCCGCCGCCCTCTCCTGGATACTGCTGGAAGCTCGGCGGACCCCCAATCCCCACCGCGAATAAACCGTCGCACTCCCCCGACCAAAAAAAAGCCCGCCATTTTCGGACGGGCGTTCTTCAATATGCGGCAACTCGGAATCGTTTCGTTCCCGCGCCCTGAGAGGGCGCTCTCGGACCGTTCGCGGCCTCAAGGCCTTCATTGCACCGGCGTCCTGGCCGTTCAAGCCCTTCCAGGGCGCAACCGCGCCGAGAGCGGGCTGTCAGCCCGCGGGAACAATCCCGGGGATGGTTCCTCTCTCGGTATTTCCCACCAAAAAAAGACCCGCCATTTCTGGCGGGCCTTCCTTTATCTATGCGCCGACTCGGAATCGAACCGAGAACCTAAGGATTAAGAGTTGGCGCGATGGGGAGCGGATTTCCGACGCCATGCCGGACTTTTTTCGACGGCACGCGTGATTTGCCGGGATACCCCTCCCCCACACCGGCAGCTTCCCGGACCCAATCGACACCAAAACCGACACCGCCGTCGTCACGGTTTCCGTCAGGGGATCTTGGATCCTGCCACGTAGAACGGCTCGGGCTCTTCCTTCAGGGACCCCAGCTCCGGACGCACCGCGAGCCCGCTTCCCCAGCAGTACAGGGCTCCCGATGTCGTGAGAGCGCACGTGTGAGAATCCCCAGCGGCGATCGCATGAAACCGCAATCCGCCCGCTACCGCGGTCGGAGCGTCGAGCTCCTCGACCTCCCTGAAGGCGCCCGTCCCCAATTGGCTGTTGAAATTGTTTCCCCAGCAGTACGCTCGCCCGTCCATGGTGAGGGCGCAGGTATGGTTTGTCCCCAACGCCATGGTGAGGAAGCGGAGCCCACCAACCACAGGCGCCGGCTTGGTGGGCCAGCCTTCGGGAGACGCCGTGCCCAAATCTCCCCTCCAATTCCGGCCCCAACATGAAGCGACTCCCGCGGGGTCCAGGCCACAAACGTCGCGGGCACCCCCGAACAACCGGTCGAAGCGCGCCGCTTTGCCCGGGGGGGCTCCCAGGTAGCTGAGTTGTCCCCAGCAGTGCACCGACCCGCCAACGTCCAGGGCACAAGTGTACATGTCCCCAGCCACCACATCCCGGAAACTCGTCTGGGGGCTGACCGCCACCGGCGCCAGACTGCAGGGGGCCTGCACAGTGTCAACGTGCTGTTCAAATCCGATGAGTTGCCGGCAGCGTTCGCGTCCCATCCCTCCAATCGCGCCATCAGCGTCGTCACCCCAGCAGAAGAGTTCGCCATCTCGCGTGAGGCCGCAGACGTGATCTCTGCCGACGACCAATTTCGTGAACGGGTGTGCACCAGCCACCGGCACTGGAACGGGGGACTCGTTCCTCGACCCGCTCCCGAGCTCTCCGCTTCGATTTTCACCCCAGCAGTATGCCAGCCCCGCTTCAGTGAGAGCACAAACCTCGGAGAAACCGACGGCGACCTGCCGAAAACGAGCCCCTGCCGGTGGATCGGTTACCCGAAGACCGCCGGAACTCTCGCCGGTTCCCGGCGACTTCGGAAACGATAGGAAATCGCCGAGGCACCGCACCGTGCCATCGCTCGTGGTCGCGCACGTGACGTCCGCGTCACTCGTCGATGCAGCGGCTATGGACGTCAGTCGAAGGCCCGCCAGCGTGCGGTCGTCGGGGGTGACCGTCAGGGGCATGCGTACCGTGACTCCCTCAGCGAAGCGCCGACTTTCCACCCGGGCACGGGTTCTTGCGACGATCGTGGTCTTCCCCGGTCGTAACGCCGTGACCCGCCCGGCCGAATCGATCGACGCGACCTCGGGCCGCGCTACCGACCACACAACTCCGACGCCCCCCAGGTCTGTCACCACCCCTTCGGGCCCCTGACCCGGTGGGCCATATCCAATCACCACCGATGCGATCAGCCGGGTGGTCTGTCCGACGCGAAGATGCTCCCCAGGAGTCGGGCCGTCGTTCCCTCGAATAGTGATGTCGACCTGTCTCTGGCCTTGCGCGTTCTGGGGAAACGCCGGGAAGGCGACGCAAAGTGTCAGACAGGCGAGAAGCGCGGTGACTCGGGAACGAAGCATTTCAACCATGATTCGAAGCTAGCGCGCGATGATCAAACTGAACAGACTTAGGTCATGTCGCGTGCGGACCGGTTCTCACGGGTTCGGTGGACCCTTCTGGTCGTGATCGCCCTCGGTCCGATTGGAGGGGCAGCAACCGCGCAGACGTCTCCGAAGACGATAGGTGGGTTCCCCATCGCCGACTTCGATGTCAACGCAGCCACCGCCGACTGGCTCATGGCGTATGACCGCGCGGCGTGGCTGACGTCCGATTCCGTCTTGGCCCTCCCTGAAGCAAGTCGCGCGGACCTTGGCCCCGAGTGGCTGTGTGTGGAGAGCAAGGGCGTTTGGTCCGCCCTCTACGGTCGTTACGATCCGATCGCGGATCGCTACAAGGTAGTCCTTCATTACGCAGGGACGGGCCGCAATCCATACACCACGTCAACCGCTCCTCTGGACACCCTGGAGCGAGAAATGCGGCTTGGCCTCGCCGGCTGTTGGTGCTGCCGATGTCCTCGACGTCGGCTACGCGGCCGAGGAAGGTGGCGTGGTGGAGAGGGGGGACGGTTCGCATCCGCGCGCAGAGTGACACCAAAGGGAGCCCTAAGGCAACCCGGTCAAAAACTGCCCGACTCCGTATGTCGCGCCTTGGTGAAGTTGGGGGTTTTGCCGCATTTCCGACCCTTGGCTGCCGCATTTCCGGCCTGACCAGAGGCAATGAAGTGTGCTCACTTCGTGCGGTCCCTCGTTGCACTGTCCCAGAACTGAGGAGGCGCCAATGACACTCCGAGGTATCGCGTCGTCCATCGCAATCGCCGGTCTGGTCGTCGCCTGCACGTCCGACTCCGGAACAGGGCCGACTACCGCGCGCTCAGGTGGCCCTGTTGAACACCAACAGTTGCAGGACCCGAACATCAACCCCAACGACACCTACGTCGTCCTCGACGCGGCGTCCACGAATACGGGCACCATTACGTACGACACGCAGACCGTTAACCCGACCACCGGACAGTCGGTCACGTCGGTCACGATGCCAAGCCCCCTCGCTTCCGAGTTCCACGTGGAGATCGGGTACGACGTGAACGGAATACTCCGCGCGGACGTGACGGGCACCTGGCCGATTGGCACCGACTCAACCTCCGTCAGCGTCCCGGACGCCTATCGAGTCGTCCTGTCTAATGGGCAACTGACCGAGTACAACGCGGCGGGCGCTGTGCTGGCACCTTCCACACTCCCCAGTGATTCCGAGCCTGCCGGATCCTCCTTCCTCAACCAGCTCGGCAATCAGCTCCTTCACGGAGTCCTCACGAACGGCGTTCTCGTCGACTCGCTGCAGGCGGTCGCGGCCCCGCCGAGCCCGTCCGGCAGTCTGATCACGTTCTCTCGGATCTTGACGACGGATGCAAACCATCGCTCCATCGTAGCCACCGGTCCCGGCTTGGTGGGCAGGGGATGGGGCAACAAGGTGAAGGGCTACCACCGCGACGGATCGAAATGGGTACTGGACTCAATCGCTGGCGACTACAACTCTGCCTCGAATGGGTTCTCCCTCCACACCCACCAGGTGCTTCGTCTGAAGAACGTCCAATGGAACGTCAATCCGGCGATGGACAGTTCCCGGAACGCCTTCCTTGCGGCCAATCCGGGACCGCACATCGGTCGTGACACCACGTCGCAGACCTCGCTGGGGAACGTGCGCGGGATCCTCGAGCGCCAGCAGTGCGCGCCGGGCCAATGTGGCGACGGCGGCGGCGGTGGGACTGGTGGTGGCACAGGTGGCGGCGGCACCCCTCCACCCCCGGGGCAGAACATCGTCTTCCAACACGGGCTGTTTAACGCCGGGGGCGTCTGGAGCAGGATGGATGGGTGGCTGGCACCCGAGTTCAGCTTTGGGACGACACTGCTTCCGAGTCTCAGCGCGACCGCTCGGGCGCAGACCCAGACCGATCAACTCATTTCTGATGTTGCCGCCACCGGGCAGACGCACTTCCTCATCGTAGGCCACAGCATGGGCGGACTCATTGCCCGTCGGGCCGCCCAAGAGCGTCCAGACCTCTTCTCCGGCGTTCTCACTGTCGGCACTCCGCACGTGGGGGCGTTTCTGGCACTGCAGTCGAAGGCCGTGATCGCCAACATTCTGACGTACCTGGCCAACGAGCTGTGGTACGGCTGTACCTCCTACAACGAGGATCCCGGCTGCGCGGTCGCCTATTTTGTGGCCTCCGTGGGCGTCTCGGCAGCTGTCGAGTTCGCGGCCAATGCTCTCGTCCCCGCTAACATTGATCTACAGCCCGGAAGCGCCTTCACCACAGCGCTCAACACAGCAACGGAAACGTTCCCGCGCGTCGGTATCGAGAGCTACTCACCGAAGAGGTGGGTGCTGGCAAGATTGGGCGGTGACTCGCAGTGCTTCCCGGAGAATCCGACTTGCGGGGGGCGCGCGTGGGCCAAGTACGCCAACGACGCCTACTGGGGTGCCCGCTTGCTGCAGATCCTTGGCGCGATGGTCGGCAACGAAACCATCTACGACGTGGGCACGCGTATCGTTGACGTCATGGACTACATTGACTATCAGTGGGACTGGTGGACGGCCCCCGGCGACCAGACCGACGGAGTCGTGCAAGGGCGCTCCCAGGTGTATCCGAGGGCGACGGCCAATCTGAGCATCCCAGGCGGCGACTCGCATGACGGTGAGCCAAACAGCGACAAGACGAGGACGAAGATCGAGCAGGCCTTCGATCAGGTATTCTTGGTGCCGAGGCTCAACTAGGAAACGGTGATGCGCGAAAGCGGAGGCGCGAGCAAGGACCGTCCAATGCCACGGCATGGCGTAACGCCAGTGCTGGGGCTGTTCTTGCTCGCGCTACTCGTCAGCTGCGACTTGTCCAGCGGGAACACCGGTCCGGTCCAGATCGCGTGGAGGTACCCGCTTTCTGGGTCCGAGGCCGGTTGGATCGGGATACCGGCGGTGAGTGGGAACTTGGTGATCGCTGAAATGGGCCCTTGGCTACGCGCCTTGGATCTGTCCACGGGGCATTTGGTTTGGCAAACGAGACTGTCGAGCGGGCTGCACATCGGCGCCAGGAACGTGGCCATTGCCGGGGGGCGCGCTTTCGTTGCCGGTGCCGATTCCGTGTACGCAGTCGATGCGACGAGCGGCCAGCGACTCTGGGCATTCTTGCCTGATGCCCAGGGCGCGTTGTGCCAAATCACGGCGGATAGCACCACCGTGTACGTCGGCACCCGCTCGCATCGGGTTTACGCCCTTTCCGCCGATTCCGGCCAGGTTCGATGGAGCGTGGATATCGGCCCGGCTTGGACCAATCCAGGGGTCGTCAACGGGATTGCGGAGGCAGGGGACACGCTATACGTGACCGGGCTAGAGTACCTCAATCCGTCTGGCGGCTTCAGGACGGCTCAGGTCATCGCCATGACTCGCGTTAGCGGCAGCGAGCTGTGGCGATACAACGGACCCGACTCGGCGAACGGTACGAACAATGCTGCTAGCCTCTCTGGCGACCTTTTGTTGGTGGCGGATATCTATGGCCACAGTTTCTTCGCCGTGAATCGGTTCACTGGGATGCAAGCCTGGCGTGTCCCAACGAGCGGTTTGGGGCCGATTCAGGCGCCGGTGGTCAGCGGGACCACGCTGTTTGTGGGGGGGGAGGACAACTTCGCCTATTCTAACAATGTCCAAACGGGTTCGGCGCGGTGGAAAGTTGACGTGGGAGGGAGCATCGACTACGTGGCCCTTTGTGGTCGAGTTCTGCTCGCAAACGACCTCGAGCTGCGGGTGCTGGATACGGCTCGTGGAGCGGACCTGCAGACGCTCCTCACAGGCGTCGGCGAGGACTATCCGACGTCGGCGTTCGCGGTACGGGGAGCCCAGGCGTTCGTAGTGGGCAACGCGGGCGCTTATGGACTGTCGTGTCCCAGTTAGGGTAGGTATTACGCAACGGTAAGCCACGTCAAGTTGAAAACAGTCGCAAAGGCCTCCACGCCCAGGAAGGATGCGAACGCACGAGGCAGTCCCGCCGTCCCGCCGAGATCTTCCTGCCGTCGCCACTCCTCCGCCAGGTAGCCGACCCGAGGCTGATCAGCGAGCTCAGGTGTCTCCAGTACGACAGCCTTCAGGCTCGCCAAGAGTTGTGCGAGACCGGCGCTGGGCGTGAGTCCTTTCAGGGAAGAGGTCATCAGGTACCACTATGACTTCCGGCCCACAGAGGTGGCCAACGTCCATTACTCGAACATTATCCTCGATGATGCCGCTGCCTAACGAATTGCGCCTGAGCAGCGGCGCGCTGAAAAAGAATTCATTCCACAGACCTCACGCGCCGTCTGCTCCAGGCGCTTGTTAGGCGCCAAGCGATCGGCGCTCCCTCCATGCTACGTACGAAGCCTTAAACAGATCCTTGACCCCTGGCCGGCCTACATCATCCAAATCAGTGAATGCGATGTGGCGATGGACCTTACCGCTTCCGCTCAAGAGATGACGAGGATCGGCAAGCTCTGCTCCGCGGGCCAGCCCGACCTTGACGCCGCTCCGACTCAAGATGAGGGCAGCAACTGTATCCTTGTAACCGGGTCCATATCCGTAGCCGATTAGGCGCGCCTTCTTGTCTGCGATCTCTTGGACACGGGGCAGAGTGCTCCGAAGGAGCTTGCGCACCGCCCTCGCCAGAGTGCGGACGTCTGGGGCGAGCCCCGCAAGGAGTTCCGTTACCGCAGAGGAGGCTGATCTGTTCGAGGGCATTTCGCCTCCAGTTGGCGCCTAACTACAATTCGACTGCATGGATAATCCTCCTGAAGTCGCATAACACTCACGCACAATCTGCGCACACCCCGTAAAGGTATGCCCTATCTACGATTGTGAAAGAGCCCACCACGACAAAGCGCGAATAACACGTGCAACGACAGTGCTGACATACTGTTCCGCTCCTGCTTACAGGGAATCCACCGGACTGCGCACGCCGAAGGCTCCGCGGTTCAGTACGTGGGTGTAGATCATCGTCGTCCGGACGTCGCGATGACCCAGTAACTCCTGCACCGTGCGAATGTCGTAGCCCCCGGCCAAGAGGTGAGTCGCAAATGAGTGCCGGAGCGTGTGACACGTCGCGTGCTTGGTCAGGTCGGCTCGCACTACCGGGTCGTGGAAAGCCCGCTGAACCCAACTTTCGTGGAGGTGATGGCGCCTTCGTTCTCCGGTGGGCGCGTGCTCGTAGATCCGAGTCGCCGGGAAAACCCACTGCCACCGCCATTCACTCCCAGCTCGGGGGTACTTCCGAGCCAGGGCAAACGGGAGCTCGACCCAACCAGCCCCATCGCGCGGTCATGCTCATGCTGACGCTTGACCACCTCAAGGTGCCGAGTGAGCGCCGGCTGCAGACGCGCCGGGAGTATTGGCACCCGGTCCCGTTGTCCCTTCCCCATCCGGACCCGCAGTTCGCCCGATGCGAAGTCGAGGTCCTTCACTCGCAACTGAAGGCCCTCCAACAACCGCAGTCCGCTTCCATATAGCAGGGCAGCGACCAAACGCGACGGATGCTCCATATGCTTGAGCACCGAGCGCACTTCGTCGCGGGTCAGGACAACGGGAAGGCGCCG
>DASQIZ010000084.1:0-2772 GCA_035631315.1 Gemmatimonadales bacterium
CTCCTTTGACAGTCGGTGGAGCGCCCGGTACCGTGAGGCCACGCTACGCGGACTCAGTTCGCGAGCCCCGCGGTGCCAGTTGTGCCCAGTCTGAGTTGATCACCACCTCTCGGAGGAAGAGATACGTGAGGTGATTCGATACGTGGCCGCGTTGCAGAGGCGGTGACGACAACAGGGCCACGGGCGCAGTGATCCGGCCCAGTGCGAGAGGACTCAGGCCTGACCTTCTGACACCACCATCCTTCCATTATTGGTCGGGCCGGTGGCACCGGGTCAAACGATGTCCGCGCCGAAGTCGAGGCGAGTCGATATCGGTAATTGCGGGCCCCCGCAACCGAAAAAGACGAGGGGTTAGCGGACGCAGGAGCCGCTAACCCCTTTGCTTTACCCAGACTGGACCCAGGAATTGGTGCGAGGGTCCGCGGCGCTGCGTCCGCCGACAGTCGGCGCGCCTCCACTGATCGATCACGCACAGGCGTCACCGGCGCTGCCTGAGGCTCGCCGATCGAAAAAGAGTTTCTACCGACGAGCTGTGGCGCCATCTGATCGCCTGCCCCGTCAACGGTTACCGATCGACCCGCTGTGACGATCGAGACGTGAGCCACCCGGTCTCGGCAGACCCAGCGGGCGAATGATGCTCGAGTAGCGGCGAAGGGCCGCTTCGCTGCCCACGAGTCGCAACTTCCCTTGGCGTATCGCATCGCGTCCACGAAGGCGCCCCACTCCCACCTCGATGAACGTGGTGGCATCGACATGGATCTTGACGTCGGCGGGGCGGCCGCTCTGCCCCTCGATCACCTGCATCTCGCCATCGTCCACGATCACACTTATCACCGAGTCGTCGATGTGAAACTCATACACGTCGTGCACGTCGCGCGCCGACGAGGCGTCAAAAGTTTCACGGAGGAAAAGCAATCCCCAGGCGGGACGAAACGCTTCGGTGCGCTTTCGACGGTTGGCGGCAAGGATTCGAACGCCCCAGGCCGCGAGTGGAACGATCGCTCGGGCCAGATCCTGACCGTCTTTGCTCAGCTCGTAGACCTTCGAGGCGGCCGGAGGCGGCAACGTTCGGCGGACGATCAGTCGCCCATCCTCGAGACGGTTCAGCCGCTCGTTCAGTACCGATGTGCTGATCCCTGGTAGCCCTTCCACGAGATCCGAGAAACGGCGCGGCCCGAAGGCGAGGTCGCGAATGATCAGCATGGTCCACCGCTCCCCAACCAGATCGAGCGCCTTCGCCAAGCCGCAGTATTGCCCGTAGACCTTGTCCGCCACGATTCCTCCGTCAAGTTGACAGCCTCACACGCGTAGTATAGTATGAACTTCGAAAATAGAAGCTTATACTTTGATATGCGCAGCACCTGAGCCAAAAACGCGCGGTCACGGGCCGTCATCTTTGGCTGCCCTGTTCCGGCGACCGAGGATAGGGCTTCGGCAGGAAGCTGCATCGAGCGGTCGCAAGGAGGCACGATGATCCCAGTTCAAAATCAGTGAGGGGCACCCGGTTTGCGGTGCGAGACAAGGAGGGCGCGCGATGCAGGAGCGGCTGCCAGCGGGAATGACGCGTCGGAGATTTCTCCTCTCGGGCGGGGTCGCGATCACCTTGCTCTTGCCCGAGCAGTCGGCCTTTGCCCACGCCGGGGGAGTCGTCGCGGAGCTCACGGAATATTCCACAACGAAGGTGGAGGGGAGAGACATGGCTGCCTACATCATTGGCCTACGTCGATCAGCACCTCGGGGGACGGCATGGGTAAAGGAATATCTCCCGAAGACGGGCGCCCTGATAGCAAAACACGGCGGCAAAGCGTTGATCGGGGGCAACTCCACCCCGCGGCTTCTGGCCCTGGAAGGGAAGCCGCCCCTCGCCGTCGTCATTCTAGAGTTTCCTTCTCTTGAGCTGGCTCAAGCATGGCACGACGACCCGGACTATGCCCCGCTGAAACAGTTGCGCCAGGCCAACGTTGACATGGAGCTCTTCGTCGTAGAGAGGGTGTGAGTACGCCGTCGGCAGAGCCAGGGCACTTGGGTCATCCCTCCCGCCGCCGCGGTAACGGCCCGTTGAAGCGACTCCGCGCGGTGGGGCGTGGCTACGCGACATTCGCTGTGCCATCGGGCGGGCTCCTGGGGCGGCGTCGGCTCAGTCTGGAAGGTGAGGTCACGGTGACGGGGGCCAGGGGTGGGGCGACCGTTGCTGGAGGGCGGCGAGTGTGAAGTATCTGGTGCACGCCGGCCTGGTAAGCGCGTTGATCCGCACACGATCGACGTGACGAACGTCTGCGGGCGTGGCCGGTGGATGATGTGGCGAGGCATGATCGCGCAGCCCAAGGGGAATGACTTCCTGTTCCGGCGACAGAGGATAGGGGCTTCGGCAGAACGTTGCATCTCGAGCGGACGGGGGGCCCGATATCGAGAAGATGGTCGAGACCTGGCACCGGGTCGTTGCGGGCGAGCGGCCGGAGGCGCCGGACGGTCTGCTGGCGAACGACGTCGTCTTCTACTCGCCGATCGTCCACACTCCACAGCGCGGCAAGGCCGTTACGACGATGTACCTTCATGCGGCCGCCCACACGCTGCCCGGGGACCCTGTCCACGGCGCGTTTCAAAGCAGGTCGTCGCCGGCGACCTAGCAATGCTTGAATTCGAGGCGACCATCGTCGGCAAGTACGTCAACGGCGTCGACATCAACTGCTGCGATGACACTGGGCAGATCCCGGAGTTCCGGGTGATGATCCGAACATTGCAAGCCATCAACGAATAGTGCCTATGTCGCCA
>DASQIZ010000085.1:0-93679 GCA_035631315.1 Gemmatimonadales bacterium
GGTGGGCGCGTCCGGATAAACTCCGGATGCGCGCCAGGGCGCATCCCGTCCGCGGAAAGGGATCGTCCCACCTGGAAGGCAGACCCAATACATAGGCCTCTTTCAAGCCCGAGCCGGCGGACAACGGGCGACCCACGGAAAGAGGTGTCGTATGTCCGGGCTTCCCCCGTCTCCAGATCTATCGTTCGAAAAGAAGCAGGCCAAGGCCCTCCTGCGCGATTTCCGCGCGGGTGCCCCTGAGGCGCAGGCGCGCGTGCGAGCGCATGTCGCCAGGACCGACCTCACCTTGGCCGACGCGCAATTCGTCATCGCGCGTGAACGGGGCTTCGAGAGCTGGCCGAAACTCAAAGCCCACATCGAGGCGCAATCACCCCTCTCGGAGCAGGCGGACCGGTTTCTCCGGGCCATCATCCACACGCAGCCGGCGGTGGCGCGCCGTATTCTCGACGAGCATCCGGGTGTCGCTTCCTTCAGCATCTTCACGGCGGCAGGGGCGGGGAACGTCGCCGCCGTAGCCGAATTCCTGGAAGACGACCCCGCCTCCGCGACGGCAACCATATCGGAGATCGAAGCAACTCCGCTGGTGTTCGCCTGCGGATCACCGCTCCATCACATCAGCCATCAGCACGCAGCTCAACTGCAGCGCATCGCCGAGCTCCTCATGGAAGCCGGAGCGAGCCCGAACAGCTTCTCCCTGTATCCGGAGGGGGAGACGAAGGCACCGATTTCGGTGCTCTATCACGCGATCATGGCCGACCACACGCACCTGGTACGGATGCTCCTCCAGCGGGGCGCCAGGACCCAGGACGGCGAATCGATCTACCACGCGGCACAGCACCACCGGGTCGAGTGTCTCGAGCTTCTGCGCGAGTTTGGCGCGGACTTCTCCTCGAGCCAAAGCCCTTACGGCAACACGCCCCTCTACTTCCTGGTCGGTCACCGGGTCGACCAGGATGGCCACGCGCCATGGTTCAAAGGGATGGTCTGGCTCCTGGATCACGGGGCCGGTCCGAACGTCACGTCATACAAGAAAAAGGAGACCCCTCTGCACGGGATCGCGACAAGCGCACCGAAAATGGCAACCGCGCGTGCCCTCCTGTCGCATGGAGCCGACGTGAACCAGCCTCGAGGCGATGGCAAGACGCCGTACGCTATCGCCATGCGTCATGGCAACTTCGAAATGGCCGATCTGTTCCGGCAACATGGCGCACGCACCGACGTCCTCGCACCGATCGAAGAATTCCTCGGCGCCTGCCTCGCGGCCGACGAACTCCGGGCGCGGGCGCTGCTGTCCGCCAATCCCGGTCTGCTGGGCTCGATGACGGATGAAGACCGGGGGGCGTTGGGTGACGCCGTGAATCACGAGCGCGCCGACGCCGTGCGGTTGATGATCGAGCTCGGGTTCGACGCGAAGGCCGAGCTCGGCGACGGGGGGACGGCATTGCACTGGGCCAGCTGGGAGGGACGGCTGGCCATGGTGAAGCTGCTGCTCTCCATGGGCGCACCGGTGAATGTCAAAGACAAGATGTTCGGCGGATCACCGCTGGGCTGGGCACTGCACGGCTCGCAGAACAGTCCGCGGCGTGGCAACGACGACGCGTACATCGCCATCGTGGATCTGTTGTTGGCCCAGGGGGCCACGCGGGAAGCCGCGACGAACAAATTCGGAGAGGCGCCCGAAAGCTTCGCGACCAAACGGGTGCTGAAGCACTTCGTGGAGCGGGGATTCGTGCCGGCTACGTGAACCGTGGTTTGTAGCGGTCGAGGCTCTCGTACTGGTCGGGCCACTCGATTGCCCATCCGAGCTCGCGCGCCGCGTGGCGGGTCCAATAGGGGTCCCAGAGATGGGCCCGAGCCAGGACGCACAAGTCGGCCCGTCCCGCGGCGAGGATGGTATTTACGTCGGTGAATGAGCTGATGTTGCCTACCGTCATCACGGGCATGTCCGCTTCGTGCCGGATGCGGTCCGCGAAGGGCGTCTGGTAAAGGCGGCCATACACGGGCTTCTGAAAGGGGACCGTCTGGCCCGCCGAAACATCGATGATGTCACAGCCATGGGCCTTGAGCATGCGCGCGACCTGCACGGCGTCTTCGGACTCCATGCCTCCCGGTGCCCAATCTACGGCTGAGATGCGCACCGACATGGGCTTCTGCTTCGGCCAGACGGCCCGGACGGCCTCGAAGACCTCGAGGGGATAGCGCATCCGTGCCTCGAGGGTGCCGCCATATTCGTCCTCCCGGGTGTTCGTGAGTGGTGAGATGAAGCTCGCGAGCAGGTATCCGTGGGCGAGGTGCAGCTCGAGGAGATCGAAGCCTGCCTCCTCGCTCATCCGCGCCGACGCCACGAATTCATTCCGCACCTGATCCATGTCGTGCCGGTCCATCTCTTTCGGCACCGGGCTGTTCGGATAGTAGGGAATGGCCGAGGCGGCCATGATGGGCCAGCCACCCGATTCGAGTGGCAGCGAGTCGCCCTCCCACAGCTTCTTGGTCGATCCCTTCCGGCCCGCATGAGACAGCTGCATTCCGATCTTCGCCCGGCTTGCGTCATGGACGAAATCGACGATGCGACGCCACGCCACGACGTGCTCGGGCTTGTACATGCCCGTGCATCCCGTCGAAATGCGCCCCTCCCGGCTGACGTCGGTCATCTCCGTCATCACGAGCCCGGCGCCACCGATGGCGCGTGTCCCGAGGTGCACCAGATGCCAGTCATTTGGCGTGCCATCCTCGGCGGAGTACTGGCACATGGGGGATACGACGGAGCGGTTCTCGAGGACGAGGTCGCGCAACCGGTACGGCGTGAAGAGCGGGGGAGGGATTGGTTCGGCCGGGATCGCTACCCCAGACTGTTTGGCGGCTCCCGCGGCGAACCAGCGGTCCACGCCCATCATGAATTTCGGGTCCCGCACCTTCAAGTTGTCGTGCGTGATACGGAGAGACCTGGTGAGCAGATTGAACCCGAACTGTACCGGGTCCATGTCCATATACCGCTCGGTGTCTTCGAACCACGCGAGACTCACCTGCGCCGCTCGCTGGAGACTCTCCACCGGCGGCCGCCGCTCGGCTTCGTAGGCGTTCAGGGCTTCGTCGCGTGTCTTATGTGACGCCAGGGAGCGCGCGAGGACGATGGCGTCCTCCATCGCGAGCTTGGTCCCCGACCCGACCGAAAAGTGTGCGGTATGCGCCGAGTCGCCGATGAGAACGACGTTTTCGTGGTGCCAGTGGGCGTTTCTGATGGTGCCGAATTGCCGCCAGACGGAGCGGTTCTTCTGCAGCCGGTGTCCCTGCAGCTCCTCCGCGAACAGATCCTCGCAGAACGCGACGGTTTCGTCTTCGGTCGCCTTGTCGAGGCAGGCCTTGCGCCAGGTCTCTTCGCGCGCTTCGACGATGAAGGTCGAATGGCCCTTCTCGTACTGGTACGTGTGGACCCGCCAGAGCCCGTGCTTGTCGTTCTTGAAGTAGAACGTGAAGGCGGGGAAGGGACGGGTGGTACCGAGCCAGACGAAGCGGTTGGGCCGCAGGTCGACCGAGGGCTGGAAGTGCTTCGCGTACCGCTCCCGGACCATGCTGTTCGCGCCATCGGTAGCGAGCACCAGGTCCGCCTTCAGGTAGTCCTTGAGATCGGTCACATCGCGGCCGATCTCGACCTTCACGCCCAGCCCGCGGGCCCGGTTCGCGAGAATCTCGAGCATGGCCCGGCGGGAGAGGCCGGAGAAGCCATGGCCCGTCGAGCGGATCACTCCGCCCTTGTAGTGGATGTCGATGTCGTCCCAATGGGCCGAGGCCTTGGCCATGGCGTCGAAGGTCTCGGGATCGGCGGCCTGGAGGTTTTCTTGTGTCGCCTCGGAGAACACGACGCCGAATCCAAAGGTGTCTTCGAACCGGTTCCGCTCGATCACCAGGATGTCGTGGGAGGCGTCCGATTGCTTCATCAGGATGGAGAAGTAGAGGCCGGCAGGGCCGCCCCCTACGCACACGATGTTCACGACTCGCCTCGATGCTGCTTGAGGATCTGGCCGGAGATCACGAGGTGCTGGATTTCCGTGGTGCCCTCGTAGATGCGCAGCGCGCGCACGGAGCGGTAGAGCCGGTCCACCGGGTTCTCAGCCAGCACGCCCCGGCCGCCGAGGATCTGGACGGCATCGTCGACGATGCGCTGGGCGGCCTCGGTCGCGAACGCCTTCGCCATCCCCGCCTCGAGCGTGATCCGCTCGGCGCCATGATCCTTCTCCCAGGCAGCTCGGTACACGAGCAACCGGGCCGCAGTCAGATCCGTAGCCATCCGGGAGAGCTTCTCCTGGACCAGCTGGAAATCCGCGAGCTGTTTCCCGAACTGCTTGCGGGTCGTCGCATGGTCGAGCGCTTCATGCAGCGCCCGCGCGGCCATCCCGCACGCCGCGGCGCCGACGGTGGGGCGCAGGCGATCGAGCGTGGCCAGCCCGATCTTGTACCCGTCTCCCTCCTCACCCAGTCGATTTGACGCGGGCACGCGGCACCCCTCGAACGCGACCTCACCGAGGGGGTGTGGGGATGAAAGAACCAGAGGACGCACGAACTTGAATCCGGGTGTGTTCGCGGGGACGGTGAAGCACGAGATGCCCTTCGAGCCTTTGGACCGGTCGGTGGCCGCGAAGACGGCGAAGTAGTCGGCGATGCCGGCGTTCGAGATGAGTGTCTTCCCGCCGTCGAGGACGTACTCGGATCCTTCACGTCGGGCGGTGGTGCCCATCGCGGCGACATCGGATCCCGCCTCCGGTTCCGTCATCGCGAAGCCGCCCATCGCCCGGCCTTTCAGCGCGGGCGAGAGCCACTGGTCTTTCAGCTCCTTGCTGCCGGCCATCAGCACGGGCAGTGCGCCGAGCGCCTGGAGCGCGAACACGGCGTCAGCGAGTGGGGACGCGGCGCCCAGTGCCTCGCGGACCAGGCAGCAGGAACGCCAGTCCTGATCGCCGATCGGCGCGAGCCAGCCTCCCGCCCCCAGCTGTGCGAGGATCTCCTTCGCCTGCACTCGAGCCGCGCGATCGTCAGCGGGCGCCGGGAGGGGCGCGATCTCCCGTGCGGCGAATTCGGCCACCCGGCCGGCGAAGTCGATGTGCTTGGGGTCCAGGAAGGCCCGCACGGACTGCGGATCAGGGAGCATCACTGGAATTTGGGCTCCCGCTTGGCCTTGAACGCCTCATACGACTCCCGGAAGTTCGGATGCTCCATCAGCTCGGCCTGCACCCTGGCCTCGAGCGCCAGCGCATCCTCGAGCGTCATCGCGGCTTCGCGGTTCAAGGCGTCCTTTGTGACGGTGAGCGCCGGCGAAGGGCCTCGCGCGAGCTTTTCCGCGAACCCCTTGGCCTCGGCGAGCACTCGATCCACGGGGACCACGGCGTTGTAGAGGCCGATCTCCATCGCCCGGTGGGCGTCGATGAAGTCGCCCGTCATCAAGAGCTCGGTGGCCCGTCCCAATCCGATCAGCCTCGGCAGGAGCCACGCCGACCCCATGTCTGCTCCCGACAGACCGACCCTGGTGAAGAGGAAGGCAATCTTGGCGGATTCGGCCGCGATCCGGATGTCGCAGGCGGCGGCGATGACCGCGCCGGCCCCCGCCACCGTCCCATTCAACGCACCCACAATCGGGCGCCGGCACTTCCGCATGGCAAGGATGACATCACAGGTCAAGCGCGTGAACTCGAGGAGGCCCTTCGCGTCGCGCGCCAAGAGCTGCCCAATGATGTCTTCGACGTCACCGCCGGAGCAGAAGGCCCGGCCTGAGCCGGTAATAACGACGGCTTTGACGCCGGGCTCGGCGTCGAGCGCGCGGAAGGTGTCGCGAAGCTCTTCGTAGACCTGGAACGTCAGGGCGTTCAGGCGATCGGGCCGGTTGAGCGTGATGATGGCGACGCCGGTCCCGGAGTCGACTTGATAGTGGAAGGACTTGGGTTTGATGGGCATGGCTAGCCGATCACCGCCGTGGCTTCGATTTCGACCACGGCGGCATCATCCACGAGGGCGGAGACCTCGACCAACGCCATGGCTGGGTAGTGCTTGCCCATCGCCTTCTGATGGACTTCGCCGAGTGACTTGAGGTGCGCCAGATAATCGGCCTTGCTGGTGACATACACCGTCATCCGCCCGATATCGCCCGGCGCGCCACCGGCGGCCCGCACGACCGCCAATACCTGCGCGAGGGCAGTGGCCCACTGCGCGACCAGGCCACCCGCCTTGGGCGCGGTTTGCCCGGCGATGAAGAGGACGCGCCCCCCGGCAGAACCGAGCATCCCGTTGTTCCAGCCGTTCGGGCGCCCCGGTGGGTCGGGATTAATGATCTCGAAGCTCAACGATCGCTCCGTTTTGGTTGGCCGCGCAGGCGTCCACGACGGTGGTGGCTACTTCCTCAGGCGTGATGAGCCGGGCCTGCCCGGAATGCCCCAGGACGGCCGCGAGCGCCTCGGCCCGCGTCCTCCCGGTGGTTTGCACCATGCGCTCGAGTGACTGATCGGTCATCGGTGTGTCGACGTACCCGGGGCACACCGCGCTCAGCGTGACACCCGTTCCTTCCACTTCGGCCGCCATCGACTTCGTAAACCCGATCACCGCGTGCTTGGCCGCGCTGTACGCGGCGATGTACTTCGCCCCGTGGAGCCCGGCGACGGACGCGACATTGACCACGCGGCCCCACTTCCGCTCCAGCATGCCGGGCAGGAAGGCCTGGGTGCAGAGAAACGTGCTCGTCGCGTTGACGGCGAACAGGCGATTCCACTCTTCGAGCGTCGTCCGCTTGAGGGGGGCCGACGAGGACGATCCCGCGTTGTTGATCAGAATGTCGATGTCGCCGAGCACTTCGGCGGCGGTGCGGGCGAGCGCCTGGATGCTGTCGGGTCGAGTGACATCCGCCGTGGCGGCGCTCGCGCGGTGTCCCTGGGCCCGGAGGCCGTTGGCGACCGCTTCGATCTCCGCGTGCGACCGGGCGGCGACGAGCACGCCGACGCCTGCGTCGGCGAGTGCCCGCGCGATGGCCGCGCCGATCCCGCGGCCGCCCCCGGTGATGACGGCGCGCCTGCCGGCGAGGCTCATGTCATCGCCTCGCGGACGGCGTCCGCCAGAATCGCACCCAGGCGTGCAATCGACTCCCGGCCTTCGGCGGCAGATGCTTCGGCAGGAGCCCCGAAGTAGGCGTCCGATCCACCCGCGGCCTTGAAGGTCGTCTGTCCCGCGGCCTGGGCTTCGACCAGGGACCGGTTATTCGCCGGCAGGGCGGTGCGGAGGGTCTCATGGACCAGCTCCGGGCGCGCGGCCATGACGATCGATGTCTCGTAGCGGCCCGCGTGGCAGGCGCCACTCTGGAATTCGGCGGTGAGGCGCTGGGCCAGAGCCCGCCGCGTGAGGTCCGGAAAGATGACGGTCGCGTCCGTGCCATGCGTGGCATCCCGAAGGGCCCGGACCTGGGCGGGATCGAAGTGCGCGTTGGCGAGGGCCAGGAACCGGATCCCGTGCCGCGCAACGCTCGACGCGATGGCGTGAATGGTGGAGGTGACCGCTTGTGGCTCGATCGAAATGGTCCCGGCGAAATCCGCGGCGTACGGAGCCGGCGCATAGGACAGGGTCGGCAGCATCAGGGGCTGGATGCCCTGCGGCGCGAGGAGCTCCGCGCCCGCGCGCGCCATCGCTTCCGCGATGATGACGTCGGTACCGAGGGGCAGATGCGGTCCGTGCGCTTCGACGGCACCGAGGGGAAGGATGACGACCACCCGCGACCGGTCGAGTGCCTGGACGTCGGTCCAGGATAACTCGCCTAGCTCGCGAACCGGCACCAGATTCCTTCCATCATATGGTCTTCGACCCTCCTGAGCGGTTCAACATCGCCGACTATTTTCTGGGAGCGCGCCTCGCCGAGGGGAATGGGGCACGGCCGGCGCTGCTGACGGATCAGGGAACGTATACGTACGCGGAGGTCGACCGTCTGGCGAGCCGGTTCGCGCATCTCCTGCGCGAGGCTCAGGTCTCCCCCGAACAGCGGGTGATCATCGCGCTTCCGGACGGCCCGGCATTCGTGGGCGCGCTCTTCGGCATCCTCAAGATTGGCGCCGTGGTAGTGATGGTCAACCCGCAGGTGCCCATCGAGCAGATCGCATACTTCTACGATTACACCCGCGCGACCGCCGCCCTGGTGGCCGGACCGACAGCCGACGCGTTTCTCGACGGGGCCCGGGGCGCTCGCTCCCTGAAGGCGGTGCTTCGGGTGGATGGGCCGGAGGTGGCGCTGCGGCTGGACGCGCTCCCCGATGTGATCGAGCGGTACCCGACGCACCGGGACGACCCGGCCATCTGGCTCTTCTCGGGCGGGACGACGGGCCAGCCCAAGGCCGTGGTGCAGACCCATCGGTCGTACGCGAATACGACCGAGTGTTACGCGAAGGGCGTGCTGGGGTACGGCGCGGACGATATCACGATCTCCGTGCCCAAGCTCTTTTTTGGGTACGCCATGGGCGCCAACCTGTTCTTCCCGTTTTCCGTTGGCGCCCGGGCGATCCTGTTCGAAGAACCCTCCACGCCGGAAGCCCTGTTTACCCGGATTGCGAAGCACCGTCCCACCGTCCTGATCAACGTCCCGACCATGGTGAACCGGATGGTCAGTCATCCGGAGGCCTCCACGCAGGATCTGTCGAGCTTGCGATTCGCGACATCGGCGGGAGAGGCACTTCCGGTGGAGCTCTACCATCGCTGGAAGGACACCTTCGGCGTGGAGCTTCTGGACGGACTCGGCACCGCGGAGATGTGGCACATCTTCCTCACCAATCGGATCGGAGCCGTGAAGCCGGGGACCCTGGGGCAGGTGGTGGCAGGCTTCGAAGTGAAGGCCGCTGACGACACGGGCACCGAAGTCCCCCTGGGCGAGGTCGGCCTCCTCTGGGTTCGGGGGAACTCGCAGGGGCTGGGGTACTGGCAGCTGCAGGAAAAAACGCGAGCGTCGTTTCGAGGTGACTGGGTGGTGTGCGGCGATCTCGTCTCCCGCGACGCCGACGGGTACTTCACGCATCACGGGCGGGCCGACGAGATGCTCAAGGTGTCGGGCAAGTGGCTCTCGCCACAGGAAGTCGAGAGCTGCCTGCTGCAGCATCCGGCGGTCCGAGAAGCCGCGGTCGTGGGTATCACCGGAGAAGGCGGGCTCGTGAAGCCGCACGCCTACGTCGTGACGCTCGACCGCTACGACTCGCTTGCCGAGGAGCTGAAGGCCTTCGTGCGCGATCGGCTCGAGCCCTACAAGGCGCCGCGCGAGGTATCGTTCGTCGATGCCTTGCCGCGCACCCATCTCGGCAAGGTCGACCGAGGCAAACTGCGCAAGGGGGCTTCACGGTGACGTCGCGAGAGTTCTATCTGGACCGCCGCAAGGCAGAGCATCCCGTCTTTCTCAAGGTCCTGAAGGCATTGCCTGCGGACCAGATGTCCTACAAACCGCACGAGCGGAGCTCCTCGGCTGGACAAATCGCCTGGACGCTGGCGTGGGAGCTTCGCGCGTGCCTGACCGCGGCGACGGAGGGGCGCGCCGAATGGAGCACCGAGCCCCCGCCATCCCACGCGGAGATCGTGTCCCTCTTCGACCGCCACTCGACGGAGTTGACCCGCGCGGTCGAGACGATGACCGACACCGCTTGGGACGCGCCGGCCAAGTTCTATTACCAAGGGAAGCTCGTGAACGAGCAACCCGTCGGTCAGTTTCTGTGGATGGTCCATTTCGATGCCGTGCATCACCGCGGCCAGCTGACCGCCTACCTCCGGCCGATGGGCGGCAAGGTGCCGGCGATCTACGGTCCCTCCGCGGACGACACCGGCAGGTGAGCGGCGTTCCGGTCCTGATTGCCGCCGAGCTCAAAGAATTACTCGATCCCTCCCGGCTCGACGGACTCGACGTCACCTGGATCCGTTCGGATGAGCCGACACCCGCGGGAGAGTTCGTCGCGGCGGTACCGCTTCTCTCCCGCTGGATGGGCGGCACCGAGTTCAAGCGGCTCCCCAAGCTGCGCATCGTCGCCAACTGCGCGGTCGGTTACAACAACGTGGACCTGGTCGCCGCCGAGATGCGCCGGGTGGTGGTCACCAATACGCCCGATGTTCTCACGGCCGCGACCGCCGATCTCACCTGGGCCCTCATTCTTGCCTGTGCACGGCGGCTTCAGGCGGGCGCGGACCTCGTGAAATCGGGGACGTGGACCGGGTGGCATCCTCAGCTCCTCCTCGGTCTCGAGCTCGAGGGCGCCACGCTCGGCATCGTCGGAGCCGGGCGGATCGGGCAGGCGGTGGGGAAGCGGGCGCTGGGGTTCGGGATGCGGATCACGTACGCCTCCCGGACGCCGAAGCCGGAGTTCGAACAGGCGACGGGCGCGAGCCGGCTCGAGTTGCGGCCGCTTCTTCGGGAGAGCGACGTGGTGACTCTGCACGTGCCGAAGACGCCCGAGACGCAGGGGATGATCAACCCCGACACCCTGGCCTTGATGAAGCCGGGGGCGATCCTGATCAACACGTCCCGCGGCGACCTGGTCCGCGAGGAAGCACTGGCCGCAGCGCTGGAGGAGGGGCGGCTGGGCGGCGCCGGGCTCGACGTTTTCACGGAGGAGCCCGAGATCCATCCCCGCCTCCGGACCGCTCCCCGGACGGTGCTCCTCCCGCACATCGGGTCGGCGACGCTCCCAACCCGGCGGCACATGGCGGAGACGGCGGTCGCCAACGTGCAGGCCGTGCTCTCGGGAGGGCCGCCGTTGACCCCCGTGGTGCCCTAATTACCTTTCAAGCTCGGAATGACCCCCCACAACGAACGCAGCATTCTCCTCGACGCCCGTGCCTTTGCGCGGGCGCTTCAGCGTATGGCGGTCGAAGTCCTGGAGCTGGCACCCGCCGCCGACGAGCTGGTCCTCATCGGCATTCAGCGCCGGGGCGTCGAGCTGGCCGAGCGTCTCGCGCGGATGATCGAAAAGGACGAACGAGTCACCATTCCGCGGGGCGCGCTCGATATCACGCTGTACCGTGATGATCTCGAAACGGTCGGCCCCAAGCCCGTCATCGGCGAAACCCGCATTCCCGGTGACCTCTCGGACCGGCACGTGGTGATCGTGGACGACGTCCTCTACACGGGCCGCACGGTCCGCGCCGCGCTCGACGAGCTGGCCGACTTCGGCAGGCCGCGCCGGATCTCCCTCTGTGTGCTGGTCGACCGGGGCGGGCGGGAGCTGCCGATTGCCGCCGATGTGGTGGGGAAGAGCGTGAAGACAGGTCCCAAAGACCGCGTGGATGTCTCGGTTCAGGAGCTCGACGGCAAGGACGAGGCGAGCGTGGTGCGGGGGACGGGATTGTGATGACGCTGGGGAAGGACATCGTCGGCCTCGAGCACCTCTCGCCCGAGCAGATCCGGCTGATTCTCGATACCGCGGAGCCGTTCAAGGAAGTCTCGGAGCGGCCGATCAAGAAGGTGCCGGCCCTCCGCGGGAAGACCATCGTCAATCTCTTCTTCGAAGCCTCGACGCGCACGCGCATCTCGTTCGAATTTGCCGAGAAGCGGCTCTCCGCCGACACCGTAAATGTGGCCGCCTCCGGGTCGTCGGTCTCGAAGGGCGAAACGCTCGTCGACACCGCGCGGAATCTCGAGGCCATGCGCATCGACATGGTGGTGATTCGCCACGGGTCGTCCGGTGCCGCGCAGTTCCTGGGGTCCCGCATCCGCTCGAACGTCATCAACGCGGGAGACGGCAAGCACGAGCACCCGACGCAGGGGTTGCTCGACCTGCTCACGATCCGCGATCGCCACGGACGCGTCGAGGGCCTGAAGGTCTGCCTGGTCGGCGACATCCTGCACAGCCGCGTCGCGCGGTCCAACCTCTGGGGCCTGACGAAGCTCGGCGCCGAGGTCGGCGTCTGTGGCCCCCGTACGCTCATGCCGCGCGGCATCGAGGAGCTCGGCGTGCAGGTGTTCGACCGGATCGAAGCCGCGATCGAGTGGGCCGACGTGCTGAACATCCTCCGCCTCCAGCTCGAACGGATGGAGAAGGGATTCATTCCGTCGCTCCGCGAGTACTACCGCGTCTTCGGCGTGACGGAAGAGCGGCTCGCGCAGGCGAAGCGCGACATCACGATCATGCATCCCGGGCCGATGAATCGCGGCGTGGAGATCGACAGCCGCGTCGCCGACGGCCCGCACAGCGTGATCCTCGACCAGGTGACGAACGGCGTGGCGATTCGCATGGCGGTCCTCTATCTCCTCGCGGGCGGCAAGCCCGAGCTCGCCGATGCGGCGAAGCGTTCCGGAGGCGCGGAATGAACCGGCCGCTTCTTCTGAAGGGCGGGCGCGTCATCGATCCGAGCCGGGATGTCGATCAGGTCGCCGACGTGCTGGTGCAGGACGGCAAGGTCGCCGGGATCGGGCAGGAGCTCGGCGCGCCGGAGGGCGCGGTGTCACGCGACGTGAAGGGCTTGATCGTCGCTCCGGGACTGGTGGACATCCATGTCCACTTCCGTGAACCGGGCAACGAAGACGAAGAGACGGTCGCCACGGGCGCGCGCGCGGCGGTGACCGGCGGCTACACTGCGGTGTGTGCCATGCCGAACACCGATCCGGTCACCGACAATCAGGCGGCGGTGGGATTCATCGTCCGCCAGTCTGTGCGGGCGGGGCTCGCCCGGGTCTATCCGATCGGTGCCGTGTCCGTCGGGCAGAAGGGCGAGAAGCTCGCCGAGTTCGGTGAGATGGTGGGAGCCGGCGCGGTCGCGGTGTCCGACGACGGCAAGCCGGTCGCGTCGGGGCACCTGATGCGCACCGCGCTCGAGTACGCGCGGACCTTCGAGATCCCCGTCGCCGATCACTGCGAGGAGCCCACCCTCTTCGCCGGTGGTGTCATGCACGAAGGGCTCGTCTCCTCCCGCCTCGGCCTCAAGGGCATTCCCGCAGCCGCTGAAGAGATCATGGTCGCACGCGACCTGCTGCTCGCGGAGCTGACAGGCGGGCACGTGCACCTGTGCCACATGTCGACGCGCGGATCGGTCGAGCTGATTCGTCGCGCCAAGGAACGGCGGGTGCGGGTCACGGCGGAAGTGACTCCCCATCATCTCACGCTCACCGACCATGCGTGCGAAGGGTACGACACACACGCCAAGATGAACCCGCCCCTCCGGGAAGCCGCCGACGTCGCCGCGCTCCGGCAGGGACTGGTGGACGGCGTGATCGATTGCATCGCGACCGATCACGCGCCCCACGCCTACGACGAAAAGGATGCCGCGTTCGACGACGCGCCTTTCGGGATCATCGGGCTCGAAACAGCGTTCGGGGTGGCCTACACGGAGCTGGTGGAGGGCGGGGTCCTGACCCTGCCCGAGCTGATCAACCGGATGAGCACGGCCCCCGCCCGGGCCTTCCACCTTCCCGGTGGGGGCTTGAGGATCGGTGCCGTGGCCGACATCTGCGTGCTGGATGTGACCAAGCCCTGGACCGTCGACACGGCCCAATTCCACTCGAAGAGCCGCAATTCCCCCTTCGGGGGCCGCCGGGTGACCGGCGGAGTCCGGATGACCCTGGTGGCGGGTCGTATCGTGCACGATACGCCCTAGATTTGTATGTTGTGGTTTGACCGGTCATTACACGCAGTTGGAGCGCCCTGATGGCTAAGACGCCTTCCAAAGGCACCGTCGCGATCCAGCGCCTGCTGGACGAACGGAAGCAACTGGAGTCTTGGATTGCCCGCATCGATGCGGCGGCGGATGCTACGCCCGCCGCCGTGCGGGGGCGCGTACGCTCCGACTACGAGACCCGCCTGATCACGGTCATCAAAGAGCTCAAGAACCACGTCGAGGCCGCGCGGGAAGTCATCGCGCAGCGGCGTACGGTGCTCACCGACCTTCAGGAAAAAGAAGCAGCGGCGGCCGAGGCGCTCTCGGAGGCCGAGCTGCGCCACGCGGTGGGCGAATACGACGAGAGCCAGTGGACGCAGGTACATAAGGAGGCCCTGGCGGAGCTGGTGTCGATCCGCGAAGAGCTTCAGGTGGTGCAGGCGGAGGTCGAGAAGCTTCAGGAGATCGACGCGCTCGCCACCGAGGCCGCGCCTCCCAAGCCCACCCCCAAGCCGGCGCCGCCGCCACCCCCTCCTCCAATGGTAGAGGCATCGCTGACGGTGGTGTCGGACCGGGGGAAGACGACCATTCCGCCGCCCTCGAGGCCCCAGCCCAAGATCGAGGAGAAGAAGCACGAGCCGGTGGACGAGCTGGCGTTCCTCAAGTCCGTGACTGAGGATGCCCGTGGGGGCGGGGTCTCGCCCCGGCGGGCGAGCGGCGCGCAGTATCAGCCCGTGGAGCCCGGCGAGCCTCCGGCCCCTCCTGCGCCTCCGTCGCCGCCTCCCATGGCCACTCGGGCGCCCCGGATCACGCAGGAATCGGATCCCGTGATCGCCGAGTCGGGGGAGGAGCCGGTGAAGACTCTCAAATGCAAGGACTGCGGGACGATGAATCTGCCGACGGAGTGGTATTGCGAGAATTGCGGGGCGGAGCTGGCAGCGCTCTAAGGCGTCGAGAGGCAAGTCGTCAAGAAGCAAAACGTCGAGAAGCAAAGCGTATGTTCACGCCTTGTTTCTCGACGATTTATTTCTCGACGCCTTGTTTCTTGAAGTCTTATTTCTTGGTACGAACTAGCGCTGCCAATCGCGATTTGTGCCTCGCCGCATTGTTCTTGTGGATCAACCCTTTCCGGGCTGCCCGGTCGAGCAGCTGAACGGCACGGCCATACGCGGTGGTCGCGGCGGCTTTATCGGCAGCGGTACGGACGCGCTTCAGCGCGGTCCGGAGCTCGGAGGTCTGAGCACGGTTGACGAGGGTGCGGGCGCGGGCCTGGCGCAACGCCTTCTTTGCGGACTTGATTTTCGGCACGAGGTCTCCTGTTCGAGGCGCGGAAAATAGACGGTAAGTTGTGGGGGATCAAGGCCCTACGACGTTGACCGGGAGGGGGGCACTTTCCTATCTTACAAGGTCGCAAACGACTTGGGGCCTGCCATCTCGCTCGCCATCCTGCGTTGGGCCGTCACGATGATGATACCGCCTCGCTCCCTGAGGCGGCTGATGTTGGACCCCCTGAAGTACATCGCCCGTTGATGACCGTGCTCTTGCCGACAGGGAACCCCGCATGAGCGCACCGACTAACCCAGTGATGACCGGACAACCGGGCTTCGTCATCGAGCTGGAGCAGTTTTCCGGCCCGCTGGACCTGCTGCTCCATCTGATCCGGGAAGACGAAGTCGACATCACCGATCTGCCCATCTCGAAGATCGCGGACCAGTTCCTCTCCGTGATCAACGAGCTGGGACTGAATCAGGCGGCGGACTACCTCGAAATGGCCGCCCGACTCCTCCGCATCAAAGCCCAGATGCTCCTGCCGCGCCGCCTCGGCGACGACGAGTGGGAGGACCCGCGCTCCGAGCTGGTGCGGCGTCTGCTCGAATACCAGCAGATCCGGGAGCTGGTCGACCGGCTCCAGCGTGCCGCCGCGGCCCGCGCCGAGCAGTATGGCCGTGGATATGAGGCACCGGCACCGGACGCGCCGCCGGCGCCCCTCGAGATCGAGCTGAACGACCTCCTGGCGGCGGCGGAGCGGGTGATCTCGCTCATTCCGGAGCCGATGCTTCACCGCGTGGTGCCGCGTCCGCTCGACGTCGAAGGCGCCACCCGCAAGATCCACGCGCTGCTCGAGTCCCGCGAAGAGTTCGGCTGGCTCGACATCGTAGGCGAGGCGCCGACCATCGTCGATGTGCTGTCCGCCTTCATCGCGCTCCTGGAGCTGGCCAAGCGGCAATCCGTCAGGCTCGAGCAGCCTTCACCTTTCGCCCCCCTGGTGATCCGGCGTGAGTCCCCTCGCGAAGCTGCTTGAGGCCGCGCTCTTCGCGTCCTCCCGTCCACTGACGGTCGAGGAGCTCGCGACGCTCGACGCCGAGTCGGGGGAGGCGGCGGTGCGCGCGGCCCTCGAGGAGATCGCCGCGGAATTCGACGGGGACCGGCACGGCGTGAGCCTGACGGAGATCGCGGGCGGCTGGCAGTTCCTCACGCGCCGCGAGCATGCCGAGTCGATCGACCGCGCGGCGTTCGCGCTGCGACCGCGGCGGCTGTCTCCCGCCGCGCTTGAAACGCTCGCCATCATCGCGTACCGCCAGCCGGTGGGGCGGATCGAAGTGGACGAAATCCGCGGCGTGGACTCGGGAGCCGTCATCGACAAGCTGGTCGAGCGCGGTCTCATCGAAGTCGCGTCCCGCGGAGAAGGACTGGGCCGCCCGCTGCTCTACGGTACGACGCCGCAATTCCTCGAGCTCCTCGGTCTCGTCGACCTGGAGGAGCTGCCGCGGCTCGAAGAGCTGTCGGTCGCCCTCCGCCCGCCCGCGCCGGCCGAACCCGAATGACCGAGATGCGCCTGCAGCGCGCCCTGGCGCGCGCAGGCGTGACGTCCCGGCGCAAAGCCGAGGACTTGATCCGCGCCGGACGGGTGCGGGTGGACGGCGTCGTCGCCGAGATCGGTTCGAAAGTCGATCCCGGCCGGCAGCGCGTCACCGTGGACGGCAAACCGCTCGCCGCGCCGTCCGTCGCCTGGTTCGCCCTCAACAAGCCCATCGGCTACGTGGTCAGTCGCGGAGATCCTGAAGGACGCAGGACCATCTTCGACCTCCTCCCGAAAGTGCCCGGCCTCACCTACGTTGGGCGCCTGGACGTGATGACGTCGGGGCTCCTGATCTGCACCACCGACGGCGATGCGGCGCACCGGATGACGCATCCCAAGTTCGCGGTCGAACGGACCTATTGGCTGCGTGTGCATGGCCAGCCCGTGTCCGAAGTGCGCCAGGCGCTCTCCGGCCGTCCCGTGATCGAGGGACGTCCGGTCGTCATTCGCGCGGTTCGTGTGCGCCCGGCCGGAAAGGGGAGGAGCGTCGAAGTGGAGCTGACGCTGGCGGAGGGACGTCACCGGATCGTCCGGCGTCTGGCGGAGGAATTGGGATTGAAGGTCGAGTGGCTGCACCGCGTGTCGTACGGTCCGGTGCGGCTCGGCAAACTTCCGGAAGGACAGTGGCGCGCCCTCACGCCGCGCGAGATCGACGCCATCGGACGGATCCATGCACCTCGCTGACAAGACCGTCATGCTGCTCGGAGGCTCGGGGTTGGTGGGACACGCGGTCGCTCGCCGCGTACTCGCCAAGTCTCCCCGGCGGCTGATCCTGGTCGCGCTCTTCGAGGACGAGGTGAAGGGCGCGGCCGCCGCGCTCGCGCCGTATCGCGGCAAGGCGGAGATCGCCGTCGAGTGGGGGAACGTGTTCCTGCCGGCGACGGTCGCGCGGCACGAGCGGGGGGAGATTCTGGCGGACGCGAAGCAGCGTGCCCTCGTGATCCAGGACCAGTTCGGCGATCTGACCGACGAGGTCCTCGATCGCAACCTCCTCCATCAACTGCTCCTGATGTACCGCCCTGATGCCGTCGTCGACAGCATCAACACCGCCACCGCATTTGCCTACCAGGACATCTTCCAGAGCGCTCGCGACCTACTTGCCGCGTCCAGCGCTGGAACACTCGACCGGGCACAGGTGGAGCAGCACATCCTGACACTGACCATGCCCCAGCTCATCCGGCACGTGCAGATCATCACCGAGGCACTGAAACGGGCGGGGACTTCTGCGTATGTAAAGGTGGGGACGAGCGGCACCGGCGGGATGGGCTTCAACATTCCCTACACCCATTCCGAAGAGCGGCCGAGCCGCACCTTGTTGACCAAGTCGGCGGTGGCCGGTGCGCACTCGCTGCTGCTCTTTCTCCTGGGGCGGACGCCCGAGGCCCCGGCGGTGGTGGAAATCAAGCCGACGGCGACCATCGCGTGGCGCGAGATGGCCTTCGGACCGATCCGCCGTAAGGGAAAGCCGCTGCCGCTCGTGGACTGCCCCTCGCCGCTCGCGGTGAGCGAGGCCTTCCGGGATGGGGCGAAGCCGTGGAAGGATCGGGGCAAGGCGGTGCACGGCGTGTTCATCGATGTCGGTGAGAATGGCCTGTTCGCCAAAGACGAATTCGCCACGGTCACGGCCCTGGGCCAGATGGAATTCATCACGCCCGAAGAGGTGGCGGACTACGTCATTCAGGAGCTCGAAGGACGTCCGACCGGAAGAGATGTGATCGCGGCCCTGGACGGCGCCACGGCCGGACCTACATATCGCGCCGGGCTGCTGCGCTCGGCCGCCCTGGGGCGGCTGGAGCAGCTGGAGAAGGAAACGGGCACGAGGTCGGTGGGATACGAAATGCTGGGTCCCCCGCGCCTCACCAAGATGCTGTACGAGGCCTTTCTGCTTTCGAAGCTCCGGCCGTCGGTGCGCGCCCTGGCGGCTGCCGACGGAGCGGGCCTGGCAGCGGAGGCCGACGCCCTCATCGAGAAGGACGCGGGGCTCCGGGCCCACATCCTTTCCGTGGGCATTCCCATCCTGTGCGCCGACGGCGCGCGGGTGTACCGGGGAAGCTTCGTGGTGGTCCCGCCCGGAGGCGGTGATCCCCTTGCGGCGGCCCCACGCGGATGGGTAGACCTCCGTCCCGCCCATTTCGGGATGTGGGTGAAGCGGGCGCAGGCGATGGTGAGTGCGGCTCAGGCCCGGGCCGGCACGAAGGAGTCGGGCAGCGATGTCGACTGGACGGCGATCGGCGCGGATGATCCGGTGGATCCGCCGCGCTTCGCGACCTGGGTCTTCAGTCATGAAGACAAAGGAGAGCGCATCAAGCGGTAGGGGGTAGCACGAGACGACGATTCTTGAGGGAGGCGTTGGAGTGGCAACGACGACTGGACGGACCTCGAAAGCCGTGACGGCCGATGCGGCGCTCGCGACCGCCCTGACCCGCGAAGTGACGAAGCGCGTCGTGGGGCAGGAGGTGATGGTCGAGCGCTTGCTCATAGGATTGCTGACGGGTGGCCACATTCTGCTGGAAGGTGTCCCGGGGCTCGCGAAGACGCTCTCGGTCCGCACCGTGGCCGAGTGCCTGCGGATCAGTTTCTCGCGGATTCAGTTCACACCCGATCTGCTGCCGGCGGACGTCATCGGCACCATGATCTTCGATCAGAAGACGCAGGAGTTCTATCCCAAGAAGGGCCCGCTCTTCGCGAACCTCATCCTCGCGGATGAAATCAACCGCGCACCCGCCAAGGTGCAGTCGGCGCTCCTCGAGGCCATGCAGGAAAAACAGGTCACCATCGGCGGCGAGACCTTCTACCTCGGCGAACCGTTCCTCGTCCTCGCGACGCAGAACCCGATCGAGCACGAAGGCACCTACGCGCTGCCGGAGGCCCAGCTCGACCGCTTCATGCTGAAGGTGCGCGTCGGGTATCCGTCGCGGGACGCGGAGAAGGAAGTGGTGGGGCGGATGGCCTCGGGGCGGCCCATTGAAGTCGAGCGGATCGCGTCGGGTGAGGACGTGCTCGCGGCCCGCAGCGCCATCGCCGAGCTGTACATGGACCAGAAGGTGGTCGACTACATCGTGGATGTCGTCCGCGGCACCCGCGAGCCGCACGCGGTCGGCCTTCCCGAGTTGAAGCCGCTGATCGCCTTCGGGGCGAGCCCGCGGGCCTCCATCTTTCTGGCGCAGGCGGCGCGGGCCCACGCGTATCTCCGCGGCCGCTCGTACGTCGTCCCGGAAGACGTGAAAGCGATGGCGTTCGATGTCCTGCGCCACCGTGTCCTGCTCACGTTCGAAGCCGAGGCCGAGGACCTGGATTCGGACCGGGTCGTCGGCCGCATCCTCGAGGCGGTCGGCGTGCCGTGACCCCCGAGGTCCTGCGGCAGGTCAAAGGGATCGAGCTCCGCACCCGGTCCCTGGTCAACACCCTCTTCACGGGTGAGTACCGGTCGGTGTTCCGTGGGCAGGGCATCGAGTTCGCCGAAGTGCGCGCCTACCAGCAGGGTGACGACTTTCGCGCCATCGATTGGAACGTCTCCGCCCGCATGGGGACGCCGTTCGTCAAGGAGTTCATGGAGGAGCGCGAGCTCACGCTGCTCCTCATCGTGGACCACTCGGGCTCACTCCACTTCGGCCGGCCGGCGTCGAAGGCCGGGATGGCCGTCGAGATCGGTGCCGTCCTCGCGCTCGCGGCGGCCCGCCACTCCGACCGGGTCGGCGCGCTCATCTTCTCCGACCGCGTGGAGCACGTGATCCGTCCCGCGAAAGGCCGGGGCCACGCCCTGCGCGTCATCCGTGATCTGCTCGCCTTCGCGCCGCGGGGGCGGGGAACGAACCTCGGCGACGCGCTGCAGTACGCACTCAAGCTCCTCCGACACCGGGCGGTGGTGGTCCTGATTTCGGATTTCCGGGCCGAGGGATGGGAGGAGCCGCTGGCCCGGCTCGCCAACCGTCACGACGTCGTCGCGATCACGATCGACGATCCGCGCGAGACGAACCTCCCCGATGCAGGGTGGGTGGAGCTCGAGGACGCGGAGTCCGGACAGCGAGTGCTGGTGGACACGGGGCATGAAGGCACCCGCGGGAAGGTCCGGCTGGCCGCGGAGCGCACCATCCAGGAGCGGCAGAAAAAGCTCCGCCGCGCCGGCGTCGATTTGATCTCCCTGCAGACGCACGTCCCCTACGCCCTCCCGCTGCGCAAGGCGTTTGCGGAACGGGCGCGGCGGCTCAAGCGCTGACCGTGAGTCCGTTCCTGCTGGTGCTGCTGATGCTGCGGGGGGCGTCCCCGGACGTCGCGGACAGTCAGTGGATGATTTCGCCTCCATCGCCCACCGTCGGCGATACCATCTGGCTCTTCCGGGTCGTTTCTCATGCTCCGGACTGGCGCGTCCGCCCCGGCGCGTTCGACAATCAGGGTGACGTGGTATCACTCGGTGATCCCCTGGTGCAATTCGGGGCGACCGCGGACACGGTGCGCTACGCGGTCGTGGCCTGGACGGCGGGATCGCACCGGTTTCCGCTCCCGTCGCTCTGGTTGATGGGCAGCGGTGGACGCTCGGATTCGCTCGGGGGCGGCACCGGAACGGTGTTCGTCCGCAGCGTGATCCCCGAAGACAGTCTGCGCCCCGCACCCAAGGCCCTCCTGCCTCCACTCGACCCGCAGCCGGCCCATCTCTGGCCTCCACTGCTCGCCGGCGCACTCGGAGTCGGCGCCCTGGTCACGGCGATCCGCATCCGCCGGCGAACCGCGCCCGGCACGGTGCCACCGGCAGAATTCGTCACGGGTGGCGGAGCACCCGACGCGCGGTGGCTCGCCGCCGGAGAGCCGAAGGCGGTGGCGGCACGGGCGACCCGCGTCCTGCGCCAGGCGCTGGCCCGCGTGGTCCCGGACGCGGTGGAATCCTTGCCGGTGCGGGAGGCGCTCGACGCGGCGGAGGGCAAGATGCCCGGCGCGACCTTCCGCCGGGTGCGTGATGCATTGCTCACGCTGGATCAGGTCGCGTATGCCGTGGCGCATGGGACTGACGTTGCGCGGGTCGCGGCCGACGCCCGGACTCTGGCGCGGGAGTTGTGAGTCCCGTGTCCTTCGCGCGTCCTTTCCTTCTTCTCCTGCTGCTCGCCATCCCCATCTGGTGGTGGCTCCGTCGCAGGCGCCTCGTGAGGTTCGGTGGCGTCCGGATGAGCGACGTCGGAGCGGCCGCCGGCGTGGTGGGCCGGCGCTGGCCTGCGCGTCTGCCGCTGATTCTCCGGTCCCTGGGTGTGGCCGCCTGGATCATCGCTGCGGCGGGCCCGCACGTGGGACTGGGGCGCTCCGAAGTGAAGAGCGAAGGCATTTCGATCGTGCTCGCGGTGGACGTGTCGAGCAGCATGCTCTCGCAAGACTTCGCTCCCGCCGACCGCATCGACGTGGCGAAGCAGACCGCCATCGACTTCGTCCGGGACCGGCCCGACGACCGCATCGGTCTTGTGGCGTTCGCCGCCCAGGCCCTCTCGCTGGTGCCGATCACCACCGACTACGGCGTACTCGAACAAGCCCTGGGCGATCTCCACGTGGGCACCGTGAGCGAAGACGGCACGGCGATCGGCACCGCGATCGGCACGGCCGCGAGCCGTCTGCGCCGGGCGCCGGGGAAATCGAAGGTCGTCGTGCTGCTCACCGATGGCGTCAACAACCGCGGGCTCGTAGATCCGCGGACCGCCGCACAGGCAGCCGCGGCCTTCGGCGTGCGCATCTACACGATCGGCGTCGGGACGGAGGGTGAAGCGCCGGTGCCGACGGGGCAGGGTCTCGAAGGCATGCGCTACCAGACCATGCCGGTGGAACTCGACGAACGTCTGCTCGGCGACGTGGCGACGATGACCGGGGGCCGCTACTTCCGCGCGACCGACTCGCAATCGCTCCGCGAGATCTTCGGGGAAATCGACCGCCTCGAGAAGACGCCGGTGCGTCAGGTGGTGAGCCGCCGCTTCGACGAATCCTACAGAGTGCCGCTCGCCATCGGACTGCTCGTGCTCGCCCTCGAGATCGCGCTGTCCGCCACGCTCACCATCCGGGTGCCCTGATGTCCTTCGACGCCCCGGTGGTGCTCCTCCTGGCCCCGCTGATCGCCGGGACCGTCTGGTTCGGCGCCGCATGGGCACGACGCGTCCGCCTGTCCCGCGCGGCCCAGTGGTCCCAGGAGACCCATGCGCGGGCCAGAGCTGCGGGCCGGTTTGCGCCGACCTCCCTCGCATTGGCCACCTTCTGTGGAACGGTCGCGCTCGCGGGGCCTCGGTGGGGCACTGAGCGTGTGACGACGCAGGCCCGGGGGCTCGACCTGATCATCGCGGTCGACATTTCCCGCTCGATGCTCGCCGAGGACGCCGGCGGGAGCCGGTTGGCCAAGGCGGTGCGTGAGGCCAAGCGACTGGTACAGGACCAGCCGGGTGATCGCTTCGGGCTCGTGGCGTTCGCCGGCGCGGCCTACACGCTGTCGCCCCTCACTGTGGACGGCTCCGCGATCAGCCTGTACCTCGAGTCGCTCGATCCCGACATCGCGTCCGCGGGCGGCACCGCCGTCGGCCCGGCGCTGCAAACGTCGGGGTCGTTGCTCGACGCCGCACCGGATCTCTCCGACCGCGTGCTCGTGGTGTTCACCGACGGCGAGGCACACGACACGATCACCGACATCACGGCGCAGAGCGAACGGCTGGCGAAGGATGGCGTGCACGTGATCTTCGTCGCGGAAGGGGAAGCGACTCCGGCTCGCATCCCCGTTCGCGACGACCATGGCGCGCTGGTCGGCTGGCAGCGGGACGCCGATTCGTCCCTGATCGGCACCCGGCGGCGCGATGACGAGCTGACGGCGTTCGCGGACGCGGCGCATGGCAGCGTCGTGGCTGCCGACCTCCCGGATCAGGCGGGAGCTATTCGGACGTTGCTGGCCGGGTACAAACGCACCGGCAGCGCGGAGTCGCGCGCCGATAGCGGGCGCCTGCAAGCCTGGATCCCGCTCCTCGCCGGCGCATTGCTTCTGCTTGGGCAGGCCATGACTCGTCGGGCGGCGTCCCTCATCTGTTTGTTGATCGTGGCGGGCGGGATCCGCGGGATGACGGCCCAGCAAGTGTCCCTCCGCCCACGCACCCCGGCCGCCAAGGCCTGGGAGACCCGCGATACCCTCGGCGCGCGGGCCGCGTATCTCGCGGCGCTGAACGGACGGCGCACCATCGACACCGCGTGGTACAACGCCGGGACCGCGGCCCTGGCCGCTGGGGATTGGGAGTCCGCACAGCAGGGGCTCTCGCGCGCCGCTTCGTCGCTCGATCCGGAGGTACGCTTCCGCGCGCTCTACAACATCGGCGTGCTCGCGTTCCGGCTCGCCAAGGTCGACAGCGCGAACCGGGATGCACACCTCGGAGACGCCGAGAAGGCGTACCGCGAGGCGTTGCTGATCAAGCCGCACCACGCCGCCGCCAAATGGAACCTCGAGCTGGCGACGCGGCGACGCGGGGGAAGTGGCGGTGCGAACAATCCGTCACCGCAGGGAGGCGGGGGCTCGAGCAACCAGAACCCGCAGCCCAATGGCGGAAGTCGCGCGCAAGATCGCGCGCTGTCGACCGGTCAGGCCGATGAGATCCTGAGATCCATCGGGCAGGAGGAGCTGCGCGCCCGGCGGGACAAGTCAGGCCGTGTGAAGCGGTCGGGCGAACCTGATTTGAAGGACTGGTAATGCTCCTGCTCCTGCTGGCGCTGCAGGGTGCGGGACTACGGCCCAGCTTGACGGCCTCGGTCGATCACGCGCACGTCCGCGTCGGCGACGAGCTGACGCTGTCCATTCAGGCGAGGAGCAGCTCCACCGATCCCCTTACGCTCCTGCTGCCTGGCCTTTCCGGTTTCACGATGGTGGGATCGCGCGAAGCGACGCAGGTGTCCCTGGGCACCACGGGACCCGGCGAGCGGGTGATGGTGCGGGAGCTCTCTCTGCGGGCCGAGCGCCCCGGCCGTCTGGTGATCGGCGGGATCGCCGCGACGCAGGGGGCGTGGCGCGCGAAGACGGCCCCGATCGTCGTGATGGTGGACTCTGGCGTGCTCCTGACCGCCATCAGTCCGATCACCCGCACGTTGCTCGCGTCGGCGCCTCCGCCGGCGAAGACCGATCAGGTGTCCTTGACGCTGGTCGCGTCGCGCGACACCGCGTGGCCAGGGTCCCAGCTCGATGTGGTCGCGGCGGCCTGGTTCCCGCGCTCGGTACGGAATCAGCTGACGCGGGACCCGCTTCTCAGTCTGCCGACTCCGGTGGGGGCGTGGGGATATCCTCCCGACGGTCCGGCGGGCGTCGCGACGAGCCGCCAGGTCCGCGGGACGTGGATGGACCTCTACGTCCTGCACCAAACGCTGTTTCCCCTCGCGAGCGGGCGACTCGCCCTTCCGCCGGCGACACTCGAGTACGCGTTGCCGGTCACCGCATCGATTCTCACGCGCGAGGAGCGGTACGAGCTGTCGAGCGACTCGCTCGTGATCGCGGTACCGCCCTTGCCTGCGGAGGGGAGACCGTACGATGACCGCGGCGTGGTTGGCCACGGGCTGTCCCTCGCGATGACCATCGACTCTACGGCGCCCCGCGTCGGCGAACCACTGCAGGTGACGGCCTCGGTGGCAGGAATGGGCAACGTGACGCTCTGGCCGGCGCCTGTCATCGCGTGGCCGTCGTCGCTGCACGCATATCCCGGTGAGGAAGACACGCAGATCGAATCCCGCGACGGCACCGTCGCGGGAACGAAGATGGTTCGCTATCTGGTCGTGCCGGACTCGAGTGGCAGTGTCATGCTCCCCGAAGTGCGTTACCCCTACTTCGATCCCGCCACGCGTGCCTACGCAGTCGCGAGTGTGCCGCCTCGCACGATTGCCGTCGGCACGGGCATGGGGGTGGCCGCGGCGCGTCCGAGCCTGCCTCTGCTCACGCCGCGAGATCCCGCGTGGGCGCCGTTCTTTACACAGGAAGCGTGGCCCTGGGGATGGCTCGCCATCCTCCTGGTTCCGCCGGTCCTGGCGCTCGTTGGGCTTGGCATCCGTCGTGCCCGATCGGCGCCCCGCGCGGCGGCGCCACCGCGCGCCTGGGGGACCCGGCTGGGGAGGCTCGAGCGTGATTTCCAGAACATTCTCGTGGCCTACGTCGCGGACGCCGAGGCGCGGGATGGAGACGCGTTGGCGGCTGCCCTGCGAGCCGCCGGGCTGGAGCACGCCGTCGCGGGGCACGTGGTCCGGCTCCGCGATCGTCTGCGGGCGGCGCGCTACGGCCCTCATGGCGCGGCCGATCAAGCGGAGCTGGCGGAGGAGTTGACGCAGGTGCTCAAGGTACTGGGAGGAGAGCCCGTTGGCGGCGGTGCACCGCGGCGACATGTCCGCGTGATGGCGGTCATCGCGCTGTCGTTCCTGGCGCCTCGTGCACACGCGCAAGCGCCGAGTCCCGAGGCACTCTACCGGGCTGGGGCGGTGCGGGCCGCGGCGGATGCTTTCGCCGTCCGCGTCGCGCGTCACCCCGACGATGCGGCCGCATGGTACGATTTCGGCGCGGCAAGTTACCGCGCCGGGGCCGACGGAAAAGCGAGCGCTGCCTGGGCGAAGGCCGCGCGCCTCGCACCCCGGGATGCGACCATCCGTCGGGCACGGGCGCTCCTCGTCCCGCCCGACCTCGCCACCGAGGACCTGCTGTCGGTCGGTCCGCTTACCCGGGCCGAATGGGTGGTCGTTGCCGCTGTGGTGTGGGTGCTGTGGTGGGGGAGCGTTGTGTGGCGGCGGCGGCAGTTAACGTTGTGGTTCGGAGTTGCCCTGGTCGCTGTCGTCGGGTTCGGCAGCTACGAGTGGTGGCGGCTCTCCCGTCCCGTGGTGGTGGTCGTGGAAGGTCCGGCCCCAGTTCGCGGTGCACCGTTCGGTGAGGCCAGTGCGGCGTCGTCGTTGCCGGCTGGAGCGGCCGGCGTCGTGATCCAGACCTATGCCGGATGGATCGAGGTCTCGCGCCCCGACGGGGTGCGGGGATGGATTCTCCAGTCGGAGGTGATGCGGTTGTGAGTGGACGGATCGCCGTGCTTCCGGACCGGGTGGCCGATCAGATCGCGGCGGGCGAGGTGGTCGAGCGACCGGCGTCGGCGGTGAAGGAGCTGGTGGAGAACGCCCTGGATGCGGGCGCGCGGCATGTGCGCGTGGAGATCGAGGATGGTGGGCGCACCCTGATCCGCATCTCGGATGATGGGCACGGGATGGGGCGATCGGACGCCAAGCTCGCCCTCTCGCGGCACGCCACGAGCAAGATCCGTGATGCCGCCGACCTGATCGGTGTCGCGACCTTCGGATTCCGGGGCGAAGCCCTGCCAGCCATCGCGTCCGTGTCCCGCTTCGAGCTGGAAACGGTCGAGGCAGGGGACGGAGAAGCGGGTACCCGTCTGTCGGTGGTCGGTGGGAAACTCGAAGATGAAGAGGACATCGTGCGGCGACCGGGGACCACGGTCACGGCACGCGGGCTCTTTTTCAATACGCCCGCGCGCAGGAAATTTCTGCGTGCGCCCGCATCCGAAACGCGGGCCGTGAGCGAAGCCGTGACGCTGCTCGCCCTCGCCCGGCCTGACGTCGCGTTCAGTCTCTCGAGTGACGGCCGCCAGCTCTTCGACGTGCCGCAAGCCACCCGCCCGATCGACCGCATCGATGCGCTCTGGGGGCGCGACCTGGCGGATTCACTGCTGCCCGTGGCGCTCCGTCAGGGAGCGATCGAGGTCACCGGATTCGTCCAGCGCCCCTCGCAGGCCAAACCGGCGGGCCGCAAAGCCCACGTCTTCCTCCGCGGTCGTCCGATCAAGGATCCGTTTCTCGTTCGCGCCGCCGAGGCCGGGTACCGGTCGACCATTCACCCGGGAGACCGCCCGACCATCCTCCTGTTTCTCGACCTGCCCGGCGATGCGGTCGACGTCAACGTGCATCCCGCCAAGCTCGAAGTCCGGTTCCGCGACCGTTACGCAATCGAGAAGATCGTCGCAGAAGCGGTCCGCGACGCCCTCGCGCCTCTCGGCGCCGCCGCGCCACTCGGTGACGCCCCGACGGGAACGGCCTGGGGAGGGTTGGACCGGGACATTCCTGAAGGACAACCGATCACGTTGTTCCCCGCGGAGGTCGTGTCGCCCGAGGAACGGCGCCCGGTACCGGCGCTCCTCCAGGTGTTCGACACGTACATCCTGTTCCAGACCGATCATGCAGTGGCGATCGTCGACCAGCACTCCGCGCACGAACGGGTGCTGTATGAGACCGTGATGCGTCAGCTCACGGGCGACGGTATGCCCGCCCAACGGCTGCTGCTTCCACTCACGCTGGAGCTGACCGCCGGGGAGCTGGACGCGGTCGAACAGAACAAGGAGCTGCTGGCGCGCGTGGGGTTCGAGGTCGAGATGTTCTCGGGACGCACGCTCGTGGCCCACACGGCGCCCAATCCGCATCCGCGCTTCGAGGCACAGCGGTGTCTCCAGGAGCTCATCGCGGACCTGGCCGGCGGACGCTTCGGCGGCTGGCAGAACCGGCTCGAGCGTTTCGCAGCGACCTTCGCCTGCCGCGCCGCCATCAAGGCGGGGCATCGGCTCGACCCGGACGAGATGCGGGAGCTGATCTACCGCCTGCTCACGGCCACCCTGCCGGCGCACGATGTCCACGGGAGGCCCACGATCGTGCAGCTTCCCGCCGACGAAGTGGAGCGGCGTTTTGGACGGAGCTGACGGCGCCAGGACGATCGTACTCGTGGGGCCGACGGCATCCGGGAAGACCGCACTCGCCGAAGCCCTCGCGGAGCGCCTCCCGCTCACAGTCATTTCGGCGGACGCCCGCCAGGTATACCGGGGGCTGGACATCGGCACCGCCAAGCCGGACGCGAAGGTCCGGCAGCGCGTTCCTCACCTGGGTCTCGATCTCATCGATGTCGGCGAGCGGTACAGTGCCGGGCGGTTCGCGGCGGACGCGGCCGGATGGGTCGGAGAGGTGCGGGGCGCCGGAAGACTGCCCGTCGTGGTCGGAGGCACCGGGTTCTACATCCGGGCCCTCGGAGATGGACTCTTCCAGGAGCCCGAGCTCGATCCGGAGCGCCGCGAAGCGTTGCGGGACTGGACGGATGGGTTGGACACCGGAGCGCTGGTCCGGTGGGCCGCGCGGCTCGACCCTCGCTTCGCCGGTGGGGGGAGACAGCGGGCGGCGCGAGCCATCGAGGTCGCCCTGCTCACGGGGCACCCGCTCTCTCATTGGCAGGACGTGGCGCGGGAGACGGGTGCGATTCGGCCATGGTACATTCAACTGACCCTGCCGCGCGACGTGCTCCATCGCCGGATCGCCGAACGGGTGGACCGGATGCTCGCGCAGGGGCTCAAGGATGAGGTTCGGCGGGTGCTGGCCACGGGCGTCGCGCCCGATGCCCCCGGCTTGGACGCGGTGGGATACCGGGAGGTGGTGGCGGCGGAGCGCGGCGAGCTGGCGTGGAATGCGGTCCGCGAAACGATCGTGATCGCCACCCGGCAGTACGCGAAGCGGCAGGAGACGTGGTTCAATAATCAGGTCTCAGGTGCGAACCATCAGGTGTCAGGGCCACCCGTCTGGAGACTTGATGCCACCCTGCCACCACCCGTGCTCGCTGATCAGGTATACGAACGTTGGTCTTCCCTGACACCTGACACCTGACCCCTAACACCTGGTCCCTCTTTTCATGCGCATCGGAATCACCTGCTACCCGACCTACGGCGGCTCCGGCGCCATCGCGACCGAGCTGGGTCTCGAGCTCGCGAAGCGTGGGCATGAGATTCACTTCGTCTCCTACGCCAGCCCGTTCCGGCTGCCCTCGTTTGCCGAACGCGTGACCTTCCATGAGGTGACCCAGGCCGAGTATCCGCTCTTCGAAACGGCGTCCCCGTATGCATTGGCCCTTGCGGTGAAGCAGCATGAAGTGGCGCTGCGCGAGCAGCTGGACATCATGCACGTCCACTATGCCATCCCGCACGCCGCCACGGCGTGGCTCGCGAAGCAGATGCTGGCCGATCAGCGGGACTTGAAGCTCGTGACGACGCTCCACGGCACCGACATCACACTGGTGGGGAAGGACCCGAGCTACTACACGCTCACCAAGTTCTCCATCGAGCGATCCGACCGCGTCACCGCCGTCTCCAAGTACCTGCGCGAAGAGACGTATCGTGCCTTCGGCTGTCAGCGGTGCGACGTCACGGTGATTCCCAACTTCGTCTCCACCACCGCGTACAAGGCGGCGAACGAGAGCTGGTTCCGGCGCGCGCTCGGGGCCGGGACGATGCCGATTCTCCTGCATGTCTCGAACTTCCGTCCGGTGAAGCGAGTGGTGGACGTCGTGCGGATCTTCGCGGGCGTCCGCCGGGTCATGCCGGCGATGCTGGTGATGGTGGGGGACGGCCCCGACCGCGATGCCGCGCAAGCCGAGGCCGACGCGCAGGGGCTCAAGGGCGACGTCCGGTTCCTCGGCAAGGTGGACAATGTGGCCGACGTGATGCGGGGAGCTGACCTGTTTCTGCTGCCGTCGGAAGCTGAGTCGTTCGGGCTTGCGGCGCTCGAGGCGATGGCCTGTGGGGCACCGGTGATCGCGTCCAACGCCGGCGGACTTCCCGAAGTCGTGGTGGAGGGAGAGACCGGATTTCTGTCGGCGCCGGGCGAAGTCAACGCGATGACGGCAAACGCCCTGAACGTGCTGCAAGACACCGGGCTCGCTGCGAAGATGCGCGCCGCCTCGGTGGAGCGCGCCCAGGCGTTCTCCGTCGACAAGGTCGTGCCGCAGTACGAAAAGCTGTACGAAGACCTCCTCCGTGCTTGACCTGCTCCGACTGGTTCGGGCTCACAATCTGGTCGTTGCAGGCGCAGGCGTTCTTGCCGGCGGATGGATCGCGCTCGGTCACCTCGCCGTTCCGGCTCCGCTCGCCTGGGCCGCACTCTCAGGCGCGGGACTCGGGATGGCGGCGAACGTCCTCAATGACATCTGGGATGAAGCGGGAGACCGGACCAACACCCGCACCGATCGTCCACTGGCGTCGGGGCGCATGCGCCGTGGCACCGCCGACCTGCTGGTGCTCTGGGGTGCGTTGGTCGGGCTTGGAAGCGCCGCACTGGTCGATGGCACGGTCTTCGGATTTGCGGTCGTCGCCCTCACCCTGATGGCGGCCTATTCCCCGACGCTCAAACGGTGGGGACTGGCCGGGAACCTCACCGTCGCTGCGGTCGCGGGGTTCCCGCTGATGTACGGAGCGTTGGCGGTGGGGCAGGGTGGGGCAGGGCTGGTTCCCTGGGTGCTGGCGGCGTGGCTCCATTTCGGACGCGAAGTCGCGAAGGACCTGATCGACGTGCCGGGGGATCGCGTGCTGGGCCGCCGCACCGTGCCCATTCTTTCCGGTGAGACGGCCGGCCGGAATGTCGCACGCGCCGCCCTGTGGAGCTTCATTCCCGTGAGCCTGGCCTTGCCTGCGATCGCGGGATACGGGTGGTGGTATTTCGTGGTCGCCGTCTTCGCCGACGTGCTGGTGTGGAGCGCCGGCCGGGCCTTGTCCCGGTTGCGCATCGCCGCGGCCGTCTCGCACGCGAAACTCGCCATGCCGATCGGCGTGGCCGCACTCGTACTCGGGAGGGTGGCGTGACCTGGTGGCAAGGTGTGATTCTCGGACTGGTACAGGGACTCACGGAGTTCCTGCCGGTCTCCAGCTCGGGACACCTGCGCGTCGTCGAGGTCCTTACCGGCGTGAAGGCGCCCGGCGTTTTCGTCGAAGTTTCCCTGCACGTCGCCACGCTCTTCGCGGTGCTGGTGGTGTATGGCGCCCAGCTCTGGAGCATCATCCGCGGCCTGCTCACCGGTGACCGGGCCTCTCTGCGGCGCGCCGGTCTTCTCATCATCGCGACCATTCCCGCCGCGGTGCTCGGCGTTCTGTTCCACAAGCAGGTGGAGGAAGCGGCCACCAGCCTCGTGTTCATCGGTATCTGTTTCATCGTCACGGGGCTTGCCCTCTGGTCCACGAAGGGCCGGACCGGCACGCGGCCGGAGCCAACCTTTGGTGGGGCGGTCGGGATCGGACTCGCGCAGTCGGTCGCTGCGCTCTTCCGCGGGATCTCCCGGTCGGGCTCGACGGTGACCGCGGCGCTTTGGGTCGGCCTCGACCCCACCGCGGCGGCGGAGTTTTCCTTTCTGCTCTCGATTCCCATTATCGCGGGCGCCGCGCTGGTGGAAGGGCGGCATGCGACCGTGGATATCGCCGCGGTCGGGGCAGGCTCCCTGGCGCTGTCGTTCGCGGTCGCGTTCGTCGCCGGGATCTTCAGCATCCGGTTTCTGGTCGCCATGCTCAAACGGGGTCGCTTCTATCTCTTCGCTCCCTACTGCTGGGCGGCGGGGCTCTTCGTGATCGCGTACGGACTGTGGCATCCCTGACCCTGGATGGAATCCCCGGCGCGGCGCTCGCCAAGCGCTGGGGGGTTCCGCAGGCCGGCGTGTTCGATTCGCTGGGTTCGACCCTTGATTCGATTCACGAGCTGGGTGGTCGCGGGGCACCGTCGGGCACGGTCGTCATCGCCGAAGTGCAAACAGCGGGTCGGGGGCGTGACGGGCGCACGTGGCGGTCTCCGGTCGGCGGTCTCTGGCTCGGGGTCTTGCTCAAGCCGCAGTCGTCGGATCTTGGGGTCTATTCGATTCGTGTCGGGCTCGTGGTCGCCGACGCGATCGACGAGCTCCTCGGGCGGCCGGTTGCGCGTGTGAAGTGGCCGAACGACGTGGTGCTGACCGACCGGAAGGTCGCAGGGATCTTGTGCGAAGGGCGCTGGCAAGGCGACGCGCTCCAGTGGCTCGCGATCGGCATCGGATGCAACGTCGCAAACGAGATTCCTGCCGACGTGGCCGACCGCGCCACGCGTCTCATCGACCATCGCCCCGGGGTTACCCGCCTCGATCTGTGTGACCGGCTGGTACCGGCATTGCCTCGCCTGGGGGCGGCGGGGCTCCGGCTCACCGATGCCGAGGTCGGGGCATTCGCGTCCCGCGATTGGCTCGCGGGCCGGGACATCCGCCTCCCCCTGGCGGGCCGGGCCCGGGGGCTCCGGGCTGACGGCGCGCTGATGGTGGAAACCGCCCGTGGCGCCGAGGCAGTTCGTGAGGGGCATGTCGAGCTTGCGTGAGGTAGATTTGGCGCGCGTATGCTCCTTGCCCTCGACGTCGGGAACACCGAAACCACGCTGGGCCTGTTCGACGGGGACCGGCTGACGCACCACTGGCGCCTGACCACCACGGTGCAGCGCACGCCTGATGAATGGGGCGGGGCGCTCACGTCCTACCTCACCCAGGCCGGCCATTCCACGGATGAGGTCCGCGCCGCCATCGTGGCGTCGGTAGTGCCGCTGGTGGCTCACGCACTGGGCGAGGGGATCCGGATCGCCGTCGGGCAGTCGCCGACGTTCATCGACGCCCGCTCCACGCTTCCGATAACCCTCGATGTGGATGAGCCGCTCACGGTCGGCGCCGACCGCATCGTGAACACGCTCGCGGCCTCGCAGGTTTATAAGGACGATTGCATCGTCGTGGACTTTGGTACGGCCACGACCTTCGACTGCATCACCAGGGATGGCCGCTTCATCGGAGGCATCATCATGCCCGGTGTCGTGACGGCCGCGAACGAGCTGGTGCGCAAGACGGCGAAGCTGCCTGCCGCGGAGTTGTCCGCGCCCGCGCACGCCATCGGCCGCCGCACCGAGGATTGCATCCGGTCGGGCGTGCTCTTCGGCACGGCCGAAGCGATCGACGGACTGGTCCGCCGGGTGCGTGCCGAGTGGCCAGGGGGGCGGACGCCGCGAGCCGTTGCGACCGGTGGGTTGGCGACGCTCATCGCGCCGCTGTGCAAGGAGATCAGCGGGACCGATCCCGATCTCACGCTCACCGGACTTCGGTTGGCCGCGGGTGTGCTGGGGCTGAAATGGTGACGGACGCCAGAACCCTCAACACGTGGCGCCGGTGGGGCTACGGAACGCTGCCGGGCGACGCGTTTTCGTATGTCCTGCACATGCGGCCCGCCGAGTGGCCGATCATGGCGGGGCACACGGCGCTCGGCTACCTGCTGGCCGTCGGCTGGTCGGGAGCGAGCTCGGGCCGGCAGCTCGGCTCCGCGCTCTTCGCCTTGTTCCTCTGGGTGATCTGTCTGAACGGCGGGACCCTCGCGATCAACAGCGTCTACGACAAGGACGAAGGGGACGTCGGCTACCTCAACTCGCCGCCGCCCTTGCCGAAGCATCTCCTGATGTTCAGCTGGATCCTGCTCGGCGCGGGGCAGGTGCTCGCCTTTGCCTTGCCGTGGGGATTCCGGCTCGCGTATGCGATCTGCTTCGTGATGTCGGTCGCGTATTCGGTGCCGCCGTTGCGGCTCAAGGCCGTGGCGGGTCTGGATTGGGTGATCAATATGTGGGGGTTCGGGACCCTGACGCCCTACGCGGCCTGGGCCGCCACCGGCCGGACTCTGGATCTCGGGCACGCGATCATTCTCCTGTCGTTCTGCGCGCTATTCGCGGGACTGTATCCGCTCACCCAGCTATACCAGCTGGAAGAGGACCGGAAGCGTGGGGACCGCACCTTGGCCATCCTATTCGGGCTCGAAGCGAGCCTCTGGCTGGCGACCGGGTCCGTGGTACTCGCGTTCGGCGGCCTGTCCTGGGCCTCCGATATCCTCGGCCGGCCGGCGGGCCTGATTTACGTCGCCCTCGCCGCGTGGCTGGTGGTCCTGTTCCCGTGGATCCGGCAACAGAGCGTTTGGACGCCGCAACAGCACCAGCGCGGGATGTACTGGGCGCTAGGAGCCTGGGCGGTGACGGACGTGGCCGTCCTGCTCGTCTTTGCGCGATAGGCTTGTTAGATTGACCATCGGACCCCTAAGACCCGAGGAGCTGTACTGATGTCGGCGACCGCCACTCCCACCATGACCGACCGTACCGAGCTGCCGCACGTGCTGATCAGCGGCACCAAGCTTGGCGTGCTTACTGCGGTGTGGGTCGTGCTCTATCTCGTGATCTGGCGGTACGTCCCGGGCGCCACCGGGGGCGTGATCAACTCCGTGGTGGTGCTCCTCGGGGGTCTTTCCATGGCGCTGCTGCCGGCGCATTGGACCGGCGCCCGGCATACCGAAGGGATCGCCGGGGCGGCGGGCGTGGGCCTCTTCGCCACGGTCGTGTTCTCCGCCATCGACATCATCGTGCTCCGCCCGATCCACGCCTATCCGTGGACCTGGGACGCGATCGGTGGCAATAGCACGTGGTGGTACCTCCCGACCTGGTGGCAGCTGGGGACGTTCATCTCGTGGCAGGGCGCGATGCTGACCGCCGGCCGGAACTCGAAGGGACCGTCGACGCTCGCCGCTCTCGCGCTGCCCCTCGTGGTCGGGGCCGTCGTGATCGGCGAGGTGGCGCATCTGATGGGGTTCGGATTCACGTCCATGTACCCGGTCGCGATCGGCCTGGGCTTTGCGATCATCCTCACCGTTCTTGGAGTTGCCGCCATCGCGCGGAAGGCGTGACGGTCGAAGGCGGGGGAGGCGTGCCACGCTGGCTCGCGCACTTCCTGCTGGTCGTCGGTTGGCTCCTCACGCCCCTGTGCGCGTGGGGAGCTTCTTATTTCGGGCTCTGGATCGGAGCGAAAGTCGGCGTGCGCTTTTCGGGACCGGGCGCCATGGTCGGGGTAGCACTGGGGATCGCATTCGCGTCCGGCTTCGTGACGCTGGCGCTGTGGGTGCGAATGATGCGCCGCTTCCCCCACTGGCTGGCCCATCGAATGGCTCCCCGCCCATCCCAGGAGAATCGTGCGACGGAATGACGTCGGTATCCTGATCACGGTCCTCTGCGTGGCGGCAACGCCGGTCGCCGCGCAGGGGGAGATCGAGTTCCGGTACGGCCGGTGGTACCGGGGCGGCCATGGCGCGACCTACGAGTTTCGTTCGCACTCTCCCCTCACCGGCGTTGTTTCGCAGACCTTCGGTGCGACGGTACTCGTCAACGACCGGCTGGGACGCCGGCAGGCGTTTTATGGCGGGGGATGGGAAGCCCATCTCTTCCGTGGCTCCTACACGTTCGGCCCGTACGCCTTGCTCGGCGTCGCGCTCGGGCTCTCCACCGATACGTCGAAGCAGGCGCTGGCGGCATTGTGGAGTGTCGGCGGCGGACTCGAGTGGCGTCCCTTCGACCGGTTCGCCCTCGGCATCGAAGGCCGCTATCGCGACGAGGACCGCGGACCGCGCGGGTTTTGGGCGGGTGGAGGGAGTCCGCGGAAAGGGTTCTCCCTATCGCTCGGGCTCGCGATCGGCCTCGGCGGTCACGGAGGCGGCATGGCGGAACGGTCCGCAGCCGTCCAGGGCGCCCCGGCGGTACCGGCCGTCGAGAACACGCCGGTGCCCAGCAATGCGCCTCCGCAGCCCCCGGCCACGATTTCGGGAAGTGCCGCGGGAGTGGTGCAGACCGCGCTCGACGTGCTGGGCACGCCCTATCAGTGGGGCGGAACGGCGGCGAACGGGTTCGACTGCTCCGGATTGATACAATACGCGTACGGTCAGCACGGAGTGCGTCTGCCGAGGATCAGCAGGGACCAGGCGCATGCGGGTACGGAGGTGCCGCCCGTGGTAGAGGCGCTCCAGCCGGGAGACATCCTGCTTTTTTCCGCCAGCCCCGGCGCCGGCGTGACGCACGTGGGCATGTACGTGGGAGAAGGGAAGTTCATTCACAGCGCGAGCGGTGGCGTGAAAATCTCGCGTCTGGACCGTAGTGACTCGGACGGCGCGTACTGGATTCCGCGCTGGGTGGGTGCCCGGCGCATTCTTCCATGAGGCGCCGATGGCTCGCGGCGGTGGTCCTCGGCGCCGCATGCGCCGGGAACCGGAATCCCGCCGGCTCCCCAAGCCCCCTTCGCGGTTATGACATCGTCATTCGCGGGCGCGATTCTCTGAGTCAGGCCATGCTCGGCGCGTTCACACGGGCTGGGTATGCCGTTCGGGACGACGTCCGCGGGGGCGGTCATTCGGCGGCCGCTCTGGTCTGGTGGAAGTACGTGGACCAGGACGGGCGGGGGACCCTCGAGGCTCAGGTGGCCGATACCCGCCGGGGGAATGTGCTGGCGGTGGCTACGATCCCCTCCGATACGCTCGCTGGAGACCTGGCTGGCCGCGCCCAGCTCCTCGTCAAAGCCCTCCTCAACCCATCCCCTTGACTCTCGCCCGTAAACGGGAGAGAATTCTCCCGTTGCTGGCACTCAACTATTGAGAGTGCTAACAATATCACAAGCAATCACTTAGTCCTTGGAGACGGTATGGCGACCGGAAGCAAGGGTGGGAAGCAGAAGCTGCTCCCGCTGGGCGATCGCGTAGCGATCAGGCCGGCTGAGGAGACGGAGACCATGAAGGGGGGCCTGTACATCCCCGACACCGCGAAGGAAAAGCCGATCCAGGGTGACGTCGTCGCCGTGGGTCCCGGCCGGACCGAAAAGGGTGAGAAGGTGCCGATGGAGCTGAAGGTGGGTGACCGGGTGATCTACGGAAAGTACTCCGGCACCCCGGTGGAGCTCGACGGTGAGGAGCTCATCCTCATCAAGGAATCCGACGTCATCGCGAAGCTCGGTTAAGGGGAGAGACCAACAGATGGCAGCCAAGTTTCTGGAGTTCAACGTCGAGGCGCGGGCCCGCTTGAAGCAGGGCGTGGATAAACTCGCCGACGCCGTGAAGGTGACCCTCGGCCCCAAGGGCCGGAACGTGGTCATCGAGAAGAAGTTCGGGAATCCGACGGTCACCAAGGACGGGGTGACGGTCGCTAAGGAGATCGAGCTCGAGGACGAGATCGAGAACATGGGCGCCCAGATGGTGAAGGAAGTGGCGACCAAGACCTCCGACCTGGCCGGGGACGGCACGACGACCGCGACCGTGCTGGCGCAGGCGATCTACCGCGAGGGCCTGAAGTCGGTCACCGCGGGCGTCAATCCGATGGCGCTCAAGCGCGGCATCGACAAGGCCGTCGAGACGATCATCGAAGAGCTGAAGAAGATCTCCGTGCCCACCAAGGGCCGGAAGGAAATCGCCCAGGTCGGCACCATTTCGGCCAATGGCGACAAGGAAATCGGCGACAAGATCGCCGATGCGATGGACAAGGTGGGCAAGGACGGCGTGATCACGGTCGAGGAGGCGAAGGGCCTCGAGACCACGCTGGAGACGGTGGACGGGATGCAGTTCGATCGCGGCTATCTCTCGCCGTACTTCGTCACCGATCCCGAGAAGATGGAAGCGGTGCTCGAAGACGCGTACGTCCTGATCCACGACAAGAAGATCTCGTCGATGAAGGATCTGCTCCCGGCGCTCGAGAAGGTCGCGCAGTCGGGCAAGCCCCTCCTCATCATCGCCGAGGACGTCGAGGGCGAAGCGCTGGCGACGCTGGTGGTCAACAAGCTGCGCGGCACCCTCAAGGTCGCAGCGGTGAAGGCCCCCGGCTTCGGCGACCGCCGGAAGGAAATGCTGATCGATATCGAGAAGGTCACCGGCGGCAAGGTCGTCGCGGAAGAGAAGGGCATGAAGCTCGAGAACACCGTCCTCGGTGATCTCGGCCAGGCGAAGCGGGTCGTGGTGGACAAGGACAACACCACCATCGTCGGCGGCAGGGGCAAGCAGGCCGACATTCAGGGCCGCATCGGCGAGATCCGCGCCGCGATCGACAAGTCGACGTCGGATTACGACAAGGAGAAGCTGCAGGAACGGCTGGCGAAGCTCGCCGGCGGTGTCGCCGTGATCAACGTGGGCGCGGCCACCGAGACCGAGATGAAGGAGAAAAAGGCCCGGGTGGAAGACGCGCTGCACGCCACCCGCGCCGCGGTCGAGGAAGGCATCGTCCCCGGCGGTGGCTCGGCGCTCCTGTACTGCCAGAAGGCGCTCGGCACCCTCCGGGCCGGCGGCGACGACGAGAAGATCGGCGTCGACATCATCCGCCGCGCCATCGAGGAGCCCATCCGCATGATCGCCCAGAACGCGGGCGCAGAAGCGTCGATCGTGGTGGGCAAGGTGAAGGAGTCGAAGGACAAGAACTTCGGCTACAACGCCTCGTCGGATGAGTACGAAGACCTGGTCGCGGCCGGCGTCATCGACCCGACGAAGGTCACCCGGACCGCGTTGCAGAACGCCGCGTCCATCGCGGGCCTGCTCCTCACGACCGAGTGCGTCGTGGCGGAGAAGAAGGAGAAGGAAAAGGCTCCTCCGATGCCCGGCGGTGGCGGCATGGGCGGGATGTACTAAAGACTAGACGCATAGACGTACAGATGGGCTGGAGGGCTCAGGGGGGAACGGGATAAACCGTTCCCCCTTTCCCGTTTGCCTTCTGTGCGTCTGCGCGTCTAGTCTTATGTTGTATCTGTGACTGGCCAGCCACCGTCGTCCTCACAGCCATCGACTCTCTCTCGGGAATTAGGGGAATTCCTGATAGAGTTCTCCATCGCCCTCCACAAGCACTCGATGTACCCGCAGGGGCATCCGTCCTTGCAGCCCGCCGCTGCGGGGGTCCTGCGTCGTCTGGTCCAGCTCCTGCGCGAGCGGGGGACCCTCTCTCTCGGCGTTGCGCGGCACCAGCTGATCATCGAAGGGGTGGCCACGGACTCGAAGCATCCGGTCCTGTCCGAGCTGGCGGGCCGATTGCACCGGCACCATCTGGGTGCGGTGTCCTTCGCCCGGGGGCTCGAGGGAGGAGAGCTGGAGGAGGCTCTGCGCCTGCTGTCGACGGAGCCGGGGCGGGGGGTCGAAGCCATCGGGCTGCAGCCCCGCGACCTGATCCCGCATTGGGACCACCTCAAGCTGCACGCGATGACGTACGACAAGCTCGAGCTTCTGGACGAAGACGGGAATCCGGTTGGATCCAAGGCCGAGCGGGCGAAGAGCGCGCAGCTCTGGATCGGGCTGGCCCGGGCGGCGCTGGCCGGGGGCGTCTCCGACGACGATGCCGCCTCCGAGCTCAAGGCGGCCGTAGTGGCCGAGGCCATCAACGCGCACGAGCGGGGCGCGGCGTACGACCAGGTGATCGTCGGGTACCTGCTGCAGATCGCCGAAGAGCTGAAGACCGCCGGCGGCCGGGAGGCGATGGAGCTCCGGAAGCGGACGTCGCGCATGATCGCCGAGCTCCGGCCCGAGACGCTGAGGCGGCTGGTGGACATGGGCGGGGACCTGAGCCAGCGGCACAAGTTCGTGCTCGATGTCACACATGGGATGGCCGTCGATGCGGTGATCGAGATCGTCCGGGCTGCCGCCTCCTCGTCCAATCAGACCATTTCGCACTCATTGGTCCGGATGCTCTCCAAGCTCGCCTCCCACGCGGAGCGGGGGTCCGCCGCGGCACGCCCCCTGGCTGATGCCGCGCTGCGTGAGCAGGTGGAAGCTCTGCTCTCGGATTGGCAGCTCGAAGACCCGAACCCAGGTGCGTACGGCAAGGCGTTGCACGAGATGTCGAGGGCGGCGCCGATCTTCGCGACTGCGTCCGAGGCCATCTTCGCTCCCGAGGATGAGCGGGTGGTGGAGATGGCGCTCGAGATCGACGTCACCGGCCCGACCGTGTGGGCCGCGGTCGACCGCATGGTATCGGGGGACCAGTTCTCACGTCTGCTGGAGCTGCTCGAAGGCGCCCCAGCGGGCGGCACCGCCAAGACGATCCGGGTCCGGATCTTCAACATCGATGCCGTCGCACGGTTGTTGACCGGGCCGCAGCCGGACTTCGCGCTGATCGACCGTCTGGTGCAGGTGGTCGGTACGGCGGCGGCGGCGCCGCTCCTCGACGCCCTGGCGACCGCGGACGTGCGCGCGGTGCGCCGCGCGCTGCTGGACCGACTGAGCAAGATGGGTGAGCGCATCTTGCCAGAGCTGCTGCCGCGCCTCAACGATCAGCGGTGGTATGTCGTTCGGAACCTGCTGGGCCTTCTTGACGACCTGCCCGCCCTGCCGGCCGGTTTCTCGCCGGCCACGTTTCGCACGCACTCGGACCCTCGGGTACGCCGCCAGGCGCTGAAGCTCGAGCTGAAGCACCCGGCGGAACGGGAGCAGGCCCTGCGGGCGGCGCTGACCGACCCGGATCCGCAGACGCTGCATCTGGCGCTGATGGCGACCCAAATCATCGACCCCCCGGCATCGACGGTACCGCTCCTGCTGCAACTCGCGCGAAATGAGTCGTTGCCGTCCGAGGACCGCGTCCTCGCGATCCGGGCGCTCGGACGCTCGGGCGCGCCCGAGGCGCTCCTCGTCCTGGTCGACCTCACCGACGGCGGCCGCACGCTCCTGGGAAGAGCCAAGCTCCCGGCCAAGTCGCCCGAGCTTATCGCTGCACTGCAGGCGCTCGCCGCCGGGTGGGGAACCGACGATCGCGCGACCGCGGTGCTCGCGCGCGCCGCGCAGTCGGCCGACGCGGATGTCCGCGCCGCCACCGATCCCGGACCGGACGTTGCATGAGCGGCGATCCGATCAAGTTCCTCGGCTCCCTGGCGCAGGCGCTGGCCGGTATGTCGCTCTATGCGGAAGGCCATCCCGCGCGTGACCGCGGCATCGACGCGGCGTTCGAGCAGCTCAATGGGCTGCAGCAGGACACCGCGACGCCGCTCTTCACGTTCCTCGGCGATGAGGTGGTGTACGGTAAGACGCCGATCCGGGAGCTCAAGGCCTGGGACTGGTCGATGCGCCTGGCGCAGGCGGGCATTCAGCGGCTCGAGTTCCAGCCGGGTGTGACGCGCGAGGAATTCGAAGACTTTCTGGACGAGGTGCTGGCACGGCTCACGCTGGCCACCATCGACACCTCCGAAGCGCGCCAGATGGGCAAGCGGTCCAGCATCAAGTTCGGGAGCGTGGGCATCCGGGGGGAGCAGCCGAAACCCATGGCCGACCTGATTCCCGAGGCCACCATCCGGTTCTCCCTCGGCGAGGAGGCGGAAGCGATCCGGTGGATGCATGAAGAAGTGAAAGCGAATGGCGGGCTGCCGCTCGCCGAAGCGGAAGCGGTCGTGCGTTCGCTCTCGGTGGCGATGCATGGCGACCAGCAGATTGTGCTGCCGCTCCTGCACCTCAAGGAGTTCGATCAGTACACCACGACGCACTCCATGAACGTGTCCGTACTCGCGATGGCGCTGGCCGAGTTCATGGGGCTGGGGGCGAGCGACGTGCGGGCGTTCGGCGTGGCGGGGCTCTTGCATGACCTTGGCAAGACGCGGATTCCGCTCGAAATCCTCACCAAACCCGGCAAGCTAACGCCCGACGAGCGGGAGGTGATGAACGCGCACCCCGCGCAGGGGGCCCGGATCATTCTCGAGGCGGAGGAGAAGCTCGATCTCGCGGCCGTGGTCGCCTACGAGCACCACATCATGCTGAACGGTGGCGGGTACCCTCGGCCGCACTACGGACGGGCCTGCCACCGCGCCTCGAACCTGGTGCACGTGTGTGATGTCTACGATGCCCTGCGGACCAACCGCCCCTACCGGGACGCGTGGGAGGCGGAGAAGATTCTGCCGTACCTCGAGGGACGGGCCGGCATGGAGTTCGATCCCGAGGTGGTCAGGGCCTTCATCGCCATGATGCGGAAATGGGAGCCTCGCGTGATCGAAGACGAGCAGGCACCGGTGGTGCCCACCGGGGTATCCACCAACGGCGGACAACAAACCCCATGAACAGAATCGCTTTCGGCTTCGTTGCCGCGGTCGTGCTTCCCGTCATGGCCGGGGCCCAGGTGACCGCCAAGCGCGTACACCTGGAAGGGCAGTGGGAGGCGAAGGCCTCCGACGGCCTGCATTACGTCATGGTCCGCTCGGACTCATCGGCGCAGTTCGGCGAGCAGGTCGCGCGGTGGCGCCTGGTGGGGGACAGCATCTGGTTCACGCTCGGGGACGGTGCCTGGCAGGTCTACGGTCTGCAAGTCGCGGGCGACAGGCTCACGCTGTCGGGCGGGGATCTGGACAAACCGGTCAGTTTGCGGAAAGTGGGACCGCCGACTCCGCGTCCCACCGGGCTCGTCGTGCCCGACGCGCCCCCCGACACCGCGCGCGCCTGGGACTAGGGCCGGCTAGCGGCTGAGAATGCCGCTGATGCGCCAGCCCGCGGAACTATGACGGAAGGACGTCACGAGCGTCTGCTGCGATTCCTGCGGCGTCGGTGATCCGGAGTGGATGGCCAGGAAATGCGCGTGCACCACGCCGCGCGCCCCCGTCTCCGTGATGGTCAGTGAGTCGGTCGAAAAGGTCACGTCGACACTCGACACACCGTTGAAGAACTGATCCCAGCTCTTCACTTCGTTCTTCGTGATGGACGGGTAGAGCACCCGCATGTTGGACACCTTCCGGCTCTGAATCGCGCGCGAAAAGTCGTCCAGCAGCTGATAGATCGCCGCGTGGGGGTCCTTCGGCTGCGGTGTCACCGTCCGCACCCGCGCGCCCCCCGCGATCGCGGCCTGCTCCGCTGCGCCGGACGCGATCCCCGACATCACATAGTCGCGCGCGGCGAACAGCGAGTCCGCGCGGGCCAGGGCGGCGCTCGCGCGGGTGGTGCTCGCGGTCCCGGTCTTCATCGATCGCGCGAGCGTGGTCGAGCGGTCGAGCCGTCGGCGCGCGTCGAGGCGGATGCTGTCGGTCTCGGCGATCGCGCGCTGATAGAGCGCGCCGACGCTGCCGTATCCGGTACTGGCGCGGACCAGGTCGCCGGCGCGCGCCGACTGGTCGGCACCCAGCAGGATGCCGTCGGCGTTGACCATGGACTGCACGTTATTGATCCGCGCCCCTGCCGCGAGCGCCCGCAGGCGCTGCGCGTACGCGGTGTCCCGCAACGCCGCCACGCGGGGCGCCAGTCCGGGAAGTGGATGTGGCGACAGGGTGGGGACGGTCGAAGAGGGCGCCGCTGTCACCGGGGGCGGCGTGGGCGTGGACAGGGCGAGATACGCGATGAACAGCGCCGCGGCGAGGAGCAGGAGCAGGACGGTCGCCCGCGACTTGAGTGACGCGGGCGCGATCAGGTTCAGCGAGATGCGCGTCAGCGGATTCTTGAACCGGATCTGCTCGGTGGTGATCGCCGTGGGATCCGAGAGCGCGTGCCGCATGCCGAGCAGGGAGCTCCGGAACTCGTCCGCGGTGCTGTAGCGCTCCCCGGGAGTTTTCGCCATCGCCTTCAAGACCACCCGTTCGAGCGACGCCGGCATCGATGGGGCGACGGTGCGCAGCGGCTTCGGCGTGGTCGACAACACTTGATAGAACACCCCGTGCACGGTCTCGGCCTCGAAGGGCCGCTCGTAGGTGAGCAGCTCGTAGAGCAGGCACCCGACGGCGAAGACGTCGGTGGCCGGCGTAATCTCTCCGTTGGTGATCTGCTCGGGTGCCATGTAGGAGGGCGTGCCGACGATCACGCCGCCCGAACCGGTGCGGTCGGCATTCTGGAGTCGCGCGATGCCGAAATCCATGATCTTCACGCGCCCATCCGCGGCGATGCGGACATTGGACGGCTTCACGTCCCGGTGGATGACGCCCCGCGCGTGGGCGTAGCCGAGCCCCTGCAACAGCTCGATCACGACATCGAGCTTGTGCTCGAGTGGCAGCGGGGCGCGGACGGCGATCAGATCACTCAGGTCTCGGCCCTCCACCAGCTCCATCGCGATGAAGAGCTGGCCATCGGATTCACCGAGATCGTAGACGGTGACGATGTTGGGGTGCTGGAGGGCTGCCGCGGCTCGCGCCTCGCGGTGAAAGCGTTCACGGAGCTCCTGCGTGCGGCCGAACGACGGATTCAGCAGTTTGAGCGCGACGAAGCGGCGGAGGACGGAGTCGTACGCCTTCCAGACCACGCCCATGGCGCCTTCGCCGATGCGTTCGTGGAGCTCGAACTTGTGGAGGCGTCGGAAGGCCGCGTCGGGCTTGGCGCCCGATTTGGGCGTTGGGGGATTCGGGGTGGTTTCGGCGTCGGTCACCGCGTGGCCCAGTCGTAGACGCGCCCGAGGAACGCGCGCGTTCCTTCATCCACGACCACGTCCCGGCGGGGCAGAACCCGTTCCGCGATCCGGAGGAATCCGTCGCGCGTGGTGCGGGCGTCTCCATCGCCTCCCCACGCGAACGCCGGGACGTACTTCGGCGGTCGCACCGCATCGAAGACGCTGGCGCCGGTGCCGATCACCGTGCCCGTCGACAGCAGCGTTCCGATGGCGGTCTTCGCGTGGTCGCCGATCAGCGATCCGACATTCATCTGACCTGTTTCGATGGCGTGTCCGGCCACCTCGAGCCGTACCGGCCCGTAGGTGTTCTTCAGGTTTGACGTGATGGTCCCGGCGCCGAGGTTCGCCCACCGGCCGACGACGGAGTGGCCAAGGAAGCCGTCGTGCGATTTGTTGGCGTACCCCAGAAAAATTGAAGTGGAGATCTCTCCGCGCACGGTAGAGCGGGGCCCGATCGCGGAGGCGCGCACGGGGCCTCCAAGGATGCGGGCGTTGGCGCCGACCCAGAGGGGCCCCTCGAGGCGCGACCCCGCACGGACTTCCACTCCGCTCTCGAGCACGACGGACCCGGTCCGCGTGTCGAACACCACGCCGGGCTCGATCAGGCCTTCCGTGACCGCGACCTGGTTCGGATCGCCGATCACGGTGGCGCCGGCGGGAATGCCATCCGTGCCGGGCAGCAGGGAGCGCAGGTCTTCACGGAGCAGGGCTTCGAGCACCGGCAGCAGGCCATGGACTCCGTGGAGCACCACGCCTGGGACCTCGACGGCCCGTGCCTCCCGTGTCGGCCCATCCCAGCGCGCGCCGGCGGGTACGCCCCAGCCTACGGTCACTCCTCCGCAGACCAGACGCGATGGCTCATCCGGCAACGCGGGCGCGAGCCCGCGAGGGGCGAACGTGGAGGAGCCGATGACCGCGGGACCCGTTACAGCTTCTCGCGCGCGCACCGGTGCGGAGCCTGGTTCGGCGAAGCCCGCGAGGTGGGGCAGGGCGAACACGGCCGCGGTCTCCGCACCGATGAACGATTCCCACCGCTCGCGGATCAAGTGCGCTCCTGCCCGCAGCTCCGCGATGGGACGTGATCCCATGAATGGAGCCCACGCGGGTGACGGCTCGGGGTCGAGCAGGAAGAGCGCGGGGGCGGTGCTCACAGTTTCTGAACCAGCGCCTTGAGTTTTTCGGCGCGACCAGTGGGAATCACGAGCGTGTGACCATTGGCGCGCACGACCACCATGTCCGCCACTCCCGTGACCGCGAGATGCTCGTGGTCCGTCCAGATCACGGAGCGGCGCACATCGTCTCCCAGAGAGACGTTGCCGACGACCACGTTCCCGTGCGCATCGGGCTTGCGGATCCGGAGCAGGGCATCCCACGAGCCGATATCGTCCCAGGTGAATCCGCCGGCCAGCGTCGCCAGCTGCTTGGTCCGTTCGAGGACCGCGACATCGACCGCGACCGGCGTGACCTTGGCGAAGAATCCCTGCACGTCGCCGTCGTCGAGGGCGTGCCATCCGGCCCGGAGCTCAGTCGCGTGCGCGCGGGCCTCCGCCAGGAACCGTTCCGTGCTCCATGCGAACAGTCCGGTATTCCAGAGCGCGCCACCCTTGCGGAGGATTTTCGCGCGAGCGACGCTGGGCTTCTCGACGAACCGGCGCACCTTCCTCGCGGGTGTCTTGCCCAGCTTCGCGCCGGGGACGATGTACCCGTACCCGGTCTCATCGCGGGTCGGCTTCACGCCGACGGTCACCAGCAGATCGTGGGCCTGAGCGACGTCGATCGCCTTGGTCGCGGATGCGCGGAAGGCTGTGTCGTCACCGACGGCCCAATCCGCGTGCAGCGACAACATGGCGGCTCCCGGGTCCCGCTTGGCGATCTCGTGGGCGGCCCACACCAGCGCGGGCGCCGTCGACGCGGTCCTCGGCTCGGCCAGAATCTGGGAGCGCGGCACTTCGGGGACGGCGGTGGCCACCTGCTCGACCAGATAGGGACCCGTGAGGATCAGCACCCGCTCAGGCGGCACGAGGCCCGCGAGCCGCCGCACGGCCTGCGCGAGCAGGGGCCGGTCGCCGGCGAGCGGGAGGAGCTGTTTGGGACGGTCGGGCGTGGACAGAGGCCAGAACCGCGTGCCCGAGCCGCCGGCGAGAATGGCCGCCCAGGTGCTCATGGGGACTCCCCGGTCACCGGGGCTGGGCCCCCGATGAGCGCGGCCACGCTCTTGGCGAGCTTGGTGGGGCTGAAAGGCTTGGTGAGTAGGCTCGCTCCGAGTCGCCGGGCTTCCTCGAGCACGCGGTCACCGGACTCACCGGTGAGGATCAGAATCGGCAGGTTCTGCGTGCGCGGCCGGCCCCGCAGCTCCCGGAGAAAGTCGATCCCGGATCCATCCGGGAGGTGCACGTCGAGGAGCATGAGGTCGGCGGAGTCCACGGTATGGCGGGCGTCGGCCAGGGAACGGGCGACACTGACGCGGAAGCCCCGGGCTTCGAACTCGGGGCGGAGCAATAGACCAATGTGCGGCTCGTCGTCGACGACGAGCAGGTGACGGGAGGGCCGAGACGGGGCGGAGGGAGCCCGGCTCATCACCGGGGCCCTAGAAGAGACCGGCGATTGCGGAGCGGTGGCGGCGAAGATCGACCAGGAGCGGGCCGACGTTCGTCGCAGGGCGGACCAGGACTACGAGGAGGGCGTCATTCGTCAGGACGGAAACGACGGCCAGCCCGCCCCCGAACTCCAGAACGCCGGTGCCGAAGTCTCCCCGGCCGCCTGCGGAGCCCAGTTGGGTGATTGCCCCGATCACGCCGGGGAGGAGGGCGGACACGCTTTCCGGGTCGACGCCGTTGACCACGTGGGTGTCGATGGCCAGGCCATCGCGTCCCACCACGAGGACAGCGTCTACACCGGGGCGTTTTCCAAGCGCCTCGACCACGTCGCGAATCGTTGCCATTGGGAGCGCCAACGTAGGACCGGGGAGGGGCGAAGTCAAGCAGCCACCGTGGGTTGACCCATTTAGAGGCGCTCGGGTATTCTTCACCCACCCATGCGCACCCTTTCGTCACTCTGTGCGGGCGCGGCACTCGCGGCCGGCGTCCTGTCGGGGGCCTGCAGCAGCACGCTTGCGCCCCCGGCGGCGATCTATGTGAACGTGGTGGACACCGCGACGCTGTACGCCGCCACCGGAACTCCGGTGGGCACGCCCTCGGCGTATGACATCGAGGACACAGTCACGGGCGCGCGGGTGCGCACGGACACGACGCCGATCTTCGATTTCCTGTTCGATATCGTCGGATCACAGGCGAAGTTCTATCCGCCCGGCGCGCTTCCGGGGCTCGCCCGCACCGCCGCGCTCCAGTACGCGGGATCGTTCGATGGCACCACGACCGCACCGGGGCCGGGCTGGAATGACAGCACGGCGCTGGACATCGATTCCGGCTCCGTCATCCTGGTCCGTTCGCGGCAGGTGTCGTGCGCGGTGGGGATCGTCTTCGAGTACGCCAAGGTGCAGATTCTGTCGATCGACACCGTCGCCCGCACGACGACGTTCCAAATCCTGAACAACAGGAACTGTGGCTATCGGGACCTCACGCCCGGCTACCCGAAGCACTAGACCGTGATCGACCTGAAGCGGCTGCGGTCCTCGCCGGACGAGGTGCGCGCCGCTCTGGCTCGTCGGGGGGATGCGTCGGTCATGGCGCTCCTCGACGAGCTGCGCGGCCTCGACGAGCGCCGCCGCACGCTCAGCGGCCAGCTCGATGCGCTGAAGAGCGACCGCAACAAGTTCGCCCTCGAAGATGCCGCGACGGTCAAACAGCGCGGCAAGCTTCCGAAGGAAATCATTGAACAACGGAAGGACTCCGGGCTCAAGATCACGAGCCTCGAGCACGAGCTCCGCAGCATCGAGACCGTGCTCTCGGCCAAGGGCCTGTTCGTGCCGAACCTGCCACTCGCCGGCGTTCCGGACGGCGATGCGAGCGCCAACAAAGTCGTGCGCTCGTGGGGGACGCCCCGGTCGGAGACCGGGCTCAAGCCGCACTGGGACATCGGCGAGCAACTTGGGCTGCTCGATCTGCCGCGCGGAGCCAGGATCTCGGGGTCCGGATTCCCGCTGCTCACCGGCATGGGTGCCCGGTTGTCGCGGAGCCTGATCGCGCTCATGCTCGATCTCCACACCCGGGAGCACGGCTATCGCGAGATCGCTCCTCCGTTCGTCGTGAAGCGTGAGACGATGCAGGGCACCGGTCAGCTCCCGAAGTTCGAGGAAGAGGCCTACAAGACCGCCCCCGATGATCTTTTTTTGATTCCCACCGCCGAAGTTCCGGTGACAAACATTCACCGGGACGAGATTCTCGACGGCGCGAAGCTGCCGCTCGCCTACACGGCCTACACGCCCTGCTTCCGCCGGGAGGCGGGGGCGGCGGGGAAGGACACGCGCGGTCTTCTGCGTGTGCATCAGTTCGACAAAGTCGAGCTGGTGCGGCTCGTGGCGCCCGAGGCGTCGACGGCCGAGCTGGACGTGATCACGAGGCACGCCGCGACGGTGCTCGAGCGGCTCGAGCTGCCGTACCGCGTCGTGCTCCTGGCGGCCGGTGATACCGGTTTCGGCAGTGCCATGACGTATGATCTCGAAGTGTTCGCCCCGGGTGTCGGTGCGTGGCTCGAAGTGTCGAGCGCGAGCGTGTTCACCGATTTTCAGGCGCGGCGTGCGAACATCCGGTTCCGTCCGAAGCCCGGCGAGAAGCCGGACTTCGTGCACACGCTGAACGCCTCCGGCGTCGCGTTGCCGCGCACCATCGCGGCGATTCTGGAGCATGGGCAGGAGGCGGACGGCAGCGTCCGGCTCCCGAAGGCGCTCGTCCCGTACGTCGGTGTCGAACGGCTCGGCCCACCCGGTGGCCCGACTGGTGGATAAACAGGATCGGTGGCGCCGAGCGGGACCCGCGGCCCTGATCGGGGCCGCCTTGCTTTTCGGTGCGCTCTCGGTCGCGGATGCGTGGGTCGTCGCGAACCACTTTCAGGACGACGCGCGCACCACGTCGCGGCTCTTCGGGCGGGTCTTCACGGGACTGTCCGATCCGTCACCGGATGCCGCCACCGGCGCGCTGCTCGATCTGGCCACGGAGGTCCGGGCGATGCACCTGCCCATGGCCGTGACCGATGCCACCGGGAAGGTGACGCAGATCGCGAATGCCCCGACGGGCGTCGACAAGGATTCGGCTGCGCTCGCGGCCTGGGTGCGGGGGCTCGATCGCGTGAACGATCCGATCGTCCAGCCGGGGATCGGTACCGTGCACTACGGCGCGCTTCCCGTGGCGCAGAGGCTCAAGGCGCTCGTGTTGTTGCAGGCGGGAGTGCTGATCTGTCTCATCGGTTTGATCTGGCTCGCCAACGCGACGCAGGTCGGCGCGGCCCGGGACCGGTTGTGGGTCGCGATGGCTCGCGAGTCCGCGCATCAGCTCGGCACACCGCTCATGAGTCTCACCGGCTGGATCGACTATCTCCGCGAGAATCCGGGCACCGCCGGTGGAGAGCTGGTGGAGCACCTCGCCGCGGATACCGAGCGCCTGCAGCGTGTGGCGAAACGATTCGAGCGCATCGGCCGGCCAGCCCGGCGCGAGCCCGTCGGACTGGGCGCAGCGGCAGAGCGTGTGGTGGGCTACTTCCGGCCGCGGTTGCCGACATTGGCCAGTCCCGTGCAGCTCGTCCTTTCCGCGATCGGTCCGGGGCCCGTGATCGACGGCGATCCCGTGCTCGTGGAATGGGCCATCGAAGCGCTGGTGAAGAATGCGGTCGACGCCCTGTCGGGGCGGGGAGGCCGCATCGACGTCAGGGTCGAGGCGGTCGGGAAGACGGGCCGCGTCGTGGTCGAAGATGATGGTCCCGGTGTCGACGCCCACATCCGGTCGCACATGTTCGAACCCGGCCGGTCGACTAAGCAGGGTGGCTGGGGGCTGGGACTGGCGCTCGCGCGCCGCATCGTGGAACAGCAGCACGCGGGCCGGGTCTCGTATCATGCAGTGAGTCCCGGTTCCCGGTTCGTTCTCGATTTCCCCGTTCCGTAGGCGTTCGTGACTCCTCCGCTCAATCCCACCCAGCGCGCCGCCGTCGAGCACGGGGACGGACCCCTGCTGGTCCTCGCCGGTGCCGGATCGGGGAAGACACGGGTCCTCACGGCCCGGATCGCCCACCTGATCAAAGACCGCGGCATCCGCGCGGACCGGATTTTCGCCGTCACCTTCACCAACAAGGCCGCCGGCGAGATGCGCCGGCGGGTGGCCGAGCTGCTCGGAGCGGATCCGCGCGGCCTCTGGATCGGCACGTTCCACTCACTCTCCGCGCGGTTGCTCCGCCGCGAGGCGCCGCTCCTGGGATTCGGTCCCAACTTCACGATCTATGACGAAGACGACTCGCAGGCGCTGATCAAGCGCATGCTCGAGCAACGGGGGCACTCGCCGAAGGCGTTCCCGCCGCGCCAGCTCGCCGGGATCATCTCCGGCGCCAAGAATGCGCTCCTCACCCCGGCCGAATTCTCCGGACGGGCGGAAACGCCCCTCGAGGTCGTGGCCGCCGACATCTATCAAGGATTGGGCCCCGCGCTGAAGCAGGCGAACGCGATGGACTTCGACGACCTGCTGCTCTATCCGCTCGAGCTCTTCCGCACGCACCCCGACCGACTCGGGTACTGGCAGCGCCGGTTCGTGCACGTACTCGTAGACGAGTTCCAGGACACGAATGCCGCGCAGTATCAGCTGGTGCGTCAGCTGGCCACCCTCCATGGCAATCTCACCGTGGTGGGGGACGACGATCAGGCGATCTATGGGTGGCGGGGTGCGGATGTGCGGCACATGCTCGCCTTTCAGTCGGATTTCCCCGGCACCACGCTGGTGAAGCTCGAACAGAATTACCGCTCGACCCAGGTGATCCTCGACGCCGCGAACGGTGTGATCGCGGAGAACGGAGGCCGTCTCGGCAAGACGCTTTTCACGGAGAAAAAGGGCGGCGCCAGGGCCGTGCTGCTCACGGCGGCGGATGAGCGGGATGAAGCCGAGTGGCTCGCGGGGGAGTATTCGAAGCTGGCGAGCGAGGACGACCAGTCGTACGAGTCGATGGCCGTACTGTACCGCACCAATGCGCAGTCCCGGCCTCTGGAAGAGGCGTTCCGGTTCCGCGGTATCCCGTATCGTCTGGTGGGGGCCGTCAGCTTCTACGAGCGCCGGGAGGTCAAGGATCTCCTGGCGTATCTCCGGCTGATTGCGAATCCGGCTGACAATGAAGCCTTCCTGCGGGTGATCAACGTGCCCCGCCGGGGGATCGGAGACGCCTCGGTGCTCGCCCTGGCGCAAGCCGGCACCAAGTGGGGAAAACCCCTGCTCGAGGTCGCCCGGGTGGCGGATCGGGTGGAGGGCCTGCGTCCGAACGTCCGCGACGCCTTCGCCAAGTTCGCCGCCACGCTGGGGGACCTCCGCACGGCCGTGGGGAACGAAGACCCGGCCTTCGCCTTCGACCGGATCATCGACGCCGTCCACTATGACGCCTACCTCGCGGATGAAGGGGCGGAGGGGGTGGAGCGGATGGAGAACGTGCGGGAGCTGATCGCCGGCGCGGCCGCCTGGGCCGAGGTGTCAGGGCTGGAAGGGGTGGAAGAGGGGGAGGATGGGGAATTGGCCCTGGCGACCGGCACTCCCATCGAGCGCTACCTGACCCAGTCGGCCCTCCTGGCCCAGACCGATTCCGTGAAGGGGGAGTCGGGGGTCACGTTGCTCACGGTACACATGGCGAAAGGATTGGAATGGCCGGTGGTGGCGCTCGCGGGCCTCGAGGACGGCCTCTTCCCACTCGCGCGCTCGGCGGCCCAGCCCGGAGGGGTCGAAGAGGAGCGCCGGCTCTGCTACGTGGGACTGACGCGCGCCCGCGAACGACTGTATCTCTCTTGGGCGCGCACCCGCTTCCGTCAGGGGCGGATGGAGATGTCCGAGCCCTCGCGATTCCTCGAGACGGTTCCGCCGTCGGTGATCGAGGAGCGCGCCACGACGCCGCTGTGGGACCGGGGCGGATACCGCACGGGATTCGACCGCCGCAGCCGTCCTTTTTCTGTGGGACGCCACCGCTTCGAAGAACGGGACGAAGCGTTCTTCGCGGACGAAGAAGACGTGTCACAGGACGCGCCGAAATATTCGCGGGGTGAGCGCGTGCGGCATCGCAAGTTCGGCGGTGGAATCGTGCAGGCGGTGTCCGGCGGTGGCCGGAGCTTGAAGATCACGGTGCTGTTCGACGATCCGGAGATCGGCGCCAAACAACTGCTCGTGGCCTATGCGGGGCTCGAGCGCGAGTGGGAGACGGGATGAGCGTTACCCCCGAAGAAGTGCGGCAGATCGCGCGGCTGGCGGAGCTCTCGGTGGATGAAGAGCATCTGCCGGATCTCGCGGCGCAGATGTCGCGCATCGTGGACTACATCGCGCAGCTCTCCCAGGTGTCGGGGGGGGAGAACGCGAAGCCGTTCATTCCCGGACCGGACGCGATTCGTCTGCGCGCCGACGTCGTGGCTCCGCAGCCGCTCGAGGGCAAACTGTCGGATTTCGCTCCCGCCTTCCGTGAAGGCTTCTTCCTGGTGCCCAAGCTCGGCGCGTTTGAAGGGGCCGAGGAGGATGAAGAGTGACCGAAGTCGAAGCGCTCGCGAGCGCCAAGGCCACGGCCACCCGCCTCGGAAAAGCCAAGCGACTCAATGCGCTCCTGACGCCCACCACCGTGGTGCGGAAGTCGCTGCTCGCCCAGGCCAAAGAGGCGCACCCGTCGGGCGTGCTCTACGGGATGCCCGTGGCGTTGAAGGACAATATCTGCACGCTCGAGTTCCCCACGACGTGCGGGTCCAAGCTGCTGGAAGCGTATCAATCACCGTATGAAGCCACCGTCGTCACCAAGCTGAAGGACGCGGGTGCGCTCATCGCGGGAAAAGCCAACCTCGACGAATTCGCGATGGGGTCGTCCACCGAGCACTCGGGGTTCGGCCGGGTTCTCAATCCCGTCGACCGCACCCGCGTCCCTGGTGGATCGTCAGGTGGCTCGGCGGCGCTGGTTGGCGCCGGCGCGGTGCCCGCGGCACTGGGCTCGGAAACCGGCGGTTCGGTTCGCCAGCCGGCCGCATTCTGCGGAGTCGTCGGCATCAAGCCGACGTACGGACGCGTGAGCCGGTATGGGCTCGTCGCCTTCGGGTCGTCCCTCGATCAGATCGGCGTGCTGGGGCGAAGCGTGCACGATGCCGCCCGCGTGCTGTCCGTGATCTCGGGACGCGATCCGCGCGACTCCACGTGCGAAAATCGGGATCCGCTGCGCCTGCCGACGGTGCCGGAACGCCTCGAAGGCTTCGTCATCGGGATTCCGAAGGAATACTTCCCGGTCGATCTGAACCCCGGCGTGCGGCGCGCTTGTGACCGGGCGATCCGCGCGCTCAAGGACCTCGGCGCCGCCGTCCGTGACGTTTCGCTCCCGCACACGCCATACGCGATCCCGACGTACTACGTCATCGCGCCCGCCGAGGCGTCGTCGAACCTCGCGCGCTTCGACGGGGTGCGATACGGCAACCGGGCGGACGGGGTCACCACTCTCGCCGAGCTCTACCGGCAGACGCGCGGCACCGGATTCGGCCCGGAGGTGCAGCGGCGCATCCTGGTCGGTACCTACGTCCTCTCGTCGGGCTATTACGCCGCCTACTACAAGAAGGCGCAGCAGATGCGCGCCTTGCTCGCGCAGGATTTTCGCAATGTGTTCGACCGGGGCGTGGACCTGATCTTCACACCGACGACGCCGACCACCGCCTTCAAGGCGGGGGAGCGGACGAAGGACCCCGTGTCGATGTATCTCGCCGATTGCTTCACCGCGCCGGCGAATCTCACCGGCGTGCCGGCGATGTCGCTCCCGATCGGTCGGGTGAAGGGTCTGCCCGTCGGTGGCCAGTTCATCGGCCAGCCGTTCCTCGAAGACGACATGATCGAAGCCGCATACGCGCTCGAGCGGGCGATCGACGGCACGGAGGAGGCGTGAGCGCCTCCGCCTGGGAAACGGTCATCGGGCTCGAGACGCACGTCCAACTCGGCACTGTGTCGAAAATGTTCTGCGGGTGCTCCACCACGTTCGGCGCGCCGCCCAACACCAACGTGTGTCCCGTCTGCCTCGGCTTGCCCGGCGCGCTGCCCGTGCCGAACGAACGGGCGATCCAGCTCGCGGTGCGGGCCGCCGTCGCGCTTAACTGCACCGTGCATCCGCGCAGCGTCTTCGCGCGGAAGAACTACTTCTATCCCGATCTCCCCAAGGGCTACCAGATCTCGCAGTACGATCAGCCGCTTGCGACGGCGGGACATCTCTCGTTCCTGTCTCCCGACCGCGGGGTGGTCCGGGCCGGGATCATCCGCGTGCACGTGGAAGAGGATGCGGGGAAATCGCTGCATGACCGGTTCCCGCGAGCGACCGCGGTCGATCTCAATCGTGCGGGCGTGCCCCTCATCGAAATCGTGACCGAGCCGGACTTCCGGTCGCCGCAGGAAGCGCGCGCCTATCTGCTCACCCTCAAACAGGTGCTGCAGTACGTCGGCGTGTCTGAATGCGATATGGAGAAGGGGAGTCTGCGTGTCGACGCCAACGTCTCGATCCGCAAGGCGGGGAGCACCGCACTGGGCGTGAAGTGCGAAGTGAAGAACATCAACGCGTTCTCGTATGTGGAGAAGGCGCTGACGGTGGAGCGGGACCGGCAGGTTGCGGAGGTCGAGAGGGGCGGGACGATCACGCAGTCGACCATGCTGTACAACTCCAAAACGAATACCGTCCGCCTCCAGCGCTCCAAGGAAGAGAGCAAGGATTACCGGTACTTCCCGGAACCCGATCTGCCACCGCTGGTGCTCTCCCCGGAGTGGATCGCGGAACAGCAGGGGGTCCTGCCGGAGCTTCCCGCGACCAAGCGCGAGCGGTTCGTCTCCCAGTACGGCTTGAACCAGCAGGACGCGGGTGTGCTCACCGCCGAACGCGCGGTGGCCGACTATTACGAATCAGTCGTGCATGCCGGCGCCGAGCCCAAGTCCGCGGCGAACTGGGTGATGGGCGAAGTGCTGGGAGATGCCAAGGACCATCAGGAGCAATTGCGGGTGCCGGCCTCGTCCCTCGCCGGGATCATCGCCCTCGTGAAGGGCGGGACGGTGTCCAACCAGGGCGCCAAGAAGGTGTTCGCCGAGGTCGCCGCGAAGGGCGGGGATCCGAGGACGGTGGCCGAGGCCCTCGGCGTCATTCAGGTGGCGGATACCGGGATTCTGGCGCAATGGGTGGAAGAGGTGGTCACGGCGCATCCCGCCGAGGCCGCCCGGTTCAAGGGTGGCGAGACGAAACTGATGGCCTTCTTCGTCGGCCAGGTGATGAAGACGTCCAAGGGCAAGGCCGATCCCAAGGCGGCCCCGAAACTCCTCGAAGAAAGGCTCGCCAAATGAGGAAGAGTGCGCTCGCTGGTCTCGCGCTGCTCGCGGCATGTGGGGGGTCGCCCAAAGTCTTCGTCGCGAACCACGCCATGTCGGACCGTCCGACCTTCGAGATCGAGGAGGGCAAGGCCCGGCACATCGACATCGTCACGTGCGCCGACTCCACCAAGATCCTGTGGCAGGCGGATGCACCGTCCGGTGATTATCTGCCGGCGACGGTGGTGGATTCAACGACGGCGCTCCCGGAAGGCTGCTATTTCGTGCGGATCGTGCCGCAGCATCAGCGGCGGTTCTCCGTGATGCCTGACCACGTGTTGCTGCAGGATCTCTAAGCGGGCCGCCAGGGCCGCTGGGCCTTCGATTCCTTCCAGTAGCCGAGGGATGCCTCGGGTAGCCCGAAATGGTCTTCCGCGGTCTCGGTGACCTGACGGGGATCTTCCCGTCCACCAGCCGCCAGCGCCTCCCGCCGCATCTGCTTCGCCATTCCCAGCGCCTTCTCGCCTGACGGGTCGAGACGTCGCGCGGCTGGATCCTTGTCACCCAGCGACTCCATGACGTACTGGAAGGCGACCGCCATGTGCCGCTCGACGTCCGGTGTCGGAAGATCCCACCGGCTGGCCTCAGCGATGATCTGAAACGCCCATTGCCAGCTCTGACTCTCGGTGACGTGCACCATGCCGCGAAAGAGCCGGCGGTTGGTGCGGATCGAAAAGAGTGTGGGCGAGAGAATGCCGTCCAGATGCGCGTCACTCGTGTCATGATCGCGCATGATCACCTCCTTCGCGGTCTTGGCGTACGCGTCACCGAGGTGGGTCTCGAAGCGGCTCTCCCAGTAGCTGTGCCCGAGCGCGGTGGTGCTCGACGTGATCACGAGCTGTCGTGGCACGAAGAAATTGTGGGCGACCGTGTCCGCCGCGAGATGGGAGAGATATCCGAGACCGAAGGCGCGCAGGGCGTCCGTCGCGGCCTGGTCGTAGATCTCCTGTCCGACGTGCCACGCATGGCAGTGGCGACCCACCGGAGCGTATTTCTTCGCCATCGAGGTGTCAGCCGCAATGTTGCCGTAGAGAAAGTCGAAGGGAAATGACCGGAGCAGATCGGCGACGGCCGTCGGCAGCTGGTGGAGATTTGCGAGGACCGATTCGCCGAGGTAGATGTGCGTGCCGGGCGTCCAGGCATGGAGTGGCGCGGGGAAGACCATCAGGACCGCGAGCGCCGTCACGGCCACCACCAACCACGGCTTCAGCGTGATTTCCTCTTGCGTTTGCCGAAGATACGCTTGCCCAGCGAAAAGGCGGCGACTCCGCGTCGCACCGAGCGGACTGCGGCCGCCGCATCGAGCGCCACGTCGTCCGCTTCTTCCTGCAATACGTCCACCAGGGCCGCGAGGTTCGAGAGACGAAGCTCGGCCGCGTCGGTCGCCTGCACGATCCTGAGTCTGATGTCCTTGGATGTGCCGACGAGCGCATCCGCTTCCGTGCGAATGGTGCCCAGGAGCCCGCGTACATCGTCCATGGCGGGGACGGCGAGCTGCTTGAAGAACCCGAGGGTGGCGCGGACGCCGAGCGCCGACATGACGGCGGCGAACGCGACGACGATGGCGGCGAGAGCGATCACGAGCAGGGAAAGCGCGGTGACCACGGCGGCCCAGGTCGGAATCATGAGGAAACCTCGGGCTCGCCGGGCGGGGCTGTCAACGGTGCGGGTCTGAGGGCGCGGGTCATCGCGGCGGGCGCCATCAGGAGATTGAGCCCGAGTCCCACGAGTGCGATGGTGACGACAGGTCCTCCCGCGGTCGCTCCATACAGAATGAAGAAGTTCATGGCCAGTGCGACGGCGACCGCGCCCTGCGCGACGCCGGCGAGGCCCAGATCGGGGGGCAGCACGCGGCCGAGTCCCAGGGGCAACCGGGCCAGGCGCACGGCGAACCACCGCGCCACGGCGCGGGCCCACACCAGCAGAAGGGCGGCCACCAGCACCCAGAGCGTCGGGACCGTGAGCAAGGCGCCCGCCAGGATCAACAGAATGGCCGACACGGGATGCTCCCAGGCGCGGAGGAGCGCGATCGCCGCGTGGCGGTGGGTCGACCGGTTGACGATGACGACACCGGCCACGGCGCAGATCACGAAGGGAGACAAGTCCGCCGCATACCCGACACCACTCCCGAACAGCACGACCCCCAGGAGCCCGAGATCGAGCTCTTCCGGGTCTTCCACGAAGTGCGTGAGCCCCAGGTACAGGAATCCGAACAGCAGCCCACTCGCGACCGCCAACCCGAGCCACGACACCCATCCGAGTGTCACGCCGCCGGCGGGCTCGCGTGGGTGGTAGATCGTCAGGACGAGGATGAACGCCAGGGCTCCGGCGGCCGTGTCCAGCCAGGCGGCGATCTCGAAGGCCTGCCGGACGGAGCGCCTGATCCCAACGGCATGTGCGGTCATCGCGACCGCCGATGGGCCGGTGACCACGGCGATGGATGCGAGCGCGAATACCGTGGGCAGCGTGGGGGTGAGGGCGGCGCCGAGGGGAGGGAGCACCCGGGTAAGCTCCCACCCGAGGAGTGCGGTCACCGCCAGTACGGCGACGGCCTCCACGCCGGCGAGGAGCCAGAGGGCCCTCGGGATCCTCCGGACGTAGCGCCAACCAAGGGACGCGCCAAACACCGCACCGATCCAGGCGATGCCGAGGGCCGTGGCAGGTGCCAGGGCCCGGAGGACGTCGCCCCCGAGCAGATGGAGGACGGGCCCGAGGAGGATGCCCAGCACCACGAGAGGCAGGCCGGCGGAGGCAGCGAGATCGAGCCGGAGTGCCGAGGGGTGGGGGATGCGTGGGAGCCGCGTGACGACTAACCCTGCGACCAGGACCACGGCCAGCGCGAGGACGGGATTCACGTCGCCGAAGGTTCGCGAACGCTTGACTGGCGCGCAAGCCGCGCCATATCGTTCCGGCACCAATGTCCTCACCTGCGTTCGTCGTTTCCGGCGGCCGGCCTCTCACCGGAACTGTGCGTCCGGCAGGCAACAAGAACGCCGTCCTGCCGATTCTCGCCGCTACCATTCTCGCCGACGGCCCCTGCGCGATCGACAACGTGCCGCGCATCCGCGACGTCGAGACCATGCTTGCGCTGCTCGAGCGGCTGGGGGCCGGGGTCCAATGGACCGGCATCAACACGGTCACGATCGATCCTCGGAAGGTCGAGCCCAAGGAGCTCGATCCGGCGCTCTCGGCGCGGATCCGGGCCTCCATTCTCCTGGCGGGACCGATGCTCGCGCGCTTCGGACGAGTGACCTTACCTCCTCCCGGCGGCGACGTCATCGGACGGCGGAGAATCGACACGCACTTTCTCGCGCTGGAGAAACTGGGCGCTGAAGTCACCATGGGGGACCGCTACGCGCTGGAGGCCAAGAGCCTGAAGGGCGTCGACGTCTTCCTGGATGAGCCGAGTGTCACGGGGACGGAGAATGCGCTGATGGCGGCGGTGGGGGCCACGGGCACCACCATCTTCCGAAATGCCGCTTCCGAACCGCATGTGCAGGACCTCGCCCGTTTCCTCGTCGCGATGGGCGCGAACATCGATGGCATCGGGACCAACACGATCACGGTGCAGGGAGGAGCTCCCTTGCGGGCGGCCCCGCACACCGTGGGCCCCGATCACATCGAAATCGGCTCATTTATCGGACTCGCGGCCGTCACGAATGGCGCGATCACGATCGAGGGCGTCAGGCCCGACGACCTTCGGGCCACCCTCATGGCCTTCGAACGCCTCGGCGTCCGCCCGCGCGTGACCGGAACGGCGTTGGTGGTCGACGCCGATCAGGAACGGCGGATCCGCAGCGATCTGGGCGGGCACATTCCGGAGCTCTACGACGGCCCCTGGCCCGCGTTTCCCGCCGATCTCATGTCGATCGCGATCGTCACCGCGACACAGTGCGCGGGGATGCTGCTCGTGTTCGAGAAGATGTTCGAGTCGCGGCTCTTCTTCGTCGACAAACTGATCGGGATGGGCGCCCGGATCGTGTTGTGTGACCCGCATCGCGCCGTGATCGCCGGACCCTCTGCGCTCCATGGCCAGGTGGTCGAGAGTCCGGACATCCGGGCCGGCATGGCGATCCTCCTGGCGGCCCTCGCCGCGCAGGGCGAGTCCGTGATTCACAACATCGGCCAGATCGAACGCGGCTACGAACGCGTCGACGAGCGCCTCCGCGGGCTCGGCGCGGAGATCCGGCGGGTCGAGTGATGACGTCGGTGCTCCGGGAGTCGCCGGCTATCGGCGGCCCGGACGGAATTCCACGACTCGAGCTCTCGGAGTGGGCGTCCCGCTACGGTCTGGTCGCCGGGATTACCACCGCGCAGGACGGTTTTTCCCTCGAACTCTCCAGTAACGCCCCTGTCGGTCCTTCGGTCGACCGCTGGCGGGCGTTTCAGGCCCATTTTCACCCCCGGTTTCCGGCGGTCGTGTTTTCGCGGCAAGTGCATGGCACCCAGGTCCGGCGCTACGAGGCGGTCCCAGAGGGCTGGTTGATCGGGGAGGGATGGGACGGGCACGCGACGACTTCGGAAGGCGTCCTCCTGACGATCAGTGTGGCAGACTGTATCCCGGTCTACCTCGCCGACCCCAAGTCTGGGGGCGTCGCCCTCGTCCACGCGGGCTGGCGGGGCACCGTTGGAGGGATCCTGGCTGAGGGTGCAAAGGCATTGGTTGAGCTCACAAAGGCGCCACTATCAAATCTTGTAAGTCATTGTGGAATAGGTATTTGTGGCATGTGCTATGAAGTAGGTTCTGAGGTGGCCCACGCCCTTGGCGGGGTGGTGCCCGAAGGCACAAAGACCCGCGTCGACCTCCGCTCGCACCTCGCAGAGCAGGCCCGGGCTCTCGGGATCCGGGACATCACGATTTCCCCCCTTTGCTCGGCCCACGACGCAGGGCTTCATTCCCACCGCGCCTCCGGCGGCAAACCCGGCCGGATGGTCGCATACCTTGGTCGCCCAAAGACTTGACGCCTTGACTTGAGTAGGCCCCCGGGTACATTCCGACCTCGAAGCGGGCGAAGTCAGGCCCGCGCTTTTTTTTATGCTCACCGACAGTCTCGTAGAGGCCTTCCGGGTTCGGCTCGAAGCCCTGGGCTACGATCTCGCAGACCTCCGCATCGGCGGCACCGCAGGCCGGCCCCTCGTCCAAGTCCGTATCGACTGGCCGCCTTCCGGCACACCCCAAAAGGTGTCCGTGGAGGATTGCTCCAAGGCGAGCCGCGCGTTGGAAGCCTGGCTCGACGCCGGGGGCCCATTGGGCGCCCGGTACGTCCTCGAGGTCTCGAGCCCGGGGATGGACCGGCCCCTGCGCTGGCCCCGGCACTGGGTCCAGTTCGTCGGTCGGGAAGTGAACGCCAGGATCCAAGGGGTGGGACGGGTCCGGGCCCGGATCGTGTCGGTGCCCGACGAGAAAACCGTCGTGCTGGAGGTGCCGGGCTCAGAACCCCGGACCGTGGCTTTGTCGGATGTGCGTGATGCCCATCTGGCCGTGGATTGGTGAAAAACAGAGGACTCCTCTCGTTATGGCAAACACACTCGACGTCGCGGCGGCGCTCCGCGAGCTGACCAGCTCGAAATCGCTCGACCGCAGCGGGCTGATCGACCTCCTGAAGGACGGTATGCACGCCGCCCTCGTGAAGCGCTACGGTCCGAATGTGCGGTCGGAGATCTCGATCGACGAAATGAAGGGGACGGTCCGGGTCATCGTCCTCAAGACCGTGGTGGAAGCGGTCGAGGACCCGGGCTCGCAGATCTCCCTCGAGGAGGCCCGTTTCGAAGATCCGGATTTCGCGCCCGGCGATGTGTTGGAAGAGGAAGTCCCGGTCGAGCAGTTCGGACGCACCGCCGTCCAGGCGGCCAAGCAAAGAATCATTCAGCGGGTGCGCGAAGGGGAACGGACGCGGATCCGTGAGGAGTTCGCCGACAAGGTCGGGGACCTCCTGTCGGGTGAAGTCCAGCAGATTGAGCGCGGCAAGCTCGTGGTGATGCTCGCCAAGTTCCGCGAGGCCGAGGCGATCATCCCGTACCGCGAGCAGAACCACCGCGAGCACTTCCATCAGGGTGACACGATCCGCGCGGTATTGAAGCGGATCGAGGAAACGCCCAAGGGTCCGCGTCTGATTCTTTCGCGCGCTGATCCGGCGTTCGTGAAGGCCCTGTTCAAGCTCGAGGTGCCCGAGATCCAGCAGCAGATCGTCGAGATCCGCGCGACGGCGCGCGAGTCCGGCTCCCGGACCAAGATCGCCGTCGCGAGTCGCGATGACGCCATCGATCCCGTGGGTGCGTGCGTGGGTCTCAAGGGCTCCCGCGTGCAGGCCGTCGTGAACGAGCTCGGCGGCGAGCGTATCGACATCGTGCCCTGGTCCCCCGATCCGGAGCGCTTCGCCAAACTGGCGCTCGCGCCGGCCCGCGTGGCCCGCGTGTTCTCGGATCCCGATGCGAAGACGATTCAGGCGATCGTCGACGAGGACCAGCTGTCCCTCGCGATCGGTCGCAACGGACAGAACGTCCGTCTCGCGTCCGAGCTCACGGGCTGGAAGATCGATCTCTACTCGAGCCGCGAGTGGCTCGAGCGTGGCGGCGAAGGCCCGCTGTTCGCGCCCCTCCCGCCCGAAGAAGAGCAGGCCGTGAAGGTCGCGCTCCGCGAGATGAAGGGGCTGTCGGCCGAGCTCGTGGCGGTGCTGGAGCAGAACGGCAAGAAGACATTGCAGGACATTCTCGATCTCGAACGCGACGACGTGACCGGGATGGCGGGCATGACGCCGGTTCTGGCGGACAAGCTGATGGCGTTCCTGAACGAGCTCACGGAAGAGGGTGACGGCGGGGACGAAGCGGCTCCGACACCCCCGGCGGCGCCGGCGGCGTGAGCAGGACGGCCGTCCGACTGCTCGGGCTCCTGGGCCTGGGTGTGCGGGCGCGGAACGTGGTGATCGGAGTGACGGGCACGCGGGCCGAGCTGCATCGCGGTGGCGTCCATTGCGTGGTGCTCGCGTCGGATGCGGGACCGCGCACGAAGGAAAAAGTGGAGCGGTTGGCGCGGGCTCAGCAGGTGCCGGTAGTCGTCGGGCCCGATGCGAGGACGTTGGGGGCGGGGCTGGGCAGACCGCCGGTGCAGGCAATCGGCGTCAGCGATCTGTCGTTGGCGCGAGGCGTGTTAGGGCTTTCGGAGGAGTAGAGTGGGAACGACGCGGATTCACGATCTGGCAGCCGAATTCGGCATCTCCGCCGAGCAGCTGATGGGCATGCTCAAGGAGATGGACGTGTTCGTACGGAGTCACCTCTCGCCCCTGAAGGACGAGCAGGTGGCACTCGTGCGCGCACGCTGGGAGCGGGACAAGCGGAAGGCCAAGGAGCCCGCGGCCCCCACCAAGAGACGGCGCGCCGTGAAGGCCGCTCCGGAACCCGCGCCCGAGCCCGTCGAGGCCCGGCCGAAGCGCCGCCGCCGGACCGCCGCGGAAGTCGCGGCCGCCGAGGCCGAAGCGCAGGCCGCCGCCGAGGTCGAGGCCCTGGCCGAGGCCCGGGCACGAGAAGCACTCGAAGCCGCCGCCAAGGCTCAGAATGAAGAGAAGCCTGCGCCCTCGCTCGAAGAGCGGGCTGCGGCACTCTTCAAGGATCTGCCACCCGCTCCGTTCCGGGAGGCCCCGGCCACGTCCGCGAGTGTGGAGCCGCCACCGCCACCTCCGGCGGCGCCGACGGCTCCTCCTCCGCCGCGTCCGTTCATTCCGACGCCGGTCCGTCCCAAGCCGGTCGCCAGCCATACGCCGGGGACGCCGGTGCCGCCACGTCCCGTGGCGAGCGGCATGCCGAATTTCGGCGGTCCCGGCGCGGGTGGTCCTGGTGGCGGGGGCGGGCCCGGTCTCGACGATCGTCGCCGTGAAAAGGGTGGCAAGAAGCGGAAGAAGGGCAAGAAGTCGGTCGACCAGGAAGCCGTGGCACAGAACATCTCCCGCACCCTCTCGGCCCTGAAGGGACCGGTGGGGCGGAAGGGTCCGCATCGCCGCGAAGAGGGACCGTCGTACCGCGACATCCAGGAGCAGCAGCGGCAGGAACAGAAGGAGCGCGAGAAGACGCTGGTTCGGGTGACGGAGTTCATCACCGTCTCCGAGCTGGCCAGCACGCTGAAGGTTCCGCCGACGCAGATCGTCACGTTTGCCTTCAAAGAGCTCGGGCAGATGGTCACGATCAACCAGCGGCTCGACTTCGATATGATCGAGCTGATCGCCTCGGCGTTCGGCTTCCAGGCGGTGCAGGAAGAGGAGTACGTCTCGAGCGGCGCTCCCGAAGAGGCGAAGGATGCCGACGAGACCCTCAAGCCCCGTCCGCCGATCGTCACGGTCATGGGTCACGTCGACCACGGCAAGACGTCGCTGCTCGACTACATCCGCCAGGCGAACGTCGTCGCGGGTGAAGCCGGCGGTATCACGCAGCACATCGGCGCGTATCACGTCACGCTGAAGGATGGGCGTTCGATCACGTTCCTCGACACGCCGGGCCACGAGGCGTTCACCGCCATGCGTGCCCGCGGTGCCCAGGTGACGGATATCGTCGTGCTCGTCGTGGCGGCTGATGACGCCATCATGCCGCAGACCATCGAAGCGATCTCGCACGCGAAGAACGCGGGTGTGCCGCTCGTGGTCGCCATCAACAAGATCGATCTGCCTTCGGCGAACGTGCAGAAGGTGAAGCAGGACTTGCTGGCGCACGGTGTGGTGCTCGAGGAGTTCGGCGGCACGACGCTGGCGACGCCGATCTCCGCCAAAAAGGGCACGGGCGTCGACACGTTGCTCGACCAGATCCTGCTCCAGTCGGAGCTCCTGGACCTGAAAGCGAATCCCGACCGTCGCGCGACGGGCGCGGTGCTCGAGGCGACCCTCGATCCCGGCAAGGGCCCCGTGGCCACGATCCTGGTGCAGAACGGCACCTTGCGCGTGGGCGATGACTTCATCTGCGGGCAGTTCTCGGGTCGCGTCCGCGCGGTATCGGACGAACGCGGGCAGACGGTGAAGGACGCGGGTCCGTCCATTCCGGTGCAGATCCTCGGCTTCGAGGGGGTGCCGGAGGCGGGCGACACGTTCACGGTGATGGAAGACGCGGCCGCCGCGCGCGAAATCGCGCAGAAGCGGCAGCGGCTCGAGCGCGAAGCGCAGCATCGCCGCACCGGCCGGGTCAAGACGCTCGAAGACTTCATGGCCGAGCGCGTCGACGGCGGCGCGGCGTCCCTCAAGATCATCATCAAGGCGGACCAGGGTGGTCCGGCGGAAGCGCTCGCCGACGCGCTGGCCCAGCTGTCGACGGCCGAGGTGAAGGTCGAAGTGGTGCATCGCGGGGTCGGGGCCATCACCGAGTCCGATGTGCTGCTCGCCAAGGCGTCGAACGCCATCATCATCGGCTTCCATGTCCGCCCCGATTCGAACGCGCGCGCGTCGGCCGAGCGCGAGCGGGTGGAAATCCGGACGTACCGGATCATCTACGAGGCGGTGGACGAGGTGAAGGCCGCGATGGAAGGCCTCCTGGCGCCGGAGCAGAAGGAAGTGGTGCTCGGCGAAGCGGAGGTACGGCAGATCTTCAAGATCGCGAAGATCGGCACCATCGCCGGCTCGTTCGTCCGCTCCGGCGTGATCCCGCGGACGGCGAAGGTGCGCCTGATCCGCAACGGCGTCGAAGTCTACGACGGCACCTTGGCGTCGCTGAAGCGCTTCAAGGACGACGCGCGCGAAGTCCGCGAAGGCTTCGAGTGCGGCATCGGCGTCGAGAACTTCAATGACGTGAAGGTCGGCGACCTGATCGAGGCCTATCGGATCGACGAAGTCGCCCGGACGCTCGGGAGCCCGGCGGCCAAAGGGTGATCGTTGGCCCATGGTAATCGGAGTAACAACCTGGGAGCTGCACCTTTCAGCGTGCCACTCCCTGAAGGACAAGCGGCAGATTCTCGAGAGTCTGAAGGACCGGCTGCACCGGAAGTACAACATCTCCGTCGCGGAAACGGCCCATCAGGATCTCTGGCAGCGCGCGGAGCTGTCGGCCTGCGTGATGAGCACCGACCGCGTGCACGCGGAGAAGGTGCTCCGCGAGGCGGACCGCCTGGTGGACGAAACCGCCGGCGCGCGGATTGTGGACACGAGCACGAGCTATCTCTGAGATGAAGAAGATGAGCCATCGCCCCGAACGGGTGGCCGAGCTGGTCCGGCAGACCGTGGGGGCATTTCTGACCGGTGATGTACGCGACCCGCGGATCGGGTTCGTGACCGTCGTCGGTGTCGAAGTCTCGGCCGATCTCTCGCATGCGAACGTGCGGGTGAGCGTCATGGGGACCGACGACGAAAAGAACCGGACCCTCGAGGGCCTGACGAGCGCGGCGCGGTTTCTGCGCGCCCAGCTGTCGCAAGAGCTCCGGCTCCGGACCAGCCCGGAAATTCACTTCCGGCTGGATCGTGGTCTGGAGCACGCGCAGCGGATCGACCAGGTGCTGAAGGACCTGAAGACCGGGAGCGAGGAGCCCTGATCGACGGCGTGTGCCTGGTGGCCAAGCCCCAAGGGCCCACCAGCCACGACGTGGTGGACATCGTCCGGCGCGCCCTCGGCCTGTCGCGGGTGGGGCATCTCGGGACACTCGATCCGTTCGCGGAAGGATTGCTGGTGGTGGTGGTGGGACGAGCGACGCGGCTTGCACCGTACGCGGCGGGATGGAAGAAGCACTACGACGGTGTGATCCGGCTCGGGGCCGTGACCACGACCGATGACCGGACCGGGGAAGTCACGAGGACGTCGGAAGGATGGCGGGCACTCGACCTCGATCAGATCCGGGGCGCGGCCGCCGGGTTGATGGGCGAAATCGAGCAGCGGCCGCCCGCGTTTTCGGCCGTGAAGGTCGACGGCGTGCGGGCCTACAAGAAGGCGCGACGCGGCGAAGCGGTCGCGGTGACCCCCCGGCGGGTGACGGTGTTCGAGCTGGCGATCACCGGCTGGAACGCGCCGGACGTGACGTTCCGGTCGACCGTGAGTGGTGGTACGTACCTCCGCTCACTCGCGCGCGATCTGGGTGAACGGTTGGGGTGCGGGGGACATCTGGCGGTGCTGCGGCGCACGGCGGTCGGGCTGTTCCGGCTCGACGATGCGGTCCCGGCGCAGGCGCTGACACCGTCGCACATCAAGGATCCGGCGCTCCTGGTGAGCGATCTGCCGCACCGGGCGCTCGATGCCGGAGAACGGGAAGCGATCGTGCACGGACGCCCGTTGCCGGCCGGAGACACGGAGCAGGGAACGGTCGCGCTGACGGCCGACGGGTGTTTGCTCGCAGTCGGCGAGGTCGTGAACCGGCAGATCAAACCGCGGCTCGTCCTGGCGGATCGATGAGCGGGACGGTGATCACCGTCGGGTCATTCGACGGCGTGCATCGCGGGCATCAGGCGGTACTGGCCGAGATCGCCCGACGGGCGAAGAGCGGGGGACGCCAGAGCCTGCTGGTGACGTTCGATCCGCATCCGCTCGAGGTCGTGAATCCGGAGGCGGCGCCGAAGCTCCTGACGACGCCCGACGAGAAGCAGGAAGTGCTGGCGGCGTCGCCGGTCGATGAAGTCGTGATGCTCCCGTTCACCCGCGAGCTCTCGCAGCTCACGGCACCCGAGTTCGTGGGCACGGTGCTCCGGGAGCGGTACGGGATGACGGACCTGGTGCTCGGTTACGACCACGGTTTTGGCCGGGGTCGCTCCGGGGATGTCGAGACGGTCCGCCGGCTGGGGCGGGAGCAGGGCTTCAGCGTGGATGTGGTGGATGCGGTGCGCGACGACGGGCAGCCGATTTCGTCGACCGTGATCCGCACGGCGGTGGCGCATGGGGAATTGGACCGGGCGGCCCGGTGGCTCGGACGGCCCTACGCTTTTTCAGGAGTGGTGGAGCGGGGGGCGGGGCGGGGCCGGACCATCGGTATCCCGACGATCAATCTCACCCCGACGGCCAGGAAGCTCCTGCCGCCCGACGGGGTATACGCGGTGCACGTGGTGGTGGGTGGAACGCAGTACGGTGGCATGATGAACCAGGGCGCGCGGCCGACGTTCGGCGTGACGGCGCGTGGCCTCGAAACGCATGTGTTCGACTTCGCCGACGATCTGTACGGCGAGCGGGTGCGGGTGGAATGGGTGCGTCGTCTGCGTGACGTCCGGACCTTCCCGTCCCGCGATGCGCTGATCGCTCAACTCGAGCACGACCGCGCCGCGGCGCGGGAAAGCCTCAACCTGTCAGGGACGCGATGAAAACCATCCGGAACCGGCTGCTCTTGATCGGCGCACTCTTCCTGATCGCCGTCTATGCCATCGTGCCACGCAACACCAAAGTCCGGCAGCTGGACCCGAAGACCGGCCAGATGGTGGATGCCACGGAACGCCTCGTCCCCATCACGCTCGGCCTCGACCTCCGGGGCGGCGTGCATCTGGATCTCGAGGTGGACCAGAGTCAGGGTCCGGTGCCTGACTGCAAGGATGCGATCGAGCGGTCGGAGAAGGTCGTCCGGACCCGGCTCAACGAGTTCGGCACCCTCGAGCCCGTCGTCCAGACGACCGGCAACTGCCGCCTGAACGTCGAGCTTCCCGGCGAAAGTGATCCCGAGCGGGCCAAGCGCATCGTGCAGCAGCAGGCGCATCTCGAGTTCCGCATCACGGACATGAAGAGCCTGTTCCGGGACGCCCTCCCGAGCATCGACAAGGCCCTCCATGACGCGGGCGTTCGCGGCGCGGGGAACGCCGGTCCTTCGAACACGGTTTCGCAGCTCTTCGGTGCCGACTCGTCCAAGAAAAAGGGGGCGAAGGCCGCAGCGGACACCACCAACAACTCCGCGGTCTTCTCGAGCATCCTGTTCCAGGGGGACCGGCCGGGCGAGTACCTCATCCCGGTGGAGCAGACCCACCTCGTAGACTCGTTGCGGAAGATGTCCGTGTTCCAGACGGCCATGCCCCGGGGCATCGATCTCTTCTGGGGCACCGATTCGGTGGTCCGCGGCGCGCGCGAGTTCAAGTATCTCTATGCTGTGGAATCGAAGCCCATCATCACGGGCGACGAGCTCGAAAAGGCCACGGCGCGCCGGGACCAGGTCAGCAACCACTCGGTGGTGCAGTTCCAGCTGAGCCGTCGGGGTGGCCGGATCTTTGCCGACGCGACCGGCCGGCACGTCCACGACTACATGGCCATCATCCTCGACACGCTGGTCCAGGGTGAGCCCCCGATCATCAACGACCAGATCGGGGCGAATGGACAGATCGATCTGCAGGGCAAGCCGCTGGCGGATGCGCAGGACCTGGCGCTCGTGCTGCGGGCCGGTGCGCTTCCCGTGCGGCTGACCATCGTGGACGAGCAGTCCATCGGACCGACGCTGGGCACGGACGCGATTCATGACGGCGTCCTGGCGGGGGCCGTCGGCGTGGCGCTCGTCATCCTGATCATGACGATCTACTACCGGCTGTCGGGTGTGCTGGCGGTGCTCGCGCTCGCGCTCTACGTGCTCTTCACGCTCGCCGGTCTGGCGATCTTCGGCTTCACGCTGACGTTGCCGGGTCTCGCGGGGTTGGCGCTGTCCGTGGGCATCGCGGTGGACGCGAACGTGCTGATCTTCGAGCGCATCCGCGAGGAGCTCCAGCACGGGAAGTCGGTGCGCCTCGCCATCGATGAGGGCTTCAAGCACGCGATGAGCGCCATCATCGACTCGAACGTCTCGACCGCGCTCACCGCATTCATTCTGTATCTGGTCGGTACCGGCCCGGTGCAGGGCTTCGCCATCACGCTGATCGTGGGCATCGCCGCCTCGATGATCACGGCCATCTTCGTCGTCCGGACCTTCTACATGATCTGGCTGCAGCGGCGGCCCGACATGACCACGGTGAGCATCTGATGTTCCGACTCTTCGCGAACGCGCGCTACGATTTCATCAAGTGGCGCAAGTGGGCCTACGGGCTGACCGCGCTGCTCATCATTCCCGGCCTCATCTATCTGATCGCCTCGGGTGTGAACTATAGCATCGAGTTCACGGGTGGTACCCAGGTCCAGATCGCGACCCTCGATCACTCGATCGGCGCGGCGCAGATCCGCGCGGCGCTCGACGCCGGCGGCATGCATGGCACCGAAATCTCGTCGTTCGGAGCCGATACCGCGTTCATGATCCGGGCCCGGCTGGGCGAGACGAACAGCGGGAGCCAGCAGGCCGTCGACAGCACCGTGCGCGCCGTCCGCTCCGCGTTCGATAACGGCCTCGGCCCCACGAAGTACAATGTGATGAAGTACGAAGGGATCGACGGGAAGGTCGGAAAAGAGCTCCAGGGGAAGGCCTTCCTGGCGATTTTCTTCTCCTTCTTCGTCACCCTCGCCTACCTGGCGATCCGGTTTGAATGGCGGTTCGGGACGGCCGCGGTGCTCGCGACGGCTCACGACATCCTGACGACCATCGCGTTCATCAAATACATGAACCTGGAGATCAGCCTGGTCGTGGTGGGCGCGGTGCTGACGATGGTGGGGTACTCGCTGAACGATACCATCATCATCTTCGACCGGGTCCGGGAAAACCTGCGGAAATTCCGGCGGCAGAATCTGTACGACATCGTCAACCTCTCGATCAACGAGACGCTGCCGCGGTCGATCCTGACGCACGGAACGACGTTCGCCACGACGACGGCCCTGGTGGTCCTCGGCGGCGAGGTGATCCGGCCGTTCGCGCTGGTGATGGCGTTCGCCATTTTCACCGGCACGTTCTCCTCGATCTACATCGCGGCGCCGATCCTCATGTACATCGAGAAGCGCTGGCCCGGTGAAGACGCCCGCGGCGCGCGGATCCTCACGTCGCCGATGGCGATGGCGCCGGCAGGCGCGGTGCCCCCCGCCCCGACTCCGGCGGCCGCCCCGGCGCCGGCCCCGCAACCGAAGGCCACCAAGCCGGCGACCTCTCCGGCGCGCTGACATGTCCGGCCGTCCCGGCCGTCTCGTCGACGCCCATTGCCACCTCGGGGATGGGGCGTTCGACGGAGACCGGGATGCGGTGCGGGCGAGGGCCGAGGTCGCCGGGATCGGACATATCGTCGTCATCGGGGACCGGATCGCCACGAGCCGAGAGGCGTTGACGCTCGCCCGCAGCACACCGGGACTGTCGGCCACCGCCGGCATCCACCCGCACCAGGCCACGGAGTGGTCGGTCCAGGCTCGAGCCGAGGTGGTCGAGCTCCTCGGAGAACCGGAAGTCGTGGCGGTCGGGGAAACGGGGCTCGACTACCATTACGATCACTCCCCCCGTCCCACCCAGATCGAGTGCTTCGAGGGCCACCTGGCCCTGGCCGAACGTGTCCGGAAGCCCGTGGTGGTGCATGCCCGGGAAGCCGACGCCGACGTCGCGCGCCTGCTGCGCTCCTGGGGGCCCCGGGTTCCCGCCATCATCCTCCATTCGTTCTCGAGCGGCCCCGACCTGTTTGCAGCAGGGATGGAGATCGGGGCGTACTTTTCTTTCAGCGGGATGATCACGTTCAAGAGCTGGGGGCACCCGGAGTATCTGACGGTGTGTCCCGCGGACCGCCTGCTCGTGGAGACCGACGCCCCGTATCTGGCGCCGGTCCCGCATCGGGGGAGCCGCAACGAGCCCGCGTTCGTGCGGGAGACCGCATTGGCGCTGGCCCGTGCCCGGGGGGTCACCCTCGAGGCTCTCGTTCCCACGCTCACCGCCAACGCGGCGCGGGTGTTCGGTCCCCGCGTTACACCGTCGCCCTGATCCAGAGGAGCGCCCTTGTCCACGGTTCCGTCCGACATCGCCATCGCGCAGGCCGCCAAGATGCGTCCCGTCGCCGACATCGCCCGCGAGCTTGGCCTCGCCGACGACGAGGTCGAGCTCTACGGGAAGTACAAGGCGAAAATCTCCCTCTCGGCCATCGGCAAGCGGAAGCCGAAGGGCAAATTGGTCCTGATCACCGGGATCAATCCGACGCCCGCGGGAGAAGGGAAGTCGACGGTCACCGTCGGACTGACGCAGGCGCTCAGAAAAATCGGGAAGGACGCCATTCTCTGCATTCGCGAGCCGTCCCTCGGACCCGTGTTCGGCGTGAAGGGCGGTGCGGCGGGGGGCGGCTACTCGCAAGTGGTGCCGATGGAGGACATCAACCTCCACTTCACCGGCGACTTCCACGCGATTTCGAGCGCGCACAACCTGCTGTCGGCGATGCTCGACTCGCACCTGCACCACGGCAACGCTTCCGGACTCGACACCCGCCGCATCACCTGGCCCCGCACCATCGACATGAATGACCGCGCGCTCCGCTCCATCATCGTGGGCCTGGGCGGCATCAATGGCGGCCCGGCACGGGAAGAGCGCTTCGTCATCATCCCGGGCTCCGAGGTCATGGCGATCATGGCCCTGGCGACGAGCATCGAGGATCTCGAAGCCCGTCTGGCCCGGATCATCGTCGGCCTCACGCCCAACAAGACCGCCGTCCGTGCCTCCGACCTGAAGGCGCAGGGCGCCATGACGCTCCTCCTCAAGGACGCGTTGAAGCCGAATCTCGTGCAGACGCTCGAAGGGGGACCCGCCCTCGTCCATTGCGGCCCCTTCGGCAACATCGCCCACGGCTGCAACTCGGTCATGGCGACTCAGCTCGGCCTTCGTCTGGCCGATCTGGTGCTCACGGAAGCCGGGTTCGGAGCGGACCTCGGGGCCGAGAAGTTCCTGGACATCAAGTGCCGGATGGCGGGGCTGAAGCCGGACGCCGCCGTGGTGGTCGCGACGGTGCGGGCACTCAAGATGCATGGTGGAGTGAAGAAGGATGCCCTCGGCCCCGAGAACGTGGCCGCGGTGGAGAAGGGTGTCGTGAATCTCCAGCGGCACGTGCGCAACGTGAAGAAGTTCGGGTTGCCGTGCGTCGTGGCGTTGAACCGCTTCATCACCGACACGGATGCCGAGATCGAAGCGGTGAAAAAGGCCTGCGCGGCCGAGGGGGTCGAGGTCGTGCGGTGCGAAGTGTGGGAGAAGGGTGGAGCGGGGGGCGAGGCGGTTGCCCGGGCACTGCTCAAGCTTCTCGACACCGAGCAGTCGAAGTTCGCGCCGATCTACGACGAGCAGAAGCCGATCAAGGAGAAGATCGAGACGATCGCGAAGGAGATCTACGGAGCCGGGGCGGTGTCGTTTGCGCCGGCCGCCGAGCGGGCGATGGAATTGTTACCGAAGCTGGGCCTGGGTGCGACACCGGTATGCATGGCGAAGACGCAGTATTCCTTTTCGGATGATGCGTCCAAACTGGGAGCGCCGAGCGGGTTCACGCTGCAAGTCAGGGACATCCTTCCGTCGGCGGGCGCGGGGTTCGTGGTCGCGCTGGCGGGTGACATCATGACGATGCCGGGCCTCTCCAAGGAGCCGGCGGCCCAGAAGATCCGGATGCATCCGGACGGGACCATCGAGGGACTCTTCTAGCATGACACTCAAGGTGGTGGCGACCGACCAGGCGCCCGGAGCGATCGGGCCGTACAGCCAGGCGATCATCGCGAACGGGTTTGTCTATACGGCGGGGCAGGTGGGGTTCGATCCCAGGAAGATGGAGATCGTGGGGACCACCGTCGGTGATCAGACCGAGCAGGTGATGAAGAACCTTGCCGCCGTGCTCAAGGCCGCGGGTTCGGGACTCGACCGGGTCGTGAAGACGACCGTGTTCCTTGCCGACATGGCGGACTTCCAGGCGATGAACGAAGTGTACGCGAAGCATTTCGGGAATCACAAGCCCGCGCGGTCGACGGTGGCGGCGGCGGGTCTGCCGCGGAACGCGCGGGTCGAAATCGAGGTCGTGGCGACGGTCGGGTGATGATTTCTTCCGAGATCTCAGATCTGCTGGAGTTCACGGAGGCGCAGGCGTTCGCGGACATGCTGACGGCTGCGCCCCGCGAGTGGGGGGCATGGTCCGAACGCCGCGAGGGTGGCTGGATCATCCAGGTGCCAGCCATCGACATTCTCCTCTTCAACCGGGTGATCGGCGTCGGCCTGCCGGCGGCGAGCCGGGAAGAGATCGACGAGGTCATCGCGCCCTTCAAGTCCACCAAGCTGAAGAGCTGGGGCGTACAGCTCTCTCCGGCGGCGGAGCCGGACGAGCTGCCCGACTGGCTCGAAGACGCGGGGTTGGGGCGGCGCGACAACTGGAGCAAGATGTACCGGCCATCGGGAGAGGTTCCCGAAGTGCCGACCGATCTGCGGATCGAGAAGGCGGGACACAAGGATGCCGTCGCGGTGGGGCGCATCACGCGGACGGCACTCGACATGCCTGAAGCCCGCGAGTCCTGGCTGGCGTCGCTCGTCGGCAGGCCGAACTGGCATCATTACCTGGCGGTCGAGAGTGGGGAACCGGTGGCCGCGGCGGCGCTGTACGTCCACGGGACCGTCGGCTGGCTGGGGGTGGCGGGGACGCTCGAGGGCGCGCGGCGCCGTGGGGCACAGTCGGCCCTGATGGCCCGCCGGCTGATCGATGGCGCCCACCTAGGATGTCAGTGGTTCGTCACGGAAACAAGTGAGGATCTCCCGGACCAGCCGAATCCGTCGTATCACAACATGATCCGGCTGGGCTTTCAGCTGGCGTATCAACGGCCGAACTACCTGCCGGCCAGCTGAGCGGGCGGCACGGGGGCGGATCGGGTCTGGTGGTCCGACTGGTCTTCAAAACCAGCTGGAGTCCGCAAGGACTTTGGTAGGTTCGATTCCTACACGCTCCCGCCACACCATCGAGGCGGCCCTGAACGGGCCGCCTTTTTGTGTACGCACGGCGACTGAGGGCTCCACCACGAGCGAGCGACGGGATGGAAGGAAGCGTATCATTGAAGGACTCGGGAGGACCCCATGCGCTTCCCCGCCCACATCGCGCTTGCCACGTTCGTCCTGGCTGGCGCACTGCACGGTCAAGAGCCCACCGCGGCATTCGTGCGGTTCTATGGCGAAGCATCCCCGAGCGATCGGGTGGTGGCGCCCTTCACCGCTCCCGGGGATGCCCTTGCCCCCAGGCCGACGGAGTGCCATTCTGTGCCGCCGCGCCCCTGACCCGACCTCCTTCGGAGTGTGTCTTTTGCGCCACCGCCTGCTTGTCGCCTCACTGGTCGTCGGGGCCGTCCTGCCCCTGACCCTGTCAGCCCAACGGACAGAAGTCTTCACCCATGCCGACACGATTCGCGGTTCCAACACGCCCGAACGGGCCTGGTGGGACGTGACGTTCTACGACTTGCACGTTGCCGTCAGCCCGTCCGACTCGTCCATCAAGGGCTGGAATGGAATCAGTTACCGGATCACGGGGCCGTCGAAGGAGATGCAGATCGACCTTCAGGAGCCTCTGCAGGTCGACAGCATGCTCCAGGACGGGAAGAAGCTGACCTACCGCCGTGACGGAAACGCCTTCTTGGTGACCCTCACGTCCGCCCAGACGGTCGGCTCCGTGAAGACCGTCTCGGTCTACTATCATGGCAAGGTCCGGGTCGCCCGCCGCGCCCCCTGGGATGGCGGCTTCGTTTTCGCCAAAGACTCCCTCGGTCGCGACTGGATTGCCACCGCCTGCGAAGGCCTCGGCGCGAGTGTCTGGTGGCCGAACAAGGATTACCTGGCCGATGAGCCCGACAGCCAGCGCATCGCCATTACTGTGCCCGATCCACTCCAGGACGTCTCGAACGGCCGGCTCCGGAGCACGACGCACAACAAAGATCACACGACCACGTATGAGTGGTTCGTGACCGAGCCGATCAATAATTATGACGTGGCGGTGAACGCCGCGGTCTACGCTCACTTCGAGCAGGATTACGCGGGCGAGTCCGGCAAGTTGACCATGAATTTCTGGCCCCTCGCGTACCACCTCGACACGGCAAGGGTCCAGTTCCAGCAGTCGGTCACGATGATGAAGTGCTTCGAGCACTGGTTCGGCCCATATCCGTGGTATAAGGACGGCTACCAGCTGGTAGAGACCCCGCACCTCGGCATGGAGCATCAGAGTGCCGTGGCGTACGGGAACCACTACAAGGACGGGTACTACTCGGCGGCGACGGGCACCGGCATCGATCTGTCGCGGTCGGGACAGGGATCAAACTGGGATTTCATCATCGTGCACGAGTCTGCGCACGAATGGTTCGGCAACAGCATCACGGCGAAGGACCAGGCGGATATGTGGATCCACGAGAGCTTCGCGAACTATTCGGAGAATCTCTTCGTGGAGTGTCTGCGGGGGAAGGAAGCCGGTGCGGACTACGTGATCGGGACCCGCTTCCAGGTGCGGAACGACGGCCCAATCATCGGCCCGTACGGGGTGAACCGCGACGGATCCGGTGACATGTACTACAAGGGCGGAAACATGCTCCACACCATCCGCCAGCTGGTGAGCGACGACGACAAGTGGCGGGAAACCCTGCGCGGCCTGAGCAAAACGTTCTACCATCAGACCGTCACGTCCCAGGAGATCGAGAACTACATCTCCACTCAGGCGGGGATGAATCTGTCGAAGGTGTTCGACGAGTATCTGCGGACGACCATGATTCCCGTGTTCGAGTACAGGATTGTGGACTCCACGCTGACCTACCGGTGGGCCGATGTGGTCCCCCGGTTCGACATGCCGGTGCGCGTGACGCTGTCCGATGGCAGCTACACGCTGATTCATCCGACGCAGGGACTCCAACAGGCCGCCGTGCATCTCTCGTCGCCGGAGGCGTTCCACGTGGATCCGAACTACTACGTGTACACGTCGCGGGTGGTCGACTTCACGGCCGGAAAGACGGTGACCGGAGCCAATCGATGAGCCGTGGCGCCATGGGGGTGAAGTCCAAGTGGGCCCGCCTCCGCGATGACGTCAACGTCAGACTGCGGCGCGGCATGTGGTACCGCGTTCTCGAGGAGGGCGAGCTCGACGTCGTGATCGAGGTCGGCGGGAAGCCGAAGTCCATCCTCAAGGCCATGATCGAAATCGTGGCTCGCCCGCATCCCAAGTGGACGGTGGTGCGTGCACCGAAGACGGGTGGCCGGGTCTCACTCGGCGATCCGTATGGCGTCTGTCCCTCCTGCGGCGAGCGCACCAAGCTCGGCAAGGCGAAGCGCCTGAAATGTCCCGCGTGCAAGTGGGAGTTCGAGGTCGCGTGGGACGAGGGGTACCTCACGTAAAGGCCCACCTCGTCGTCAACCCGGCCGCCGGCCGGGGCGCCGCCCGTCGACTCAAGGACCGGGTGGCGCGTGCGTTCCAGGGTGAAGGCTGGTCGGTGGAGGCGGTCGAGACTCGGGGTCCGGGACACGGATCCACGCTCGCGGCCGAGCTGTCGCGCGCCGGGGCGGAACGGGTGATCGCGGTGGGTGGGGATGGCATCGTCCACGAGGTCGCGAACGGATTGCTCGCCGCCAGAGGCACGGCCGCGCTCGGCGTCATCCCGGCGGGCTCCGGGAACGATTTTGCGAAGTTGCTGGGCGTGTACCGTCACGCTCCGGAACGGGCGGTGAAGCGCATCGCCACGGCGACGGTGCGCCGTTTCGACGCCGGCAAGGTGGCGGAAGAGCATTTCGTGAACACGCTCGGCTTCGGATTTGGCCCGGAAGTGGTGCGGATCCGGGACGGCATGCCGGGGTTGAAGGGCTTCCTCTCGTATTTGGTGCCGGTCTTGAAGGCTTTTGCGGGATTCGAGCCGCCGGTGCTCGAAGTCCGCGTGGACAAGGGAATGGAGCAAGGGCCCGTTATGATGGTAGAGGTATGTAACGGAACCACGGCAGGGGGGAGTTACCGGTTCGCCCCGGATGCCGACCCGGCTGATGGCACGCTCGACGTTTGCATCATTCAACGCGTGGGCCTGGCGCGATTTCTCATGGCGTTGCCGAGAGTCATGAAAGGGACGCACGGAACGATGCGGGAAGTGAAGTTGCTGCGATCGCGTGAGGTGACGATCCGTGGAGCGCATCCGCTGGTGATGCATCTCGACGGTGAGCTTCGCATGCCCGGCACGCGCGAGTGCTCGATCACCGTGGAGCCGCGAGTGCTCCCGGTGCTGGTGGCGTCGTGAGAGTCGTCGTCTTATTGGGCGTCCTGGCGACTTGGGGACTGAGCGTCTGTCCAGTGAGTCTTCGTGGCCAGGATTCACTCCGTGCCATTCCGGCCTCTCCAGACACGACACACGAGGTCAGGGCCATCAATGCGCTCTGGCGGTCGATGCTCCTGCCGGGATGGGGACAGGCGGTCACCCATCGCAACGGGACCGGCGCCGCGTTCGCCGCGTGGGAAGGCGTCACGATCATGATGACCTTCAAGGCGCATCAGGAAGCGAACTACTTCGCGCACACGGGCTCGCCCAACCTGCATGCCAAGCGCCAGGAAGTGCAGGACTGGACGGTGCTCTGGATTTTCAACCACCTCTTCGCGGGCGCGGAAGCCTTCGTCTCGGCTCACCTCCAGGACTTCCCGAAGGATCTGCACTTCCAGGCGTTCCCGCGCGGGGTCGGCATCTCCATCCCGATCGGCCGCTGGTGAACGACGCCCCCCTTGGCGTCTTCGACTCGGGACTCGGTGGACTCACGGTGGCGCGCGCGCTGTTCGAGCGGCTGCCGCGCGAGTCCGTCATTTACTTCGGCGACACCGCGCGGGTCCCGTATGGCCCGAAGTCCGCTGATACCGTGCGCCGCTACTCGAGCGAGATCCTCAAGTTCCTGCTCGAACGCGGTGTGAAGATGGTCGTCGTGGCGTGCAACACCAGCACCGCACACGCGCTCGAGCACCTTCGGAAGATTTCTCCGGTTCCCGTGATCGGTGTGATCGAACCGGGTGCGCGCGCCGCCGTCGCCGCATCGAAAGGCGGGACCCTCGGCATCATCGGGACCGTCGGGACCATTTCGTCAGGTGCGTATCAGCGCGCCATCGGAGAGCTCAATGCCCAGGCGAAGGTAGCAGGGGTCGCCTGTCCGCTGTTCGTACCGCTCGTCGAAGAAGGATGGCTCGACCACCCGGCGACGGAACTGATTGCCCGGGAGTACCTCACGCCCCTCACCGCGGCGGCAGTGGATGCCGTGGTGCTCGGGTGCACCCACTATCCGCTGCTGAAGCAGGTTCTGGCCCGCGTGCTGGGACCGAACGTCACCCTGATCGACAGTGGGGGAGAGACCGCGAAGGCCGTGCAGGAAGCACTCGAGTCGAAGACGCTGCAAGCCGGCGACAGCCGCGCTCCGACGCATCACTTCGTCGTGTCCGACGATGCGCCGCGGTTCAGAAAGGTGGGAGCGACGTTCCTGGGTGACCGGCTGCGAGATTCGGAGGTTGAAGTCATCAGTCTGTGAATTGTCTGAGCTCGACTCCTCCCGCCGTAACCACCGCATACCTGCCGCAATCCAGAAAGGCCCCCGGATTCAGATAGGCTCTCCCGTCCGGCCTCGTCACCAGCCTGGGCCGGTGGGTGTGGGCCAACACCACGAGCGACAGATCGGGTCTCTTGTCGAGGAGACTTGTCGCCCACGATTCCTGGGCCATCGCGGCGCGATCGAGGACGGCACGGTCCTTCGTGCTATCCGCGAGGGTGCCCGAGAGCTTATCGGCGATCCAGAATCCCAGGTCGGGATGCAGCGCGCGAAAGACGGAAATGGTCCACGGATGTTTCAGAATGCGGTGGGTGAGCGCGCCGCTCCAGTGTTGCTCGGTCAGTCCGTCACCATGCGCGATGAATGTCGGCCGTCCCGCCAGACGTATCTCGATCGGGTCCGCGTGGAACTCGACGCCAAGGTCCTCCGTGAGGAATGGTCCTCCCCAGCGGTCGTGATTTCCGCCCATCAGTGTGATCCGAACCCCCCGCTTGCGCAGGTCCCGCAGAGCAGCGATGTGCCCGAAGTGCTTCCGGGGGATCACCGCCCCGTATTCGAACCAGAAGTCGAACAGGTCGCCGTTGATGAGCAGGTGGTCGGAGGGCTGGGGGACGGCGGAGAGGAATCGGTGAAATGCGGCGGCCGTGGCGGGGGGAACCTGGCCGAGGTGCGCATCGGCCACCACGATGACACGTTCCGGTGGGGTCGGCACGGCCCCAAGCTAGGAAGTGGGTCCCGGGCTCGCAAGCTCCTGTCCCATTTGACTTTTGGTCGCGTCACCTCCATATCTCCGCCAGCATGAAGGTCACGCGCGACCACACGAAATACGAGCGGCCAGGTCCCACGAACCCCCCCAGCAGGGTTTCCCGGGGGGACCGTCCTTCCGAGCCGCCGGCGGAGCCTGTCCGCAACCCCGGCGTCCCCCTCGACCTGGAGCTGATCAGTTCGATCAGGGTGAACCGGAGCGCCGTGGAACGCCGGGCGGCCACCCTCCCGAAGCGCCGGACCGTAAAGAAGGAATGGCAGGCGGCTTGGCTCCTCCGGGCCATCACCTGCATCGATCTGACGACGCTCTCGGGAGACGACACGGCGGGCAACGTCGCCCGCCTGTCCGCCAAGGCCCGCGAACCGGTCCGTCGTGACCTCCTCGACGCTCTGGGCGCTGCCGACCTGCCGATTCAGGTCGGTGCGGTATGCGTCTATCACGCTCTGGTGCCGGCGGCGGTCCGGGCGCTGATCGGCTCCGGCATACCCGTCGCCGCGGTTTCGACCGGCTTCCCGGCCGGACTTTCCCCCATCGAGCAGCGGGTCCAGGAAGTGAAGGCGTCAGTCGAGGCTGGGGCCAAAGAGATCGACGTGGTGATCACCCGGGGGCACGTGCTGACCGGCGCCTGGGAACGGCTCTACGACGAGGTATGGCGCTTCCGTGAAGCCTGCGGCGCGGCGCACATGAAAGTCATTCTCGGCACGGGCGAGCTGGCAACCCTCACCAACGTCGCGCGCGCCTCGCGGGTGGCACTGGCGGCTGGGGCGGACTTCATCAAGACGTCCACCGGCAAGGAACCCATCAACGCGACGCTCCCGGTGGGGCTCGTGATGGTCCGGCAGATCCGCGACTACCTGGAACAGACCGGCCATGCCGTCGGCTTCAAGCCCGCCGGCGGCATTCGCACCGCGAAGAATGCGCTGGAGTGGCTCATGCTGATGAAGGAGGAGCTGGGCGAGCGCTGGATGCGCTCCGACCGCTTCCGCCTCGGGGCGAGCGCTCTGCTGACCGACATCGAGCGCCAGCTCGAGCATTTCGTCACCGGCCGGTACTCGGCTGCCCACCGCCATCCAATGGTCTGACGTGACCACGGTTGCCAAGATCTTCGAAACAATGGAGTGGGGACCCGCGCCCGAGGCGCGGGGGCCTGCGCTCGACTGGATCAAGGCCCACGGCGGACGGTTCGGTCTTTACGTGGGAGGCCAATGGGTCACGCCTGAGGCCGGCGACGGGTTCGACACCATCAATCCGGCCACACGCGACGTGCTCGCGCGCGTGTCGCAGGCCGGCACCGACGACGTCGATGCCGCGGTGAAGGCGGCGCGGGATGCACTACCGGCGTGGGCGGCGCTCTCCGGTCACGCCCGTGCCAGGCACCTCTACGCCCTGGCGCGCGCCGTGCAGAAGCATTCCCGGCTGCTCGCCGTGCTCGAAAGCCTCGACAACGGCAAGTCGATCCGTGAGACGCGGGACCTCGACATCCCGCTGGTCGCCCGTCATTTCTATCATCACGCGGGTTGGGCCCAGCTTCGGGATACCGAATTCCCCGGGTATGGTCCCGTCGGCGTCGTCGGTCAGATCATCCCCTGGAACTTCCCGCTCTTGATGGTCGCGTGGAAGGTTGCCCCCGCATTGGCTGCGGGGAACACGATCGTCCTGAAGCCTGCCGAGTTCACGCCGCTCACCGCACTCTGCTTCGCGGAGCTCGCGCACGATGCGGGATTGCCTCCCGGCGTTCTCAACATCATCACCGGTGACGGCCGCACGGGAAAACTTCTCGTCGATCATCCTGACGTCGACAAGATCGCGTTCACCGGGTCGACCGACGTGGGTCGTCAGATCCGGAAGGCGACGGCGGGCTCGGGCAAGAAGTTGACCCTTGAGCTGGGTGGGAAAAGCCCGTTCATTGTCTTCGACGACGCCGACCTTGACAGCGTCGTAGAGGGTGTGGTCGACGCCATCTGGTTCAATCAGGGGCAGGTGTGTTGTGCCGGGTCGCGGCTACTGGTCCACGAGGGTGTAGCCGGGAAGCTCATTCCGAAATTGCGCGCGCGCATGGAAAAGCTGCGCGTCGGCGAGCCGCTCGACAAGGCGATCGACATGGGTGCCATCGTCGCGCCGGTCCAGCTCGAACGCATTCGCAAGCTCGTGGATCAGGGGGTGGCCGAAGGCGCGACGATGTGGCAGCCGACGTGGGCGTGTCCCACCGGGGGCTACTTCTATCCGCCCACGCTCTTCACCGACGTCGCGCCGGCGGCGAACATCGCCCAGGTCGAGATCTTCGGTCCGGTGCTGGTGTCGATGACCTTCCGAACCCCGGCCGAGGCCGTGGAGATCGCGAACAACACGCCATATGGCCTGGCGGCGAGCGTTTGGACGGAGAACATCAATCTTGCGCTTGACATCGCGCCCAAGATCAAGGCGGGCGTCGTGTGGATCAATTCGACCAATCTTTTCGACGCGGCCGCGGGCTTCGGCGGCTACCGTGAGTCGGGGTTCGGTCGCGAGGGCGGCAAAGAGGGGATGTGGGAATACTTGAAGCGAGTGCGGAGTGCCGAAGGCGGAGTGCGAAGTGACGAACGAGCCGCCGCCGAAACCCCGCACTCCGCAGTCCGCACTCCACACTCCGATCTTCCCGCGATCGACCGCACCCCCAAGCTCTTCATCGGCGGCAAGCAGGTCCGCCCCGATCAGGGCTACAGCCGGAAGGTGCTCGGACCCTCGGGCGACGTGGTTGGAGAAGTCGGCGACGGCAACCGCAAGGATATCCGTGACGCGGTGGAAGCAGCACACAAGGCGTCAGGATGGGAGAAGGGCGCCGGGCATGCACGGGCACAGGTCCTCTACTATATCGGCGAGAACCTGTCGGCTCGGGCTGATGAGTTCGCCAAGCGGATCGCGGCCCAGACGGGGGCGTCGGCAGATGCCGCGGCCGCCGAGGTCACGGCTTCCATTTCGCGGCTCTTCACGTACGCCGCCTGGGCTGACAAGTACGACGGCGCGGTCCACCAGGTACCGATCCGGGGTGTCACGCTCGCGATGAAGGAGCCCATCGGCGTGATCGGCGTCGCGGCGCCCGAGACCATGCCGCTGCTCGGGTTTGTCTCGCTGGTCGCACCGGCAGTCGCCACCGGGAACACCGTGATCGCGATCCCATCTCCCGCGCAACCGCTGTCGGCCACGGATTTCTACGGCGTGCTCGAGACGTCCGACCTCCCCGACGGCGTGATCAACATTGTGACCGGTGATCGTGACGCCCTCACCAAAGTGCTGGCCGAGCATCTCGATGTGGACGCGGTGTGGTACTTCGGGCCGGCGTCGGGGGTGAAGGCGGTGGAGGAGGCGTCCGCGGGCAACATGAAGCGGACCTGGGCCACGGACCATGCGCGGGATTGGCTCGATCCGTCCTGGGGTGAGGGAGAGGAGTTTCTCCGCCACGCGACCCAAGTGAAGAACATCTGGATCCCTTACGGGGAATGACGTCTCCCGTCGGCTCGACCGTCCCCATTGGGGTTTCGAATCGCCACCTGCATCTGTCTCCCACCGACGTCACCCGGCTCCTGGGTGACGGGAAGTCCCTTACCGTCGACCGGATGATCACCCAGCCGGGGCAGTACGCCGCGAAGGAGCGGATGGATGTCGTAGGTCCCAAGGGCAAGCTCACCGGCATGCGCGTCGTCGGCCCGCCACGGGCCGCGACGCAGGTGGAGCTCGCACTGACCGACGCCCGCACCCTCGGCGTTGCTGCCCACCTCGCAAACTCGGGGAAGCTCTCGGGGTCTGTGGGGGGTGTTACGCTGGTGGGACCCGCGGGTTCAATCAGCCTGTCGAGTGGGGTGATCATCGCGGCTCGCCACCTCCATTGCGGTCCCGAGGATGCCAGGCGGCTCGGTGTGGCGGACGGAGACTGGATCGACGTCATGTGCGGAACGGGCAGCCGGCAGGTGGTTTTCGAGGGACTGCTGGTCCGCGCCGGTCCGGCCCATGCCACCGAGGTGCATCTCGACACCGATGAGGCCGCCGCCGCGGGAGTCACGACCGGGGACCAGGCGCGGATCGTGGCGTTCAGGACCGCGGGTACAGTGACATGATCACCGCGATCGAGCACCGGGTGAACTACTCGGAAACGGACCAGATGGGCCTGGTTTACCACGCCAATTACGTCGTCTGGCTGGATATGGCGCGGACGGAACACCTGCGCGGCACCGGGGTGACGTACAAGGAAATGGAAGAGCAGGGGGTGTACCTGGCGGTGACCGACCTCCAGGTGCGCTACCGCCGCGCGGCGCGTTACGACGACCTGGTCCGGGTCCGCTGTTGGGTCCGGGAAGTGGCGTCGCGCCGGGTCACCTTCGGATACGCGATCGAACGGGCCGCGAGCAATGAGCTGCTGGCCACAGCGCAAACGTCACTCATGGCCCTCGATCGGGGGCACTCGCCCACCCGCCTTCCGGAGCACGTGCGTGAGCTGCTGGCGCCGTCGTCGGACCCCGTTCGCCTCTAGCCGGCGTTCGCCGTGGCTCCTGGCCGCGGCTCTCCTCGTCGCGTTTCCCCTCACCGCCCAACAAGCCGCGCCCGTCGACGAAGCCGCCGTCGGAGAGCTGGCCCGGCTCCTGGCGGCGTCGGACAGCCGGACGTTCGACGAGGCGCTGCTGCGGGACGGGTTGCAGCAGACGGACCCGACGATCCGCCGTCAGGCGGCGCTCGCCGCCGGCCGGATCGGGGACACCGCGGCGGTGCCCATGCTCGTGCAGGCGCTTGCCGACACGGTGCAGGGCGTGCGCTCCGCCGTGGCGTTCGCCCTCGGCATGCTGAAGGACCCGCGGGCCCTTCAGCCCCTGCTCGATCTGATCCAGCGCACGCCTCCCGAGCAGGAAAACTTCGGAACCTTCGAGGCGGTGACCGCGATCGCGAAGATCGGCGGGGCACAGGGCGCGCGCGCGCTTCAGCTGATCATCGACGCGGGGCGTCCGGGCCAGACCGACCAGGCCGTGTCGCGCGCCCTGCTCGAATCCTGGCGCCTCGGCGATCAGGCACCCGTGCTGTCCCTCATCCGGTATACGCAGGACGCGAGCAACCTCGTGCGCTGGAACGCGATCTTCTCCCTGGGGCGTGTCGGAGATCCGCGGGGGGTTCCGAGTCTGCTGACGGCCCTCAACGATCAGGACGCGACGGTGCGTGCGGTCGCCCTGCGCGGCATCACCGCCCGCGCCATCGATGCCGCTCACCAGTCGCATGCGCCGGTGATCGCGGTCATTCGGGGACTGCTCAGCGACCGGGACGCCGGTGTCCGCATCAATGCGCTTCGGGCACTCGGGACGTTTCGCGATTCGACCCTGGCTGGTGCGCTCGCGCCGCTCGCGTCCGACGGGATCCTGGGGGTTGCAGTGGTCGCGGAGACGACGCTGGGCGTAAGCGGCGGCGCCCCGGCCGTCGTGGCGCTGCGCGCGCACCTGGTGTCCGCGAATTTCGCGGTGCGGCGGCAGGCCGCGATCGGGCTCGCGGAGGCGGACTCCGCGGGCGGCGTCGCGTTCGCCGACTCGCTGGCGACCAATACCGACTGGCACTGGCGCGGCGTCGCGGCCGAAGTGGATGGAGCGGCGCGGGATCGCGGCCGGCTCGAGCGTCTGCTGTCGGATCCTGATGGTCGCGTCGTCGCCTCGGCACTCAACGCGATGATGCGGTTTGTCCCGGATGGGGACTCTGCGTTCGCGATGCGAGCGCGCGGACTGCTGACCCATCCCGATCCCGCCGTTCGCAGTCTGGCAGCGGACATCCTCGGCAAGCGGCCCTCGGCGGCCGATGTAGATGCGCTGGTGGCGGCCTACCAGCGCGCGGCGGGCGATCCGTTCGACGACGCGCGGTTGTCCGCGGTGCGCGCCCTCTGTGCGATTGCCGCGACCGGTCCAGCGGGTCTGGGCGCCGTGACCGTCCGGTTCTTCCAGTCGGTGGCCCGTCCGACGGACTACCTCGCGTGGCGGATGGCGGCGGTGAGCTTCCCAGGACCGGTGCCCGCGTGGCAGACGGCACCGTCGATCGCCACCGGGAAGACGAGCGCCGACTACCGCGATGCCGCCAGACGGTACCTGTACCCTTCGCTCCACGGCAGCGCGAATCCGACCGTCACCATCGAGACCGACCGCGGGTCGATCACCGTCGAGCTGCTGCCCGCCGACGCGCCGCTCACGGTGGCCGCTTTTCTGGCGCTCGTGGACCGCCGGTACTTCGATGGCGATCACTGGCACCGGGTGGTACCGAACTTCGTGATTCAGGACGGGGACCCGCGGGATGACGGGTGGGGTGGTCCCGGGTTTTCCCTCCGGGACGAGATCTCGACCGCCCGTTTTCAAAAGGGCTCGGTGGGCATGGCCCTGTCCGGTCCCGACACCGGGGGAAGTCAGTACTTCATCACGTTGGGGCCGGAGCCGCGGTTGGATGGGACGTACCCGATCTTCGGGCGGGTGACGTCGGATCTGACCGTGCTCGACAACGTGACGCAGGGTGACCGCATCCGCAGCATCCATCGATGAGACGCCGGTGGCTCGCGGCATTGGCCGTGCTGATGATCCCGTCAGGCCTCTCGGCCCAGTACGGGTACTTCGGCGAGAACAAGGTGCAGTTCAAGGAGTTCGACTGGCGGGTGATGCAGGGCCCGCACGTGGACCTTCACTATTATCCCGCCGAAGAGGAGCTCGCGAAGGTCGCCCTGGCGTACGCCGAGGAGAGCTACACGGCGCTGTCGCGGCGGTTCAACCATGAAGTGCCGCACCGCGTTCCCCTCATCGTCTACGCGTCGCACACGGATTTCGAACAGACCAACATCCTGCCGTACGTGCCGCCCGAAGGACTGCTCGGCGTGACCGATTTCGCCAAGGAGCGGGTGACGCTGCCGTTCACCGGCAGCTACTACGACTTCAAGCACACCATTCGCCACGAGCTGGTGCACGTGTTCCAGCTGAGTGTGGAAACCCAGACCTATCACCGGTATCCCCGCGAGCACCACGCCGCGCTTCCGCTGTGGTGGACGGAAGGTCTGGCGGAGTTCTTCTCGATCGGGACGGACAATCAGGGCGAGATGCTCCTGCGCGAGCTGACGGTCACCGGCCAGCTCCCGACCCTCGAGCAGCTCACGTTTGCCCAGGGGGGCGCCATCTACCCGCTCGGCGCCAAGATCCATGAGTTCCTGGCCGAGAAGTACGGGGAGTGGCGGATCCTCGAGGTCTACGATCAGACGTGGAAGTACGACACGTTCGATCAGCTGATGGAAGCGGTGTACGGCGAGAAGCTCAGCCAGATCTCGGAAGAGTTCCGGTATTGGATGCGCCAGAAGTACTACCCGGCCGTGACGACCTCGCAGCCACTGGCACTCGAAGCGAGAAAGGTCGGCGAGCTCGCCATCAAGCCGACGGTGGTATGGGATTCGGCGGATACGGCGAAGAGCCGGATTTTGTACTTCTCGCCGGCCGACGGGTACTCGGACATCTACGCGGCCCGGCTGGATGGAGAAGGGAAGCGGGCCGTGGTGAAAGGGGAGCGGACCCCCGAATTCGAGTCATTCCATTTCTTCGATTCCCGGCTCGACGTGTACCGCGGGCGCCTGCTCGCCTTCACGAGCAAGTATCTCGACCGCGACGCGCTGTTCGTCTGGGATCTCGAACGCGGGAAGAAAATCGGACGATTCCAGTTTCCAGGTCTCGTAGGCATGCTGTCGCCGTCCTGGACACCCGATGGCCGGAGCGTGGTGTTCTCGGGACTGGCCGATAACGGCTACTCGGATCTCTATCGCCTCTGGATCGCGGATGGCCGGCTCGAACGGCTGACGCACGACCGCTATCAGGATGTCGATCCGTCCGTGAGCCCGGACGGGAAGCGCGTGGTGTTTGCCTCGGACCGCACGTCCTTCGGCATCGACGGAGCGAAGAATCTGTTCACCCTGGATCTCGCGAGCGGGACGGTCAGCTATCTCACGTACGGTGACTGGAAGGATACGGGTCCCCGGTGGGACTGGAGCACGGGCCAGATCTGGTTCTCGAGTGACCGGGATGGATCGTCGCAGATCTACGCCATCGACTCGAGCGGGGTGGGACGCCGGATGACGGACGTGCTGGGGGGCGCGTTCGATCCCCAGTATGTCCCCGCGGAGTCGACGGTCGTGTTCGGCGGATTCTCGGATCTGTCGTTCGGCATCTACCGGACGCGCGTCAGCGCCGATACGACCGGTCCCGCCGTGAGTCTCGCGGCGAACCGGCAGCCGCCCGATTGGGCGTGGCCCGAGCTCAGCGCGGCGGTCACGTCCGCGGAGAGTCCCCAGCCCTACCGCCGCCGGTTCACGCTGGATTTTGCGGCTGGGGACGCGATCATCGTGCCGGGCCTCGGTGCCGCGCAGGGCGCCGACTTCCTCTTCTCGGATCTACTGGAGGATCATCTCGCGCTGCTCGAGCTCTCATCGTTTCAGGGGAATGGGCTCGGCAATTTCTTCGGCAACATCAACGGCACGCTGATGTATCTGAATCAGGCGCACCGGATCAACTGGGGCGTCGGCGTGTTCCGGCTCCGCGGCGAGTTCTTCGAAGGTGACTTGTCTACCGTCTACGACGAAACGTCCACCGGCATGCTGGGGCAGCTGCGGTATCCGTTCGACCGGTTCCGGCGGCTCGAACTGGAGTACCGCCTCGAGCACTCGGACCGCTTCGATTTCGGATCGGTCGACGTGCTCAACGGGGGGGACCCGACCACGCTGCACCGCGTGGGCTGGCTCTCGTCGAACTACCTGAGCTACGTGAAGGACAACACGCTGTGGCTCGACACGGGGCCGATCGACGGGGAGCGGTACGCGGTGACAGGTGGCGTCGTGAACGACGTCAGCCATGGCCGCTTCGATTCCTGGGTGGCTTTCGGGGATTACCGCCGGTACCTGCGGACGTCGCTGCGGTCCGGTTTCGCGTTCCGGGCGATGGCGTACTACGGCGGTGGGGAGCGTCCGCGGCGCACGAACATCGGAGGCTCGTGGGGCATCCGCGGGTACCCGTACTACGGGTACGTGGCCGGGACGCGTGCCTGGATGGCGAATCTCGAGTGGCGCTTCCCGATCACCGACTACCTGGACCTCGGATTCCCGTTCGGGCCTCTCCGCTTCCCGGGGGTGCAGGGGGCCTTCTTTGGTGACGTCGGCCGGGCCTGGACGCCGCTGACGGAAGGCCGCGGCACCCTGGGGGCTTCCGGCCTGGGCTTCCGGATGCCGGTCGGGCCGGGCTTCGTGCTCAGGCTGGATGTCGGCTGGCGGTTTGCCTACGGAGACGTTTCAGAATACTCCCTTCCGTTTAACTTTCAGGGGCGACACTTCGTCGACTTCTTTTTCGGATATAACTACTGAGCGGGCAACGATTTCTGCTTGACCGTGCCGGGGCGCCTTCCTACATTGGCGGCTGGGTGGCACTTGTTTGTGCCATGTCGGCATGCCGGGCATCGTCGCTCGTGCCAGTGGCCTTGGCGCCTGCGTCCGTTGAAGCCGCGCGAACGTGGGCGCTGGGGACGACACCGAAGCACGCGGCGGGCATCCGGTTCAAGTGGCGGTACGAGGACCGGAAGCTGAACGCGGCGGGGCGAGCGACGGCGCGAATTGCGCCACCCGATTCGGTGCGCCTCGATTACGCGGCGACCCTGGGCCTGTCGTCGGGCGCGGGGGTGGTGATCGGGGATTCGGTGATCTGGGCGGAGCCCGACCAGGATTTCCGGTCGTTCATTCGTGGCGCGCCGGTGTTCTGGGCCGCGATGGGGGTCGCCAGGCCGGCTCCGCCGGGTGCGATCGTGACCGATGGGCTGGTGGGTGGCGCGGATCACCCGCGGCAGGCGTGGCGTTACGCAACCGGTGCCGATACTCTCACGTACGTCGCAGGGAATCAGGCCCTCGACGTCGAGTGGCGCAGTGGCTCGACCGTGGTGGCGCGAAGTCACACGGATCTCGATGGGCGCGGCTGGCCCGCCCGCGCGCAGGTGGAGTTTCCGGGGACGGGAGCGCGGTTTGAGCTTACAGTGGTGGGGGTCGACACGGCGGTCGTGGTACCGCCGGCTCTCTGGCGCAGTCGCCGGTAGCGTCGCGCTCGCCAACCTGACGGGGTGTCTGTACGGGTTCGCCGGTGGCGGGCTCCCGAACATCAAGACCGTGGCGATTCAGCCGTTCGACAATCAGACGCCGGTCCCGCAGCTGACGACGGAAGTGAACGATGCGATCCGCCAGGCGTTCGAGAGCCGGCTCGGGTTGCGGCAGGCCGGAGAGCAGACGGCGGATGCACTGGTGCGTGGGCGGATCGTCGCCTATCAGGCGGACGTGCCGCTCGCCTTCGTGGCCGGGCAGGGCCAGGCGCCGGTGACCCGGCGTCAGGTGCAGGTGACGGTGGACGTCGAAGTCCTCGATCAGAAAGAGGGCAAGACGATCTGGCAGCGACAGGGACTCACGGTTCAGGGCGACTACCAGCCGCCCGCCGAAGCGGACGGGCGCAAACAGGCGCTCGACAAGCTGGTGACGGAAATCGTGGAGGGGGCCCAATCGCAATGGTGACCGGACGGTCGCGCCGGGGCGCGTCGTCTCTCGGCTGCCTGGTGTCGCTCCTGATCTTCGTCGCGGCCCTGTACTACGGGGTCCACATCGGCGAAGTGTTTTTCAAGTACTACCGCCTGGTGGACGAGATGGACTCCCAGGCTCGCTTCGCGTCGGCCATCGACAATGGCACCATCCGCCGGCGTCTCGAAGCCGCCATCGAGGACATCGGGTTGCCCTCGGAGGCGACGGACAATCTCGTCATTACCCGCACCGGCGATCCGCGGAAGATCCACATCGAGACCCATTACGGTGAACGGGTGCAGCTCCCGCTCTTCGATCACACCTTTTCGCTCAGTCCATCGGCCGACGAGGGCCTGTAGGCCGTCACCTCCATGAATACGGCAGGCAAGGTCCGCTCCTGGGACGGCGCGGCCCGCTGGCGCCGCGGTGAAGGGGGGCGCGTCGTCTTCACGAACGGCGTGTTCGATCTCGTGCACGTGGGGCACGTGACCTTGCTCGAGGCGGCCCGGAACGAGGGCGCTTCGCTCATCGTCGGCGTAAACAGTGACGCGTCGGTCCGGCGCCTGAAGAAGGGACCCGATCGGCCCCTGGTGGCCCAGGACGAGCGGGCCCGGGTGCTCGCCGCGCTCGCGGTGGTCGACTGTGTGGTGATCTTCGATCAGGACACCCCGCTCGAGCTGATCAAGCACCTGCGCCCTGATGTGCTCGTGAAAGGCGCCGACTACGAGCGCGCTTCCATCGTCGGGGCGGACGAAGTAGAAGGGTGGGGCGGCAAAGTCGTGCGGGTGCCCCTCGTGCCCGGACATTCGACCACGGAGATGGCCCGCAAACGTCAGGGGGGTCGCTGAAGCTCCTGGTGGGGACGCGGAGTGCCGGGAAGGCCCGGGAGATCCGGTCCCTGCTCGAAGGGCTCCCATTCGCGGTCGAGTTCCCGGCCGACCGATTCCTCGACCGGCTGCCGGAAGAGGACGACCTGGAGAGCGGGGCGACGTACGCCGAGAATGCCGTGCTGAAGGCGCGGTACTTCGCGGAGCGGGCGCGGGGCGAAGTAGCGACGGTGGCGGATGATTCGGGCCTCGAAGTCGACGCTCTCGGCGGGGCACCCGGGGTCTACTCGGCGCGCTGGGCCGGGGCCGGCGCGACCGATTCCAGCCAGGATGCCCGGAACAACGCGAAGTTGGTCGCGGCCCTACGGGGAGTCCCTGAAACGAAGCGGACGGCGCGTTACAGGTGCGTGGTGGCCTTTCTCGACCGGGTGAATGGCGCCCCGGAGATCGTGGAGGCCACGTGCGAGGGCCGGATCGTGCTGGAGCCCCAGGGGAGGGAAGGGTTCGGATACGATCCCTACTTTTTCTCCCCGGAGCTGGGCCTGACGTTCGGGGAGGCGTCGGAGCCCGCGAAGCACCGGGTATCTCACCGAGGTCGTGCTTTTCGAGCCTTGGCGGAGATGTTACTCCGGCGCGGTGTTTAGGTTTGTAGATTGTAGGTCGCAGTTACTAGGCGTCTGCGCGTCAACGCGTCTGTGCGTCTAGTCTTACGGGGCGTGGCGCAGTCCGGTAGCGCGCCTGGTTTGGGACCAGGAGGCCGCGGGTTCGAATCCCGCCGCCCCGATTACTTGAAGATCAAGCCTTGCATCGACTTCGGGTGCGAGGCTTTTTTCTTCCCGACTAGCGACAGTGTGTGTAACCGTGTGAGTTTCTTGAGCAGCTACCGACTCATCAGTCGCCGCGTCGGATTCCGCACGACCTCACGCACCGTCTCGGGATCGGTTTGGAGATATGATGTCAGCAGGGTATGGGTGTCACGCCACCCGCCTGCCTCCGCCACATCCTTCACCGGATATCCCTTCCGCTCGCTGGCCCACTTCCGCCGCAGGGAATGCCACAACCCCCCTGGCGGCTTGGCTGCACCTGCAAGACGAAAGGCCCGGCGGAGCCACCGGTCCATCACCTCCCGGCTGCACGACTCGGCCGGGTCCTTCGGCGCAGGGAACACCGGCATGTTGCCGATCGCCCGTTGCACCTGTCGCGCCTCGAAGAGGGCCTCGCGTACTCCCTCGCTCATCGGCACGACCTGCTCGTAGCCCTTCTTGTCGTGCACCGCGAGCCAGCGAATCGTCCCGGCGTCGAAGTCGACGTCGTCCCAACGTAGGTTCCGCCAGGCAGAGAGCCGCCGGCCGGTCCCTTCCGCGACGATCAACGCGAGCCGGAGTCTCGGATCAACCTGATCCGCCACTGCCAACAGCTGGAGATAGACGTCATGTTGCATCACAGGCCGCCGGGGATTCTTCTCCCGGGGGAGCCGGATGCCCACCCAAGGATTCTCGGCCAACAAGCGCCGCCCCTGGGCCGTCCGTTCGCGTGTGCCCCACCGGAGCACTCGGAGTAGCATCTCCAGATCCGCTGCAATGGTCCGGTCGCGCACGGGGCGTCTCTTCCTGCCTACCGCCCCCGACCGCCGAGCCTGCGTGTACCGCTGCACATCGGAAACCGAGAGGGACTCCACCCGCCGGGTGGGACCGAGGAAGTCGGTCACACGCTGAAGCATCCGGCCTTCCTCGCGCTGCGGCCTCGGTTGCTTCCCTTGGTGCGCCGGGCTGGTGAAGTACAGATCGACCAGCATCCCCAGTGTCAGGGTCTCCGCAGCGAGCGCCTCTTCATTCGCTTGGAGGGCGAGCAGCAGTTCATACCCTTGGCGAATGGCCTTTTCTTGGTCCCGATGGCCGAGACTCTTTCTGACCTCCTTTCCGTTCAGGTAGACCGACCGCATCAAGGAGCCGCCAGGGTACATCTCGTACAGCCGTACCCGCGCTCCACGTTTACCGATAGACCTCGTCCAGCACTTCCGGTTCATGTCTTCCTCCGGAGTCGGGCGATGTCCTGGGCATCGGCAGTCGGATCATACGAACCGTCCTCGGTCGTAGCAAGCTGTTGAAGGTCCCGGCGCCGGATGGCGATGTGCGCCTTTGGGTTTTCGCGGCGGTCGGGCAGCCGGCCGCCGCGCACCGCCCGCCGGATCGTTTCGGTCGAGCGACCGGCCTCGCGAGCCGCTTGGGCGGTATCCAACTCCTGGCTGAGCCAGGTGTCTGCTGCAGCCACCAGGCGCCGGAGCAGGGCGAGGCGGGCCGCGACAGCCTCGTCAGCTCCGTTCTCCCGCAAGAGGGCTGTCTCGGCGAGTGCTTCTTGGG